>JAPOKJ010000053.1 GCA_029977705.1 Burkholderiales bacterium | reverse complement strand
TGTACCGTCGTACCGGCAGCCTGTGGATGGCGATCCTGGCCCACGCGCTGACCAATGCCTGTCTCGCGACTTATGTCTTGTACACTGGCAAATATGAATTCTGGTGACCTGTGGTTGTGATGATTTTCACGATCGTCAGGGTTCGGCTTGCCTATCATTTCCGCTGAGTGTTTTCTTCTCTGGAACCCCCATGCCTCGCAGCATCCGTCCTCTTTATCGTTCTTGCACTGTCCTTGCGATCATGTCGCTGACCGCCGTGCTGGTGGCCTGTGGCAACAAGAGCGGGGCGGACAAGCCAACCCAGGTCGTCGCCAAGGTCAATGACGCCGAGTTGTCCGTGCATCAGTTGAACTACGCCTTGCAGTCCTACCAGAACGTGCCGGCCGAGCAAATGCCCAAATTGCGCAAGGCGGGGCTCGATCGTCTGATCGAGCAGGAGGCGCTGGTTCAGGACGCGATCAAGAAAAAGGTGGATCGCGATCCTTCGGTGCAGCAGCAACTGGAGGCGGCGCGCAAGGAAATCCTGGTACGCAATCACCTGCAAAGAATCAGTGGCTCGGTGGCAACACCAGCGGTGGATGCGGTCAACAGCTTTTATCAGGAACACCCGGAACTGTTCAAGGAGCGAAACATCTTCCAGTTTTCGGAGCTGGTGCTGCCGCAGGTGCCGGCCAACTGGCCAGAACTCGAGAAGGCCTTGCTGGCGACCAGAACCATTCCTGATGTGATCGAGGCGCTCAAGCAGAAGGGCTTCAGCCCGCCCCTGTCGCAGAATGTCGTGCGTCCGGCCGAAGATCTTCCTGCCGAAGTGCTCAAGAAGATCGTGGCGATGAAGGACGGCGAGATCGTCATCTATGGCCGCAAGCCCGCCATCGTGATTGCCCAGATCAATGCCCGCAAGGCAGTCCCGCTGGATGAAGTCAAGGCCAAGCCCGCCATCGAGCGCTATCTGCTGAACAAGGCCCGTGCCGAAACCGTGCAAAGCGAGGTCAAGCGCATCCGCGAGGCGGCCAAGGTCACCTATATGGGCGAGTTCGCAGAGGGTCAGAAGCCCCCCGCACCGGCACAGCCGGCGCCCAGTGGCGCAGCCAAGGACAGCAGCAAGGACGTGATTGACAAGGGCATCAAGGGCCTCAAGTAATGGATTCATCCGGGCGGCCAGGGGCTGCAGAGGTTCATTTTTCGCAGGGCGATCGCAGTTTCATCAACCTGCTCAAGCGGCTGACCGATCCCCTGACCACGCAGTTCGCGTTGTTCGGGGTCTGGTTCCTGTATGGCGAACCGTTCAGCGCACCGCTGATCATCCTGGCGATCCTGACCTTCTCGCTGACTTACCCGGGGACCATTCCTTTCCGCTACCGGCAGGTGGGCCTGTTTGCCGAGATCCTGGCCAACTGGGGATTGGTGGTGGCCATCCTGGGCTTTCTGGGCTGGGCGCTCAGGGCGGGCAACCTGCTCAATCTCGATGCCATTCTGGCCTGGGTGCTGGTGACGCCCTGCCTGGTCTACGCCCTGCATCTGCTCTCGCCCTACATCGCGCCGCGCGTGTTCCGCTTCAAGAATGTCACTTCGGCGGTGGTGGTGGGCATCAACGAGACCGGCTCACGGATCGTGAAGTCCTTCAATCTCGATCCCCTGAGCGGCACCCGTGTGGTGGCCTATTTCGATGACCGGGCGGCCTCGCGCCTGCCGGATACCGAAGGCATTCCGGTGGCCGGCCGGCTCGACGACCTGGGCCAGTACCTGCGCGAGCATCGCATCGGGGTGGTGTACATCTGCCTGCCAATGGCCTCGCAGCCACGCATCCTGCAACTGCTCAATACGGTGCGCGACACCACCGCCTCGATCTATTTCGTGCCGGACGTGTTCATGTTCGACCTGATCCAGGCGCGCATGGATACAGTCGGCGGCATTCCGGTGCTGGCGATCTGCGAATCCCCTTTCCATGGCACCACTGGCACGGTCAAGCGCTGGTTCGATGTGTCGATTAGTGCGCTGGTCCTGGTGCTGCTCTCCCCTGTGCTGCTGGCCATTGCCCTGGCGGTCAAGGGGAGCTCGCCGGGGCCGGTGTTCTATCGCCAGAAGCGCTATGGGCTGGATGGTCGCGAGATCTCGGTACTCAAGTTTCGCTCGATGCGCCTGCATGCGGATGACGCGGTGATCCAGCAGGCGACCAAGGATGATCCGCGAGTGACCCGTGTGGGTCGTATTCTGCGCCGGACCTCGCTGGATGAATTGCCGCAACTTTTCAATGTGCTGCAGGGCTCGATGAGCCTGGTGGGCCCCAGGCCGCATGCGGTCAGCCATAACGAGTTGTATCGGAAGGTGATTTCGGGCTACATGATCCGCCACAAGGTCAAGCCGGGGATCACGGGCCTGGCCCAGGTCAATGGCGCGCGCGGCGAGACCGATACCATCGAGAAGATGCAAAAGCGTGTCGACTACGACATGTACTACCTCAGAAACTGGTCTTTGAGGCTTGATTTGTCGATTCTCTTCAAGACCGTTCTGGTGGTTTTCCGCGATCCGAACGCGTACTGAGCATGCGTCCCCGTAACTGTTTTCCGAGTCCCGAGGTGGTCATGAAAACCCAGTCCTTCCGAATTTCCGCCCTCCTGCTGGGCAGCCTGATGGTGGCCCTGCCTGCACATGCGCAGCAGACGAATCAGCCACTGGTGCAGCAGGCGGTAAGGCCGCTGAATCTGAATTTTGGCCAAAGTTTCTCGTACGACAGCAATGTGCTGCGACTGTCCGATGGCCTGCCCATGCCCAGCCAGTTCGCTGGCAATTCGCGGGGCGACTGGTTCAGCCGCACCTATGGCGGCGTGAACTATGCCAACAACATCGGGACCCAGTCGGTCGCCCTGAACGCCAACCTGGAATATCGCCGTTACAGCAATTTCAGCTTGTATAACCGGACCAATTACGGCCTCGGCGCCAGTTGGCAAGGGGACCTGGATCGTGCCTGGTATGCCTCGGCTGGGGTGAGCACCAGTGCCATCACCACCGACCTGCGCGACGCCTTCGGCCTGGCCAGCAACGTCGGTCGCACCATTGGGTTCAACACCAAGCTGGGTTACAAGTTCACGCCGAGCTGGTCTGTTTTTACGGCCTTCGACATGTCGCGCCGGAGCAATTCCGCCACCAGCCTGCAGGTGAGCGACAGCAATCAGCGTTCGGTCGAATTGGGGGGGCGCTACGACCCGGGCTCGGGCATCAACGCGGATTTTTTCCTGCGTCGCCGCAATGTGGATTTTCCGAACTTCCAGCGTACCGACGCCTCGGGCAATCCCTTGCCCGGCGTGTATGACAATTCCTTCGTGGCCAACCAGATGGTGATGCGGGTCAATTACCAGCCCACCGGTCAGAGCTCCCTGATTGGCCAGATCGGCTATTCGAATTCGCGCTTCAATGTGCTCAAGCAGCGGGACAGCAGTGGCGTGCTGCTCAGCCTGGCCTATCGCTACACCTACTCGGATGAACTCAGTGGGGGTCTGAGCCTGTCAAGAGACATCGCCGGCGAGCAGGTGTCGTTCGCCGCGCCCGTCGAGAGCACGCGCCTGGTGCTGGACGGCTCCTGGCGTCCGACCGGACGGATCACGGTCGGCGCGTCTTTCGATACCAACCGTCGTCGCTTCAATGCCGACCCTGCTGTGGTGCTGGGGCTTGGCGGGCTCGATGCCGATCGGATCAATCAGACTTCCCTGAATCTGCGTTACGAAATGCTGCGAACCGTCTTCCTGACGGCGGGCATTTCGCGTGCCTCGCGCAGCGCAACCCTGGTGGGCATTCCCTACACCGGCAACCTCTACTCGATCGGGGTCGACGTCAAGCTGGACTGAGCGCAGCGCCTCGCAAGACACCCTTGCCGGTGCACCCGCTCAGCGCTTGTAGCGCTTTTCCACGAAAGGCAGCGGCAGCACGCTGACCTGCGGCCGCTTGTCACGCACCAGTGCGAACAGCTGGGCGCAATGCAGGCCGTTGCCGGGCGCCAGTGCGGCGGCATCGACATACGCCATCATGATCGGCTTGCCCAGGCTCGGAGACACCGTGCCGCTGGTCACTTCGCCGACCTCGATGCCTTGCGCATCGGCAATCCGTGCATGTGCGCGGATCGGCATGTTGCTGTCACTGCCCAGGCCCACCAGCCGGCGTTGCGGGCCTTGCGCCAGTTGCTGCAGGATGGTGGCCGCACCCGGAAAGCCGCCGGCCTTGGCACCGCCCGTGCGCCGTGATTTCGGGATGGCAAAGCCCAGGCCCGCCTCGATGGGAGTGGTGCTGGGCAGGATGTCGTTGCCGTGCAGCGGCAGGCCCGCCTCCAGACGCAGCGTGTCGCGTGCCGCCAGGCCCACCGGTTGCACTCGGGTATCAGCCAGCAGCTTGCGCACGATGCGGGGGGCATCGGCGTTGGGGATCGAGATCTCGTAGCCATCCTCGCCGGTGTAGCCGGAGCGGGTCGTGAAGCAGGCTGCGCCATCGAGCATCAGGGTGCGCGCCTGCATGAAGCGCATGTCGGCGGCCTGAGGATCCATGGCGGCCAGCACGCTCTCGGCGGCCGGGCCCTGCAAGGCGATCAGGCTGGCGTCGATCCAGTCAAAACGCAAGCCCGGGCAGCGCTGGCGCAGCAAGGCGTGATCGGCCTCGCGATTGCCGGCATTGACGATCGTCTGCACATGGTCGCCCTGGTTCACCAGCATCAGGTCGTCCTCGATGCCTCCCTGGTCGTTGAGCAGCACCGAATACTTCTGCAAACCGATCGGCCAAGCCTCGAAGTCGATCGGCAGGGCCGCTTCGAGCTCCCGGTGCAGGGTCTGGACCTGCTGGTCCATCGGGGTGATGCGCAGTTGCCCCATGTGCGAGACATCGAACAGGCCCGCGCTCGCGCGGGTGGCCAGGTGCTCGGCCTTCAGTCCGGCCGGATACTGGATCGGCATGTCGAATCCGGCAAAGCCGCCGAACCGGGCCCCCAGTTCGCGGTGCAGGGCATCCAGGGGAATCTTCTTGAGGGCGCCCTCAGTCATGGCGGGCTCCGGTGCCGTGGGCGTGTCTGAACCTGATCATGCGTTGCCTCCGGCTTCGGCATAGTCGGCCATCGGCGGGCAGGTGCAGATCAGTTGCCGGTCGCCGGCGGCGTTGTCCACGCGCTTGACGCTGGGCCAGAACTTGGCCTCGCGGATGTGCGGCAGCGGATAGACCGCCTGTTCGCGCGAATACGCGTGCGCCCACTCGCCGGCAATTTCCTGGGCCGTATGCGGTGCCCACTTGAGCGGGTTGTCGGCCTTGTCGAGCGTGCCAGCGGCAATCGCCTGCAAGTCCTTGTGGATGTCGAGCATGGCTTCGCAGAAGCGGTCCAGTTCGGCCTTGGATTCGCTTTCGGTGGGTTCGACCATCAGGGTGTCGGCGACCGGGAAGGACAGGGTCGGGGCATGGAAGCCGTAGTCGATCAGGCGCTTGGCAACGTCTTCGGCGCTGACGCCGTAGCTGGCCTTGAAGCCGCGCAGGTCGAGGATGCATTCATGCGCCACGCAACCCTTGTCGCCGCGGTACAGCACCTCGTACTTGCCCTGCAGGCGGGCGGCAATGTAGTTGGCATTGAGGATGGCCGCTTCGGTGGCCTTGCGAATGCCGCTGGCCCCCATCATGCGGATGTACATCCACGAGATGGTGCAGATCAGCGCACTGCCAAACGGGGCGGCCGAGACCGAGTTGGACGAGCTGGCCACCGGGTCGCTGGGCAGGAAGGGCGCCAGGTGCGCCGCCACCGCGATCGGACCCATGCCCGGGCCGCCGCCACCATGGGGAATGGCGAAGGTCTTGTGCAGGTTCATGTGGCACACATCGGCACCGATCAGGCCCGGCTTGGTCAGGCCGGCCTGGGCATTGAGGTTGGCACCATCCATGTAGACCTGGCCGCCGGCCTCATGGACCATCGCGCAGATGTCCTTGATACCAGCCTCGAAGACGCCATGGGTGGAGGGGTAGGTGACCATCAGGCAGGCGAGCCGGGCGCGATGGGTCTCGATCTTGGCCTTGAGGTCGGCCAGGTCGACATTGCCGTTGGGATCGCAGGCCACCACCACGATCTGCAGGTCCATCATCTGGGCCGAGGCCGGGTTGGTGCCGTGGGCCGAGGCCGGGATCAGGCAGACGTTGCGATGGCCCTCGCCCTTGGCGGCGAGGTAATTGCGGATCGCCAGCAGGCCGGCGTATTCGCCCTGCGCGCCTGAATTGGGCTGGAAGGACACTGCCGCAAAGCCGGTGATCTCCTGCAGCCACTTGCCCAGTTGCTGGAACATTTCGGCATAGCCCCTGGCCTGGTCACGCGGCGCCATCGGATGCAGGTGGGCAAACTCGGGCCAGGTCAGCGCGGCCATCTCGGAGGAGGCATTCAGCTTCATGGTGCACGATCCGAGGGCGATCATCGAATGCACCAGCGAGATGTCCTTGTTCTCCAGGCGCTTGAGATAGCGCATGAACTCGGTTTCGCTGTGATAGCGGTTGAAGACCGGATGCTGCAGAACGGCAGTGGTGCGGCGCAGGAAGTCTGGCAGGGTGTCCGGTTCGATGGCCAGGGTGCCGGCCAGGGCCTCGACCTGCTCGAGTTCGATGCGCTTGCCGCCCAGCACATAGGCCAGGTCGGCCACATCGTGCAAGGTGACGGTCTCATCGAGGCTGACCGAGAAGTGGCCCTTGAGCGTGCTGTCTTCGGCACCCAGGTCCCGGACATTGATCTGCATCGCACGGGCACGCGCCTGCACGCCATTGGCATCGCTACCGGCATGGATGACCAGGGTGTCGAAGTGGTAGGTCGGCACCGGGCGCACGCGGTCCTGGATCGCGCGGGCCAGCAGGCGGGTGAGCGCATTGACTTTCAGGGCGATGCGCAGCAGGCCTTGCGGGCCGTGATACACGGCATAGAACGAGGCCATGTTGGCCAGCAGTGCCTGCGCGGTGCAGATGTTGCTGGTGGCCTTGTCGCGGCGGATGTGCTGTTCGCGGGTTTGCAGGGCCATGCGCAAGGCCGGATGGCCGGCGGCATCTTTCGAGACGCCGATGATGCGTCCGGGCAGCATGCGCACCAGCTCTTCCTTGCCGGCCATGAAGGCGGCATGCGGACCGCCGTAGCCCAGCGGCACGCCGAAGCGCTGCGAGGAACCGATGGCCAGGTCGGCCTGCATCTCGCCGGGGCTCTTGATGAGCATCAGGGCCAGCAGGTCGGAGCCGACACAGACCCTGGCACCGGCCGAGTGCAGGGCGCTGATGAGTTCGCTGTAGTCGGTGACCCGACCCAGGGTGTCAGGCGATTGCAGGTGGGCTCCGAAGACCTCCTGCGGCTTGATGTTGTCGGCATTGCCGACGATCACCTCGATGCCCATCCACTTGGCGCGGCTGCGGATTACCGAGATCACTTGCGGATGGGTCGCCGCTTCGACGAAGTAGGCCTTGGCGGTGGACTTCGAGGCACGGCGGCACACCGCCATGGCCTCGGCGGCGGCCGTGGCTTCATCGAGCAGGGAGGCGTTGGCCACTGGCAGGCCGGTCAGGTCGATGACCATCTGCTGGAAATTGAGCAGCGCCTCGAGGCGCCCCTGGGCGACTTCCGCCTGATAAGGCGTGTAGGCGGTGTACCAGCCCGGATTCTCGAGGACGTTGCGTTTGATCGGTTCGGGTGTGATGGTGCCGTGATAGCCACAGCCCAGGTAGCTGCGCCACACCTGGTTGCGTGCCCCCAGGGCGCGCAGTTCGGCCAGGGCCTCGGCCTCGGTCACCGGCGCTGGCAGGGCCAGGGGTTCGTCGATGAGGATTGCCGACGGTACGGTGGCCTTGATCAGCGACTGCCGCGAGGGCTGGCCGAGCAGGGCCAGCATGGCGGTTTCGTCGGTATTGGTCGGACCGATGTGGCGGGCGTGGAATTCGTCGTGGGCAAACAGCGAGGCAATGCCCGTGGCCAAGGGGTCGGGGGCGGTCATCACGCCGCTCCCGGGCCGGCGGTGTAGTCCTGGGCGGTCAGCAGGCCCTCAACCTGGGCGGGGTTCGCGACCTTGAGCTTGAACAGCCATCCGCCCTCGAAAGGCGCTTCGTTGACGGTCTGGGGCGCATTGCCCAAGGCCTCGTTGACGGCGAGCACTTCACCCTCGACCGGGGCGTAGACATCGGAGGCGGCCTTGGTCGATTCGACCACCACGCAGGCCTCGCCCTTGTTCAGTTGGCGGCCGACTTCGGGCAGTTCGACATAGACGAGCTCGCCCAGGGCATCCTGGGCGTGGAAGGTGATCCCCACGGTGACGGTGCCATCGCCATGGTCGCGAAGCCATTCGTGGGTGTCGGTGTAACGCAGATCGGCGGGATTGTTCAAGGCGAAAGGCTCCATGGGTGATGGTTGGAGCCCCCTCTGTCCTTGGTGCCTGAGACATTTGCGTCCTTCGGCGAGGCAGGCCTGCATTGGGCGGGCGCGCCTTCTCTCCAGAGAGCCAATGCTGCAAGGGATTCAGGCCCCCGACGGGGGCTGGACACAGGCAGCGACGCAGCAGTCCTTTTGCCTGAGAGTTTTCGGGGCGACTCCCCTTCGGCGCCGGCTGTGCAAGCCCGGTCTCTCCTGCTGCGCTTGATTCGCTGGGATGGATTGTAGCGCAGTCAATCGGGAACTGCCGAGCCCCAGTAGTGGTAGGACGCAAAGCGCGGACCGGGCAGATAGCGCGACTGGATGTCGGCCTTGAACCCGCCCTGGCGCAGCAGTTGCGGAATGTCGCGCCCGAGATGGCAGCCGCCGGCGATGCGGCCCCACAGGGGCTGCAGACGGTCCTGCCAGCGCCGCACGGATTCATCGGGCGCCTGCCCATGCTCGGAAAACAGCAGGGCGCCGCCGGGGGCAAGTACGCGCCGCATCTCGTGCAGGGCAGCGACCGGGTCGGGTATGGTGCACAGGGTGTAGGTGCAGACAATCGAGTCGACGGTGGCATCGGCCAGTGGCAGTTTTTCAGCCGACAGCCCGACCAGATCGACCGCGATGCCGGATTGCCGGGCCAGGCGCTGGGCCATCGGATGCATGCGCAGCGCGGGATCGACGCCGGTGAGTTGGCTGACCTTGCTGCGATCGTAGTGGGGCAGGTTCAGTCCGGTGCCGATGCCGATCTCGAGGACCCGGCCATGGGCCAGGGGCACGACCTTCTGGCGCTGCCGGCGGATTGGCTTGACGCCACAGGCACAGTGCAGCAGGTGGGGCAGTACATGGCGCTCGTACCAGCTGGTCTTGGGTGTGTCGCTCATGATTCGGCCCCCGGGTTGATGGGATGTCAGGGAGCAAGGATCCATTGCGCGATGCCTTGCACCACGTCCCCTTCCACTCCATTGAAGCCATGATAGGCGAAAGCCTCGCAGGGGTCGCCCCTGGTCTGTCCGCCGCTGACGCTGATCAGCGCCTTGCGCGACAGGTGCTCCAGTTTTCGCATCAGCAAGGGCATGTCGCTGAATGGACAGACGCTGCAGGCATCCTGCTCATGGTGGACGACCAGGACCGGTACTCGCACCTTGTCCAGGGCCATGGCCGGCAGGGCCTGGCTGCGTGCATCACGCAGGATCGAGGCGGTGAGCACCACGCCCGCCAGACCGTCTTCAGGTCCGAGCACGGTGGCCGCATGAGCCGCAGACTGGGTGCCGCGACTGGTGCCGATCAGCCAGACGGGCAACTGAAGGCGGCTTCGAAGATGGCCGATCACGGCCTTCAGATCCTGCACATGGTCGCCCGATTGCCGAAACCCGTTCAGGAATGGGGCGCTGAGGCGGTCCGAGGGCGCGTCGACGGTGGCCACAGCCAGCTGCTGGGCCAGGAACAGCGGACGCGAACGCAGCAGGAAGTTCCCTTCGCCCCACTGCATCGAGCCATTGGGAAAGAGGCGCAATCCGCCGTGCCCGCCAGCCAGAAGGATGACAACAGCCCTGGGCTGGGAGGGCGTCTGGAGCAGCAGGCGCTGCGTGATGCCGGGCCGGGTGGGCAGGTCGATGACCTCCCGGGCTTCCTGGGCCCCCACCGGGTGGCTGGTGGCCAGCAGCAGGCCCAGCCCGATGACCAGGAGGCGGCACAGCGCAGCCAGGCTGCGCTGAGGGGACGGGCGGCGCAGGGCGGGCGGGTTGGTGCTTGTCTCAGGGGTGCGGGCCAGATGCATCAGGGAGCGGTGTTCATTGCGCCTTGCCTTGCCTTGGCTGGCCTCAGGTTGTAACGGGCCGGCTGGCCGGGGCCTCCCGGATCGGCAGGTGAACCAGGGCGGCGGCGAAGGCCAGCATGATGTCCATGTACCAGACCCAGTCGTAGGACTGGGTGGCGGCGAAGATGCGGCCACCGAGCCAGGCACCGAGGAAGCCGCCTATCTGGTGCGTGACCATGACCAGGCCGAACAGCATGGCCATGTTGGCCGGCCCGAAGAAACGGGCCACCAGGCCTGCGGTGGGCGGTACGGTGGACAGGAAGCTCAGGCCCATCACGGCCGAGAACAGCAGCAGCACGGCGGGGGTCTTGGGCGCCAGCACGAAGGCCAGCACGGCCAGGCCTCGCACGGTGTAAAGCAGGGACAGGAGCCGCTTGAGTGGCCAGCGTCCCATGGCCCAGCCGATGCCCAGGGACCCGATGATGTTGAACAGGCCGATCAGGGCCAGCGACCAGCCGGCCCACTGGCTGGGCAGGCCGCAGGCGGCGATGACACCCGGCATGTGGGTACCGAGAAAGGCCACATGGAAGCCGCAGACAAAGAAGCCGGCGGCCAGCAACAGGTAGCTGGGGGTGTGCAGGGCCTGGGACAGGGCCTGCCGCACGCTCAGGGGCGCAGCACCGCCGGCATTGACGCTGCCTTGCTGTGCGTTGCCACGCAGGATGAAGGCGGCCGGCAGGCACAGCAGCACGAACAGGGCCAGGGCCTGCACGGCCTGGCCCCAGCCCAGGCTGATCGTCAGGGCGCCCGCGATCGGTGCCATCAGGAACTGTCCGAACGAGCCGCCGGCATTGACGATGCCGCTGGCCATGGCGCGTTTCTCCGGCGGAATCAGTCGCGTGGTGGCGGCCATCAGCACGGCGGGGCCTGCCAGCCCCGCACCGCCGGCCGACAGCAGCGCGATGGCCAGAGTGAGTCCGGCCACGCTGTTCATGTAGGGGGTGATGAAGGTCCCCAGGGACACCATCAATGCACCGGCCAGCAGGACACGTCCGGCGCCCACCCGGTCGGCGATGGCACCGGCGAAGGGCTGGGTGATGCCCCACCACAATTGGCCGAAGGCGAAGGCCAGGCTGACGCTGGCCAGGCCCAGGCCCGTGCTGGTGTTGATCGGACCCAGGAACAGGCCCATGGAGTTGCGTACCCCCATGGTCATGGCGAAGGTGCCGGCCGCGGCGAGCAGGACCAACCAGACGGCGTAACGACGGGGAAGGGCAGAGGTCATGGGCGTGAGGGTTTGGAGCAGTGACAATGAGCCGGGAGGCCTTCAGGGCTGGTCAGCCGGCAAGGGGCTGAGCGCTTCGAGGGCGTCGTCGATCAGGGCATGCAAGGCCAGGACCCGCTCTGTGCCCAGGGTCCGATTCAGGCGCTCCTGGGCGATACGCCAGTGCTTGCGGGCCTCCAGGCGCTTGGCCTCGCCGGCCTCGGTCAGGGCAACGCGGTGGCTGCGCGCATCGTCGCCTTCGACCAGTTCGAGCCACCCGGCCGTCAGCATCGGCCGCAGGTTGCGCGACAGCGTGGAGCTGTCCATGCGCATGCGCTGGGCCAGGTCGACCGGACGGATCGGTCCCATGGACTGCACATGGTTGAGCAGCGAGTACTGGGTGATCTTGACGCCGCTGGCTGCCAGCTCGGTATCGTAGTCCTGCGTGACGACCCGCGACAGCTGGCGCAACTTGAAGTTGGTGCAGCCGCGCGGCCTGAGGTCGGCGGCGCTCGATGCCGATGCCTTGGCCCGGGCAGCAGGGGAGGAGCCAGCAGGGGGTTTCTTCATGGCAACATTGTATATGCAATGATTGCAGTTGCAAGTACATGTCGCGAAGGACGATGCGGCAGGATCAGTCAGCGCACTGGTCGATGCGGCGCACACCCGGATACCGGCCGGTCGGCCAGGCCCGTGCGACGGCCTGCCTGGTCTTCGGCCCGCCGGCGGAAAACGGCCAGCACGCTCTCAGGTGCGCGCCCGCCTCAGTCCTGCCACTGGATGCGATGGCGGATGGTGAAGGGGTTCAGTTTCTCGTGCACCGCCTGCTCGAGCGCCTCGCGCTGCGCTGCAGGCACACCGGACAGCGTCACTGTTGCAATCGTGCCATGGGTGCCGTCGGCGCCCACGCTCACCTCGATGCCCGCGCCCGGTGGGGCCGAGGAGGCCACCTGCGCCAGGGTCTGCGAGAACACGCGTCGCGTGGCGTCCCAGCGCAACTCGGGCTTGAAGACCTTGCCCACGCCGGTGAGCGGAATGGCCTGGACCAGATGCACCGCCACCGGCACGGCGGCACGCTCCGGTGTGCGGCTGCGCAGATAGTCGTGCAACTGCGCCGGGCTGGTCTGGGCCCCGGGCTTGAGCTGGACATAGGCCAGCGGCAACTCGCCGGCATAGGCATCGGGCTGACCGACAATCGCGGCGAGGGCCACATCGGGATGCTGGAACAGGATCTCCTCGATCGGCATCGGGTCGATGTTGTGCCCGCCACGGATGATCAGGTCCTTGGCACGGCCGGTGATCCAGATGTAGCCCTCCTCGTCGAGCCGTCCGAGGTCACCCGAGTTGACCCAACCCGGTTCGATGAAGGCGCCCTGGTTGTGGCGATCATCCATGTAGCCAGTGAACACGCCGGGTCCCGCCATCGCGACCACGCCGATTTCATTGGGCGCACATTCGCCCTGATAGCGGCCATCGGCGTCGACCTTCACGATCCGCACCCGGCTGTAGGGCACGGCCTGGCCAACCGAGCCAAGCCGGATCGGGCGGTCGATGTAGGAGATGGTGTGCACGCTCGAGGTTTCGGTCATGCCATAGACCTCGAGCACTGGCGCCGACAGGCGATCCTGGAGTTGTTTGCCAACGGCCACCGGAATGGCCGAGCCGCCGCCGCCGATGGCGCGGACGCTGGAGGTGTCGGCGCCGTCGACGGGGATGCCCAGTGCCGCAGCCAGCACGGTCGGCACCCCGCTGAAGACCTGGGGCTTGAAGCGGTCGACCAGTTTCCAGACGTTGCGTACCGCGGAAGGGTTGCGCCAGCCCGAGGGCGAGAGCACGACCAGGGCGCCACCCGCCGCCAGGGTCGACAAGGCCTGCGTCAGCGCGCCGCCCACGTGATAGAGCGGCAGTCCGAACAGCATCTGGCCGCCCGGGGCGACTGTGAGCATGATGTTGATCACCCAGGCCTGATAGACCTGGTTCTCGTGGCTGTGACGCACCAGCTTGGGCGTGCCGGTAGTGCCGCCCGTGTGGAAGTAGGCGGCCGTGTCGTCCGGATGGATCTGGCGTCCGCTGATCAGGCGATCGGCCGGCTGGGCCGCTACCTGCCGGTCGAAGTTCAGGATGCCGCGCTCGGGATCCTCGGGGCCGGTGCCGACCTGCAGGATGGTCTTCAGGTGTGGCAGCTGATCGCGGATCTTCTCGACCTTTTCCCAGATGTCGCTGCCTGGCGTCGGCCCGAGTGCGACCAGCACCTTGGTCTTTGCGGCATTCAGGATTTCGGCCAGCTGGTGCGGCTCTAGCAGGGCATTGACCGGGTTGGCAATGCCGGCAGCCTCGGCGCCGAACAGGCCGTAGAAGCTTTGTGGCACCAGGGGCAGCAGAAAGCTGACCACGTCCTGGGGGCCGACGCCCAGGCTGTGATAAAGGTTGGCGGCCTGATGAAGCCGTCCGAGGAACTGCTCATGACTGATCACCAGTGCCGTCTCGGCGGGGTCTGCATTGGGCAGGAACTGCAGCGCAGGGGCCGAGGGGTTGTGCCCGGCCCCCAGACGGATCGCGTCATAGGTGCTGGCAGCGGCAACCCGCTCGCGGAACGGAACGGCCTCGATGGCCAGGACATCTTCGGCGCGGGACAGCGAGGGGCGCTGCTCGCCAATGATGCGATCGATCAGGATGGCACGGGTCATGGGGGTCTCCTCAGCCTCTTGGTGTGATGCGGGACAGTCAGGCTTTTGTGCAGCCAGTCTAGCCGGAAACGGCACGGCCGTGGCGCGCCGGTCCGCTCCGGCCAGACCCCGCGAAGGGGCTTGCGGGCATGCCGCATAATCGGGGCTCAAGGGATCATGGGAGAAGCTGATGCTCAATTGGAAAACCGTGCTGGAGCGTGCCCGCGACGGCAATCTGGCGCCCGCGCGGCGCGACGAACGCAGTCCGCAGCAGTGGCGTGAGCTGCTCTCGCCCGCGGTGTTTCGCGTGACGCGCCAGGCCGGTACCGAGCCGGCCTTCAGCTCCGACATGTGCTCGCTGTTCGAGCCTGGTCGCTATGCCTGCGCCTGCTGTCACAGCCCGCTGTTCGATTCGGCGGAAAAATTCGAGTCGGGCACCGGCTGGCCCTCGTTTACGCAGCCGCTGAGCCAGGAGGCCATTGCCTACCATGCCGACCACAGCTACGGCATGGTGCGCATCGAGACCACGTGTGCGACCTGCGATGCCCACCTGGGCCATGTCTTTCCGGACGGCCCGCCGCCCGGTGGCCTGCGCTATTGCATGAATGCCCTGGCCCTGGAAAAAATCAAGGACTGAAATGACAGGTACGGGCGTCGGCCCCGGGTGACCGGGGCAGGCACCTGAGGCTGCGGGACGCGGACCCCTTCGGGCAGTGCTCGGCCAGTATCATGGCCGCAGCCACCACAGGAAAAAATGAGCGCTTTCGCCAGGTCCGTCTTCAGCCGCTTTCCGGCCCTGGGGCAATTGCAGTTCCGCCGCTACTTCATCGGTCAGGCCATTGCCCTGATCGGCGGCTTTGCCCACAGCGTGGCGATGTCCTGGCTGGGCTATCGCCTGACCGGGTCGGTGGCCGTGCTCGGCTGGATCGGCTTTGCCTCGCTGGCGCCGGCCATTGTCATCTCGCCGCTGGCCGGCGTGCTGGCCGATCGTTATCCGCGCCGCCAGATGCTGATCGGCATCCTGTGCTTCGTGTCCCTGCTGGGCATCCTGCTGGCGGTGCTCACCCATTGGCACTGGATCGGCGCCACTGGTTTGATCATCATCGCGTTGCTGCGCGGCTTTGCCTTTGCGCTCGAGATTCCGATCCGCCACGCTTTCCTCGTCGACCTGATCGATGACCGCACGGTGCTCACCAATGCGGTGGCGCTTCATTCGACCGCGCTGAACACCGCCCGCTTCATCGGGCCGGCGGTCGGCGGCATCCTGATCGGCAGCCTGGGCGAGGAGGCCTGCTTCATCCTGCACCCGGTGCTGCTGTGTGCCACGCTTTTCCAGTTGTGGCGCATCGAGACGATCCCGGGCTCCACGCATCGCCCGGCCGGCTCGGCCTGGCGGCAGGTGGTCGATGGCTGGACCCATGCCTTCGACGATCCGGTGATGGGGCGCATGCTGGTGGGCGTGTTTGCGCTGGGCTTCGGGGTCGGGCCCTATGTCCACCTGATGCCGGCCGCTGTCAGCGAGCGCTTTGGCGCCCATCCGGAACTGGTCGGGATGTTCATCTCCTGCGCCGGCATGGGGGCAATGACCGCGGCCATCTCACTGGCAGCGCGTCGCGGCAGCCACCACCTGTCGCGCATTGCCCTGGCCGGCAATGTCTCGGCGGGTGCCGGCTTGCTGGTGTTTTGCCTGAGCCACTGGCTGCCACTGTCGATCGTGGCCATGGTCTTCGTCGGCTTTGGCGTGATCGTGCAGGCGGTGGCCACCAACATGGCGATCCAGAAACGCGCCGATGATGACAAGCGCGGCCGGGTGCTGGCCCTTTATACCGCGATGTTCATCGGCGCCACGCCGGTGGGCAGCCTGGTGTTCGGCCAGATCGGCCTGTGGACCGGGGCCACCGGCGCCCTGCTGATCGGCGCCTTGCTGGCCCTGGCCGGCGCGGGCCTCACCGCCTGGCGCATGCGCGCCTGAGGCGCATCCGCGCCAGGGGTCAGTCGACCTTGGCGCCCGATGCCCGGACGATCTTGCCCCATTTGTCGCGGTCGACCCGCACCACCTGCGCGAACTCGTCCTGCGTGCTGGTCCACAGTTCGAAACCGGCCGCACTGATGCGCTGTCGCATGTCCGGCGAACGCAGGGCGGTGATCAAAGATTCGTTGAGCTTGGCGGCGATGGGCTTGGGCACTCCCGCTGGCGCGACGATGCCGAACCACAGGTCGCTGCCGGCATCGCTGAAGCCCTTGAAGCCGGCCTCGGCCATGGTCGGCACGCCGGGCACATAGGGCGATCGTTTCTCGCTGGTGATGGCCAGGGCCTTGACGCGACCTGACTGGACGCTGGGCATGGCCGTGATCGGAATGTCGAACATGAAGGTGATGTTGCCGGCGATCACATCGGCCAGCGCCGGGGCACTGCCACGGTACGGAATGTGCTGCATCGGCGCGCCCGAGACCAGTTTCAGGGTCTCGCCCGACAGGTGGTTCGAGGACCCATTGCCGGCCGATCCGAAGGTGACCTTGCCGGGGTTGGCCTTGGCATAGTCGATCAGCTCCTTGACGCTGTTGATGCCCAGCTTGGGACTGATCAGCAGCACATTGACATAGCGCACGGCCAGGGTCAGCGGGGTGAAGTCCTTGCTGGTGTCGTGGGGCAGGCGCGCGCCGTACAGGTGCGGATTGATCGAATGGGTGCCGGTGGTGGCCAGTCCGATGGTGTAGCCATCAGGGGTGGCGCGGGCGATTTTTTCCATGCCGATCGAGGCGCCCGCACCGGGCACGTTTTCGACGATCACTGGTTGCTTGAGAATCTCGGACAGCTTCTGGGCGGCCGGCCGTGAGAAGGAGTCGGTCGGGCCTCCGGGCGGGAAGGGCACGATCCAGCGTAGCGGACGGGAGGGGAATTCGGCCGCTGTTTCGGGGCGGCTCTGGGTGTGACCGGCGGCGGGCAGGCACAGGGCGGCGGCCCAGGCCAATGCGGCGATCCAGGGATTCAGGCGCTTCATCAAGTCTCCGTTGTTCGAGGGTGGGGTGGGACCCCTTGATGGGCGCGCAGATTAGCATGCGGCGGCGCCCTCAGGGCTTGTCGGGCTCTTTCCTGGCAGCGCTGCCTTCGCTGACCGCATCGAACAGGGTCTGCCAGCCGCGGTGACCCAGCGCTTTCATGGTCAGGATATTGCGCTCGAAGATCTCGTCGGCCTCGGGGAAGGCCTGCACCGCACGGTCGATGCTGTCCTCGCGCAGCAGGTGCAGGGTCGGGTAGGGCGCCCGGTTGGTGAAGTTGCCGATGTCATCCTCGGCGGTGTCGGCGAACTGGAATCGTGGATGGAAGGAGGCCACCTGCAGGATGCCTGCCAGCCCCAGCCGCTCGATCAGGTCGTCAACATCGCCGATGAAGTCATTGAAGTCGAGGAAGTCCTGAAAGACCATCGGATGGATCAGCAGGCTGGTCTCGATCTGATCGGCCGGGGTGTCCAGAAGCCGCTGCAGTTCTTCGCCCAGCTCGATCAGCAACTGTTCGCCGTCACGGGCCTGGCTCACCCGGTAATGGATGCGGCCATGGACATGCTCGGCCTTGGCAAACGGGCACAGATTCAGGCCGATGACAGCCTTCTCGAGCCATTGCCGGGTATGGGCGAGGACCTCGTCCTCAGGGATGTCGCGGGATTCGTTCATGGGCTCCATCTTGACGCATCGGCGCAGCGATCAGCAGGATCGCGGCCACCGCACAGGCAAAGGCAAAGGCGATCGCTGCGGTGAAGGTCTCGCCAAAGACCAGCAGACCGATCAGGGTGGCGGTCACCGGCATCGCTACCGTGAACACGCCGCTGCGACTGGCCGGGACGGCCTTGACCCCGGTCATCCACAACCAGGTCGAGATCATGCTTGCGGCCAGCGAGTAAAAGAGCAACAGGCCCCAGGCGGAAGCCGATACCGCGCCAAAATCGAAGTGCCGGGCCTGCCACAGTCCCAGCGGCGTCATCAGCACCAGGCCCCACAGGTTGATCAGGGCCGAGATGCGCTTGGGCGACAGGCCCTGGGTGAGTTGCTTGGACAGGATCACATAGACCGATTCGCAGCACACGCTGGCAAAGATCAGGGCATTGCCCGCCAGGCTCATCCGGGCGAGGCCAGGCGTGCCACTCTCCCGGGACAGGGCCAGGGTGGTCAGGCCCACCAGTGCAATGAGCACGGCCAGCCATGCGCGTGCGCTGACCCGCTCGCGCAGCCAGAACCGCGACAGCACCGCCACCACGGCCGGAATCGTGGCCAGGATCACGCCGCTGGCGCTGGCGGTGGTCTGCGAGACGCCGTACAGCATGCAGATGGAGAACAGGAAGTTGCCGAACAGCGATTGCAGGAACAATTGGCGCTGCTGCAGCGGTCCGATCGGCTGGTCACCGGGTTGGGGCCGGGCCCAGCCGATCATGGCCAGCGCCGACAATCCGAAGCGCAGCCAGGCCAGCAGGAAGACCGGGAACACGGCGGTCAGTGGCTTGGCCAGGGCGACGTAGCTGCCCACCACGGCCATGCCGGCGATCAGGAAGGCATAACCCTGCCAGGTGGGGGCGGGCGGGGCCATTGCAGGGGTTTTGGTCAAAACAACTTTTCGTTCGAAAGAGGCGAAACAAGGCCGCAATGGCCCTGCGATGCGGGGCAACCCGGATGCGGGACGTGCCCTCAACCCGGTATCCTATCGTCCCATGAATGCGCCCACAGAATTGGCCGGCTCCGTCCCGGCCCAGCCCGAGTTGCGATATGCCGATTATCAGGCCGGTGCCGATGCCGCCAAGCGGCAGGCCATCCTGGCGGCGTTGTCGGCGGCGCTTCCAGCGCGTGCGCTGATCCACGACGAGGAGGCCTTGCGCCCCTACGAATGCGACGCCCTGTCGGCCTATCGGCAACTGCCCCTGGCGGTCACCCTGCCCGAGAACGAGGCCCAGGCCCAGGCGGTGCTGCAGGCCTGTTACCGGCTTGATGTGCCGGTGGTGGCGCGTGGTGCCGGCACCAGCCTGTCCGGCGGGTCGATGCCCCATGCCGGCGGGGTCGTGCTGTCGCTGGCCCGCCTCAACCGCATTCTCAAGGTCGATGCGAAGGCGCGCACTGCCACGGTCCAGCCCGGCGTGCGCAACCTGGCCATCTCCGAGGCGGCGGCCTCGCATGGCCTGTACTACGCGCCCGATCCCTCCTCGCAGATCGCCTGCTCGATCGGTGGCAACCTGGCCGAGAACTCGGGTGGCGTGCATTGCCTGAAATATGGACTGACCTGTCACAACGTGCTGCGCATCCGCGGCCTGACCATTGCCGGCGAAATCGTCGAGATCGGCAGTGCCGCGCTCGACAGCCCCGGGCTCGACCTGCTGTCCCTGCTGATCGGCTCGGAAGGCATGCTGCTGGTGACCACCGAGGCCACCGTCAAGCTGATCCCCAAACCCCTGGTGGCACGCGTCGTGATGGCCTCTTTCGATGATGTGGTCAAGGCCGGGGATTCGGTGGCCAACATCATCTCGGCCGGCATCATCCCGGCCGGCATGGAGATGATGGACAAGAAGGCCTCGATCGCGGTCGAGCAGTTCGTGCATGCCGGCTACGACCTGGACGCCGAGGCCATTCTGCTGGCCGAATCCGACGGAACCCCCGAGGAGGTCGAAGAGGAGATCGCCCGCATGGAGCAGGTGCTGCGCGGCAGCGGCGCCACCGGTATCAAGGTGTCGCAGTCGGAACAGGAGCGCCTGTTGTTCTGGTCGGGCCGCAAGAATGCCTTTCCCGCAGCCGGCCGCATCTCGCCGGACTATTACTGCATGGACGGCACCATCCCGCGCAAGATGATCGGCAAGATGCTGTCCGCGATCGCGCAGATGGAGGACAAGTACCAGCTGCGTTGCATGAACGTGTTCCATGCCGGTGACGGCAACCTGCACCCCCTGATCCTGTTCGACTCGAACAGCCAGGAGCAGTGGCACCGTGCCGACCGCTTTGGCGCCGACATCCTCGAGCTGTGCATCGAGTTTGGCGGCACGGTCACCGGTGAGCACGGCGTGGGCGTGGAAAAGATCAACCAGATGTGCGTGCAGTTCTCGCCCGGTGAGCGCGAGGCCTTCTTTGCCGTCAAGCGGGCCTTTGATCCGCCCGGCCTGCTCAACCCGGGCAAGGTGATTCCGACCCTGTCGCGCTGTGCCGAGTACGGGCGCGAGCATGTGCACAACGGCCGCATCCGCTTCGCGGATCTGCCCCGATTCTAGTGTGGTGTGCCGTAAATGACTTATCTAATGACTTCGCCCCGAAGGGGTCCGATCGGCCGAGGCGCTCGTTCGCTCGCCCGCCAGGGCAGATATCACCCGATATCTACCCTGGCGGACAACCACCCGATCATCCTCGTCTGAGTCGAATCCTTAGACAAGTTATTCACGGCACACCACACTAGGAACCGACATGACTGCGATGCAAGCGCCGGCGGCTGGCGACAGCGGCTCGCCCCTGGCCCGACTGATTCGCGACGGCGCCCGCGGCAGCTTTCGCCAGGCCGATCCGGCCCTGGACCGGATCCGCACCAGCATTGTGGAGGCCGCAGCGAGCGGTCAGCGACTGCTGATTGCCGGATCGGGCTCGAAGGCCTTTTACGGCGAACCGGGCGAGCCTGGCGAGGGCTTGCTGGCCTTGCCGGTCAGCGACTACCGGGGCATCGTCTCCTATGAGCCGACCGAACTGGTGGTAACGGCGCGCTGTGGCACGCCCCTGGACGAACTCGAGGCTGCCGTCCAGGAACAGGGCCAGATGCTCGCCTTCGATCCGCCGCGCTTCGGCGGTCGCGGTACGGTCGGCGGTGCCATTGCAACCGGCCTGTCGGGCCCGCGCCGGGCCAGCCTGGGTTCGGCCCGGGACTTCGTGCTGGGCGCGGCCCTGCTCGATGCGCAGGGCCAGTGGCTGCAGTTCGGTGGCACGGTGATGAAGAACGTGGCCGGCTACGACCTGGCGCGCCTGCTGTGCGGCTCGATGGGCGTGTTCGGCGTCATCGCCGAGGTCTCGCTCAAGGTTCTGCCGCGACCGGCCGCCGAGTGCACCCTGATGCTCAGCCTGCCCCAGCAGCAGGCGCTCGACAGCCTCAATGCCTGGGGCGGACAGCCCCTGCCCCTGGTGGCCAGCCACTGGCATCAGGAGCGCCTGCACCTGCGCCTGTCAGGGGCAGCGGCGGCGGTCGAGCGCGCTGCGCGCCAGTTTGAATCGGCGCAGGGCGCCGTCGTGCTCGATGCCGCGCAGGCGGCAGGATGCTGGGCGGCCTGGCGCGACCAGTCCGATGCCTTCTTCGAGCGTGCCCGTTCCACCGCGTCCCAGGGGCAGCGGCTGTGGCGAGTGTCCTTGCCGAGCACGGCCGCCGCATTGGAAGGCCCTGGCGAGACCGTCATCGAATGGGGCGGCGCACTGCGCTGGCTGTGGACCGATGCCGGGGCGGGCGAGCTTCGTGCACAGGCCGAGCGCCTGGGTGGCACGGCCATGCTGTACCACGGCCAGCTGCGCGAGCAGGAGCGCGCCAGTGGCCAGGGGTCGCGCTTTCATCCCCTGAGTGCACCGGTGCAGGGCTTTCATCAGCGCCTGAAGGCTGAACTCGATCCGCGGGGCCTCTTCAATCCCTCCCGCATGTATCCCGGTCTGTAAGACTGCGGGCTGCGCAAATTCTCAAGGCGAAGGCGTTACCGAATCCATGGAAACCCATCTGTCCGATCATCTGAAGGGCACGCCGGAAGGCGCCGTCGCCGAGGAGATCCTTCGCAAGTGCGTGCATTGCGGCTTTTGCACGGCGACCTGTCCCACCTATCAGTTGCTGGGCGACGAGCTCGATGGCCCGCGTGGCCGCATCTACCTGATCAAGCAGGTGGTCGAGGGCAAGCCCGCAACGGCCGAGACACTGACTCACCTGGACCGCTGCCTGACCTGCCGCAATTGCGAGAGTACCTGTCCCTCTGGCGTGCAGTACGGTCACCTGGTCGATGTCGGCCGCAAGCTGGTCGAGGCCCAGGTGACGCGTCCGCTGTCCCAGACCTTGCTGCGCGGCGCCTTGCGTGAAGGCATGACGCGGCGCTGGCTGTTCGATCCAGCCATGCGGCTGGGTCAGGCCGTGCGGCCGCTCCTGCCCGAGAGCCTGAAGGCCAAGGTGCCGCAGCGTCGATCGGCGGGGGCATGGCCGAGTGCCACGCATCCGCGCAAGGTGCTGATCCTGAACGGCTGCGTGCAGCCGGCAATGATGCCCGGCATCGATGCGGCCACCGCCAGAGTGCTCGACCGGATCGGGGTCCAGACCCTGGTCGACCCAGCATCGGGCTGTTGTGGCGCGATCCGGCATCACCTGAATGACCACGAGGGCGGGCTGGCTGATGCACGCCGCAACATCGACGCCTGGTGGCCGCATCTGGCGCCTGCGGAGCAGGGCGGCCAGGGTGTCGAGGCCTTGCTGATCAATGCCTCGGGCTGCGGCGCCATGGTCAAGGACTATGCCCACCTGTTGCGCAATGATCCCGACTATGCGGACCGGGCCGCCCACATCGTCAGCCGCTGTCTTGACCTGGCCGAATGGCTGCCGGCCGCCCTGCAACAGGCGCAGGCACAGGGGCGGGTCAACCTCAACCCGGCCGCGCTGAGCGCGACTGCGGCGCGGCGCGTGGCCTTTCATCCGCCTTGCACCCTGCAGCATGGACAGCAGGTCAAGGGCAAGGTGGAAGCCTTCCTCGCCACGTTGGGCATCACGGTCACGGCCAACCCCGAGTCGCACCTGTGCTGCGGTTCGGCGGGCACTTATTCGGTGACGCAACCGGAGCTGTCCCTGCAATTGCGCGAGCGCAAGCTGGCCAATCTGCAAAGTGACCAGCCGGCGCTGATCCTGTCGGCCAACATTGGTTGCATCGGCCACCTGCAGGCAGGCACGCCCACACCGGTAAGGCACTGGATCGAATGGCTCGATGAGGCGCTGGCCGCTTGAATCCGCTGCCTGAGGCCATGACGCCGCGGGCGGGGGTCCTGGAGACGCTGCGCCAGGGCCTGCGCGCGCTGCTGCTGCTTCCGGTACGCTGGCCCAGGGTGCGGGGCGGCATCGTCCTGACCCTGCTGCTGGGCCTGCTGCTGGTGCTCTCGGCGCTCGCGCTGGACCGCTACGGGCTGCTTCTGGAACAGACGCCGGGTGCGTCGGTGGTCGTCCGTCTGGATGCCACCGCACTGAGGCTCCTGCTGGGCGAGTTGGCCCTGGTGGCCTTGCTGGCGGGGCTGGCTGCCCGGCATGCGCCCTGGTCGCTGGTCCAGGTGGCGCTGGCCCTGCTGTGGTGGCATCTGCTGGCCAGTCATGCCCTCTGGCTGACGCTTCGACCGCATGTGCACGGCCTTCTCCTGTCGCTGCTGATGCTGGCCCTCATGGCCTGGTGGTTGCTGGCCCTGTGGCTGTTGCTGCGGCGTGGTTTTGGTGGTCAGCGCCTGAAGTCCTGGCAGGCTGCCGGGCTGGTGCTGCCGCTGGCGCTGTGGAGCCTGACCGACCTGCTGCGCCCCGGCCCCCGTCTGTGGGAGGCGGTCGATGTCGGCCCGGCCGCCGAAACCCTGGCCGACGAGCCGGTCTTCGATCTCCAGCAGGAACTACTGGCCCGTCAGGCCGCCACCCTGCTCCCCCAGCGGCCGGACCTGTCCGAGTACTACTTCATCAGCTTTGCGCCGGATGGCAGCGAGGCGGTGTTTCCGCGGGAGCTCGATGTCATCCATCCCCTGCTCGAGCGGCGTCTGGAAACTGAGGGGCGCGCGCTGCGCCTGCAGAATGCGCCACGTGGCCTGCGCCAGTATCCGGTGGCCACAGCGGGCAACCTGCGCCGCGCCATTGCTGCCATGGCAGCTCGCATGGACCGCGAGCGGGATGTCCTGCTGCTGTATCTGACCGCACATGGCAGCCCCGGTCATCAGCTCAGTGCGCAACTCGATCCCCTGCAACTGGAGGGGCTCAAGGGCGAACACCTGCGCCAGATGCTCGACGCCTCGGGGATCCGCCACCGGGTGGTGATCGTCTCGGCCTGTTATTCGGGCGGATTCATCGACCGGTTGGCCGACCCGCATACGCTGGTGATCACGGCCAGCGATGCCTACAACCCCTCGTTTGGCTGCGGCAACGAGTCGGACTTCACCTGGTTTGGTCGGGCCTTTTTCGAACACGGCATCGCCCGCACCGTCTCCCTGACGCAGGCCTATGGCCTCGCGCTGCCGGTCATCCGGCGCTGGGAGACCGAGCAGCGCCAGGGGTTCTCGAATCCGCAGATGTCCTTGGGCCAGCAGATCGCGCCGCTGCTTCAGGTCATCGACCAGCGCCTGGGCGCCCGCGCGGCGGCACAGCGCTGAAGGCGCCTGCCAGCCGGCGGGCTTTGGCGTTCGGGTCTGGCGGGCCGGGCGCCGCGCGCGCCCCGTCACGCCGTGGGTTCAGGCCTGGGGCGGGCCGCTGCGGTTGAGCAGTTCCCAGCGCACCCAGTCTTCGCGAAAGGCCGCACTGCGCCGGCGCGCCCCGGGCACCAGATACTCGCCGGTCCATTCACGGGCCACCCAGTGCCCGATGCTGGGCGCGTACCAGAGTGTCTCGGTACGGGTCGACTGGATGCGGAAGGTGTCGAAATGCTTGAAGAAGACGCGACGCTGTACCCGGGCGACCTCGAAGCGGCCTGCCGGGACCGCGACGGTTTCCCAGCCCAGCACCTGGGTGTACACATGCCAGAACAGATCGCGAAACACCAGGTCGTTGCCGTCCCGGCCGGGCTGGACATCGCCGCCAGCCAGCCGCTCGGGCAGCATCACATAGCGCGTCTTGTCGATGATCTGCAGCCCCGGGGTCAATTGCGGCGGAATCAGCGTGACCGGCTGCTCGAAACGCAGGGCGGCATCGTGGTGGGCTTCTTGCAGCACGATCCAGGGTTTGACGAAGATCTCGCGGTGGCGCTGCTGGTCCTCGAGCAGGTCGATCGCAATGCCCTTGGCCGGATCCGACTGCACGACGCGGTGAACGACATCACCGGTGACCTGCTTGTTGTACAGGTTGATCTCGCGGAAGGTAAAGCTTTGGCCGACCTGGGGAACGGGCTCGGCCTGCCGCATCGCCAGGGCTGGCGGCGCGGAAGCCGGGGCCTGGGTGCTGGCGCAGCCGGCCAGGGCGCCGGTGGCGATGGCACCCATGCCGGCGAGGAAGGTGGCGGAAAACTCGCGTCGGTTCGGATTCATGTGGGTCTCCGGAAAATGACGGGTCGCACCGTCATGGCGACGCTTACAGGGCTCAGGGTTCGATGGACTTGCCGTCGTTGAGCTTGAGCAGGCCCAGCACCATGCGGATCACGAAGATGATCGAGGGAATCACCAGCACCCAGCCAAAGACGATGAAGGCCAGCCCGAAGGTCAGCAGGCCGATGACGCCGACTGCCAGGCCCAGGCCGATCATCCAGAACAGCCAGCGCCACCAGAACTTGATCATGTAGTCGATGTGACTGCCGACCCAGGTGCCGCGGGCCTCGCCGCGCTTCATGTAGTTGAGCACCAGGGCGATCAGGGTGAGGGTGCCAAAGGTGAAGACCATCCCGCCAATGTGCAGCAGGTAATCGACCAGCGCCACCTTGCGCAGGGACTCGATGCGCGGATCCGGGTCAATGGCAGCCATGGAAGTCTCCTGTTGAACGCTTTGGCGGGCAGATGGGGGCACGAGGCCCCCGCTTCAAGCTACTCGACAGCCTTGACCAGGTCCTCGACGACCTTCTTGGCGTCGCCGAACACCATCATGGTCTTGTCCATGTAGAACAGTTCGTTGTCCAGTCCGGCATAGCCCGAGGCCATCGAGCGCTTGTTGACGATGACGGTCTTGGCCTTGTAGGCCTCGAGGATGGGCATGCCGTAGATCGGGCTGCCCTTGGTGTGCGCGGCCGGGTTCACCACGTCGTTGGCGCCCAGGATGATGGCCACATCGGCCTGGCCGAACTCGCCGTTGATGTCCTCCATCTCGAACACCTGGCCGTAGGGCACCTCGGCCTCGGCCAGCAGCACGTTCATGTGGCCCGGCATGCGGCCGGCCACCGGGTGGATGGCGTACTTCACCGTGATGCCCTTGTCGGTGAGCTTGTTGACCAGTTCCTTGACGGCGTGCTGCGCGCGCGCCACCGCCAGGCCGTAGCCGGGCACGATGATCACG
>JAPOKJ010000031.1 GCA_029977705.1 Burkholderiales bacterium | reverse complement strand
GATGCCTGCGCGGCGGGTAGCCACACCCAGGCTGTCTGGGCCTTGCGCATGCTGGGTGGGACAGGTTTGTGCCAGGCCGCCAGCAGAGTCTGCGGGCCGGATTCAGGAAAACCGGAGGGCGGAAGAGAATGAGAGTCGAACTCACCAGGGACGTCGAACGCCCCTCACCGGGTTTGAAGTCCGGGCACCCCACCGGGAGCATGTCTCTTCCGTATCAGCCTTGATCCTATCCCAGCACGTGCCACACACCGCGCATGCTCAGGGCGAAACGAAACCGGGCAAGGGTAGCCTTCAAGTTCTTTGATAGCGCCCCTCGCGCAGCGCGAGGCGCCCCATCTGGACGAGGCCGCTCAGGTGCTGCTGCAGGCAATGGCGCTCGACATCGGGCACGAAATCCGATTCATAGTCTTCGGGATAGACGAAGCGCCGACGGGCGATTTCCTCGAACGATGGGGCGAGGCTGCCGATCGAATCCAGGATCGCCGTGTCGCGGTCGTCCACTTTCTGGCGGAACGCCCTGAGCAGGCTCAGGAACTGGTCACGATCACGGATCACCGCCTTGTGATGCGAGGTGATCCACACCTTGGCCGGAATGTGTTCGACGGCAAGCATGCTTTTCCGGAATTGCGCCAGATTCGAGGTTGCGTCGCCATAGTAGGGGCCAAATCCGGACAGGTCGATATCACCGATGAAGGCAATGCCTTCCGGTTCGACCAGCAAGACCGTATGGCCTGAGGTATGACCGGGCATGTGGATCGCCCGGATCTTCACGCCACCCCCCAGGTCCCAGGTGGCGCCATCCGCATAGCCGGTCGCGTCCGGTCGCGGCAGGTAATGAAAATCCTTGATCATGCGCGGCATGACCTTGGCCAGCGTCTGCGGTCGATAGCCATAGTGCGCCGCCAGGCCCGCTTCGCTCTGGACAGCCTTGAGATCTGCGAGCGGCGCCTGCACCGGCACCTCCGGGATCAGATGCAGGCCGACCAGGTGATCTTCGTGGGCATGCCCCAGCACCACCTGATCGACATGTCGCAAGACCTGCGCGATACTCAGGGAAACCAGGGGCGTGTCGAAGGCGACGCTCATCTCCTTGCCACGCACGATGACTTGATTGCCGTCCGGATATTTCCCGGATTTGGCTCCCAGGTAGACCGAGACCGGCCCCAGGTTGATGACCTCTGCAGTCATGAAAAATTCCTCAATTGATCGAACTGTGCCAGGAGTTGATGCTCGTCTTCCAGGCAGCGAAAATCCAGCACCAGTCCATCCTTCTCGATGCGTCCGATGACCGGCACGGGCAAGGCCCGCAATGCGGCCTGCAGGCGAAGCAACAAGCCTCCGCGCCCGCGCGCGGCGCGTGGAACGATGACAAGGCCTGCGCTGGGCAATTGCTCAGTCGGTTGCGAGCCGGACCCGATCTCGCTCAGGCAGTCGATGCAATGCACGTCCGCGCAGGCCTCCAGGCAGAGCGCCATCTGGGGGCGCACCCTCTCGGCCATCGCGCGGATTTCCTGCGCCGGGCGCGTCAGCAGGCGCAAGACCGGCAAGCGCTCGGCAAGCTTGTCCGGGTTGAGGTAAAGGCGCAGCACGGCTTCAAGTGCCGCCATGCTCATCTTGTCGATGCGAAGGGCACGCTTCAAGGGATTGCGCTTGATCTTTGCAATCAGGTCGGCCTTGCCAACGATGATGCCCACCTGTGGCCCGCCCAGGAGTTTGTCGCCACTGAAGGTCACCAGGTCGGCGCCCTGTGCGATGGCTTGTGCCGGCGTCGGCTCGGCCGGCAAGCCAAATCGCGTCAGATCAATCAGCGAGCCAGCGCCAAGATCACTGACGAATGGAATGTCGCGCTCATGGCAGGCCTGTGCCAGCGCGGCCTCCGGCACACTGGCCGTAAAACCCTGCACCTTGAAATTGCTGGCGTGCACCTTCATCACCAGGGCCGTCTTCGAACCCATGGCCTCCGTGAAATCGTGCAAATGGGTACGGTTGGTGGTGCCGACTTCAATCAGCCGACAACCTGCGCGCGCCATGATCTCCGGCAATCGGAACGAGCCCCCGATCTCGATGAGTTCTCCGCGCGACACCGGCACCTCACGCCGGAAGGCCAGCGCGTTGAGCACCAACAGCAGTGCCGCCGCATTGTTGTTCACCACGGTCGCGGCCTGCGCGCCGGTCGCCTTGCAGAGCAAGGCCTCGACGTGATCGTCCCGATCACCCCGTACGCCGCGTTCCAGGTCGAATTCGAGGTTGCTGGCGCCGGCAGCGGTGGCCACAATGGCGTCGAGCGCTTCCTGAGGCAAAGGCGCACGGCCCAGGTTGGTGTGCAGGACTGTCCCGGTCAGGTTCAGGACTGCCCGAAGGCTGGGCTGGAAGGCCTCGTCGAGCCTGGCTGCGACCGCCGAAAGAATCACTGTTTCATCTGAAGGAGGCGGCTCAAGGCTTGCGTCAGCCGACTGGGCCAGCAGTCGCCGGGAAGTGAGTTCAGCGCGAATGGCGTCCACCAGCGCCGTTCGACCGAAGCGATCGATCAAGTCCAGGCTCTGGGCATGGCTCGCAAGGCGGTCCACCGAGGGAAACCGCAGGCGAGGTTGAGCCGGTGTGTGCGTCATGGTTCAGTTCCCGGATCGATCATCAGGATCGGCCATCCATCGGCGGTTTCGTGCAAAGCGCGTAAAGCCCTGCCGATCAAGAAATTCCAGCACTTGAATGGTCGAATTGCGGCCGATGCCCGAACGATCCCGAAACGCAGCCGCGTCGAATCCCGTCGCGGGGGATTCGTCAGCAAGGTCACGCGCGATCTGCACCAGTTTCGCTATCGTCTCAGGCAGGTAGAACCGATTGCTGGCGACGGCTGCAAGATAGCCTCTTTGACTGAAAGCCTGCAGGATGACCAGCAGCGCGGCGGGATCGACATCGAGCACCGTGGCCAGCTCGCCCACGATGGGCGGCCGCAATCCAGTGCCCTGCAGCTTGGCCTGAATCCGCTCCAGCATGATTTGGTCTTTTTGCGTCAGGACCGCCTGGTGGTCCGGCAGGCGGATCATCATGCCATCGCGAACCAGCTGGCCCGTATCGAGCAAGGCGCGCGCGGCAGCCCGCCGGATCTCCCGGCGGCTTGGGGGGACGCCCGCCAACAACTCGCTCTCGGCAAGCCCGGTCCTGTCCTTGTGCTGTTGATGATGTGTCGCGACCGTGTCGAGGATCTCGACGCCAAGTGCGTTCCAGCTCGACTCACTGACCGCGAGATCAGCGCCCTTAATGCGCACGATCCGAAGGCCCGGCCCCTTTCGCAGGTGCGCCTGCTGCTGATCGTCCAGATTCCAGCTGCGGGCGAAGCTGGCCAGATCGAGACCGTCGGGTCGGAGCGCCAACAGTTGCTGCAAAGCCTGCGGCGCGTCGTCGCAGGACATGGCCTCCAGTTCCAGAAGCCGCGCGGGCTTTGCGCGGCCGCGCTCGGGACCAAAGGGGTCGATCACCCGGCCGCCGCCAAGCGTGCGCTGGGCGGCCTGATCCCGCAGCACGAAACGATCACCGCGCAGCGCCGCAAGCGGCTGATCGAGCACCAGTCGTGCCCAGGCCTGCTGACCGGCCGCCAGGCTTTTCGACTGCAAGAGCCCGATCCGCGCAGCCACCGAGGCTGCAGACAGATGCACTTGCACCATCGCGCCGTCCTTCAATAGGGGCTCACCGGCGAGCAGCTTGACGCGCACATCCAGATGCCGGGTGGGTGCGTGCAGGGGGGGTGACACGATCCAATCGCCGCGCCCGACACTGTCCTTGCCCAAGCCGGCTCCGACCAGATTCAAGGCACAGCGCTGACCGGCGAACGCCGCCTGGGCCGGCTGGTTCTGTGCATGCAGGCTACGGATCCGGGCTTCGATCCCGCCCGGTGAAATCAGCACCTGATCGCCCACCTCGACCTTCCCCGACTGCACCGCGCCCGACACAACGATTCCGGCGCCCGGCAACAGGAAGGCCCGATCAACACTCAGGCGAAAGTATCCCTGCGGGGAATGTTGCAGGCCATCCAGCCCAGCCGAGAGGCGACGATCCCGTGCACGGGCAAGATCCACCAGATGCGCGCGCAGGGCTTCACAGCCCTCGCCCGTGCTGGCCACGACCGGAAACATGGCAGCCTGCTGCATGCCCGTGTTGGCCAGCAAGGCTTGAACCTCGGCGCCCACCTGGGTGACACGATCCGGATCGACGCGATCGATCTTGGTCAGTGCGACCACGGCACTGACAATGCCCAGGGTGTCGAGAATGGCCACATGCTCCAGGGTCTGCGGCATGGGGCCATCGTCGGCCGCCACGACAATCAGGGCGCTGTCAACGCTGCCCACCCCGGCCAGCATATTGCGCACAAAGCGCTCATGACCCGGGACGTCGACAAAACCAATCGCTTGCGCCAGACCGAAGTCCGCGTAGGCAAAGCCAAGATCAATCGACATGCCGCGCCGCTTTTCCTCGGCGAGGCGATCCGTGTCAATGCCGGTCAAAGCCCGAACCAGGCTGGTCTTGCCATGATCCACGTGACCGGCGGTCGCGATGATCATGACCAGGATCCAGCGGGCAGGCGAGCGACCGCCCGCCCGTGACGCTCAAGCTCAATTCCTGGTGATTGCCTGAACGATCTGCGCCACCGCCGCCTCCGCCAGGCTGCGCAGTTCCGCATCGCTTCGGTCCTGGATCGGATGAGGCACGAACACCATCCTGGGATCAAGCCCAAGGGTTTTGGCCTGCGCCGCCGCGGCCGATACAAATTCAGTGGAAGCAACGCCAACGCCGGGGATACCGCGACCTTCGAAATCTGCGATGTCATGCATACAGCACGACGTGCAGGATCCTCAGTCTGCCAGCCCCTCGACGACCAGGTTGCATTCCGACGCAATCTGCTGCCTGAGTGCATCGGGCGCCGGACGCGTAAAGGTTGGCTTGCGATAACGCTTCACCGCCACACCCTGGGCAAGGAGCAACTCGCCGATGCGATCGAGGAACACGTTGCCGCGTGCCTTGGAAATATCGAGGATGCCGACACACAGCCCTTCGAGCGACGCCGGCCGGGCATGCAAGGCACGCGCGGCAGGTGACAACTCGGAGGTTGGGTCGAGCAGGACAACCGATCCGCTCATGACGTAATCTCCTTGGTAACCGGAATGGATCCGACCGGGCCGGAAGCGGCCCAGCCAGCGATGACAGCAGAAAACAGGCCTGCGCCGCCTCCTGCGCGAACGATCAGGATGCCGCCGGGGCGAAACTTTGGAATCTGCGTACCGGCGAGAGACTTGGGCAGGCCCTCGGCAATACCGCCCACCCCGGCCAGCATCTCATCGGCGGGCAGCAACAACAAGCGGTTCAACTCCTCGAGCAGCCTGGCCTTGGACCAACCCGCTTCAAAGAACACCCGGCAATGGTCCGGCGACACCACCAGCAAGGCATCTCCGGCCATCGCCAGCTTCGGGTGATCGACGCTGCGCATGCAGGCTGCAAAACTTCGGGCCAGGGATTCGGGCGTCCGCGACTTCTGATCGACGATGCCTTGTACCCCTTCCCCGGCGAAGAGCGTCACGGTGGAGGCCTTGCGGGTAAAGCCCCGCTCCACAGAGAGAGGTTCCCATTCATCGACCTCGGACTCGGCAAAGCAGAAGGTGTACTTGCCAGGCGTGCCCAGGGTTGAGCGATCAACTTCCCCGGGGCGCCCGCCGCCCACATTGCGGATGACCAATTGCAGGGCACGGCCGATCGAGGCGTTGGCGCGATTGCCCTGACCCAGAGCGTTGACGCCGGAATTCATGCCGACGGCCTTGGCGATCGGCCCGTTCACGATGACCACCGGGCCCGCGAACATGGTGGTGCACAAAATGCCATGCATCGCGAATTCGTCGATCAGCGCGGCCTCGACGGCGGCCAGCACCACCGGCATGTATTCGGGCTTGCAACCGGCCATGACCGCATTGATGGCCACTTTCTCCACCGTGCAGGCTGCCAGATCCGGTGGCACCATGCCGATGATCTCGGCCGGATCGCGATTCGTTCCCGACAGCATGCGCAGCACCCGCTCGCGGGTCGGAGGAACCACCGGCAGACCGTCTGACCAGCCCCTGGCGAAGCAGGCCTCGATCGGATCTTCTGAGTCACCCAGTTCGATGCTGCGCGATTGAAACCGGGCCTTGCCAAAGCGCACCGCGAGGGATTCGGCAACGCCGGGCTCCAGGGTCATCGATCCGCAACCGGGTCTCGACGCGGGAAGCGCATTGCCCAGGTCCCTCTGGCCGCTGATGCGCTGCCAGTCTTCGCGATGCCAGCCATAGGTGCGCTCCACCTCAACGCCATCGACGACGCGGATCAGGGTCGGTACGAACTCGATCTCCAGGCCAAACGAATGCTCAAGTGACTCGTCAAAGATGATCGAGGATGCGCCCCGGCCAAAATCAGGATCATCCTGACTGTAAACGGTCACCGTGGCCGACGCGGAAAGTTCACGCAACAAGGGTTCGACCAGCGTACAGGTCGGGCATTCCCGTTTGGCGACCACAATCAAACCGTCCGGCAAGGCACGCATGGGCTGGCTCCGAAGGCGACAGGCCGCATGTGAGCGGCGATCTGCGATTGATGATACTAGCAATGTGCGCCTGCGGCTCTCGGCTTATCACCGACGCGATCATCATGGATTCAAGCGCGCAACCGCTCCGGTTAATGACGAGCCGGCTTTTCGGGATGTGCAGCAAGGGCGCGCTTGTCGCGGGCGACGTGCCCCGTCCGGAGCGGCGTGAAACGAACGCATCGATATCAACCAGGAGACCACTGGGCGACGCAAGTTCGGCATTGCCCCGACAGGCCGCCAAGTGATTGATTTGGATGGGAGTTTTGGTAGGCGATAGTGGCTTCGAACCACTGACCCCTGCCGTGTGAAGGCAGTGCTCTACCCCTGAGCTAATCGCCTGATGCCGACCTGGGCCGAGGCGGACCAGGTGGATGAATTCAGCCCTCTATTATGGCACAAAACGATGGGCGCATGGTGCGACAATAGGGGATTGTCATTTTCGACGGATTTTTCCGCCCGAGCCCATGTCCGCACGCGTCCGCACCCGCTTTGCCCCCAGCCCGACCGGTTTTCTGCATATTGGCGGGGCTCGTACCGCCTTGTTTGCCTGGGCCTATGCCCGGCACTTTGGCGGCGATTTCATCCTGCGCATCGAGGATACCGACCTGGAGCGCTCCACACCCGAGGCGGTGCAGGCCATCCTGGAAGGCATGGCCTGGCTCGACCTTCGCCATGACGAGGGGCCGTTCTATCAGATGCAGCGCATGGAGCGCTACAAGGAGGTCATCCAGCAGATGCTGCGCGATGGCACGGCCTACTACTGCTACCCCTCGCCGACCGAGCTCGATGCGCTGCGCGAATCGCAGCGCGCCGCTGGCCTGAAGCCGCGCTACGACGGCCGCTGGCGTCCTAAAAATTCGGAAGGCAAGACGCCGCCCCTGGGGGTCAAGCCGGTGGTGCGCTTCAAGAACCCGATAGGTGGCGTGGTGCAATGGGACGATCTGGTCAAGGGCTCGATCACGATCAGCAACGAGGAGATGGACGACCTGATCATTGCCCGCTCCGATGGCACGCCGACCTACAATTTCTGCGTCGTGGTCGATGACTGGGACATGGGGATCACCCATGTGATCCGCGGCGATGACCATGTCAACAACACCCCGCGCCAGATCAATATCCTGGAAGCCCTGGGCGCTACCCGCCCGGCCTATGGGCACCTGCCGATGATCCACGGGCCGGATGGTCAGAAACTGTCCAAGCGCCACGGCGCGGTGTCGGTGATCGAGTACGAGAAGGACGGCTACCTGGCTGAAGCCGTCATCAACTATCTGGCGCGGCTGGGCTGGAGCCATGGCGACGACGAGATCTTCTCGCGCGAGCAGCTGGTGGCCTGGTTCGACGGCAGTCACCTGTCGCATTCGCCCTCGCAACTGGACTTCGAGAAGTTCAAGTGGGTCAATCACCAATACCTCAAGCGCATGGGCGGTGCGGCGCTGGCCGAAGTGTGCCTGCCGCGGCTGCAGGCCTTGCTGCCGGCCGGTTCGGCCGCCTCCGGCCTGGCACAGGGGCTGGACTGGGCGGCGATCTGCGACCTGCTCAAGGAGCGCTGCGCCACCTTGGTCGAACTCACCGACCAGATGGCCTGGTTTGTCGAGTCTCCGCGCATCGCCGAGGCCGACGCCGGGCAGCATCTGGGCGAGAGCGCCCGCAGCGCCTTGTTCGCGCTGGCCGGGCAGTGTGAGCATTGCGTCTGGGACAAGGCCGGCATTGCCGCCGCGATCAAGGCGGTGGTGACGCAGACGGGCCTGAAGATGCCGCAGGTGGCGATCCCGGCGCGGCTGGCGGTGTTTGGCCGTACCCAGACGCCGGCGATCGATGCGATGCTCGCCCTGATGCCCCGCGAGGCGGTCCTGCACCGCCTTCGCGAGGCCGCCGGCTGAGGCCTGCCGGCACCGGTTCAGAAGGCTGGCTGATGCCAGCCGGCGCTCATTCCAGTGTCAGTTTGGCGAACTGGACGACCTTGGCCCACTTGGCGATCTCGGTCTTGATGGCCTCGCCCATCTGGGCCGAGGTGCCCCCCATGGGGAAGGCGCCCGCATCCATCATGCGCTGCTTGATCTCGCTGGTCTGCAGCAGTCGATTGACCTCGCTGTTGAGCTTGGTCACGATATCGGCCGGCATGCCGGTCGGACCGACCAGGCCGAACCAGGTGGTGGCGTGGTAGTTCTTCAGGCCCAGCTCGGCGAAAGTGGGCACATCGGGCAATTGCGGGATACGGTTGTCGTAGGCCAGGCCCAGGGCCACCAGCTTGCCGGACTTGATGTGGGGCAGGGACGATGACAGGTTGTCCCACAGGATCGGCACATTGCCGGCCAGCACGTCGGTGAGCGCCGGGCCGGCCCCGCGATAGCCGATATGGGTGATGAACAGGCCGGTCTGGGACTTGAGCAGCTCCATGCCCATGTGGCCCACGCCGTTGGTCCCGGAGGAGCCGTAGTTGTACTTGCCCGGATTGGCCTTGACGACCTTCATGAACTCGGGCCAGGTCTTGGCCGGGAAGGACGGGTGCACCACGACGATGCCGGGCACGGCCGCCACCTGGACGATCGGGACGTAATCCTTGACCGGGTCATAGGCCAGCTTCTTGAAGGTGACCGGGGCGGTGCCCAGGGTGGACACCGTGCCCATGCCGATGGTGTAGCCGTCGGGGGTTGCGCGGGCGATCTCGGCACCGCCGATCGTGCCGCCGCCGCCGCCCCGGCTCTCGACGACGAAGCTTTGGCCCAGCGAAGTGGTCAGGGCCTGGGCCATCAGCCGGCCGACGATGTCGGTGGTGCCGCCCGGCGGGAAGGGGATGATGAATTTCACCGGCTTGGTCGGGTAGCCGGCCTGGGCAAGAGCGGACGCAAAGGGTGTGCTGCCCAGGGCGGTGCCGGAGGCCAGCAGGGAGGAGGTCTTGAGGAAGCCGCGACGGGTTTTCGGGGTGAAATTCATGATGAGGCGGTGCACCTATAAAATTCAGGTTGTGAGTTTGACATATCCCCGGTGCTCCATTGAACACCGGACTGGCACTGAACCGACGCGAAAGACCCCATGGCTGGCAATACCTTCGGACAATTGTTCACTGTGACGACCTTCGGGGAATCCCATGGGCCGGCGATTGGCTGCGTGGTCGATGGTTGCCCCCCGGGCCTTCCTTTGTCGGAGGCCGACCTGCAGCCTGACCTGGACCGCCGCAAGCCCGGTACCTCGCGCCATGTGACGCAGCGCCAGGAGGAGGACCGGGTCGAGATCCTGTCAGGGGTTTACGAAGGCTACACCACCGGCACACCGATCGCACTGCTGATCCGTAACGTCGATGCGCGAAGCAAGGATTACAGCAATATTGCCCAGACCTTCCGTCCGGGCCACGCCGACTACACCTACCTGCAGAAATACGGTCTGCGCGATCCGCGCGGCGGCGGGCGCTCCTCGGTGCGCTGGACGGCGCCGATGGTGGGCGCCGCGGCTATTGCCCGCAAATGGCTGCGGGCCACCTATGGCACCGAGGTGCGCGGCTGCATGAGCAAGCTGGGGCCGATCGACATTCCCTTCGTCGACTGGTCGCATGTGCCGGACAACGCCTTCTTCTCCCCGAACGCCCAGATCGTCCCGCAGCTGGAGACCTACATGGACCAGCTGCGCAAGGCCGGCGACTCGGTCGGTGCCCAGGTCTTTGTCGAGGCCAGCGGCGTGCCGGTGGGCTGGGGCGAGCCTGTATTCGATCGGCTCGATGCCGACATTGCCCACGCGATGATGGCGATCAATGCCGTCAAGGCGGTCGAGATCGGCGCCGGCTTTGCCAGCGTGACCCAGCGCGGCACCGAACATGGCGACGAACTGACGCCCGAGGGCTTTGCCAGCAACAATGCCGGCGGCATCCTGGGGGGCATCGCGACCGGCCAGCCGATCACGGTGTCCATCGGCATCAAGCCGACCTCGAGCATCCACAGCCCCAAGCGTTCGATCACCGTGGCCGGCGAGCCGACGGTGGTGCAGACCACGGGCCGCCATGACCCCTGCGTGGGCATTCGCGCCACCCCGATTGCCGAGGCGATGCTGCTGCTGGTCCTGATGGACCATGCCCTGCGCCATCGCGCCCAATGCGGTGATGTGGTGCCGCCGGCACCTGTGATCACCGGACAGGCCGCCAGGCCCCTGCCGCGTCCGTGACGCCCTCGACCCGGACCAGCCGCCGGCCCCGCATCGAGCGGGCGGAGTGGGGGGTGAGGGCCCTGTTCTTCACCTACTTTGCCTTCGTTGGCATTTTCTCGCCCTATCTGAACCTGTATTTCGCCCAGGCGGGCATGACGGTGGCGCAGATCGGCGTGCTGATGTCGCTGCCGCAGGTGCTGCGCATCATCGGTCCGCCGTTCTGGGGCTGGCTGGCCGATCACGCCTTTGCCCGGGGCTCGATCCTGCGCTTTTCGGCGATCGGCTCGCTTTTGCTGGTGGCCGTCTTTCCATGGGCGACCGGCTTTGGATACTGGGCCCTGATGCCCTACATGGTGGTGCTGTTCTTCATGACCTCGGCGCAAACGCCGATCAATGAGGCCATGGCGGTGCACCTGGCCGATGGCGATCATGGCCGCTACGGCCGGATGCGGGTGTGGGGATCGATCGGCTTCATCATCGCCGTCACCGCGATGGGACCCCTGCTCGACCTGCTCGGCTTGGCCAGCCTGCCGTACTGGATGATGCTCGGTGCGGCCGGCGTCCTGTGGGCCAGCTTCAGTGCGCACGATGGCGGCGGCGCGCCGGCCCCGCGCCGGGTGCCTGCAGCGGGGCAGGCGCGGCCCAAGGTCCGGCATCGCCTGCGCGAACCCGCCATCGCCTGGTTCTTTGTCGCCAACAGCCTGATGATCTTTGCCCATGCGGCCTTGTATGTGCTGTTCTCGCTCTATCTGGAGCAATCCGGCTACAGCAAGACCGAGATCGGCCTGATCTTTGCGCTGAGCGTCGTGGCCGAGATCCTGCTGTTTCGTTACCAGCATGTCCTTTTCGCCCGCTTCGACCTGATGGCCCTGTTTGCCGCGAGCCTGCTGACGGCTGCGCTGCGTTTCGGCGCGGTGGGCTTGCTCGCGCCTGGCATTGTCCTGCTGGTGATCACCCAGATCAGTCATGCCGTCACCTTCGGCCTGCACCACAGTGCCACCATGGGGCTGTTGCATCGCTGGTTCAAGCCCGGTGAGCAGGCCCGGGCCCAGGCGATCTACATCGTGTCCAGCTATGGCCTGGGCGGCAGCCTGGGCGGCCTGGTGTGCAGCCAGTTGTGGGTGCGTTTCCACCCGGGAGCGGCCTTTCTGGGGGCTGCCGCCGCAGCGCTTTTGGGTACGATAGCGGCTTTGCTGTCCTGGCGCGCCTGGCGCCAGGTGGAACGTCGCAGGGAGCAGGGACATGAGGCTTGAGAACAGGGTGATGCGAGGGCTGGCAGTGGCTGCGCTGGCACTGGGTCTGGCCGCCTGCCAGAGCGTCAAGACCACGGCCGGCGGCGCCATCGGCGTCGATCGCCAGCAGCGCATGTCCTCCCTGGTGTCGGAGTCCTCCTTGCGGGAGGGCGCCGCCAAGGCCTACAGCGATACCCTGGGCAAGGAGCGACAGAAGGGCGCGCTCAATGCCGATTCCGCGATGACGGCGCGGGTCAGGGCGATCGCTGCTCGCATCATTCCGGTGACGGCGGCTTTCCGTCCCGATGCGCCCAAGTGGGCCTGGGAGGTCAATGTCATCAGGTCCGACCAGCTCAATGCCTGGTGCATGCCGGGCGGCAAGATCGCGTTTTACTCGGCCATCATCGACAAGCTGCAACTGACCGATGACGAGATTGCCGCCATCATGGGTCACGAGGTCGCCCATGCCCTGCGCGAGCATTCCCGCGAGCGCGCCTCGGAGCAGGTGGCGGCGCAGGCCGGCCTGGCCGTGCTGGGCATGGCCACCGGCAGCAGGGCCACCGTCGACATGGCTTCGCTGGCCTACAACCTGACCTTCGGGCTGCCCAACAGCCGTACCCATGAAACCGAGGCGGACCGGATCGGGGTCGAACTGGCGGCCCGCGCCGGCTACGATCCGCGCGCCGCGGTGTCGGTCTGGCAGAAAATGGCCAAGGCAGGTGGCAGCAAGGGGCCGGAATTTCTCAGCACCCACCCCTCGCCGGATACCCGGATCAGTGACCTGGAAGACTACTCCCGCCGCGTCCAGCCGCTCTACGAGCAGGCGCGCCGGCGCTGAGTCTGTTGGCCAGCCCCTGCCGGGGCATGCCCTGGCTCGCCCCGGCGGCCATACACACGTGCCGGGCCCCATGGCATAATCGAGGGCTATGCGCGCGCGAACCCTTTACGACAAGCTGTGGGACGAGCATGTCATCCACGCGGACGACAATGGCACGGCCCTGATCTACATCGATCGGCACCTGGTTCATGAAGTGACCAGTCCCCAGGCCTTCGAGGGCTTGCGCATGGCCGGTCGTCAGCCCTGGCGGGTGTCGGCCAATCTGGCCGTGGTCGACCACAATGTGCCCACCACCGACCGCAGTGGCGGTGTGGCCGGCATCACCGATGCCATCGCCCGACTGCAGGTGGAAACCCTCGACGAAAATGCCCGCAAGGCCGGTATCGTCTACTTTGATCTGGCCGATCGCCGGCAAGGCATCGTGCATGTGATCGGTCCGGAGCAGGGCGCCACGCTGCCCGGCATGACGGTGGTCTGCGGCGACTCGCACACCAGCACCCATGGGGCCTTCGCATGTCTGGCCTTTGGCATCGGGACCTCCGAAGTCGAGCATGTCCTGGCGACCCAGTCGCTCAATGCGGTCAAGATGAAGAACATGCGCGTCACCGTCGACGGGCGTCTTCAGAAAGGCGTGACCGCCAAGGATGTCGTGCTGGCCGTGATCGGCCACATCGGCACGGCGGGCGGCACCGGGCATACCATCGAGTTTGCCGGTTCCGCGATCCGCAGCCTGTCCATGGAAGGTCGCATGACCCTGTGCAACATGGCCATCGAGGCCGGTGCCCGGGCAGGCCTGGTGGCGGTCGATGACGTCACCCTTCAATATCTCAAGGGCCGTCCGATGGGTCCGAGCGGTGCCGACTGGGACCGGGCGGTGGCCTACTGGCGTACCCTGCATTCCGACGAGGGTGCCGTCTTCGACGCCGAGGTGCGCCTGCGCGCCGAAGACATCGCACCCCATGTCACCTGGGGCACCTCGCCCGAGATGGTGCTGCCGATCGATGGTCGTGTGCCCGATCCTGACAAGGAAAAGGATGCGGTTCGCCGCGAGGGCATCGAACGCGCCTTGCAGTACATGGGCCTGACGCCCAACACCCCGATCGACCAGGTCAAGATCGACAAGGTCTTCATCGGCTCCTGCACGAACTCCCGCATCGAAGACCTGCGCGAGGCTGCCGCCGTGGTGCGCGGTCGCCGCAAGGCCGACAATGTCCGGCTGGCCATGGTGGTGCCGGGCTCGGGCCTGGTCAAGGCGCAGGCCGAGGCCGAGGGGCTGCACCGCATCTTCCTGGCTGCCGGTTTCGAGTGGCGTGAACCGGGCTGCTCGATGTGTCTGGCCATGAATGCCGACAAGCTTGAGCCGGGTGAGCGCTGCGCCTCGACCTCCAACCGCAATTTCGAAGGTCGCCAGGGCGCGGGGGGACGTACCCACCTGGTCAGTCCGGCGATGGCGGCCGCTGCCGGTGTGGCCGGTCATTTCGTCGACGTACGACGGCTGGCCTGAGGACTGAGCATGGACAAATTCCTCGTACATCGTGGCCTGGTCGCGGCCCTGGATCGCGCCAACGTCGATACCGACGCCATCATCCCCAAGCAATTCCTCAAGTCGATCAAGCGCTCGGGCTTCGGGCCCAACCTGTTCGATGAGTGGCGCTACATGGACCGCGGCGAGCCTGGCATGGACAACAGCCAGCGTCCGCTCAATCCGAATTTCGCGCTCAACCACCCGCGCTTCAAGGGCGCCTCGGTCCTGATCGCCCGCAAGAATTTCGGCTGCGGCTCCTCGCGCGAGCATGCGCCCTGGGCCTTGCAGGACTATGGTTTCCGGGCCGTGATCGCCCCTTCGTTTGCCGATATCTTCTTCAACAATTGCTACAAGAACGGCCTGTTGCCGATCGTGTTGCCGGAAAGTGCCGTCGACGCCCTGTTTGCCGACGTGGCGGCTTTCCCGGGCTATGAACTGATCATCGACCTGCCCGAGCAGACGGTACGCACGGTCGATGGCGCGCGTGGCTACAAGTTCGACATCACCGATTTCCGCAAGTATTGCCTGACCAACGGCTTCGACGAGATCGGTCTGACCCTGCGTCATGCCGACAAGATTCGCGAGTACGAGACTAAACGTTTGGCCACTCAGCCCTGGCTGGCGAAGACGCTGGCCGGCTAAGACCTCGCTCGGCCCGCAGCACTCATTCGGCCCAGCTTGGTCTCCAAGCTGGGCCGAATTGCATGGGCCGGACCTTGTGCAAGACATGCCCCAAAGACCCTTCTGATTTTCAACACATTCACATCGAACCCAAGGACCCTCACATGAAGATCGCAGTTCTCGCCGGTGACGGCATCGGCCCCGAAATCATTGCCCAGGCGCTGCGTGTCATGGAGGCTCTGGGCAAGCACGGGCTCAAGTTCGAACTCAGCCATGGCGCGGTCGGAGGCGCCGGTTTCGACGCGGCCGGCGATCCGTTGCCGGCGGAAACCCTGAAGATCTGTGAAGGGGCCGACGCGATCCTGTTCGGTTCGGTCGGAGGGCCCAAGTACGACAGCCTGCCGCGCGCCCAGCGTCCCGAACAGGGCCTGCTGCGCCTGCGCAAGCATTTCGACCTGTTTGCCAACCTGCGACCAGCCACGGTGTTTCCCGAGCTGGCCAGTGCCTCGACCCTCAAGCCCGAGGTCGTGGCCGGTCTGGACATCCTGATCCTGCGCGAGCTGACCAGTGATATCTATTTCGGTCAGCCGCGTGGCGTGCGCACCAACGAGAAGGGCGAGCGCGAGGGCTTCGACACCATGCGCTACACCGAAAGCGAGATCCGGCGCATCGGCAAGGCAGGCTTCGAGGCGGCGCGAAAACGCGGCAAGAAGCTGTGCTCGGTGGACAAGGCCAATGTGCTCGAGACCACCCAGTTCTGGCGCGACATCATGATCGACGAGCACAAAAACTACCCGGACGTGGAACTGACCCACATGTACGTCGACAACGCGGCGATGCAACTGATCCGAAATCCGAAGCAGTTCGATGTCATCGTGACCGGCAACATGTTTGGCGACATCCTGTCCGACGAGGCCTCGATGCTGACCGGGTCGATCGGCATGCTGCCCTCGGCCTCGCTCAATGCCAAGGGCTTTGGCATGTACGAGCCGATCCATGGCTCGGCGCCGGATATCGCCGGCAAGGGCCTGGCCAATCCCCTGGCCACGATCCTGTCGCTGGCGATGATGCTGCGCTATTCGTTGAATCAGGCCAAGGCGGCCGAGCGGGTCGAGGCGGCCGTGCGCAAGGTGTTGCAGCAGGGGTTGCGCACGGCGGACATCGCCCAGCCGGGACAGGCCACGGTGAGCACCTCGCAAATGGGTGACGCTGTGGTGGCGGCGCTTTGAAGTTTTCGGGCCGTTGACGGCACCGGCTGCCAGGGCGAATTGCCCGGCCTGCCGGCCCGTTGGCCCCCAAGGTTTTCTATTCAGGAGAATTTGTCATGAGTTTGATGAAAGTGGGTCTGGTGGGTTGGCGCGGCATGGTCGGCTCCGTGCTGATGCAGCGCATGCGTGAGGAAAACGACTTCGCACTGATTGATCCGGTGTTCTTTTCGACCAGCAACGCCGGCGGCAAGGCCCCCCTGGGCGGCAACCCCTTGCAGGACGCGCACTCGATCGCGGCGCTGGCCGGCATGGAAGCCATCATCACCTGCCAGGGCGGTGACTACACCAACGACATCTATCCCAAGCTGCGTGCGGCCGGCTGGAAGGGCTACTGGATCGATGCCGCCTCGGCGCTGCGCATGACGGACGACGCCACCATCATCCTGGATCCCTGCAACATGCCGGTGATCCAGAAGGCACTGGCCGACGGCAAGAAGGACTTCGTCGGCGGCAATTGCACCGTCAGCCTGATGATGATGGGCATGGATGGCCTGTTCAAGGCGGGTCTGGTGGACTGGGTGACGGTGGCCAGCTATCAGGCAGCCTCCGGCGCCGGTGCCCAGAACATGCGCGAACTGATCGCCCAGATGGGCTCGGTGCACGGATCGGTCGCCCCTTTGCTGGCCGACCCCGGATCGGCCATTCTCGAGATCGACCAGAAGGTTGCCGCCCACCTGCGCTCCAGCCAGTACCCGACCGAGCAGTTTGGGGTGCCCCTGGCCGGCAGCCTGATTCCCTGGATCGACAAGGACCTGGGCAACGGCATGAGCAAGGAGGAGTGGAAGGGCGATGCCGAACTGAACAAGATCCTGGGCCTGCCGGCCAGCGGCGCCGGCCACATCCCGGTGGAAAGCCTGTGCGTGCGGATTGGCGCGATGCGCTGCCACAGCCAGGCCCTGACCATCAAGCTGAAGAAGGACGTACCCCTGGCCGAGATCGAGCGCATGCTGGCAGCGGCCAACCCCTGGGTCCAGGTGGTCCCGAACAACCGGGAGCAGAGCATCCGTGAACTGACCCCTGCCTTTGTCACCGGCACCATGAAAGTAACCATCGGCCGCCTGCGCAAGCTGGCCATGGGGCCTGAATACCTGTCCGCCTTCACGGTCGGCGACCAGCTGCTGTGGGGTGCCGCCGAGCCGCTGCGCCGGATGCTGCGCATCCTGCTCAAGGCCCTTTGACGGCTGCACCGGCCATCACTGCCGCGCGCCCGGCGCGGTCCCTGATGGCCGGCATCCAGTCGATTGACGCGCGGCCGAAGCCCCGCGCTGTCGGGAATCTTGCCGCCTGGCACCCCTGCGGACCGATGAACGGTCGGTCACAGTGTTCCAGCGGTACGACATCCCGGACCCATCTTCCACCTTCGATCCCGCTTTAGCTTGCTTGGGTAAGTGGTTGATGTTACTCTCGAAAACAGCGAAAACAGGGCTTGTCAGCAGCATTCTGACTCAACGTCTGTCGCATTGCGCCGCAAGACAGAGCGATGGCTTCGTGAGTTTTTGTTCGTGTCTTGTCAGAATAATTTACAGTACCGGCGTCATTCCGGAGGCTTCATGGATTTTATCGGGCGCTTTACCCCCAAGACCTTAACCGCAGCGGTGGCCCTTGCGGTCAGCGCGATTGCAGGCCATGCCCAGGCGGCAGGTCTTGGCCGGCTGACGGTGCAATCGGCCCTCGGTCAGCCCCTGCGGGCGGAGGTCGAGATCACCTCCCTGTCCAAGGAAGAAGCGGCCTCGCTCACGGCGCGGCTGGCCCCGCCCGAAGCCTTCAAGCAGGCCGGTCTCGAATTCAATCCGGCCCTGACCGGACTGAGCTTTGCGATCGGTCAGCGTGCCGACGGACGACCGGTGGTCAAGGTCAGTTCGACCCGGTCGGTCAATGAGCCCTTCATCGACCTGCTGGTCGAGTTGAACTGGGCCACCGGCAAGTTTGTCCGCGAGTACACCTTCCTGCTCGACCCGCCCGAATTGCGGCTCGCGCGTCCCTCCGGCACCGATAGCGCGGCCCCGGCCGTAGTCGCTCCGGCCGTGCAGAGCCCGGCGGCTCAGGTCACCCCAACCCCTGCGGCGCCGGCACCGGCTGCCGCCCCTGCACGCCCTGCCGCGCCCGCTCCCGAGACCCGGATGGCTGAGGCCAAGTCCGACGTCAAGGCCGAGCCTGTCCCGGCCGCCCGCCCGCAGCGTGCGACGCGCCCGGCGCCGGTCGCTGAGGCCCCCAAGCAGGCCCCGATTGCAGCTCCTGCTGCACCAGCGGCCAGCAAGGCTGACAAGTCGGCTGACGGCGCTGCTGCCGAAGGTTCAGTCACGACCAAGCGTGGTGACACGCTGGCCGGCATCGCCTCGCGTGCCAAGCCTGCCAGTGTCAGCCTCGAGCAGGCCATCATTGCGATTTATCGCGCCAATCCGGATGCCTTCTTTGGCTCGATCAACCGGATGCGCGCCGATGTGTCGCTGAATATTCCCGACGCCGCTGTCATGGGGGCGGTCGATGCGAACGAAGCCCGCAACGAAGTCAGAAGCGGTGCCGATTTCCAGGGCTATCGCTCGCGTCTGGCGGCCTCGAGCCGCAAGCTGGCCCAGGCCAAGACGGGTCAGCGTGCAGCCGGTGAGGTTGCGCCCGCGGATGCCGGCAAGGCCGCGCCTGCCGCGCCTCGTGACGAGCTGAAACTGTCCAAGGGCGCTCCGGGTGCCAAGGGCGTCGCCGGCAGTGCCGGCTCCAAGACCGCGCCTGCCGAGGCGGCAGTGGCTCGGGACAATGCGCTGAAAGAATCGAACAGTCGCGTCGCTGATCTGCAGAAGAACGTCAAGGACCTCGAGGCCCTGCTCGAGCTCAAGAACAAGCGCCTGGCCGAGGTCGAAAAACAACTGGCCGATGCCAAGGCAGCGGGCAAGACTGCAGCCGGCGCCGTGACGCCGCCGCCTGCGGCTGCATCCAAGGCGGATGCGCCCAAGGCTGACGCTGGCAAGGCACCTGCGGTGGCCAAGCTCGAGCCGCCGAAGATGGAGCCGCCCAAGGTCGAACCGCCCAAGGCCGATGCCGGCAAGGCACCGGCAGCAGCCAAGCTTGAGCCGCCGAAGATGGAGCCGCCTAAGGTGGAGCCGCCGAAGGCTGATGCCGCCAAGGCGGGTACCGCGCCGAAGGTGGACGCACCCAAGGCCGAGGCTCCGAAGATCGATGCGCCGAAGGTGGATGCACCCAAGGCCGAGGCTCCCAAGCTCGATGTTCCGAAGCTCGAGGCACCGAAACCTGACGCTCCGAAAGCCGATGCTTCCAAGCCCGATGCGGCCAAGGCAGATGCCACAGGATCTGCTGCCGCGACCGATGCCAAGTCGGTGACGCCGCCCGTGGTGCCGGCGCCTGGTTCGGCAACAGCCGGTGCCACCGGCCCTGATGCCGCCAAGCCTGCTGGCGCGGCCAAGTCGCCCGAGGCTGCAAAGGCCGCTGCGGCCAAGACACCTCCCGTGGTGCCTGCCCAAACCCCGGCTGCCCAGCCTGAAGAGGGCATCCTGGACATGGTCACCGAGAACCCGCTCATCCCGGGTGGCGTGATTGCGCTGCTGGGTCTTGGCGGTGCGTTTGCCTGGTGGCGTCGTCGCAAGAAGGCTGCGGGCGACGAAAAGTTCGAGGACAGTCTGGACGGCAGCGAGGAGTTCAGCGCCAATTCCCTGTTCGGCACCACCGGTGGCCAGCAGGTCGACACCAACAGTCTGGCCGGCAACGCCGCCAATACCGCCTTGCAGGCTGCCCAGACCTCGCTCAGCGGTCCGGCCTCCACCGAGGTCGATCCGATTGCCGAAGCCGAGGTCTACATTGCCTACGGCCGCGAGGCCCAGGCCGAGGAGATCCTCAAGGAGGCCCTCAAGCGCCAGCCCGAGCGTCAGGCCATCCGCAGCAAGCTGCTTGAAATCTATGCCGGCCGCAAGGAAGTGGCGGCCTTCAGCGCCCTGGCCCAGGAAATGCACGACATGACCGGCGGCCAGAATGAGGAATGGCCGAAGGTCCTGACCCAGGGCCTGGCCCTCGACCCGGGCAATCCGCTGTTCAGCGGCGACGGCCCCAAGAGCGTGGTCTCTTCCAGTCCGCTGAGCGTGGGCGGGGCACTGACGGCCACCCTCGCGGCCTCGGGAACCGATGTCGGCGCCGCGCGCGAGTCGGCCGACGATCACGGCGTCAGCCTCGAAGCCAATACCGACGTGCCAGCCATGGACTTCGACCTGACTATCGATTCAGGCATGGGCGCCGGCTCGATGAGCCTGCAAAAGGACACCACGGTCGGTCTGGCCGGCCAGCGTCTGTCGAATACCACCGGCGAGGCACGTTCGGGCGCAAGCGAACTGAGCAAGACGCTGGAGGGCAAGATCGAATTGCCGTCCCTGGACCTCGATGACAAGCCGGAACCGGTATCGAAGCCGGAGCCCGACGCGGTCGCTGACCTCGAGGATTTCAAACTCGACCTGCCCGCCCTCGAGACCCTCAAGGGCCCGTCGGCTGCCATGATGCCCGAGGATGCCCAGGACCTGTCCCCGATCGGTCTTGACCTGAGCCCCTCGACCCTGATGGGCAATGTCGGTGGGGATTCCGCCCGCTGGCAGGAAATGGCCACCAAACTTGACCTTGCCTCCGCCTACCAGGACATCGGCGACAAGGACGGCGCACGCGAATTGCTCGACGAGGTGATTCGGGGCGGCGACACCGCACAACAACAGAAAGCAAGAGCGATGCTTTCGAAAATAAGCTAGGTCCAGCCAGGGCCGTTTTGCGGGGAAGCTTGCTTCCCCGTTTTTATTTGCGAGAGCACAACCCCCATGCCCCGCTTCGCCCTGGTGCTGGCCTACGATGGATCCGCCTACAACGGCTGGCAGAGCCAGCCGCATGGCAATGGTGTACAGGACCATGTCCAGCTCGCCCTGAGCAAGGTGGCCGATCATCCGGTGCAGGTGACCTGTGCCGGTCGTACCGATACGGGCGTCCATGCCACCGCCCAGGTGATTCATTTCGACACCGAGGCCCCGCGCAAGCCCGGTGCCTGGACCCGCGGCCTGAACAGTCATCTTCCCAGCGGCATCGCCGCCCAGCAGGTGAGGGAAGTTGCCCCCGACTTCCACGCCCGCTTCGATGCCCGCCGCAGGCGCTATCATTACCTGATCCTGCGTGCCCCGATGCGCCAGCCCTTGTTGCACCAGCGGGCCGCTTGGGTCTTCCAGCCGGTCGATGTGCCCGCCTTGACGCAGGCCAGCCGCTGCCTGCTGGGGGTACACGATTTCAGCAGTTTTCGTTCCTCGGAATGCCAGGCCAAGACGCCTGTCCGGGACATGCAGGGCATCATGGTGCGGGAGCAGGGCGCCTTGCTGTCGATCGAATTCATCGCCAACGGATTTCTTCATCACATGATCCGCAACATCGTCGGCGCCTTGATCCAGGTGGGAGTTGGCAAGCAACCGGTCGACTGGATGGCGAGCCTCCTGCGGGCCAGGGACCGCCGTCTGGGCGCCCCCACCTTCGCGCCAGAAGGCCTGTACTTCACCGGGGTGGCCTATGCGCCTGACGACCCGCTGAACGAACTGACCTGGCCGGCTGCCGCATTGCCCGGGCACTGAGATGCGGACCCGCGTCAAGTTCTGTGGCCTGGTGCGCGAGCAGGATGTGCGCCTGGCGGCTTCGCTGGGGGTCGATGCCCTCGGGCTGGTCTTCTACGCCAAGAGCCCCCGCTTTGTCGAGCCTGATCTGGCGCTGCAATTGCGCAGGGCCATGCCCTCCTTCGTGGCGGCGGTGGGCCTGTTCGTCAATGCCCCGCCGGCACTGGTGCAGGAATGCCAGCGACGCCTGGGCCTGGATGTGATCCAGTTTCATGGCGATGAGACCCCTGCACAGGTGCATGAATCTCTGGCCGGGCCTGAGGGCAGCCGGCTTGCGCCCGGCCCTGCTTACTGGCGGGCCATACGGGTTCAGCCCGAGACCGATTTGCTAGAATCGGACCGGATGTTCAGCGATGCCGAGGCCTTGCTGCTCGATGCCTTCAGCACCGGCTATGGTGGCAGCGGCAAGCGCTTTGACTGGCGCCTGGCCCAGCCCTTGTCACCGGGGCGGATGATCCTGTCGGGCGGGCTGGACGAGCACAGCGTCGGGGAAGGCATTGCACAACTGTCGCCGCTGGCGGTCGATGTGTCCAGTGGCATCCAGACTGCAGACCCGCGCGTCAAGAGTGCGGAGCTGATGGAACGCTTCATGCAGGCGGTTCGCACCGCCGACCTTTTGAAAGAACGACGATGAAACCCTATGACCTGCCGGACGCAAAAGGCCACTTTGGCCGCTACGGCGGCATTTTTGTGGCAGAGACCCTGATTCATGCGCTCGAGGAACTGCGTCAGGCCTACGACAAGTACCGCAATGATCCCGAGTTCATCGCCGAGTTCAAGGACGAACTGGCCCACTTCGTCGGTCGTCCCAGTCCGATCTATCACGCCCGGCGCTGGTCCGAGGAACTGGGCGGTGCCCAGATCTACTTCAAGCGCGAAGATCTGAACCACACCGGCGCGCACAAGATCAACAACACCATCGGCCAGGCCCTGTTGGCGCGGCGCATGGGCAAGAAACGCATCATCGCCGAGACCGGTGCCGGTCAGCATGGCGTTGCCACCGCCACCGTCTGTGCCCGCTATGGCATGGAATGCATCGTCTTCATGGGCGAGGACGACGTCAAACGCCAGGCGCAGAATGTGTTTCGCATGAAGCTGCTCGGCGCGACCGTGGTCCCGGTCTCCTCGGGATCGCGCACCCTGAAGGACGCGCTCAACGAGGCGATGCGTGACTGGACGACCAATGTCGAGACCACCTTCTACATCATCGGCACCGTGGCCGGTCCCCATCCTTATCCGATGATGGTGCGCGACTTCCAGGCCATCATCGGCCAGGAGTGCATCCAGCAGATGCCCGAGCGCGCCGGCCGTCAGCCCGACTATGTCGTGGCCTGTGTCGGTGGCGGGTCCAACGCCATTGGCATCTTCCACCCCTATATCAACTTTCCCGAGGTCCAGTTGATCGGGGTCGAAGCGGGCGGCGATGGTGTCGAGACTGGGCGCCACTCGGCCTCGCTCACCGCCGGCTATCCGGGTGTGCTGCATGGCAACCGGACCTACCTGCTGCAGGACGAGAATGGCCAGGTCGTGGATACGCACTCGGTGTCGGCTGGCCTGGACTATCCGGGCGTGGGGCCTGAGCATGCCTGGCTGAAGGACTCCGGCCGGGCCCAGTATGTGGTGATCAATGACGATGCAGCGGTGGCTGCCTTCCACCATTGCTGCCGCATCGAGGGCATCATCCCGGCGCTCGAGTCCAGCCATGCCCTGGCGCAGGCCGCCAAGATGGCGCCGACCCTGCCCAAGGACAAGATCATCCTGGTCAACCTGTCCGGACGGGGCGACAAGGACATGCATACCGTCGCCCAGCGCGACGGCCTCAGCCTCTGATACCCGGCACGCGATGAACCCACGTATCCAGGCCTGTTTTGCCGCTCTGGCCAAGAAGCAGCAACAGGCGCTCATTCCCTACATCACCGCCGGATTCCCGGAGCGCGCCACCACCGTGCCCTTGATGCATGGGCTGGTCAAGGCCGGTGCCGACATCATCGAACTGGGCGTCCCATTTTCTGACCCCATGGCGGATGGCCCGGTCATCCAGGCGGCCGGCGAGAAGGCCCTGGCCCAGGGCGTGGGCATGCGTGATGTGCTCGGCTTCGTGCGCGAGTTTCGCCGCACCGACCAGAGCACCCCGCTGGTCCTGATGGGCTACACCAACCCGATCGAGCGCTACGGGCTGGAGCGTTTCATGGACGATGCCCAGGCAGCGGGCGTCGACGGCCTGATCGTCGTCGACACGCCTCCCGAGGAGTCGCAGGAGATCGCCGCCATGTGCCGTGCACGGGCGATGGATCTGGTGTTCTTCCTGGCGCCGACCTCCACCGATGAGCGCATCGCGATGGTGGCGACCCTGGCGACCGGGTACGTCTATTACGTCTCGTTCCGCGGCATCACTGGCGCCGGTCACCTCGATGCCACCGACGTGCTGGCCAAGGTCAGCCACCTGAAGAAGGCGCTGCCCATGCCGGTGGGCGTGGGCTTCGGCATCCGCGATGCCGAGAGTGCGCGTACCATTGCGCAAAAGGCCGATGCCATCATCATCGGCACCCGAATCATTCAGTTGCTCGGTGAGGGGCCGGTTGATCAGGCCGTCGATCGCGCCAGCCAGTTTGTGGCCGGAGTGCGTCTGGCCATGAACCAGCCGCGCTGAACGCGAACACACGAGAAAATGCTTTGCCGGAGAAAGACACCATGACCTGGCTCGACAAATTGCTGCCCCCCCGCATCAAGCGGGCCGGTGCCGAGGGCAGCGGCAAGCGGGTTCCCGAGGGACTCTGGGTCAAGTGCCCGAGTTGCTCGTCCGTGCTCTACGGCGCCGATCTGGAAGCCAACCTCGGGGTCTGCCCCAAGTGCGATCACCATCTCAGGGTCAATGCGCGCAAACGTATCGATGGCCTGCTCGATGCCGAGGGGCGCTTCGAGATCGGTCAGGAGGTCGTCCCGGTCGATTCCCTCAAGTTCAAGGACAGCCGCAAGTACACCGAGCGCATCCAGGAAGCCATGGACAACACCGGCGAGACCGATGCGCTGGTGGTGATGGGGGGCTCGATCAAGAGCCTGCCCGTGGTCGTGGCCGCCTTCGAGTTCGAGTTCATGGGCGGCTCGATGGGCTCGGTGGTCGGCGAGCGTTTCGTACGTGGCGTGCGCACGGCGATCGAGCAAAAGAGCGCCTTCATCTCGGTGGCTGCCTCGGGTGGGGCCCGCATGCAGGAAGGCCTGTTGTCGCTGATGCAGATGGCCAAGACCACGGCAGCCCTGACGCAGTTGGCCCAGAAAGGCCTGCCCTACATCTCGGTCCTGACCGACCCGACCATGGGCGGGGTATCGGCCAGTTTCTGTTTCATCGGGGATGTGGTGATCGCCGAGCCCAAGGCCCTGATCGGCTTTGCCGGGCCCCGCGTGATCGAGCAGACGGTGCGCGAGAAACTGCCCGAGGGTTTCCAGCGCGCCGAGTTCCTGATCCAGAAAGGCGCGGTCGACATGATCGTCGATCGTCGCCAGATGCGCGATGAGATCGCTTCGCTGATCGCCCTGCTCGAGAAAAAGCCGCTCGACGCGTTGTCCTGATTGCGGGCCGGCATGGTTGCACCGATCGAACCGGTGCCCGCGCCGGGCACGCTGGCCGCCTGGCTGTCCCGCATCGAGGGCCTGCATCCGAGCACGATCGAGATGGGCCTGGCCCGCGTCGGCGTCGTGGCGCAGCGCCTGCAACTGGACCTGTCTGGCCGGGTCGTCATTACCGTGGGCGGCACCAACGGCAAAGGCTCCACCTGTGCGCTGATGGAAGCGATGCTCTTGCAGGCGGGCTATCGCGTCGGCCTCTACACCTCGCCCCACCTGATCGACTTCAATGAGCGCGTGCGTCTTGACGGCGTGCCGGTCGACGATGCGCGCCTGGTGGCGGCCTTCGAACGGGTCGAGGCGGCACGCGTGGCACCGGATCCGGTGGCGCTGACCTACTTCGAGTTCACCACGCTGGCCGCCTTGCTCATCTTTCGCGAGGAGCCGCTCGATGCGGTGATCCTCGAGGTGGGGCTGGGCGGGCGCCTGGACGCGGTCAATCTGATCGATGCCGATTGCGCCATCGTTACCTCGATCGATATCGACCATCAGGAGTACCTGGGCGAGACCCGCGAGAAGATCGGCTGGGAAAAGGCGCATATCTTCCGCCCCGGTCGGCCTGCCATCTGCGCAGATCCGGTGCCCCCCCAAAGCCTGATCGACCATGCCCAGGGCATCGGCGCCGACCTGCGCCTGTTCGGGCGCGATTTCAACTATGCGGGTGACAAGCAGCAGTGGTCCTTTGGAGGTCGAAGCCAGCGCCGCAATGCCATGGCCTATCCGGCCATTCGCGGCGCCAATCAACTGCTCAATGCCAGCGCGGTGCTGGCTGCCCTGGAGGCCCTGGCCGATCGCCTGGTGGTGCCGCAGCAGGCAGTCCGGCAGGGCCTGGCCACTGTGGCGCTGCCGGGGCGTTTCCAGGTGCTGGCCGGTCGTCCCACGACCATCCTCGATGTGGGCCACAACCCGCATGCTGCGGCCCATCTGGCCCGCAACCTGGACAGCATGGGCTTTCATCCGCGCAGCTTCGCGATCTTCGGCGCGATGAAGGACAAGGACCTGTGCGGCATCGTCCGCGCCCTCGGGGATCGTATCGACCACTGGCTGCTGGTAGCCTTGCCCGGCGCGCGCGCCGCAAGCCTCGCGCAACTCGAGGAAGCGCTGGCGCAGGCCGGCGTCCATGACACGCGCAGTTCGGCGCGCAAAGGCAGCGAGCCGCGCTCGATCCGCAGCTTCGCGGACGTGGGCTCGGCACTGGCCACTGCGCGGGGCGAGATGGACGAGGCTGATAGAATCGTGGTCTTTGGATCCTTCGTGACCGTGGCGGAATTTCTCCGGCTCAAGCGCTGACAGCGGCGCCCCAGCCCCGACGCACCCGGTCACGCACGAGAGCGCAATCCGTGGCCCGCACTACCAATACTTCCGAAGAGCAACTCGACCCTTCCCTGGTCCACAAGAAGAAGGCGCGGCGTCGGCTGGTGGGCGCCCTGGCCTTTCTGGGGGCCACAGGAGCGGCCTTGCCGTTCCTGCTCGATCCCGAGCCCAAGTCATCGCCGCAAGAGGTCCAGATCCGGGTACCGGTGCGTGAACCCGCGGGCGCAGGTGCTCCGGTAGCGCCGCAGGCGGCTGCTCCAACACCGGCCGCCCCGATCGTGCCGCCGGTCCCGCTCGATCCAGGGGCTTCCAAGGCCGAGGGTGTGAAGGATGCCGGCAAGGCCGAGGGCAGCGAGGCGGGCAAGGCCGATGGCAAGCCTTCCGGTGCTGTCGAAGCCAGGGCTGAAGCGAAGGGTGATGCCAAGGCAGAAGCGAAGGGTGATGCCAAGGCTGATGCGAAAGCCGAGGCAAAGACCGATTCCCGGACGGATGCAAAGCCCGATGCAAAGGGCGATGTCCGGGCAGAGGACAAGCCCGTGACGCCGAAGGCCGAAGGCAGCAAGGCCGATGCGAAAAAGGGCGATGCAAAGAAGGTCGATGCCCGCAAGGATGAGGGCAAGAAGGACGAGGCCAAGAAAGCCGACGGGAAGAAGTCCGACGGGCACAAGCATTACAGCGTCCAGATCGGCGCCTTCGCCAGCGAGGACACCGCACGCGAGCAACTGGCCAAGGCCTCCAAGCTGGGCTTGAAAACCTACACCGAGAAAGTCACCACCGCGTCGGGCGTCCGTTACCGCGCCCGCATCGGTCCCTTCAACAGCCGTGAACAGGCCGACCAGGCATTGGCGAAACTGAAGTCCGGCGGTGTTGACGCGGCGATCGTCTCGCCTTGACCGGGTTGCCCGCGTGAGCCTGACGGCGCTTGACACAGTCATCCTGGTGGCGTCGGCAGCATCGGTCCTGCTCGGTCTTTGGCGCGGTCTGGTGCGTACCCTTTTCGGACTCATTGCCTGGGCCAGCGCGCTGTTCGCCTCACCACTTCTGGCGCTGAGCCTGACCTCGTCGACCGGTTGGTCCTGGGGCCTGAGTCTGGCGCTGTCCTTTCTCCTCGTCTTTGTGCTGGTGCGCGTGCTCGGCGCACTGATCGCGCGTGCCCTTGGCAAGGTGGGACTGGGCGGCCTGGACCGTTTGCTCGGCGGCGCTTTTGGCGCGCTGCGCGCCCTGCTGATCATCGTGGTCCTCGCCCTGCTGGCTCACGCCACCGGCCTGGATCGTGGCAAGACCTGGAAAGAGGCGGCCTTGGCGCCGTTTTTCGAGGGCATCGTACAATGGCTCGAGCCCCTGCTGCCGGAAACGCTTGGCGGCCCGATCCGAACCTGAGGTAAGCACATGTGCGGCATTCTCGGCGTGGTCTCGCGCCATCCGGTCAACCAGTTGCTGTATGACGGCCTTCTCCTGCTGCAGCACCGGGGGCAGGACGCTGCCGGAATCGCCACGGCGGACCGGCGCTCGTTCTACCTGCACAAGGCCAACGGCATGGTTCGCGATGTCTTCCGTACGCGCAACATGCGTTCCCTGCCGGGGCACTTCGGCGTCGCCCATGTGCGCTATCCGACCGCTGGCTCGGCCTCCAACTCCGAAGAGGCGCAACCCTTTTATGTGAATGCGCCTTTCGGGATCATGCTGGGCCACAACGGCAATCTGACCAACTCGGCACAGTTGAAGGAGGAGATGCGCATTCGCGATCTTCGCCATATCAACACCAACTCAGATTCCGAGGTGCTGCTCAATGTGCTGGCCTTTGAATTGCAGGCGGCATCGAACGGGCCCTCGCTCGAGCCCAGTACGCTGTTTCGTGCCACCTCGCGGGTGATGGAGCGGGTGCAGGGCGCCTATGCCTGCGTGGCCCAGATCGCTGGGTACGGCATCCTGGCCTTCCGCGATCCCAATGGCATTCGTCCGCTGTGCTACGGCATCCGTGAAACCGACACCGGCACCGAGTACATGGTGGCCAGCGAATCGGTGGCGCTCGAGGGCCTGGGCTTTCATCTGGTGCGGGATATCAAGCCGGGCGAGGCGGTGTTCATCGACTTTGAAGGGCACTTCTATGCGCAGGCCTGCGCGCAGAAGACGCAACTGTCGCCCTGCATCTTCGAATACGTCTACTTTGCCCGTCCCGATTCGGTGATCGACGGTGCCTCGGTCTACGAGAGCCGCCTGAAGATGGGCAAGTATCTGGCCGCCGAGGTGGAGCAGGTGCTGCGTCAGGGCGAGATCGATGTGGTGATGCCGATCCCCGACACCTCGCGTCCGGCCGCGCTCGAGCTGGCCAATCACCTGAACCTGAAATACCGGGAAGGTTTTTTCAAGAACCGCTATGTGGGCCGCACCTTCATCATGCCGGGTCAGGCGGTGCGCAAGAAATCGGTCCGCCAGAAGCTCAATGCGATGAGCGAGGAATTCCGCGGCAAGAATGTGCTGCTGGTGGATGATTCGATCGTACGCGGCACCACCTCGCAGGAGATCGTCCAGATGGCGCGTGAAGCCGGAGCCAACCGGGTTTACATGGCCTCGGCTGCGGCGCCGGTGCGCTTTCCGAATGTGTATGGCATCGACATGCCGACGCGTGCCGAATTGATTGCCTATGGTCGCGACACCGACCAGATCCGTCGCGAGATCGGCGCCGACGCCCTGATCTATCAGCGTGTCGAATCGATGGGCAAGGCGGTGGCTGACATCAATCCCGCCCTCGCACAGTTCGACACCAGCTGCTTTGACGGCCGTTACATCACCGAAGGGGTGGACGCCCGTTATCTGGACCGCATCGAGGCCGACCGGCGGGTCAAGGCGGCAGGCGCCGAGGAAGAGGCCGGCCGCAGCAGCATCAATCTGCAATTCGCTGCAGACTCGCCCTGAGCGACCGGTCTGGCCGGCTTCACGCTGGCACGCGCCAGCGCATGGGAGGACCGCCTCCGGCACCCGGTTTTCGACCGTCTGTCCTGCCTGACCGGCCGGATGGAGTCCCGCGCTTCAAGTTATCCGCAGGAGGTCCGAGGATGACGGGATGTTCGCTCGCCTGCGCTCCTTCCTGAATGCCCCTGCCGACCTGCCGGCCTTTCGCAGTTTCGAGCTGATCGTCGCGAAGGGCTGGAATTTGTTCTGGATGACCAGCCTGATGGCCTTTGCGCTGGCTCTGGGGCTGGGCGAGTGGATGGATGACCGCTGGTTGGCCGGTTTCCTGGCCTTAGCGCTGTTCCTGGGCGCAGTCCGCGTAGCCTTGCTTCATCCTTATCGCGAGCGCCGCCTGACCGAGGCGCTGAGCAAGCGCCTGGAGCACCTGCATGCCGGTGTGCTGTTCGTGCAGGGCTGTGTCTTTGCCTTGCTGGGATATTGCCTCATCGCCCAGGCGCCACAGAGTGCGGGCGCCGTCATCCTGGCCACGGCGATGGCGGGACTGATTGTGGTGCCCTTTCTGGCTGCCAGCCCGATGGCCTTCATGGCCATGACCCTGCCCCTGATGCTGCTCGGCCTGTTTGTGCAGGTGCTGATGCCGGTGGACGGCGGGCCGATCTTCAGCATCATGGTTTTTGCCACCTACTGCCTGACCACCCGCATGGCCTTCGTCCATCGCCATGCACTGCTCAGCAACCTGGCGGCCATCGAACGTGACAAGGCCTTGGCACGGCAACGCGAGGTCTTGCTGGCCAATGACACCGTGGGGATCGCGATTACTGAATCCCTGAACCTGCTGACCGCCAATGGACGCTTCCAGTACCTGATGGCCCTGTCCGGCGGATCGTCGCGGACGGACGCCCACGCGGCGGCGGATCTGGCCGAGGTGGCCACCGGTTTTGGCTGGAGCTTGCAGCGCCTGGAGCGTTTGCTCGAGCGTGCCGTCATCCGCGCCCGGCGCAAGGGTGTGGTCAAGCTGACCTTGCCGTTTCATGGCGGTGAAGGGGCGACGCGCTGGTTGAAGCTGGAGGCGCGCCTGGCCGATCCGGCGGCAATGTCGCCGCAACTGTTGTGGGTGGTCAGCGACCACACCAGCAATCGCAAGGCGATGGAGGAGCTGAACTTCCTGGCCCGGCATGATGCGCTGACCGGGCTGGCCAATCGCCATCAGTTCCTGATGCGGGCGCGCAAGGTCCTGCATGGCAAGACCTTCAGCGATGAGTCGCGCGGAACGCCAGAGTCGCTCGGTGTGGCGGTGTTGTGCATCGATCTCGATGGCTTCAAGGCGATCAATGACCGGTACGGACATGCCGTTGGTGACGAGGTGCTGGTGGTGATTGCACGCCGTCTCCAGCGCGCGGTCCGCTCCTGTGATCTGGTGACCCGATTCGGTGGTGACGAGTTTGTGCTCCTGCTGCCGCAGATCGGACGTGCGGAGGCGGCGCGTGTGGTGGACAAGCTGAACGACGTGATCGTGGCACCGGTGGAAATCCAGCAATTGACATTGCATGTGGGCGCCAGTATCGGTCTGGCGATGGCACCCGAGGATGGCACTGGCATCGATGCCCTGCTGGTGCACGCCGATCGCCAGATGTACCAGATCAAGCAGGCCTTCAAGCGCAGCATGCCGGCGCGCGGCACCCAGGCGTCGCCGCGCTAGCGACCTGCCGCGCCAGCGACTCGCCGCGCTAGCGACTCGCCGCGTCAGCGACCTGCCGCGTCAGCGACTCGCCGCCCTAGCGAAAATCACGGCTGTGCGTGCCCAGTGAACCGAGCATGGCCGAGTGATCGACAATGCGCTGCGCCAGCAGGTTCATCACCTTGCCGCTGGCCGGATCGCGCTGCCAGGTCCCGTATACGGTCATCAGGTGGGCTCCCAGCACTTCCTTGCGGTGGCGTTCGAAGACATCCGGCCAGACGATGACATTGACCGCACCGGTTTCATCCTCGAGCGTGACGAACAGCGTGCCCTTGGCGGTCTCCGGCCGCTGACGGTGGGTGACGATGCCACTGGCGCGTGCCAGCCGGCCGTCGGGAAAGTCCCTGAGCTGGCTGGCCGGCGTGATGTGAAAGGCCCGCAAGCGCTGGCGCAGCAAGGCGAGCGGATGACGACCCATCGGGATGCCCAGGCCGCGATAATCGGCCACGGTCTCCTCGGCCTCGCCGGGGGCGGGCAGGGCGACGGGATCTTCCGAGAAACGGGTGTCCTGCAACAGGGGCGGCAGGCTGCGGATGGCGGCGACTTCCCAGGCGGCCTGGCGGCGATGTCCGGCCAGGCCAGCCAGGGCGTTGGCCCGGGCCAGGGCCTGCAGGTCGTGCTGGTTGAGTTCGCAGGCCCGGGCCAGATCCTCGACGTCGAGAAACGGATAGTCGATCTCGGCATCGGCTGCATCGCGCACCTCCGGGTCGCTGGCCTGGGCCTTGCGCAGGCGGGCCTGCTGCCGTCGCGCCTCGCGAACACTGACGATCCGCTGGGCGGCACCTGCTGACAGGCTGCGTACGGCATTCAGGCCCAGGCGGACCGCCGGCTGGAGGGCTTGCAGGTCTTCGCTGCATTCGAGGCTGGCCTCTGTCCCGCTGATGCCGACATCGACCCCCAGGACCTGCACACCATGGGCGCGCGCATCGCGCACCAGTTGCGCTGGTGCGTAAAAGCCCATTGGCTGGCTGTTGAGCAGGGCCGCAAGGAAGGCGGCCGGCTCGTGGCATTTGATCCAGCAACTGACATAGACCAGCAGTGCGAAGCTGGCCGCATGGCTTTCCGGAAAGCCGTATTCCCCGAAGCCTTCGATCTGCTTGAAGATGCGCTCGGCAAACTCGGGCCGATAGCCCCGGGCCAGCATGCCGTCGATGACGCGCTGCTGGAAGTGATGCAGCCCGCCCTTGCGTTTCCAGGCGGCCATGGCGCGGCGCAGCTGGTCGGCCTCGCCCGGGGTGAAGCCTGCGGCCAGGATGGCCACCTGCATGACCTGCTCCTGGAAGATCGGGACACCCAGGGTGCGGGCCAGGGCCGGCTTGATTTCCTCGCGCGGATATTCGACCGGCTCCAGTCCCTGGCGGCGCCGCAGGTAGGGATGGATCATGCCGCCCTGGATCGGGCCCGGGCGCACGATGGCGACCTCGACCACCAGATCGTAGAACTGGCGCGGTTGCAGGCGCGGCAGCATGCTCATCTGCGCCCTGGATTCGATCTGGAACACGCCCACGGTGTCGGCCTCGCAGATCATGTCGTAGGTGGCGGGATCCTCGGCGGGGACCTCCTGGATCAGCATGGCCCGCGGCTGGCCCCGGGCATCGCGCAGGCCGCGGCGCAGGCCGATCAGTTCGAGTGAGCGACGGATCGCCGAGAGCATGCCCAGCGCCAGGATGTCGACCTTGAGCAGGCCCAGGGCATCCAGGTCGTCCTTGTCCCACTGGATGACCGAGCGATCAGCCATCGCGGCATTTTCGATCGGCACCAGGCGGGACAGCTTGTCGCGCGCGATCACGAAACCACCGGTGTGCTGCGACAGGTGGCGCGGAAAACTCTTGAGGGTGCGCGTGAGCTGGATCCAGTGCGCCACCAGCGGTGTGTTCAGGTCGAAACCAGCCTCACGCAACTGCTCGGGGGCGACGCTGCTGTCCCACCATTGATGCGATTTGGCCAGGTGATCGATGCGCTGGGGATCGACATCCAGCGCCTTGCCGATGTCACGCACCGCCGAGCGCGCCCGGTACGAGACCACGGTGGCGGTGAGCGCGGCGCGGTCGCGCCCGTACTTGTTGTAGATGTATTGCATCACCTCTTCACGGCGCTGGTGCTCGAAGTCGACATCGATGTCGGGTGGCTCGTTGCGCTCCTTGCTGATGAAGCGTTCGAACAGCACGCTCATGCGTGCCGGGTCGACCTCGGTGATGCCCAGGCAGTAGCACACGGCCGAGTTGGCGGCAGAGCCTCGTCCCTGGCACAGGATGCCCCTCGAGCGTGCAAACCGGACGATGTCGGCCACGGTGAGAAAGTAGGGCTCATAGCGCAGTTCGGCGATCAGGGCCAGCTCGTGCTCGATCTGGTCGCGCACGGCGGGTGGCAGGCCTTGCGGATAGCGGGTCGGTGCGCCGCGGTAGGTGAGGGTGCGCAGCCAGCTGGCAGGGCTCTGGCCGGGCGGCACGATTTCCTCGGGATATTCGTAGCGCAATTCGTCGAGACTGAAATGACAGCGTCCGGCCAGATCGGCCGAGGCTGTCATGAGTTCGGCCGGATACAACTGGGCCAGACGCAGTCGGCTGCGCAGGTGTTGCTCGGCATTGGGCATGAGGGCCATGCCGGCACGCGCCACCGCGGTGTTCAGCGCGATGGCGGTGAGGCAGTCATGCAGGGTCTTGCGCGAGCGCACATGGAAGTGCACATTGCCGGCAGCGGTCAGCCCCAGGCCCGGGCAGGCCAGGGCCAGCTGGCGCAGGCGTTGCAACAGTTCGTGGTCGTAACCGCGGCGCAGCAGTTCGCAGGCGGCCCACAGCTCAGCAAAGCCTTGCTGCAGCCAACGCACCTGTTCTTGCCACTGCGTGTCGCTGTCACCAATCGCTGGCACCCAGATCGCCAGGCAATCGGCCAGGCCTGCCTGCAGGTCCTCGCGCAACAACTGGTAGTGCCCCTTGCCGGCGCGACGCCGGCAGGTGGTGATCAGTTCGGACAGGTTGCCGTAGCCCTCGCGGTTACAGGCCAGCAGCACCAGACGGGCCTGCGAGCCGGGGAAGATCTCGCCCAGGGCGAACTCGCTGCCGATGATGAGCTTGAAATCGAAGGGCTGTCCGGCCGGCTGGGCGGCTTTCAGTTCGCGCCATTCGAGATGCGCGCGCACCACACCGGCCAGTGAGCATTCGTCGGTGATGGCCAGGGCTTCGTAGCCCAGTTCGTGGGCGCGTGCCATCAGCTCTTCAGCCTGCGATGCGCCGCGCAGGAAACTGAAGTTGCTCAGGCAATGGAGTTCAGCGTAACGCAGCGGCATTTCATAAATACTGTATATAAACACAGTATATCAAGCAGGCCGTCTGCGACAAGTCCTCCTCTACAATCGGATGATGAGCAAGCTGCTGGTCCTCACCCAACCCTGGCCGCGCGTCGAGCGACTGGCCGGGCAGTTGCAGCAGGCCGGCATTCCGAGCCTCGCCCTGCCGTTCAGCCGCATCGAAACGTTGCCGCAGCGACCCATGGCCTTGCAGGCGCATGACTGGGTGGTGGTGATCAGCCCCAGTGCTGCCGAAACCTTGCTCGCCCAGGCCCTGCCCCACGATCCCGCCGCACCGATGCCGCGCTTTGCCTGTGTCGGTCCGGGCACGGTCGAGGCCTTGCGCGAGCGCCTGCAGGCGCAAGCCTGGCCCGTCCCGCAACTGCACTGGCCTGCACAGCACCATGATGCCCAGGCCCTGATGGCGGCCCCGTTCTGGGGGCTCCTGCAGGGACGACGCGTGCTGGTGGCCCGTGCGGAGCGCAGCAAGACAGCCTGGGCCGAGTGGTTTGCGGGGCAGCAGGCGAGTGTCACCGATGTCGCGCTGTACCGGCAGGTCGTCCAGGTGCCGGACTGGGAGCGGGCGTTGACGCGCCTGAGGCCGTGCATCGAACATGCCGGCTTCACCCGGCTCACCTGGTATATCTCCCAGGAGAGCGTCGTCGAGCCTCTTGTGCAGCAACTGGGCACGGCGGCCATCGGTCCGGTCCTGCAGCGTGACCTGGCCCTGGTCCCCCATGAGCGCATCGCTGCGCAACTGCGGCGTCAGGGCTGGACCCAGACCCGCCTCATCCTTCCGGGTGCTTCCGGACTGATATCGGCCATGCAAATCCGTGCCGACCACTGACTGCTGCGGCGTGGGCTCTCGCCTCAGGCTAAAATGCCCGCCCAGGAGTACCTTTTGAGCGATATCCCGGCATCCCCCACGATCCCCCCGGCCCGGCCAGAGCCGCAGGCTTCGGCCGCGCTGCCGGACGCACGCCCGTCGCGATCCTGGATGGCATGGGTGCCCTGGGGACTGGGTGCCGCTGCCGTGCTGATCGCCCTGTGGAGCGTGCAGCAAGGCCGCCAGGACACCCAGGAGATGGTCCGGCGCATGCAGCAGCAGGAAACCCGCCTGATCGAGAGCCAGAGCCAGTCCAAGCTGTTGCAGGACGCCCTGCGTGACGCCCAGTCCAAGCTCAGTGTCATGGAGAGCAAGGTCAATGAGGCGGCTGGCCAGCAGGCGCAGCTCGAGAAGCTGTATCGCGCGCTGTCCAACGATTCGATCGATGTGGCGCTGGCCGATCTCGAGAGCGTCATCCTGCTGGCGGCCCAGCAGGCCGCGGCCGGTGGCGCCCTGCAAGGTCCGCTGATCGGCCTGCAGGCCGCTGAAGCCAAGCTCGAGCGTCTGGCTGATCCGAGCCTGGGCAACCTGCGCCGCGCGCTGGGCAAGGACATCGAGCGCATCAAGCTGATGAGCGCCCAGGACAGCGCCGTGGCGGCGCAAAAGCTGGAGGCCATCAGCAGCCAGATCGATCAGTTGCCCCTGTTATCCGAACCGCGCCGCAGCGACCGTCCGGCTGACGCTGCCACCGGCAAGGGCGGCGAGCCCCAGGCCGGCAAGGCGAGCGAGGCGTCGGCAACGGCCAAGCCGCCGGATGCCGGTGCCGGCAAGGCCCCCGACCAGGCCGCAGAAAAGGGCGCCGACAGAGCTACCGACAAGGCTGCGGCCAAGCCTTCGGGCTGGTGGTCGCGCATCCTGGACGTGGCGCTGGGCAAGGGCAAGGTGGTTGGCCAGGACTGGCGTGACCTGATCCGGGTGACCCGTGTCGACAATCCCGATGCCGCCCTGCTCAGCCCGGAGCAGGCCTGGTTCGTGCGCGAGAATCTGCGGCTTCGCCTGCTCAATGCACGCATGGCGATGTCCTCGCGCCAGGAAAGTGTCCTGAAGGCAGACTTGGAGCGCTCGCGCCTGTGGCTGGCCACTTATTTCGATCCGCGTGACAAGCAGGTCAGTGCCGCGATCGAGCAGATCCGCCAGATCCAGGGCGCCCGTGCCGGCATCGAACCGGTGATCAGCTTTGACAGCCTGGCGGTGGTGCGCAGCCTGCGCAGCGCCCGCGAAGCCAAGCGATAGCGCAGATGCGCCGCCTCGTCTTTGCCCTGGTCCTGATCGCGCTTGCCGTCGGTCTGGGCATCCTGTTGCGCTTCAATCACGGCAACATCGCCATTCTCTGGCCGCCTTACCGGCTCGACATCTCGGTCAATCTGGCCATGGTGCTGCTGCTGGCTGCTTTCGTCATCGGTCACTTCACGATCCGGGCGATCGTGACCACCTCGAACCTGCCGACGGTGGTGCGCGAGTATCGTATCCGGCGGACCCGCGAGCAGGCCATCCGCGCCCTGGGCGAATCCGTGGTGGCCTTCTATGAGGGACGTTTCGGTCGCGCCGAACGTCTGGCCGAATTGGCGCGCCAGGCACCGGAGCTCGATGCCGCCGCCTGCCTGGTGGCCGCTCGGGCCGCCCACCGCATGCGCGAGGCCGAGCGCCGCGACACCTGGCTCGATGCGCTTTCGGATGAGGGCCGACATCAGCTTGCGCATCAGGTCACCCGGGCCGAATTCCTGCTCGATGATCGCAAGAGCGACGAGGCCCTCGAGGCCCTCGAGCTGGCCCGTCAGGTGGGCGGCCGGCATGTGCACCAGATGCGTCTGTCCCTGCGGGCCCATGAACAGGATGAAAACTGGCCCGCGTTGCTCCGGGTGCTGACACAACTGGAAAAACGCCATGCCCTGCCCGAGGAGGTGATCCAGGGCCTGCGGGCGCGTGCCTGGCGCGGGCGCCTGCGGGCTGCGCAGCACTCGCCCGACCAACTGCGCCTGCTGCTCAAGGAAGGGGCGCGGGAGCTCGAGCGCCCGGAGCTGGCCGATGCCACCGTCGATGCCCTGATGAACAGCGAAGGCGACAAGCTGGCAGCGCAGCTGATCGAACGCGTGCTCGCCGACCAATACCGGCCCGGCCTGGTGTTGCGCTACGCTGAGCTGCGCGAGCCGGCCGCAAGAGACCGCCTGCGTGTGGCCGAAGGCTGGCTTCAGGCCCAGGGCGAGGAGCCGGCCCTGCTTGAATGCCTGGGGCGCCTGTGTCTGGCCGAGGGCCTGTGGGGCAAGGCCGAGGACTTCCTGCAGCGGGCCCAGAAACGCAACGCCGGCCCGGGCGCCTTGCTGGCCCTGGCACAGGTCTATGAAAAGGTTGGCCGATCCTTCGACGCGGCCCAACTGTACAAGCGGATCGCCACCGGTCAGTAGGGCTGGTGGGGGTAGTACCCCGGCGCAGGCTTCAGCAGGCGGGCAGGGCCGCCATCGCCTCGGTATAGGCGTTGTCCGCCTCGTCCATGCCGGACACGGTGACCCCCAGGTCACGCACCAGACCGTCCTCGATGCCGTAGATCCAGCCGTGCACCGACAGGGGCTGGCCCCGTTCCCAGGCATCCTGCGCGATCGTGGTCTGGCAGACATTGGCCACCTGCTCGATCACGTTGAGCTCGCACAGGCGATCGACCGCCTCGGTGTCCGAGCAGGGGCAGGTCAGGCGCGACAGGTGCTTTTCGCGCACATCCTGGACATGGCGCAGCCAGTTGTCGCTCAGGCCGATGCGGTCCCGGCGCAGCGCCGCGCGCACGCCGCTGCAGCCATAGTGGCCGCAGACGATGATGTGGCGCACCTTGAGCACATCGACGGCAAACTGCATCACCGACAGGCAGTTCAGGTCGGTATGCACCACCAGATTGGCAATGTTGCGATGGACGAACAACTCGCCCGGCAGCAGGCCTACGATCTGGTTGGCCGGCACGCGGCTGTCCGAGCAGCCGATCCACAGGTACTCGGGCGCCTGCTGCTTGGCCAGCTTGCTGAAAAAGGATGGATCCTGCTGGCGGATGCCGTCGGCCCAGGCTTTGTTGCATGCGATGAGGTGCTCTAGCATGCCCTGCAGTTTACTTGAGCCTTGAATCCCCGCGGCTGCGGGGCTGCAGGCGTCAGGTTTGCTATGCTGGTCAGCCCTCCTGCTCCTTGCGCACCGATGCCATGACCCTGAACGTCCCCACCTATGCCGATGTCCAGGCCGCCGCGCAGCGCCTGAAAGGTCATGCCCACCTGACCCCGGTGTTGCGGTCGCGCTTTGCCGACGAGATGCTCGGTGGCGAGGTGTTCTTCAAGGCCGAGAACCTGCAGCGCATGGGGGCCTTCAAGTTCCGCGGCGCCTTCAATGCGCTGTCGCGTTTTGATGCTGCCCAGCGCGAGCGCGGTGTGGTCGCCTTTTCATCGGGCAATCATGCCCAGGCGGTCGCGCTGTCGGCGCGCATCCTGGGCATGCCCGCCGTCATTGTGATGCCCTCGGATGCGCCGCCCCTCAAGATTGCTGCCACCCGTGGCTACGGTGCCCAGGTGGTGCTCTACGATCGCTACACCGAGGATCGCGAGGCCATCGGCAAGCGGCTGGCCAGCGAGCGCGGCCTGACCCTGATCCCGCCCTACGACCATCCGGATGTGATCGCAGGGCAGGGCACCGCCGCCAAGGAACTGGTCGAGCAGGTGGGCCCGCTCGATTACTTCTTCGGTTGCCTGGGCGGTGGCGGGCTGATGGGGGGCTCCTGCCTGGCAGTGAAGGCCTTGTCGCCCGACTGCCGTATCTATGGCGTCGAGCCCGAGGCGGGCAATGATGTGCAGCAATCCTTTCGCATCGGCAAGCCGGTCCGGATCGAGGTGCCCAAGACCATCGCAGACGGCGCCCAGACGCAATTGGTGGGCACGCTGACCTTCCCGATCCTGCAGCGTGACGCCAGCGACATCCTGACTGCCACCGATCAGCAACTGATCGAGGCGATGCATTTTTTCGCCGAGCGCATGAAGCTGATCGTCGAGCCGACCGGCGCGCTCGGGTTTGCCGCGGCGCGCCATGCCGCTGCGACCGGCAGTCTGCCCCTGAAGGGCAAGCGGATCGGCATCCTGATCAGTGGCGGCAATGTCGACATGAGCACGTTTTGCCGGCTGATCTCCAGTCTTGACGGCACCCCGTCATGACGACCGATCTGGTGGTGTTCGGAGCGACCAGTTTCGTCGGTCGCATCGTCTGCCGTTACCTGCTGCAGACCTATCCTGGCGGCGAGGGGACCGGCCAGTTGCGCTGGGCCATGGCGGGCCGATCCCGTGAGCGCCTGCAGACCTTGCAGCGCGAGCTTTCCGCGCAGGGACTGCCCTGCGAGTCGGTTCCCCTGATCGTGGCCGATGCCTGTGATGCGCCAGCCCTGGACGCGCTGTGCGCCTCGACCAAGGTGGTGATCTCGACGGTCGGGCCTTATGCCTTGCATGGTGAACCGATGCTCAAGGCCTGCGTGGCCCGGGGGATCGACTATGTCGATCTGACCGGCGAGCCGCAATGGATTGCCCGCATGATCCGGCAGTACGAAACCGCAGCGCGGGCCAGCGGCGCCCGCATCGTGCATTGCTGCGGCTTCGACTCCATTCCTTCCGACATCGGCGTCTGGCATCTGCAGCAGGCAGCGCGCGAGCGCTTCGGCGAGCCCTGCCCGCAGGTGCGCATGCGCGTGCGCAGCATGAAGGGCGGCGCCTCGGGCGGTACGGTGGCCAGCATCGTCAACCTGATCAAGGAAGCCAGCGTCAATCCGTCGTTGCGCCGCGAGCTGGCCGACCCCTACAGCCTGTGCCCGGACGGCTTCGGACCGCGGCCGCGTCTTCCGGAAATCCGCAGTGCCCGCCACGAGGCCGATGTGGGCAGCTGGAGCGGGCCCTTCGTGATGGCCGCCATCAACCAGCGTGTGGTGCTGCGCAGCCACGCGCTGTTGCAGCCCGCCTACGGCAGCTCCTTTGTGTACGACGAGGCGATGATGACCGGTGCGGGTCCCCTGGGCCGTGCCAAGGCCCTGGCACTGGCCGGTGCCATCGGCGGCTTTGCGCTGGGCGTGGCCCTCCCGCCGACACGTTGGGCGCTCGAGCGCTTCGTCCTGCCGGCACCTGGTCAGGGTCCCTCGGAGCGGGCCCAGCAGGAGGGTCGCTTCGACCTGCGCTTTTTTGGTGAGACCGCGCAGGGTCAGCGTATTCGTACCCGCGTCACTGGAGATCGCGATCCGGGCTATGGTTCGACCGCAAAAATGCTCAGCGAGGCGGCGATCACCCTGCTGCGCAAGGTGCCCGAGGGCCCGGGCGGCTTCTGGACGCCCGCCTCGGTCATGGGGCAGGCCCTGCTCGAGCGCCTGCAGGCGCATGCGGGCCTGCGTTTCGAGGTGCTGGGACCCTAGAAACGCGGGCACGACAGGTTTTGCGGACCTTCCCTGGTGTGGCGCGACGCCCTATTCTTGGCGGACGAAGCGCATGGCCAGCGCCTGGACCAGCAGGGCGGCGACCAGGGCGCTGATGAACGAGGCCAGCACGCCTTGGTGGGGCAGGGCCAGTGCCGCCGCAAAGCCAAAGGCGGCGAAAGCGTAATAGCCGAAGATCATGCCGCGCAGCATCTGCACCGCGTATGCTCGACCGCTCGAGGCATGAGAAAAACCGATCAGGACGGTGCTCATCACCGGGAACATGGCGAGAAGGCCGCTGGCACGGGGTCCCAGATGCGCCGCCGGGAGCGTGACCAGCAGGACCAGGGTGGCCCCTGCAGCCATCCGCCAGGGCAGGTCATCCCGGGCACCTGCGGCCGGTCGCGCGGCCTCGACCCTGGGCAGCAGGCGCGGTGTCAGCAGCAGCGCACCCAGCACGATCGCAAAGGAGCCTCCCAGAGGCAGGCGCTGTTGCGCAATGATCCAAGCCGTCAGGGCGTAGGCAAGCAGCGCCAGGCTCATGGCGCCGAAGACGCCGAAGCGCGCCGACAGGTGCGCGTAGCTGGTGACGAAGACCAGGATGGCCAGCACGGCCAGCACCGTGCCCTCGGCGGCCTGCGCGCCAAAGGCATCGCCCTGCTCGAGGGTCAGCATGATCAGGATCGGGCCAGCGACCAGGGGAAAGGCCGACAGCCAGCCTGCCAGGCGCGGGCCCCAGCGTCGCGCGGCCAGCGTGACGACCGCGATCAGGGCCGGGACCAGCAGCAGCTTGAGGAGCAGGGCGCTCAGGGCCATGGGGGGCTGGCCGCGGGCAGGAGGCTCAGTCGTGGCGCAGGGCCACGGTCTTGAGCTGGGTGAAGCCGTACAAGGCCTCGAAGCCTTTTTCGCGTCCGTGCCCGCTCTTGCCGGTGCCGCCGAAGGGCAGCTCCACGCCGCCTCCGGCGCCGTAGTTGTTGATGAAGACCTGACCGGCGCGCAGTTGGCGCGCCAGACGAAACTGGCGCGCGCCCT
>JAPOKJ010000010.1 GCA_029977705.1 Burkholderiales bacterium | reverse complement strand
TGGCACCCCATGATCAAAACCACCTCCGACAATTTCCATGACATCCGCGATGCGGTGCGCGCCCTGTGCGCCGAGTTTCCCGATGAATATTTCCGCAAGGTCGACGAGCAGCGCGCCTATCCGGAGACCTTTGTCGATGCCCTGACCAAGGCCGGCTGGATGGCCGCCCTGATTCCGCAGGAGTACGGCGGCTCGGGCCTGGGCCTGATGGAGGCCTCGGTCATCATGGAGGAGATCAACCGCTGCGGCGGCAACTCCGGCGCCTGTCATGGGCAGATGTACAACATGGGTACCCTGCTGCGCCACGGCTCCAAGGCCCAGAAGGAGTACTACCTGCCCAAGATCGCCACCGGCGAGTGGCGCCTGCAGTCGATGGGCGTGACCGAGCCGACCACCGGCACCGACACCACAAAGATCAAGACCACCGCGGTGCGCAAGGGCGACCGCTACGTGATCAATGGCCAGAAGGTATGGATCTCGCGCGTGCAGCACTCGGACTGGATGATCCTGCTGGCCCGCACCACGCCGCTGGCAGAGGTCAAGAAGAAGTCCGAAGGCATGTCGATCTTCATGGTCGATCTGCGCCAGGCGGAAAAGTCCGGCCTCACCGTGCGCCCGATCCTGAACATGGTCAACCACGAGACCAATGAGCTGTTCTTCGAGAACCTCGAGATCCCGGCCGAGAACCTGATCGGCGAGGAAGGCCAGGGCTTCAAGTACATCCTCGATGGCCTGAATGCCGAGCGCACCCTGATCGCTGCCGAGTGCATCGGCGATGGCTACTGGTTCATCGACCGGGTCACCAAGTACACCAAGGAGCGTCAGGTCTTCGGCCGTGCGATCGGCCAGAACCAGGGTGTGCAGTTTCCGATTGCCGAGAGCTTCATCGAGATCGAGGCGGCCAACCTGATGCGCTACGAGGCCTGTCGCCTGTTCGATGCGCACGAGCCCTGCGGCGCCCAGGCCAACATGGCCAAGTACCTGGCAGCCAAGGCCAGCTGGGAGGCCGCCAATGTCTGCCTGCAGTTCCACGGCGGCTTCGGCTTTGCCTGCGAGTACGACGTCGAGCGCAAGTTCCGCGAGACGCGCCTGTACCAGGTGGCACCGATCTCGACCAACCTGATCCTCTCGTACGTGGCCGAGCATGTGCTCGGGCTGCCGCGCTCCTTCTGATGGCCGGCGCACCGCGCCCCCTGGAGGGCATCACCGTCGTCTCGCTCGAGCATGCGATCGCGGCGCCGTTCTGCACCCGGCAACTGGCCGACCTGGGCGCCCGCGTCATCAAGATCGAGCGGCCCGGGCCGGGCGACTTTGCGCGTGCCTATGACACCCGGGTCAAGGGTCAGGCCTCGCACTTCGTGTGGACCAACCGCTCCAAGGAAAGCCTGACCCTGGACCTCAAGCACCCGGACGCGATGGCGGTGCTCAAGGACCTGCTGGCCGGGGCCGATGTGCTGGTCCAGAACCTGGCGCCCGGCGCGGCCGCCCGCATGGGCCTGTCCTACGAGGCACTGCATCCATCGCTGCCCCGACTGATCGTCTGCGACATTTCCGGCTATGGCGGGGACGGCCCCTACCGCGACAAGAAGGCCTACGACCTGCTGATCCAGAGCGAGGCCGGTTTCCTGTCGATCACCGGTACGCCCGAGGCACCCAGCAAGGCCGGCAACTCGATTGCCGACATTGCCGCCGGCATGTATGCCTACAGCAATATCCTGTCGGCCCTGCTGTTGCGCGGCAAGACCGGCCAGGGCAGCCACATCGATGTCTCGATGCTGGAGGCCATGGCCGAGTGGATGAGCTATCCCGTCTACTACGCCTTCGAGGGTGCCTCGCCGCCGCTGCGCACGGCCGCCTCGCATGCCACCATCTATCCCTATGGCCCGTTCCAGGCCGGCGATGGCGGCACCGTCATGCTCGGGCTGCAGAACGAACGCGAATGGAAGGTGTTTTGCGAGGTGGTGCTGCAGGACGCTGCACTGGCCAGCGATCCGCGCTTCGAGAGCAATGCCAGGCGTCATGAAAACCGCAAGCTGCTCGAGCCGATCATTCTCGGAATCTTCGCTGCGCTCGATACCGACGGCGTGGTGGCCCGCCTGGACAAGGCCCAGATCGCCAATGCGCGCATGAATGACATGGACGGTGTCTGGGCCCATCCGCAACTGAAGGCGCGCCAGCGCTGGCAGTCGGTGGCGACACCGGCCGGCGACATTCCGGCGCTGCTGCCGCCGGGACGCAACAACGCCTTCGACTACCGCATGGACCCGATCCCGGCCGTGGGCGAACACACCGAGCGCATCCTGCAGTCGTTGGGCCGCAGCGCCGGGCAGATTGCCGCGATGCGAAGCGCCAAGGCAATCTGAGGCGATCTCGGTTAAGCTCGAAGCCCCCTGTCCAGAACCCCGAGTCACGCCATGTCCGACACCGCCTCGCTCCCGCTCACCGGCCTGAAGATCATCGAATTGCAGGCCATCGGGCCCGTGCCCTTTGCCGGCATGATCCTGCGCTCGCTGGGCGCCGAGGTCACCCGCGTGATGGCCCCCACCGATCCCGGTCTGGGCCTGCCGATCAAGCCCGAGTTCGACCTGCTCAACGAGGGCAAGGCGGTCTGGACGCTCGACCTGAAAAAGCCCGAGGGCGTGGCCGCACTCAAGGAGCGCCTGGCGCAAGCCGACATCATGCTCGAGGGCTTTCGGCCCGGCGTGCTCGAGCGTCTGGGCATCGGCCCCGATGTCCTGATGGGCACCTGCCCGCGCCTGGTGATCGGGCGCCTGTCCGGCTGGGGCGCCAAGGGCGAGTTGGCCGAGCGGGCCGGCCATGACATCAATTACCTGGCCATGGCCGGCGTGCTGCATGCCATCGGTCATGCCGAGCAGCCCGAGATTCCCCTCAACCTGGTGGCCGACTTCGGCGGCGGTGCGATGCATCTGCTGCTGGGGGTGCTGGCCAAGATCATCCAGCGTGGCATCAATGGCAAGGGAGGGCTGGCCGAGACCAGCATCCTGGCCGGTACCGTCGGCCTGACACCGTTGTTCTACGGCATGATGGCCGCCGGACGCTGGAACGTGAAACGGCACAACAACACGCTCGACGGTGCCCTGCCCTTCTACCGGGTCTACCCGACCAAGGATGGCAAGCACATGGCCGTGGGTGCGCTGGAGAACAAGTTCTTCCGCGACCTGCTCAGGATGCTGAACCTGGAAGGCCAGATCGACCCGACCCGGCAGTATCAGCCCGACACCTACCCCGACCAGATCGCCAAGATCGGCGCGCGCTTCATGGAAAAAACCCGCGACGAATGGGCGCTGCTCGCCAAGGACGTCGATGCCTGCGTGGCGCCGGTGCTCAACTTCCTGGAAGCGGCCGCCCATGCGCACAACCAGGCCAACGACTACCACACCGTCACGCCGATCCCGCGCACCAAGCAGACGATCCGCTTCGCCTGAGGTGGCGTGCCGCAAACGAATTGAAGCATCCGCTGCATCTGGGGCTGGCCTGCACGCTCGGGGCCGGCCTGTTGTGGGGCATGGTGTTCATCGCACCGGTGCTCCTGCCTGGCTACTCGCCGCTCTACCTGTCGGCCTCACGCTACCTGGCCTTCGGCCTGGTCACGCTGCTGCTGGCCGGCTTTGACTGGCGCCAGTTGCGGGCCCTGGATCGCAGCGACTGGTGGGCCGCGCTCGAGCTGTCGCTGATCGGCAACCTGCTCTACTACGCCTTCCTGGCCAGCGCCATCCAGGTGGCCGGCGCACCGCTGCCCACCATGATCATCGGTGCCTTGCCGGTGGTCATCAGCATCTGCGCCAATCTTCATCAGGCCAGCCTGCCCTGGCGGCGCCTGCTGCTGCCCCTGGGCCTGATCGCGCTGGGCATTGCGGCCGTGCATCGCGATGAATGGCAGCACCTGCAGGCCAGCCTGCAATTGGCCTCAACGGCCGAGGCTGGGCGGGCCGCAGGGCGTTTCCTGTGGGGAGGCCTGCTGGCCCTGGGTGCGGTGGCCTGCTGGACCTGGTACCCGATCCGCAATTCGCGCTGGCTGCAACGTCGTCCGCACATCCAGAGCACCACCTGGGCCAATGCGCAGGGACTGGCCACGCTGCCGCTGGCCCTGCTGGCCATCGCGGCCCTGCTGATGACCCAATTCGGTGGGGCGCCATTGCGCTGGATCACGCCGTCCTGGCGACCCTTCGGGGCCGATCTGGCGGATGAGGGGATCCTCACCCTGTTGCTGGGCCCGCAGCCCCTGCTGTTTCTGGCCCTGATGCTGGCCCTGGGCCTGGGCGCCTCATGGCTGGGCACCTTGCTGTGGAACCGCGCCAGCCAGCTGCTCCCGGCCTCACTGACCGGGCAACTGATCGTCTTCGAAACCCTCTCGGCGATGGGCTATGCCTTCATCCAGAGGGGGCAATGGCCGGGCGGACTCACCGCCCTGGGCATGGGGCTGCTGGTGGCCGGCGTGGTCATGGGTGTCCGGGCCTTCAGGCTCGAACCTCAGATGCATGCGGCATAGGGCGGCATCCTCCGGGTGAGGGCCGGCCTGGCGGGCCGCCTGGAGGGGGAGGGGCACGCCGGCCACAAATAATGGCCTCTGGAGGCGCTTCTCAGGACGGGGTACGGGCGGCCAGATCGGCCGGTGCCTCCCGCTGGCCGGGCCAGACCAGGAACAGGAGCAGGGCCAGGACCTCGGCCGCCACCCAGGTGGCCATGGCCATGCGCAAGGACTGTCCGGCGCTCATGCCTTGCGACTTGTACAGGTCGGCCAGCACGCCGAAGATCCATTGCGAAAAGAAGGTGCCCGAGAAGATCAGCAGGTTGTAGGCGGCATAGGCGCGCCCGGTCAGCGCCTGCGAAAAACTCAGGCAGACATGCGGCTGGATCAGGGTGAAGGGTACCGACACCGCCGCCATGCCCACCCACAGGGCGGCGCCAGCCCAGCGGGTCAGGTCACCCAGACCGGTGGGCACCAGCACCATGCCGGCCTGCATCACGATCACCAGCGCGCTGGCCATGAAGGTGATGCGGCCATTGTTCTCGGGCTTGATGCGCGGCGCCACCAGCCCCACGCCCATGAAGCCGATCATCAGGACCAGGTTGAGCAGCATCAGCACCGAGGCGGTTTCGGTTGGCGACAGGCCCGAGACCTGGATCAGCCAGGGACCGCCCCACAGGCTCTGGAACGCGACAAAGGCGCCATGCAGAAAAATCGACACCAGGGCAAAGCGCCACACATAGGCTTGTCCGAGCACGAATCGGTAGGCGGCCAGATTGCCGACCGGCGCAGCGACCGGCGTTGCCGGAGCACCGGGGGGCAGTGGCGGCGCGTCGGCCTGCGCCCGGCGCCGGGCCGCGGCCGAGTGGCGCTCGGGTACCCAGGTCAGGATGGCCAGGCTGGCGGCCACCAGCAGACCCGCCGCCAGCCAGAACATCGGCCGCCAGCCGATCAGGGGCAGGCCCCAGCGAACCGGCAAGGTGGTCGACAAGGCCCCGAAAGAGCCGGCCATCAGCATCCAGGCCGCCAGACGCTGCTGCATCTCGGGCGGAAAACTGAAGCGATAGGCGCTGAGCGAGGCCATCAGGGCCCCGGCCACGCCAATGCCCACCAGGGCACGGCCAAGCCACATCGCCGCAAAACCATCGGCAAAGGCGAAAGTGAGGCTGCCGGCAGCGGCCAGGCACAGCAAGGCCGCATTGGTGCGGCGCGGGCCGAATCGGTCGAGCAGAACGCCCAGCGGCAATTGCATCAGCGCAAAGCTGAGGAAATAGGCGCTGCTCAGGGCCCCGAGCTGGGCATTGCTCAGCGAGAATTCGCGCACCAGCTCCGGCGCCAGCACGGCATTGATCGAGCGCAGCGCGAACGACATGAAATAGCCGCAGGCGAACGCCAGAAAGATCGGCCAGGGGTATTTTCGCAAGCAGGGGCCTCTGGGTTTCGGAAATCGGCGAGACAAGGGCGCAGGCGCCACACCGAGGGGGACAGCACCGGATGGCAAGGGGCGGCGCACCCGAACGGTGCATCGCGCAGCGGGCTACACTATGCCTGAAGGCGGGTCGTTTCCCGGGTCAGGTTGTCCACTTCACAGGCACACCGCCTTCGGACAGGATGGTTCATGCTCTACGAATTCAAGTCACGGGCCACCGGCCCGCTCGTGATGACCCAGATGGTGGCCGAACGACTGCTGCAGATCATCGGCAAGAAGGCCGGCGCCCAGGGCATCATCACCGCCGAACAACTGCCCCAGGCGATCGCCGCCCTGGAGGCCGCGGTGGCCGCCGAGAAAGCCCAGGCCGCAACGCGCAGCGCCCCGCCCGAGCCTCGGGCAGGCAACAGCCCTGAGGAAGAAGCGGCCGCGATCTCGCTGGGCCAGCGGGCCTATCCGATGCTGCAAATGATGCGGGCGGCCGCAGCCGCCCAAAAGGACATCACCTGGGGGGTCTGAGGCTGGCGCCAGAGGCTCCGGCGCCCGCCCGACCAGGGATTACTTCTTCTTGCTGTCCGCGGCGTCGGCTTTCTTGGGGTCCTTGCCGGGACGGGTCTTGCCATAGCTGCCGTTGTTGATCTTGCCGCGGCGGGTACGTTTGTCGCCTTTGCCCATGTCGTGTTCTCCTGAGATGCTTGACTGGGCGCGATTATATGCCGTCTTCAGCTGCAGCATCGAACCCCGCAGCCGGCCCGGGGCCAATGCAGGGCCTAGAATCACGCCATCGTCCGCACTTGCCTGATCCAACGCCGCCATGACCACCCCCAACCCTGACCTGCCCCACCCTGCTTCAGCCCTCGCCGGAGCAGGGTCGGTCCGCCTGAGAGTCGCCCACGCACTGGTGGCCGGCACCCTGCTGCTGCTGGTCCAGGCCTGCAGCATGCTCGAGGGCGAGCGGGCGCCAGCGCCTGTCGAGCCCCGGCCCCCGGGCGGCAGCCAGCCGCAGCGTCCGAGCGAGCCCGCGCGGCCCGACACCGGCACCACGAGGCCCGACAGCAGCACCAGCCGGCCCGGTCCGGGCAGCGGACCGGCCCTCATTCCGGGAGGCAACATCACGATCAAGGGCAGTTGCAGCCAGGTCGAGGAGGATGGCTATCGTGAGCAGGCCACGCTGCAGGTCGAGAACAACCAGGTCAAGAGCCTGGCCTGGCAGCTTTGGGTCGGGCGCAAGGGCAGCTGCAAGTTCGACCTGAGCGAATTCGTGCAGACCAAACTGCGTCCCAGCATCGAGCTGACCGCCCGCAACGGCAGCGGCTGCAAGCTGGTCATCTACCAGGATCCGCGTCGCATCACCGTCGGTTTTGCCGATTGCCAGAAGCACTGCACCGGTCCGGTGTATGAGCAGGCCTACCCGGTGATGTTCGACCCGCGCAGCGGCAGCTGCGCCGATCTTTCCCGCTGACCGGCGTACCCTCCCGGGCCAAGGGCTGCCCGCCGCGCCGGGCAGGCTAAATCAGATCAGCACGCTGCCCAGCGCCCGGCGCAACTCCTGCTCGTCACGCCCCGAGCGTCGCACCAGATTGTCGAGCTGGTCCTTGCCGATCGGTCCGACATTGAAGTACTCGGACTGCGGATGCGACAGATAAAAGCCCGACACGCTGGCCGCCGGTGACATGGCATAGCTCTCGGTCAGGCTCATGCCGATCTCCTCACACAGAAGCACATCGAACATCGCGCGCTTGACCGTGTGTTCGGGGCAGGCCGGATAACCAGGCGCGGGACGGATGCCACGATACTGCTCCTTGATCAGGGCCTCGGCATCGAGCGCCTCGTCGGGCGCATAGCCCCACAGGTCCTTGCGCACCCGCTCGTGCAGGCGCTCGGCAAAGGCCTCGGCCAGGCGATCGGCGATCGCCTTGAGCATGATGCTCGAGTAGTCATCGAGCAAGTCGGCAAATTCCTTTTCCTTGCGCTCGACGCCCAGGCCGGTGGTGACGGCAAACAGGCCGATGTAGTCCTCGATGCCCGAGGGGCGGCCATCGATGGTGCGCGGCGCGATGAAGTCGGCCAGGCATTTGTTGGGTACGCCATCGCGCTTGGCCGTCTGCTGGCGCAGGTTGCGCCAGGTGAAGGCGACCTGCTGGCGCGATTCATCCGTGTAGACCTCGATGTCATCCTCGTTGACAGTGTTGGCCGGCAGGAAGGCGAGCACCGCATTGGCAGTAAGCCAGCGCCCTTCGATCACACGCTTGAGCATCGAACGGCCATCGCCGAACACGCGCCGCGCCGACTCGCCGACCACCTCGTCATTGAGGATGGCCGGATAGGCGCCATGCAGGTCCCAGGTCTGAAAGAACGGGCCCCAGTCGATATAGCGCGCGATCTCGGCCAGATCGAAGTTCCTGAACACCCGCCGCCCGACAAACTTGGGCTTGGGCGGATGGTAACGGGCGGTGGCATGCAGCCCCGGGGTGGAGGGGTGATCGTCGGCAACGATTACCCAGGGCAGGGCCGGCTTGTTGGCGCGGGCCTCGACGAGCGAGATCATCGGCGGCCCCTTCTTGCCGGCATGCTGGGCGCGCACCCGCTCATAGTCGGCGACGATGTCGGCCAGATATTTCTCGCGCGTCTCGGGGGTAATCAGCTGCTGGGCCACCGGTACCGAGCGCGAGGCATCCGGCACATAGACCACCGGGCCGGAGTAGTTGGGCGCAATCTTGACCGCCGTATGCACCCGCGAGGTGGTGGCGCCTCCGATCAGCAAGGGGATCTTGCGCATCCGGAAATACTCGTCACGCTCCATCTCCTTGGCCACATAACTCATTTCCTCGAGCGAGGGCGTGATCAGGCCGGACAGGCCGATGATGTCGGCACCCTCGACCTTGGCGCGCGCCAGGATGTCGGAACAGGCCACCATCACGCCCATGTTCACCACCTCGAAGTTGTTGCACTGGAGCACCACTGAGACGATGTTCTTGCCGATGTCGTGGACATCGCCCTTGACGGTGGCGATGACGATCTTGCCCTTGGAGGAGACATCCTGGCCGGCAGCCTCCATCTGGCGCTTTTCCTCCTCGATGTAGGGCACCAGGTGGGCCACCGCCTGCTTCATCACGCGCGCCGACTTGACCACCTGGGGCAGGAACATCTTGCCGGCCCCGAACAGGTCGCCAACGATGTTCATGCCATCCATCAGCGGCCCTTCGATCACCTCGATCGGACGCCCGCCGCGCCCGGCAATCTCCTGGCGCACCTGCTCGGTATCCTCGGTGATGTACTGGGTGATGCCATGGATCAGTGCATGGGCCAGGCGCTTGCCGACCGGCTCCTTGCGCCACTCCAGGTTCTCCTCGCGCCGCGCGCCGCCCGCCTTGAGGGTCGGCGCAAACTCGATGAAGCGCTCGGTGGCCTCGGGATTGCGGTTGAGCACGATGTCCTCGACCATGTCGCGCAGCTTGGGATCGAGCTGGTCATACACGCCGACCATGCCGGCATTGACGATGCCCATGGTCATGCCGGCCTGGATGGCGTGGTACAGGAAAACCGTGTGGATCGCCTCGCGCGCCGGGTCGTTGCCGCGGAAGCTGAAGGACACATTGCTCACACCGCCCGAGATCTTGGCGTAGGGCAGGTGTTGCCGGATCCAGCGCGTGGCCTCGATGAAGTCGACCGCGTAGTTGTTGTGCTCTTCGATGCCGGTGGCAATGGCAAAGATGTTCGGGTCGAAGATGATGTCCTCGGGCGGGAAATCGAGCTGTTCGGTGAGCAGCTTGTAGGCCCGCGCGCAGATCTCGGTCTTGCGGGCAAAGGTGTCGGCCTGGCCCTTCTCGTCAAAGGCCATCACGATCACCGCCGCCCCGTAGCGCTGGCAAAGGCGCGCCTGGCGCAGGAACTCGTCCTCTCCCTCCTTCATCGAGATCGAGTTGACGATGGACTTGCCCTGCACGCACTTGAGGCCCGCCTCGATGACACTCCACTTCGAGCTGTCGATCATGATCGGCACGCGGGCAATATCGGGCTCGGCCGCGATCAGGTTCAGAAAGCGCGCCATCGCCTTGACCGAGTCGAGCATCGCCTCGTCCATGTTGATGTCGATCACCTGGGCGCCGTTTTCCACCTGCTGGCGTGCCACCGCCAGAGCCTCGTCGTACTGTTCATTCAGGATCAGGCGCGCAAAGGCCTTCGAGCCAGTGACATTGGTGCGCTCGCCGACATTGACGAACAGCGTGCTGTCATCGATGTTGAAAGCCTCGAGGCCCGACAGGCGCAGGGCGCGGGGCCGCTCCGGCACCTGGCGCGGCGCCACATCCCGAATGGCGGCGGCGATCGCCGCGATGTGCTCGGGAGTGGTGCCGCAGCAGCCACCGGCGATGTTGACGAAGCCGGCCTGCGCGAACTCCTTGAGCAGGGCCGAGGTGTCGGCCGGGGTTTCGTCGAAACCGGTCTCGGCCATCGGATTGGGCAGGCCGGCATTCGGGTAGACACAGATGAAGGTGTCTGCCTTGACGGCCAGTTCCTCGATATAGGGCCGCATCAGGGCAGCGCCCAGTGCGCAGTTCAGGCCCACCGTCAGCGGACGGGCATGACGGACCGAGTTCCAGAAGGCCTCGACGGTCTGGCCCGATAGGATGCGTCCGGACGCATCGGTCACGGTCCCCGAAATCATCAGCGGCAGGCGCGGCAGGCCGCGTGCCAGGCGTGCATCCATCGCCTGGGCGTAGGCGAACAGGGCGGCCTTGGCATTGAGGGTGTCAAAGATGGTCTCGACCAGAATCAAGTCGACACCGCCCTCGATCAGGGCCTCGAGCTGCTCTTCATAGGCCTCGCGCAATTCATCGAATGTGATGTTGCGCGCACCGGGATCATTGACATCGGGCGAGATCGAGGCGGTCTTGGGTTGCGGGCCGAGGGCACCTGCAACAAAGCGCGGCCGCTCCGCCGTGCTGCAGGCATCACGCGCCTGGCAGGCCAGCCGGGCCGAGGCCAGGTTCAACTCCCGTGCCAGCTCCGGCAGGCCGTAGTCGGCCAGGGCGACACGGGTGGCGCCGAAGGTGTTGGTCTCGATGATGTCAGCACCTGCGGCGAGATACCCACGGTGAATCTCCAGGATCACGTCCGGACGGGTCACCGAGAGCAATTCGTTGTTGCCGCGCAGGTCACTGGGGTGGTCGGCAAAACGGCTGCCACGAAACGCCTCCTCGCTCAGCTTGTAGCGCTGGATCATGGTGCCCATGGCGCCATCGAGGATGACGATGCGCGAGCGCATCGCCTGGACCAGCGGGTGGGTGTTCAGATCGGCCGGGGCCGGCGTCTGCGGGGTCAGGGAGACATTCATCCCGGCATTTTATTCGCTGCAAGGCGCCAGACCCAGGGCAAAGCCCCTCCTGGCCGCCATTTGAACGCATACCGGCCGCCTTGCGAACGTATTCCAGCCGCATTTCGGCTGCAAAGGCAAGGGGCGCACGGCCCGCCCGACGCCGCGGGCAAAAACGGGCGCACGGCCCACCCGGGCCCGGGAGCAGGGCCTAGAATGACAGTCCCATTTGCCTGCCCTTACCGGTTCCCCGCATTCTCCATCATGGCCGACACCTTCAACATCCGCCCGCAAGACCTCCACGCCTGGACCGCCGCCCTGTTCGAAGCCGCCGGCTCTTCGGCCACCGAGGCGCAGCTGACCGCCGACCACCTCGTGGGCGCCAACCTCAGTGGCCATGACTCCCATGGCGTGGGCATGGCGCCGCGCTATGTGCAATCCCTGCTCAACGACGAGTTGCAGCTGAACCAGACCATCGGGGTGGTCGCGGATACCGGCGCCATGCTGGTCATCGATGGCAAGCGCGGCATGGGCCCCTCGATGGCCTACCAGACCATGAACCTGGCCATCGAGCGTGCCCGCCAGCACGGGGTGGTGGCGGTCGGGTTGCGCAATGCCCACCATATCGGCCGCATCGGGCACTGGGCCGAGCAGGCGGTCGCCGCCGGCATGATCTCGGTGCACTTCACCAATGCCCTGTCCAGCCAGGCGGCGGTGTCGCCCTTTGGCGGCGCCGAAGGCCGCTTCGTGACCAATCCCTTCACGGTCGGCATGCAGGGCCCCGATGGCCTGCCGATCGTGCTCGACTTCGCCACCAGCGCCATTGCCCACGGCAAGGTACGGGTCGCCTTCAACAAGGGCGAAGCCGTCCCGCCCGGTGCGCTGATCGACAACCAGGGCCAGCCCACCACCGACCCCGGCGTCATGTTCCCCAGCGACAAGTCACAGGCGCTTGGTGCGCTGGTCACCTTCGGCGAGCACAAGGGCTATGCCCTGGCCATGGTCTGCGAACTGCTCGGCGCGGCCCTGACCGGTGGCGAGACCACCCAGCCCAAGAACTACCCGCGCCAGTACGGCGTCTGGAACAACATGTTCACCCTGGTGTTCGACCCGGCCAAGCTGGGTACCCAGGCCCGCTTTGCCAGCGAGGCGCAAAGCTTCATCGACTGGGTCAAGTCGGCCCGCCTGAGCGCCGTGGGACAGGCCAATGGCGGCATCCTGATGCCGGGTGATCCGGAGCGGCGCATGCGCCAGGCGCGCGCCAAGGGCGTGCCAGTCGATGCCGGCACGATGCAGCAGCTCGATGACGCGGCCCGTTCGATCAATGCCCGCAAGGGCAGTGCCCTGCAGCCGCTGTCGGCACTGGCGATCTGAGGCGCCATGGGCCACCAGATCCAGTTCAGTGTCGACTTTGGCGACTGCGACCCTGCCGGCATCGTCTTTTATCCGAACTTCTACCGCTGGTTCGACCGGGGCACGCATGCCCTGGCCCACAGCGTCGGCCTGAACATGGCCCGCCTGCGCGCCGAGCACGGCTGGATCTGCTGGCCGCTCGTCGATACCGGCGCCCGCTTCATCTCCCCGGCCAAGCCGGGCGACCTGCTGACCCTCGAGAGCCAGGTCACGCAATGGGGCCGCAAGACCTTCCGCGTGACCCACACCCTCCGGCATGGCGAGCGCCTGGTCTGCGAGGGTTTCGAGGTCCGCATCATCGGCGCACCACGCGAGGACGACCCGGACAAGCTGCGCACCGTCGAGCTGCCGGACTGGATGGCCCGACAATTCGGAGCCACGCCCGACCCGCGCTGAAGCGCCGTGCCCGGGCATGTCTTTCCTGAAAGGAGCAGGTCATGAACCCCCATGAGGCATACCGGGCCGGTGGCGACGACCCCCTGCTCGCGAACGTGCTGCTGCTCGATTCGGTGGGCTATGTGGCACAGCCGGGCTTTCGCATCCAGGACGCCCGCCTGGTCACCGGCTCGCATGGCGGCACCTCGGCCGCCGGCTACATCCTCGAGCACCCCGAAAAGCCGCAGCTGGCCCTGTTCAACGATGCCGGAGGCGGCAAGGACGAGGCCGGCTTGAGCGGGCTGCCGCAACTGCAGGCCGTCGGCGTCGCGGCAGCCACCTATTCGCACCAGAGCGCCCGTATCGGTTCGGCCCGGGACGGGCTGGATCATGGCGTGCTCAGCCACTGCAACGAGATCGCCCGTGCCCGGGGCCTGCGGCCCGGCCAGTCGGTGCGCGAGGCCCTCGGGCTGCCCACACCGCCACCGCCCCGCGAGCCCGATCCCCTTGGCCCACCGCTGCGCCGCTTCAAGGACCCAGCCTACGCGCCCCGTGCGCAGAACCTGGCGCAGGTGCGCGCCGGCATCGATGCGCTCGACGAACAGATCGTGGCCCTGCTGGCGCAGCGCGCCATGTGGGTCAAGGACGCGGCCCGCTTCAAGGCCGACCACTTCCAGGTCAGCGCGCCAGCGCGCCAGGAGGAGGTGTTTCGCCGGGTGCGCGAGCGGGCGATGCAACTCAACCCGGGCTTCGAGGGCTTCGAGACCGTGGTTGAGAAGGCCTGGCGCAGCCTGGTGGCCGGCTTCATCGCCGAAGAATCCCGCTATTTCAACCAGATGGAAAACCTGTGATGCCTGCCCAACGCCAGCGCCGCTCCCTGACCCGCACCGTCCTGCTGATGACAGGCCTGGCCTGCGCTGCCCTGGCCTCGCGTGCGCAGGCACAGCCCGCCACCGACTGGCCCGGCCGCCCGGTGAAACTGGTCGTGCCCTTCGGTCCGGGCTCGACCCCGGACATCTTCGCGCGCCTGCTGGCCGACCGGCTGAGCCAGAACCTGCGGCAGGCCTTTGTCGTCGACAACCGCGCCGGCGCCGGCGGCAACATCGGCACGAATATGGTGGCCAAGGCCGCGGGCGACGGGTACACCATCGGCATCTCGATCACCGGGCCGCTGGTGAACAACACGGTGCTGTATAAGAGCCTGCCCTATGATCCCTTCAAGGACCTGGCCCCGATCACCCTGGGCGCGATCCAGCCCAACATCCTGGCGGTGCCCGCCACGCTCGGTGTGAACAGTGCGCAGGAATTCTTTGCGCTTCTGAAGAAGAACCCCGGCAAGTACAACTACGCCTCGGTCGGTGCCGGCACGGTGGCGCACCTGTCGATGGAACTGATCAAGGTCAGGACCGGCACCTACATCGTTCACATCCCCTATCCGGCCTCGCCGGCCGCGGTCACCTCGATGCTCACGGGCGACACCCAGATGGCCTCGCTGGCACCAGCCGCCATCATGCCGCAGGTCAAGGCCGGCAAGCTCAGGGCCCTGGCGGTATCGACCGCCGAACGCTACCCCGGGCTGGACCTGCCGACCTTCAAGGAAGTCGGCATTCCCGATGTCGAGGCCACCGCCTGGATTGGCGTGGTGGCTCCGGCCAGTACCCCGCCGGCGCTGATCGAGCGCATCAACAAGGCCTTCGTCGAAGCCTTGAAACACCCGGAGGTGGTCGACAAGCTGCGCGCCCAGTACATGGAGCCGGTGGGCAACTCGCCCAGGGAATTTGCCGCTTTCATGCAGGCCGAACTCAAGCGCTGGAAGCCGATCATCGAGCGCAGCCAGGTCCGGCTGGACTAGGTGGGAAGGTCCGCAACACCTAGGACGACAGCGACAGGGCCGCCACGCCAGCCGCAATCAGGCCCGCGCCCATCAGGCGCCGCCGCAGCTCGCCTTCATTGAGCAGCCGAGCCCCCAGGAAGGCCGCCAGCAACATCGACACCTCGCGCGCCGGGGCCACGTGGCTGATCGGCGCGCGCTGCATCGCGGTCAGCACAAGGATGTAGGCCAGCGGCGAGATGATGCCCACCCCCAGCGCGTATTTGCGGGACTGGCGCCAGGCCGCCCGGACATCGATGCGCTGGTGCACCAGGATCGGTACCAGCATCGCGCCACGAACCGGTGCGCAGATCCAGTCGAACACCAGGGGCGCGATCAGCAGGTACTTGACCGAATAGCCGTCGAGCAGGGTGTAGGTGGCGATGCAGGCGCCGGTCATCGCGCCCCACAATAGACCCGCCTTGACCTTGTCACTGGCGACCTTGTCGCGATCGAGCAAGGCCACGCCGCCGGCGATGGTGAAGGTGCCCAGCACCACCAGCAGCAGGCCGGTGACCGACAGGGTCGTAGGCAGCTCACCCAGCCACAGCATCGCGCCGATCGCCGAGAGCAGGGGTCCGGTGCCGCGCGCCAGCGGATAGACGATCGACAGGTCCGAGCGTGCATAACCGGTCTGCAGCACGAAGAAATACAGGTTGTGGACCAGGGAGCTGGCGATGATCCACCACCAGCCCTGACCGTGGATGCCGAGGCCGCTGTCCCGGAAGAACCACCACACCACGGGGGCATAGCACACCGTCGAGACCAGCGAGCACAGAAAGGAGAAGGCCAGCGGATGCACCTGGGCCTTCTTGACCCAGAAGTTCCAGCTGGCGTGCAAGAGCGCCGCCAGCAGCACCAGGGCCAGTGCGTCTAGCGGCACATCAACCGATCACAGGCCAAGGTTGTCGCGCGCCCGTTGGTTGACCGATTCGATGTCCAGGCCCACCACCTTCTTGTAGCTCAGGGCGATCTGCTCGAGCTCGGCCTGGGAGGCCACATCGTGCACATGCTTGAAGCCATTGGGCGCACGTTCCTCGAAGACCTCGAGGACATAGTCCGGCCCCTGGGCACGATTGGCCGCCACGATGCGCGCGCACTTGGGCAGCCGTTCCTGCTCGTAGCGCACCAGCGCATCGGGCAGGCGGGCGACATCGCTGGCCTGGATCTCGTCGGCCAGCTTGCGCGCATCGAGGATGGCCTGGGTCGCGCCATTGCTGCCGATCGGATACATCGGGTGGGCGGCATCACCCAGCAAGGTGACGCGACCGTAGGACCAGCGCGGCAGCGGATCGCGATCGACCATCGGAAACTCGAACACCTGCTCGGCCCCTGCAAACAGCCGAGGCACATCGAGAAAGTCGAACACCCAGGAATCGAAGCGCGGCGCAAACACCGAACGGTCGACCACCCGGTTCCAGTCATCCTTGGGCGGGGTATCGCCATCGACCCGCAACTCGGCGATCCAGTTGATCAGCGATTTGCCGGTGCGGGCAACCTTCTGGCTGATCGGATAGGTCACCAGCTTGTGATTGGCATTGCCCGCCATCACCATGGTGCGTCCGTCCAGGAAAGGCTCGCCCAGCGTGGTGGCGCGCCACAGCACACAGCCCGAGAACTTGGGCAGGCCCTCGTCCGGATAGAACTGGCGCCGGATCGGCGAATGAATGCCATCGGCCGCGATGACCACATCGGCCTGCTCGGTGCGCAGCTCGCCGCTGACCCGGTTGCGCAGCGTGATGCGGCCGGCGTCGGGCTCGACCGACACGCTTTCCCAGCCGGTTTGCAGCACCTCGGGGCCCATGCGCTTGAGCGCAGCCTCGATCAGCAGCATCTGCAACTCGCCACGATGGATCGAGAACTGGGGCACCTTGTAGCCGGCCGCAATGCCCCGCGGCTCGCTCCAGACACGCTGGCCCAGCCGGGTGTAATAGGCCACCTGGGCGGTTTCGATGCCGGTATTGCGCAATTCGTCGAGCAGGCCGAGTTCGGCCAGTTCGACGATCGCACTGGGCTGGACGTTGATGCCCACACCCAGGGGCTTGACCGCCGCCGCCGCTTCAAAGATCTGCGGCTTGAAGCCACGCTTGTGCAACATCAGGGCCAGGGTCACGCCCCCTGGGCCGGCGCCGGAAATGATGATTTTCATGCCGGCATTTTAAGGCAAGGCCAGGTGTTCGCCATGAAAAAGGGCGCCGCAAGGCGCCCTTCGGGGTCCGGTACCAGCCCCATGGAGGGGCCGCCCGGCTTACTTGGTGTGCTTGGCGATCAGCTGCTTGGCCGTGTCGAGCAGCATCTTGCCGTTGAAGCCCTTGCCGTTCATGTCCTTGACCCAGTCGTCGTCCACCTGGTCGGCAGCGGCGCGGAAGGCCTTGGTTTCCTCGGGCGTCATCGTGTAGATGGTGTTCTTGCGATCCACGGCCGTCTTGCGGCCGGCCGGGTCGTTGCCCTGCTGGGTCTTGCCCAGGAAGGCGGAGGCCTCGATACCGGAGTTGGCATCGATCACCTTTTTCACATCCGGCGGCAGGGAGTCGTACTTGGCCTTGTTCATCGCCATCACGAAGGTGGTGGTGTACAGGGCGCCGCCGCGCGGATCAAATTCGGTATGGAACTTAGTCAGTTCCTCGACCTTGACCGAGGGCACCACTTCCCAGGGGATGACACAGCCGTCGATGACGCCCTTGGACAGCGAGTCGGGAATCTGCGGCAGGGGCATGCCCACCGGAGTGGCGCCCAGGGACGCCAGCAGCTTGGTGACCAGACGGGTCGGGCCGCGCAGCTTCTGGCCCTTGAGGTCGGCGACCGAGCGGATCGGCTTGTCCTTGGTGTGGATCACGCCCGGACCATGGACCTGCAAGGCGAGCAGGTGGACATCCTTGAACTCGTCCTTGGCCACCGTCTGCACATACTCCCAGTAGGCCCGCGAGGTGGCCTCGGCATTGCTCATCATGAACGGCAGCTCGAACACCTCGATGCGCGGAAAGCGCCCCGGGGTATTGCCCGGCAGGGTCCAGACGATGTCGACCACGCCATCCTTGGCCTGGTCATAGAGCTGCACCGGCGTGCCGCCCAGCTGCATGGCCGGGTAGCGCTCGAACTTGATGCGGCCATTGGCCTCTTTCTCGACCTTGTCCATCCAGGCCTTGTGCATGGTCAGCCAGACATTGGACTGGGGCGCCATGAAGGTGTGGAATTTCAGGACCACGGGGGCCTGGGCATGGGCCGGCGCGGTGAGCGCAGCGGAACCGGCAGCGGCAGCACCTGCGGCCAGGAAGGAACGACGTTTCATGCAATTGTCTCCATTGGTATCGGAATCACCCGCTTCACGGGATGCCGCGGGGGCCGCCTGGGCAGCCTGACGACATGTCTTTCAACGCACGGGATGCTAATCGGTAAACCGGCACCGGGCAACCGGAACACAGGGATTTCCCGGGCCGACGGCACAAAAGTTCACTTCGGCCTCAGCCCTGGCGCTCCGGCAGGGTCACCGTCAGCCCCTCGAGGTCGGCGCGCATGCTGATCTGGCAGCACAGCCGGCTGTTGGGTCGGCGCTCGCTGGCCACCTGGCTGAGCATGCTCTGCTCATCGGCACTGACCGGCGGCAGGCGATCGAGAAAGGCCGGATCGACATAGACATGGCAGGTGGCGCAGGCCAGGCAGCCGCCGCACATGCCCTCGATGCCATCGATGCCCTCGAAGACTGCAGCGTTCATCAGGTTGTTGCCGGGGGTCACCTCCAGTTCGGTGACCAGGCCTTCATGGGAAACGTAGCGGACTATCGGCATGGCGCGCTTCAGATCGTTGGGCAAAGGGCAGGCGGGAGTCGAAGTGTAGAACACCCGCAGGACTCAGGCCTTAGGGGCACCGCGCCGGGCCAGCATCTGGCGCAGCAGGTCGAGCTTGGCCTTGGCGGCCTCAGCCTCGAGCGGCTTGTTGCTGGCGGTGCTGGCCGCCAGGTTCATCTCGGAGACGAAGCGCGACACCTGGCGGGGCGCGCTGTCGCGGCCCCGATGCCGCTCCTTGCACCAGGACAGCACCAGGGAGCGCTGGGCACGGGTCACCGCCACATACATCAGGCGCCGTTCCTCCTCGATACGGCCGGAAAACCCGGCCTCGGGCGCATCGGCGCCGGCCTCGTCCGTTGGCGCACTGTCCAGGTCGGCATCGCGATGGTGGGGCAGCAGGCCTTCCTCGCAGCCGATGATGAAGACGTGGGGAAACTCCAGGCCCTTGGCGGCATGGATGGTCGACATGCGCAGGGCGTCCTGGTCGCTGTCCTTCTTGTCCAGCTGCGACAGCAGCGCCAGATCCTGGGCCACCTGCATCAGGCTGCGGGCGGCCGCATCGGCACCGTCCTCGCCTCGCTTGCGGACCCAGTCGACGAAATCGAGCACGTTCTGCCAGCGCGTCGTGGCGGTCTTTTCATCGTTGCCCTCGCGCAGGTGGGCCTCATAGTCGATCGCCTTGAGCAGTTCGCCGAACAGGTCGGCGGCCGGCTCGCGGGTCGCGCGCGCCTGCATCCGGTTGATGAACTGGCCAAAGGCGCGCATCGCCTCGAGCTGGCGCGCCTGGACCCGGCCTTCGAAGCCGGCCTCGAACAAGGCCTGGAACATCGAACACTGGCGTTCGGCGGCATACCGGCCGAGCGCCTGCAGGGTCTGGTTGCCGACGCCACGCTTGGGCGTGGTGATGGCGCGGATCAGGGCCGGATCATCGTCATCATTGACCAGCAGCCGCAGGTAGGCCATCAGGTCGCGGATCTCGGCGCGCTCGAAGAAGGACTGGCCGCCGCTGAGCACGTAGGGAATCTTCTCCAGGCGCAGCAGCTTCTCGACGATGCGGGCCTGCTGGTTGGAGCGGTAAAGGATGGCAAAGTCGGCATAGCGCAGGCGGTGTTCGAACTTGCGCGCCTGGATCTTCTGCACCACCAGGCGGGCCTCGGCCTCGTCGTCGTCGGCGCGATGCACCTGGATCGGTTCGCCCGGGCCCAGCTCCGACCACAGCGCCTTCGGATGCAGCTTGGGGTTGAGCTGGATCATGGCATTGGCAGCCTGCAGGATCGACTGGCAGGAGCGATAGTTCTGCTCCAGCTTGATCACCTTGAGGGTCGGAAAGTCCACCCCCAGGCGCTTGAGGTTTTCCAGCGTGGCCCCGCGCCAGCCATAGATCGACTGGTCATCATCGCCCACCGCAGTGAAGGCCTGACGCGGGCCGACGATCAGCTTGAGCAGTTCGTACTGGCAGGCATTGGTGTCCTGGTACTCATCGACCAGCAGATAGCGCAGCTTCTCGCGCCATTCCTGAAGGGCGGCGGCGTCCTGGCGCAGCAGCCGCACGGGCAGGCGGATCAGGTCATCGAAATCGACCGCCTGATAGGCATCCAGGGTCGCCTGGTAATCACGAAAGGCCTGCGCAAAAGGGCGCTCATGGGCGCGGCCCGCAAGGCGGATCGCCTCGTCGGGATCGATCATCGCGTTCTTCCACAGCGAGATCTGGCTGATGCAGGCGCGCAGCAGCTTGCGGTCGGTGGTCACCAGCGCGTTCTGGACGATGCCCTGGACATCATCGCTGTCCAGAATCGAGAACTGGCGCTTCAGACCCAGCACCGAACCATGGCTGCGCAGGATGCGCACGCCCAGCGAGTGGAAGGTGCACACCAGCGGACCGCCCTCGCCCTTGGCATCGCTGCGAAACTGCATGCCGGCCAGCTTCTTGAGACGCTCCTCCATCTCGATCGCCGCCTTGTTGGTGAAGGTGATGGCGGCGATGCTCGAAGGGTTCTGGCCCGACTGCACCAGATGCTGGATCTTCTGGGTGATGACACGCGTCTTGCCGCTGCCCGCCCCGGCAATCACCAGGCAGGGTCCGTCGAGATAGCGGATGGCTTCCCGCTGGGCAGGGTTGAGCGTCGCAGCGCCGGACAGGGGAGCGTTCAAATCTCGAGGGGATCCATTTCCAGCTGCCAGGCCAGATCCGACGCAAAGGCCGGGGCCTGCTGGCGCAGCACATCGAGCCACTGCCGCAGGAAGGCATGCAGGCGCGGCCGGGTGGGCGATTCTATCAACAGCTGGGCGCGCGACTGATTGGCCAGGCGGGCCATCGGCATCGGCACCGGATCATGCATCACCGGTCCTCCCTCTGCGAGCAGGGGCTCGCCCAGGGCGCGTGCCCGTGCCAGCCAGTCGAGGGCCTTTTCCATGGAGGGCGAGCGGGCCCGCAGCAGGGCCTGATGACAGAAAGGCGGAAAGCCCACGCCCTCCCGCTCAGCGAGCTCCTGGGCCGCAAATTGTTCGTAGTCCTGGGCGCGCAGCGCGGCAAACATCGGGTCCTCGTGGAAGCGGGTCTCGATGATCACCTGGGCTTGCGCTGCGCCGGCCACCGGTGCCGCCCGACCGGCCCGGCCGGCCACCTGCATCAAGGTGGCGAACAGGCGTTCACGGGCCCGGAAATCGCCACTGTAGAGGGCCCCATCGCAGTCCAGCACCACCACCAGCCGAAGCTTGGGAAAGTCGTGGCCCTTGGCCAGCATCTGGGTCCCGAGCAGCAGGTCGGCCTCGCCGGACTGGATTTCCTCGAAGATGGTTTCCACCGCGCCCTTGCGCTGGGCCACATCGCGGTCGACGCGCCGGATGCGCGCGCCCGGAAAGCGGCGTGCCAGGGACTCTTCCATGGCCTGCGTGCCCTGACCCAGAGGCTCCAGATGCGTCGCCCCGCACTGCGGACATTGGCGCGGCACCTGCAGGGTCTGGCTGCAGTGATGGCAGATCAGCCGGTAGCGGCCCTTGATCTTGTGCAGGACCCGGTAGGCCGAACAATGGCTGCACTGGCTCAGCCAGCCGCAGTGCATGCAATACAGGACAGGCGCATAGCCGCGCCGGTTCAGGAACACCAGGACCTGCTCGTCTCGCGCCAGCGCCTCCTCGATGGCCTGGGCGCTGGCCGGGCTCAGGCCCAGGCCGGCCACCTCGCGCGGCGCCGGCTTGACCAGGCGGATCTGGGGCATGGCGGCTCCGGTCGCCCGCTCCGGCAGCCTGAGCAGCTGGTAGCGCCCCTTGGCGGCTGCTTGCCAGGATTCCAGCGAAGGCGTCGCCGAGGCCAGCAGGACCGGCACCGCGGCGATCGAGCCCAGCGCCAACGCCAGGTCGCGGGCCGAGGAGAAGGCGGCATCGGGCTGCTTGAACGAGGGGTCATGCTCCTCGTCGACGACGATGCCAGCCAGGCCCGGCAAGGGCGTCAGCACCGACAGGCGGGTGCCGATCACGATGCGCGCGCGTCCTTCGGCGGCGGTCAGCCAGGCCGCCGACCGTTCCATGTCGGCCAGGCCACTGTGCAGCACGACCGTGTCCTGCTCGGGAAAACGCGCCCGAACCTGGGCCACCAGGCGGGGGGTCAGGGAGATTTCCGGGACCATCAACAGCACCTGGGCCCGGGGATGTCGGGCCAGCAGTTGCTCGAACCAAGCCAGGTAGACCTCGGTCTTGCCACTGCCGGTGACGCCAAAAAGCAGGAAGGGCTGGTAGCCGCCCGCCTCGGCCGCCGGCCGCAACGTTGCCAGGACCGCTTGCTGGGCTGGCGTCAGGGCAGGTGGCGGGCTGGGCACGGTCGCGACCGATGAGGACAACACGGTGCGGGCGCGGCGCTGGGCCCGCTCCAGGGCCGTGCTGCCGGCGCTCAGCGGACCGGGCTGCCGCAGCGGCTTGGGGATGGCCGGCAAGCCGATCTCGCCGATGCTGCGGTGGTAGTAGCGCGATGCGAACCTGACAAGGGCCTGCCAGCTGGCGGGCATCGCAGGCGCATCCCGGGCCGGCCCGATCAGGGTCTTGAGCTTGGCTTGAGGAACCTCGCTGGAGGCTTCGTAGGACAGGAACAGGCCGAGTCGCCGCCCCTTGCCCCACGGGACCCAGACCCAGTCGAAGGGCTGCAGGCCGGCACGCCAATCCGGCGGGACGGCATAGTCGAACCAGGCCGAAATCGGCACCTCCAGGGCTATCCGCGCGAACATCAGATCTGCAGGTGAGTGGTCACCTTCAGTCTTGTTTTGCGGTGCCTGGAGAGAATTCACTTTAAGTGCGAGGCCTAATAGTCAAGGAATCAAGGGGGTTTTTCAACTCATGCACACAGGCTGTGGATAACACTGTGTGCAAGTGGACAACCTGCTGCGGCTTCCCTTGGAGAATGGCGGGAAAAGGTCCTTTGCCTACTTTTTCAGCAAACTGATTTTGCTTTATTTTCAGGGACTTAGCGATACGCCCCTGTTGTTTTCAAGCGTCCCGGGCTTGACAAATCGACAGCCCGGCCCTGTGTTGATAAGTCGCAACAGATTTGCACTGCAAGAACCGGATTTTCAAGCTTGTCAACTCCGGAAAGCGTGATTTTGGGCGCGAGTGACTGCTTACACTGAGGTTTTTCGCAGGCTTCGGCTGTGGCGATGCACCTCATCGACCATGGCCGACACGTGGTCCGGCGGCGTGAACTGGGAGATGCCGTGACCGAGGTTGAAGACATGGCCATGGCCTTCGCGAGGTGAGCCATAACTATCAAGCACTTTCCGGCATTCGGCGCGAATCTGGTCGGGTTCCCCGAACAGGAACATCGGATCGAGGTTGCCCTGCAGGGCCACCCGGTCGCCCACCAGGCGGCGAGCCCGTCCCAGGTTCATGGTCCAGTCCAGCCCCACCGCATCGCAGCCACTGGCGGCGATTTCCTCGATCCACAGACCGCCCCCCTTGGTGAACACGATGGCGGGGACAGGGCTGGTCTTGCCCTGGTCCTGGCGCGTGCGCACCAGCCGGTCCAGCACCTTGCGGGTATAGGCCAGCGAGAAGGTCTGGAAGGCGCCGTCGGCCAGCACCCCGCCCCAACTGTCAAAGATCATCACCGTCTGGGCGCCGGCCTCGATCTGGGCATTCAGGTAATCGGCCACCGTGTCCGCCAGCAGGTCCAGCAAGCGGTGCAGCAGGTCCGGGCGGCGGATCAGGAAGCTCTTGATCTTGCGAAAGTCATCGCTGCCACCCCCCTCGACCATATAGCAGGCCAGGGTCCAGGGCGAGCCTGAAAAGCCGATCAGCGGCACCCGGTCGGCCAGTGCGCCGCGAATCGTGCGGACCGCGTCCATCACATAGCGCAGGTCCTGGTTCGGGTCCGGCCGGTGCAGGCGGGCCAGATCGTCCTCGTTCTGGATGGTGCGCTCGAACTTCGGGCCCTCGCCCTCGGCAAAGTACAGGCCCAGGCCCATCGCATCCGGAATCGTCAGGATGTCGGAGAACAGGATGGCCGCATCCAGCGGATAGCGCGCCAGGGGTTGCAGGGTGACCTCGCAGGCCAGTTCCGGGTTCTTGCACAGGTTCAGGAAGCTGCCCGCCTTCTTGCGGGTGGCGTTGTACTCGGGCAGGTAGCGGCCCGCCTGGCGCATCAGCCACACCGGCGTGTAATCGGTGGGTTGCCGCAGCAGGGCGCGGAGAAAGGTATCGTTTTTCAGGGTCATGGCGGGTGTCGGGCCGGGTGGGGGGGGTCGCCTCGGGCGGCCGTGGTTATTTGCTGGGGCCGTCCGGCGCCGACAGGGCGCGGACGGTGGCGGAGTGGAACTCCATGAAATAGGTGACCCAGGTGATCAGGGCGGTACCTGCCAGCAGCAACCAGGGGTTGACCAGCCACAGGACCAGGGGCACCGCGAAGTAGTAGGCACGCAGGCCATGGGTAAAGTTGTTCCCGGCCAGCTCGTTGAGGCGGGCCGCCTTGCTCACCATCGGATGGGTTTCGGCCGGCTCGCTGCGATCCGGCGGCAAGGCCCCGATCAGGATGGCGATCAGGTTGAACTGGCGCAGCGACATCGTGAAGCGCAGGAAGCCATACAGAAAGACGCCCGCCAGGCACAGCGCCTTGATTTCCAGCAGCTGCTGCGAGGCCTGCCGGGCGAGGGGCAGATTCTTGACCACGTCGAGCAACTCGGTATTGCGCTCGATGCCACCCAGGATTGCAAAGAGGGCGCCCAGGATCAGGATGGTCGTGGACGAGAAGAAGGTGGCGCTGTGCATCAGGCTGCTGATCAGGGCCGAGTCGGTCACCCGGTTCTCGCGGCGGTAGGCCTCGCGCATCCAGGCGCGCCGCGACTGCGCCACCGTCCCCATCAGGCTGGGCTGACGCTCCGAGGCCCGCGTCGACCAGACCCCATAGGCGATCCAGCACAGCAGCCAAAGGCCCAGCCCGACCCAGTCCAAGGTGGTCATCGCGTTCATCGCGGCATTATCTCAAGAAGCCGGCCGTGCGCGCGCCCTGAGCGCCAGCAGGGCCTCGTTGTCGATCACGCGAACGCCCGGACGGGGATCACGGGCCGCTTCGAGGGTGGCCTGGGCCAGGTGGTCGGCGCGCAGGGTTTCAGCCCCCTTGGGCAACATCATGTTGAACAGGCTCAGGTAGCCGTGCGCAAAGCGCTGCAACAGCGAACCGCCAGGGGCGGGGGTGAGCTGGACGGCTGGCCGCAGGAATTGCACCGTGTCAAAGCCCAGCAGGCTCAGGGCCGCTTCGGTCTCGTCGGCCATGCCGTGATGCACCTTGCCCATCGATTGCCAGCTGGACAGGGGCGCCAGCACACTCAGGCGCCGGACCCCGTACCGGTACAGGTGCTCGGCCAGGGGCAGCAAGTGCTCCTGCAGGACCTCGAGAAAGTGGGCGTCACGCCCGTACCAGGAACGGGCGAAGGGGCCGTCCTGGTCGTTCAGGCACAGATAGGCATCATCGCAGGGCTGGTCCGCGAGGCCGGCGGCAGGGCAGCAGCGCAGCTTGCGCAGGCCCAGCTGGATCGGCCGGTCGGCCAGGGCCGTCACGCCCGCATAGTCGCTGGCAAGCAGATGATTGAGGAGGGTTTCGCCGAGCCGGCCCTTGACGCCGGCAATCACGGCATGGCGCTGGCTCAGGTCGAGGACGGAGGCCTCAGCCTCCCGGGCCAGCGCTTCCTGGCGCCGCTGGTGCGCGATCGAGGCCGCTTGCTCGATCGCACCACCGCCCAGGACCGTGTCCAGAAGATTGCGGGACACGTTCCGGCGGGCTTGGAGGAAAGATCGTCAGCGTTGAAAGCCGATTACTTCTTGCTGCGGAACTTGCGCAGGGCTGCAATCTGGGCGGCCATGATGGCCAGCTCGCTTTGCGCGCGCGCCAGATCGACATCGGTCTTGGCATTGGCCAGGGCTTCTTCGGCGGCCTTGCGGGCGGCTTCGGCCTTGGCCTCGTCCAGGTCATCGCCACGGATGGCGGTGTCGGCCAGCACGGTCACCCGGTGCGGCTGAACCTCGAGAATGCCACCGGCGACAAAGACGAAGGTCTCGTGCTTGCTGCCGGCTTCCTTGATGCGCACAGCCCCGGGCTTGATGCGGGTGATCAGCGGAATGTGCTGGGGATAGATCCCCAGCTCGCCGGCTTCGCCCGGCAAGGCCACGAATTCGGCCTCACCAGAGAAGATGGCTTGTTCCGCGCTGACCACATCGACGTGAATGGTGGACATGGGTCCCTCGTCAGTTTAGGTTGCGGCGCTGGCCGATCAGTTGAGGGTCTTGGCCTTTTCCTGGGCTTCCTCGATCGTGCCGACCATGTAGAAGGCCTGCTCGGGGAGGTTGTCACACTCGCCATCGACGATCATCTTGAAGCCGCGGATGGTGTCCTTGAGCGGGACGATCTTGCCGGGCGAACCGGTGAAGACCTCGGCCACGTTGAAGGGCTGCGACAGGAAGCGCTGGATCTTGCGGGCGCGGGTCACCGACAGCTTGTCTTCGGGCGAGAGTTCGTCCATGCCCAGGATCGCGATGATGTCACGCAGTTCCTTGTAGCGCTGCAAGGTGGCCTGCACGCGGCGGGCCACGGTGTAGTGCTCTTCGCCGACGACTTGCGGGTCGAGCTGGCGGCTGGTCGAATCGAGCGGGTCCACAGCGGGGTAGATACCCAGCGAAGCGATGTCACGCGACAGCACCACGGTGGCGTCCAGGTGGGCGAAGGTGGTGGCAGGCGACGGGTCGGTCAGGTCGTCGGCCGGCACATACACGGCCTGGATCGAGGTGATCGAGCCGGTCTTGGTCGAGGTGATGCGCTCTTGCAGGCGACCCATCTCTTCGGCCAGCGTCGGCTGGTAACCCACGGCGGAAGGCATCCGGCCGAGCAGGGCGGACACCTCGGTACCGGCCAGGGTGTAACGGTAGATGTTGTCGACGAAGAAGAGGATGTCGCGGCCTTCGTCACGGAACTTCTCGGCCATGGTCAGGCCGGTCAGGGCCACGCGCAGACGGTTGCCAGGCGGTTCGTTCATCTGACCGAACACCATGGCGACCTTGTCGAGCACCTTGGACTCTTCCATCTCGTGGTAGAAGTCGTTGCCCTCACGGGTACGCTCACCCACGCCGGCAAACACCGAGTAACCGCCGTAGCTCTTGGCGATGTTGTTGATCAGTTCCATCATGTTGACGGTCTTGCCCACACCGGCACCGCCGAACAGGCCAATCTTGCCGCCCTTGGCGAACGGGCAGACCAGGTCAATCACCTTGATGCCGGTGGGCAGCACTTCCACGGAAGGCGACAGTTCGTCGAACTTGGGGGCCTTGGCGTGGATGGAGCGGCGCTCTTCGGTGGGGATCGGGCCGGCGTCGTCGATCGGGCGACCCAGCACGTCCATGATGCGGCCCAGGGTGGCGGTACCGACGGGCACCTGGATGGCAGCGCCGGTATTGGTCACCGACATGCCACGGCGCAGACCGTCAGAAGAACCCAGCGCAATGGTACGCACCACGCCGTCGCCCAGCTGCTGCTGCACTTCGAAGGTCAGGCCGTCCTCGGCCAGGGCATTGCTGGTCTTGTCCAGCTTGAGGGCGTCGTAGACCTTGGGCATTGCATCGCGCGGGAACTGGATGTCCACCACGGCACCGATGCACTGAACGATTTGACCGTTTGCCATTTTCGTTTCCTGTTAAATACTTGTGTTGATCTTGAATTCGATGGGGTCGCTGGAGCGGTCGGAGGGCATCAGCCCACCGCTGCGGCGCCGCTGACAATCTCGGAGAGCTCTTTGGTGATGCCGGCCTGACGCGCCTTGTTGTAGCTCAGCTGCAGGTCATCGATCACCGACTTGGCGTTGTCGGAGGCCGCCTTCATCGCCACCATCCGGGCACTTTGCTCGGAGGCGATGTTCTCGGCCACCGACTGGTACACCTGGGCTTCCAGGTAGCGGGTGAGCAGCTCGTCGAGCACCGTTTGCGCATCCGGCTCGTAGATGTAATCCCAGGAGTATTCCTTGGATGCCCCTTCGAGGGTTTCCGGTGCCAGCGGCAGCAGCTGCTCGATGACCGGCTCCTGCTTCATGGTGTTGACGAACTTGGTGTAGGCCACATAGACGGCAGCCACTTCGCCGCGCTCGTAGGCGTCGAGCTGGACCTTGACCGGTCCGATCAGACGCTCCAGGTGCGGCACATCGCCGATCTGGACCAGCTGCGAAATCACCTTGGCACCGATCCGGTTCATGAAGCCCAGACCCTTGTTGCCGATTGCCGAGACGACCACCTTCTTGCCCGAACCCTGGATCTCGCGCAGCTTGGTGGTCACCACGCGCAGGACATTGGTGTTCAGGCCGCCGCACAGGCCCTTGTCACTGGTGACCACGATCAGGCCGACAGCGTCGGCGTTCTCGTTCTGGACCAGGTACGGATGCTTGTACTCGGGATTGGCAGTGGCCAGCTGGGCGGCGATGTTGCGGATCTTTTCTGCGTACGGGCGTGCAGCGCGCATGCGCTCCTGCGCCTTGCGCATCTTGGAGGCCGCCACCATCTCCATCGCCTTGGTGATCTTGCGCGTGTTTTGCACGCTCTTGATCTTGGTGCGAATCTCTTTACTGCCGGGCATGTTTGCTCCGAAGATTGACTAGGTTGGCCGCGTCAGGATCAGTAGGCGCCGGACTTCTTGAAGTCCTTGAGCATGTCGTTGAGCTTGGCTTCGATGTCCTTGCTGAACTTCTTGTCGCGCTCGATCTCCTCGACCAGACCGGCGTATTTCGACTTGGCGAATTCACGCAGGGCCTTCTCGGCAGCCAGGGCCTTGGGCACGGGGATGTCGTCGAAGTAGCCGTTGTTGGAGGCGAACAGCACCAGGGCCATTTCCCAGACCTGCAGCGGCTGGTACTGCGGCTGCTTCATCAGTTCGGTGACCAGACGGCCGCGCTCGAGCTGCTTGCGGGTGGCATCGTCCAGGTCGGAGGCGAACTGCGCAAAGGCCGCCAGCTCGCGGTACTGGGCCAGGGCCAGACGGACACCGCCGCCCAGCTTCTTGATGATGTCGGTCTGGGCAGCACCACCGACGCGCGACACCGAGATACCGGCGTTGATGGCGGGGCGGATACCGGCGTTGAACAGGTCGGTTTCCAGGAAGATCTGGCCGTCGGTGATCGAGATCACGTTGGTCGGCACGAAGGCGGACACGTCGCCGGCCTGGGTTTCGATCACCGGCAGGGCGGTCAGCGAACCGGTCTTGCCCTTGACTTCACCGTTGGTGAGCTTCTCGATGTAATCGGCGTTCACACGGGCGGCGCGCTCGAGCAGGCGGCTGTGCAGATAGAACACGTCGCCGGGGAAGGCTTCACGACCCGGGGGGCGGCGCAGCAGCAGCGAGACCTGACGATAGGCCACGGCCTGTTTGGACAGGTCGTCATAGACGATCAGGGCATCTTCGCCACGATCACGGAAGTACTCGCCCATCGTGCAACCGGAGTAGGCCGCGATGTACTGCAGGGCGGCGGACTCGGAAGCGGTCGCGGCCACGACGATGGTGTACTCCATCGCGCCCAGTTCGGTCAGCTTGCGCACCACGTTGGCCACCGTCGAGGCCTTCTGGCCGATGGCGACGTAGACGCAATACACGCCCTTGCCCTTCTGGTTGATGATCGCGTCGATGGCGACGGCGGTCTTGCCGGTCTGGCGGTCACCGATGATCAGCTCGCGCTGGCCACGGCCGATCGGCACCATCGAGTCGATGGCCTTCAGGCCGGTCTGGACCGGCTGCGAGACGGACTGACGGGCGATCACGCCCGGGGCGACCTTCTCGATGATGTCGGTTTTCTTGGCGTTGATCGGGCCCTTGCCGTCGATCGGCTGACCCAGCGAGTTCACGACGCGTCCGAGCAGCTCGGGGCCGACCGGCACCTCGAGAATGCGGCCGGTGGCCTTGACGGTATCGCCTTCGGAGATGTGCTCGTACTCACCCAGCACCACGGCGCCGACCGAGTCGCGCTCCAGGTTCAGCGCCAGGCCGAAGGTGTTGCCCGGAAATTCGATCATCTCGCCCTGCATCACGTCCGACAGGCCGTGGATGCGGCAGATACCGTCGGTCACCGAGACGACCGTGCCCTGGTTGCGGGTGTCGCCCGAAACCTGCAGATTCTGGATCTTGCTTTTGAGCAGTTCGCTGATCTCTGCGGGATTCAGTTGCATAACTATTCTCCTAAACTTTGATTCTTGACAGGGGGTCGTCTGACGGCGCTGTGCCGAGCTCAGGCAACCAGAGATTTCGAAAGCTGGGCCAGCTTGCCGCGCACCGAGGCATCCATCACCTCGTCGCCGATGTGGATCGCCACACCGCCGATCAGTTCGACATTGACCGATGAGGTGGCAGCCACCTTCTTGCCGACGCGGGCTTCGAGGGTGGCAACGATCTCGGCCAGCTGGCCTTCGGTCAGCGGGTAGGCGGATTCGACGTGGGCATCGACCACGCCTTCCTGGGCATGCTGCAGCCGGCCGAACATGCCGGCAATCTCAGGCAGCACCGCCAGGCGGTCGTTCTGCGCGAGCATGGTCACGAAGTTCTTCTGTTCCTGGGTCAGCATGCCGGCACTGTCGGTGAAGACACCTGCCAGTTGCGTCACGGTGAGGTTCGGATCACCGATCAGGCCCAGGGCTTCGGGCGCCTGGGCAATGCTCGCCAGACGGTTCAGGGCGTCGTTCCAGGAGGGCATGGCCCCCTGTTCACGGGCCAGCCTGAAGGCCGCCTCGGCGTAGGGACGGGCAATGGTAAGCGCTTCGGCCATGATGCAGGTGCTCCTTAGCGCAGCTCGTTCTTGAGGTTGCTGAGCAGTTCGGCGTGCTTGCCGGCATCGATTTCGCGACGCAGGATGCGCTCGGCGCCAGATACCGCCAGGGCGGCGACCTGGTCGCGCAGCTGATCCTTGGCCTTCTGGGCGGCCAGCGAGGCTTCTTCCTCAGCCTGCTTCTTGGCGGCGGCGACGATGCGCGCGCCTTCGGCACGGGCTTCCTCGAGCGCCAGGGCGCCCTGCTTTTCAGCAGCGGCACGCACTTCAGCGGCGCCATCACGGGCCTGCTTCAGTTCCGCTTCGATGTTCTTTTTGGCGGTGGCCAGTTCAGCCTTGGCCTTGTCGGCGGCAGCCAGGCCGTCGGCGATGCGCTGCGAACGCTCGTCGAGCGCCTTGACGATCGGTGGCCACACGAACTTGGCAGTGAACCACCAAAGGCCGGCAAACACCAGCATCTGGACAAATAAGGTCGCATTGATATTCACGACTCAATCCCTTGGTTCTTCGGTGAAGAACAATCAATCATTCTGACCACCTTGCGTGCGGGTCGCTTTCAGACAGGGTCTGGCGCGGAGCCGCCGAAGGGCCGGCCGTTCTGGTCGGCCTCCCGATCGCAACCGGGAGGCGTGACAAAGAGCGGCAATAACAGGCCGGGCTGGATGAGCCCTCGATTAGCCCTTGAACGGGTTGGCGAACGCGAACATCATCGCGATACCGACGCCGATCAGGAAGGCCGCGTCGATCAGACCGGCCAGCAGGAACATCTTGGTCTGAAGCTTGTCCATCAGTTCAGGTTGGCGGGCAGCACCCTCGATGTACTTGCCGCCCATCATGCCGATGCCGACGCAAGCGCCGAGGGCACCCAGGCCGATGATCAAACCGCAAGCGATAGCTACCAGTGCAACGTTGGTCATGATGACTCCTTGTCAGAAAACTCAGTTGAAAAAAGAAAAAACGAAAACCAAACCGAAAAATTGTTCAGCGCCTGCGCGCGGCCGCCTTAGTGGGCGTCGTGCGCCTGACCCAGGTAAACCAGGGTCAGCATCATGAAGATGAAGGCTTGCAGGGCGACGATCAGGATGTGGAAGATCGCCCAGCCCAGACCGAGACCGAAGTGCAACGCACCGCCCCAGACCGTGGCAGTGGCGCCCAGCAGCGCGATCAGCATGAACACCAGCTCGCCGGCAAACATGTTGCCGAACAACCGCATGCCCAGCGACACGCCGCGGGCAACGTACTCGATCATCTGCATCATCAGGTTGAGGAGGCCGAGGATGATCGCGAACAGCGGATTGGAACTGGTGCCAAAGGGTGCCGAGACCAGCTCGTGCACGAAGCCGCCAGGCTTCTTGACCTTGATGCCGTAATAGATCGTGGAACCGATCACCATCAGGGACATGGCCAGGGTGGCATTCAGGTCGGCCGAGGGCACGACCCGCAGGTAGGGCAGGTGCAGGACATGCTCGGCGATCCAGGGGAACAGGTCGAGCGGGATGAAGTCGAGGGAGTTCATGAAGAACACCCACATGAAGGCGGTGAGCGCGAGCGGGGCGATGTAGGTCAGGTCGCCATGGACGATCGACTTGGCCTGTTCGTGGACGAACTCGAGCACCGATTCGATGGCGCCGACGAAGCGGCCCGGCACACCCGAGGACACGGCACGCGCCGCGGCATACATCAGGCCACCGGCCAGTACCGCCATCGCCACCGAGAAGAACACCGTGTCCCAGTTGATGATCGACATGTCGATGATCTTGGTCTGGGGATGCAGCGTGGAGTTCAGGTGCGTCAGATGGTGGACGATGTACTCGGAAGGGGATGCTGGAGGTTGGCCGGCCATGTGAAGCTTTCTGAGATGAAACTTGCTGAGGATCTTCGGTCAGAGATCGTTGCTGGGTCCGGCGCGACCAGGTCGCACCGGGGAATACATCGTGTCTTCACCGGTGCTGCCACCGGCCCTGCCTGCTGGTGTTCAGGCCCTGGCGGCACGACCCGCCAGATAAACCGACAGGAAGGGCGCCTTCAGGGCCACGATCATTCCGATCAGCAGCGGCAGCCAATGGGCGCCGGGGACGTACTTCACGATCAGGCCAAGCCCCGCCACGATGAGTCCGATCTTCATGAACTCTCCCAGGAAGAACACCACCGGATAGGATTCCGGGGCGCGCCCCTGGTGCAGGGCCAGCCTCAACGCGAAGAGGGCGTTGGGAATGATCACCACCACCGCACCCAGGGCCACGAAACTGGCGCTCTCCCACCCCTGCCACAGTGCGGTGACCAGACACAGCGCCGCCGAGACGAGCAACTGGGAAAGAACAGCCGAAAACATGACAGATGGTGGTTGGCGCGCGCCGGACGGCCCCTGACGCGACAGGCAAAGACAAACGATTTTAAGGGAAATCCCTCAGAACGGCAAATCGCCCCGCAGCGACAAGGCTTGGTCGGCGCCGCTGATGTTGCAAAGCAGCATCGCGGCAAGGCACCCCGGACAGGGGCTGCGAGGGCCTCTCCGGTAGGTACAGGTGTTTGTGCCCACTTTTTCGGAAAGCCCCTTGGATATTGATGTCAACAGCGGACTTTCCGCGCGCATTCTGGGAAGATAGTGAGTCCCCCTTAGCACCAGGAAACGACATGAAAACCATCTGGATCACCGGCGCTTCCAGCGGTATCGGACAGCAATTGGCCCGCGAGTTTGCCGCCCGCGGCTTTGCCCTGGTGTTGCTCGCCCGGCGCGGCGACCGGCTGGCACAACTGTGCGCGGAACTGGCCGCCACCGCCCCATCGCCCTCCCCGCACCGGATGATCGAGGTCGACGTCAGTGATGCGGCGGCCTTCGCGGCCCGGGTCAGGGCGGACATGGCGGTGCACGGCGTGCCCGACATCTTCATCGCCAATGCCGGCATTTCGCAGGGGGCCTCGGTCGAACACCCCGAGGATGTGGCGGTTTTCGAGGACACACTGCGCACCAATGTCACCGCCCTGTTCAACGGCTTTGCCTGCTTTGCCAGCGCGATGAAGCAGCGCGGCAGCGGCACCCTGGTGGGCATCTCGAGCGTGGCCGGCGTGCGCGGCCTGCCGGGCACACCGGCCTACAGCGCCAGCAAGGCGGCGGCCACGGCGGTCTGCGAGAGCGTGCGTGTCGAGTTGCGCGGCACGGGCGTGAAGGTGGTGACCATCGCACCGGGCTTCATCGACACACCGATGACCGCCGGCAACCCCTATCCCATGCCCTTCCTGATGCCGGTGCAGGACTTTGCCCGGCAGGCGGCCGACGCCATCCTGGCAGGCACGAGTTACCGGGTGATTCCCTGGCAGATGGCCTGGGTGGCAAGGCTGCTGCGCATCCTGCCCGATGCCTGGTACGACGCGGCCCTGGCCGGGCGCGGCCGCAAGCCCAGAAAGAAGGCATCACCCGGGGCCTGAGCCGGCGCCAGGGCCCGACCTGCCTGAGGTCGGCCCCGAATGTGAGGCCGCGCGCCGGGCGCTCAGCGACCCCGAAAGTCGCGGTCGCGCTCGTCCACTCAGCGACCCCGAAAACCAGGGTCGCGCTTTGCCAATCAGCGCCCCTGGAAATTGGGGTCGCGCTTTTCCATGAAGGCGCGCGCGCCCTCGAGGTGGTCGGCGCTCGCCGCACAGGCCGCAATGGCCTGGGCAATGGCTTCCATGTCCGGCGACTGCGCCTGCTTGAGCGACTCGACCGAGGCCAGCTTCATGGCCCGGATGGTCAGGGGCGCATTGATGGCGATCTTGCGCGCGTAGTCGTCGGCAAAGGCATCCAGTTCCGAGGGCGGCACACAGTGCAGCACCAGGCCCATCTTGACCGCGTCGGCTGCGTTGAAGATGCGCGCGGTGTAGAAGATGTCGTAGGTATTCTGCAGGCCGATGGTCTGGATGAAGCGGCGGATGCCGGTCAGGTTGTAGCCCAGGCCCAGGCGCGCGGCCGGCATGCGGAAACGCGCATCGTCGCTGCAGATGCGGATGTCGCAGGCCGCCGCCATGCCCAGGCCGCCGCCCATGCACACGCCGCGGATCTTGGCGATCACCGGCTTCTTGCACATCAGGGGCGAGAGGTAGCCCTGCTCGACCGCCGCCTCATGCATCTTCTGGACGTCGCGATCACCCTGGCGCCCCTCGAACTTGGAGATGTCGGCCCCCGCCGCAAAGGCCTTCTCGCCCTCACCTTCGAGGACCACGACACGGATGGCCGGATCGGCCTCCATCTCGGCAAAGCGGCGCGGCAGGTCCTGCCACATCTCGGTCGAGATGGCGTTGAACTTGGGGGGATTGGAGAAGATCAGTCGGCCGATGGGGCCTTCTTTGCGGACGATCAATTCGGGCATGGAAACTCCGGTTCAATGGGACATTCGGCAGGTGGAGAGGCGGCAGGGCCGCCGGTCGGTAACGGACAAGGGCGTAACGGGCATCGAGGGACGGGTGTGGTGACACGAAACCAGTGCGGCACACGCCACTAAAGACTGGCGGCCTCGACGACGCGGTGCCAGCCCTGCTCATCACGCGGCCATTCACGCTCCTGCAGGCGCGCCAGTTCGTGCAACACCTGGGACAACTGCCAGGTGGGCAGGGCACCGAGCGCGTCTGGCTTGTCACGCCACAGGCGGCGCACGACATTGTCAGGGACATTGAAGCGGTGTGCGATGGCGTGCAGCACTTCCCGGTCCTGGCCGGCATCGACTGCCGCCCTCAGGGCCTGGGCCCAGAACTGGCTGTGCACGGTGTCCTGCCGCGAGGCCTGGCGCTGCAGGTCGAGCGGGGGCGCCTGCGGCCGGGTCTCGCGTCCGAGCACGGCGTCCTGGATCTGGGCATCGTCGGGTTCCGCTGCAAACAGGCCGGCCGCCTCGCTCAGTTCATGGTCCTGGGAGAGCGCCTCCAGCGGTACCAGGGTCTCGGCAAAGAAGCGGGCAAAGCTGGGCAGGCTGCGCAGCACATGGGCGCGGTTGGCGGCATGGCGCGGCGACAGCCGCAGCCAGTTGTAGGCGCCCAGGTGGCGCCCGGCGCCACTCTTGCCCAGCTTGACCAGGGTGACCTCGTCCAGGCAGTTGTCGATGAAGCCCGCCAGCCGCTGCTCGATGGCGGCCTCGCGGGCATCGACCGAGCGCAGGATGCGGCCATACAGGTGGACATCGATGAGCTCGTCGCGCAGGGCCTGGCGCAGGCCCTGCAGGAAATCCGGATAGCGGGTGTCGCGCGGAAACAGGCTGTCGCGCTGCTCGCCTTCCAGGCGGTGACGCACCTCGAGGTGCCGACCCCAGTCGCTGCGGCGCTTGTCCAGCACGGTCAGCATGTCGCGGGCCAGCCCCTCGAACAGCACATCGAGCGCGTCGTGGCCGGTCTGCTCGAGCGAGCGCGTGTCCTGCCGCCGGGCATCCTGATGGCGACCGAGCACGGCGATCAGCTGGCGCAGCAGGTCGTCGGCCAGCAGCGACCGAAAATCGTAGACCTGGCGCTCGCGATCGATGCCGATGAAGCGCAGGTTGAATCCCCAGGCACGGGTCAGCTGCCCGAAGATCGGGTTGGCCAGCAGGGACAGCCGGCTGGCAATCGGGAGCAGGAGCACCCAGGCATCCCACTCCGAAGAGGGCCGGCGGAACACCAGCGCACGCGGGCTGTCCAGATAGATGTGGCTCAGGTGGGCCAGTTCGGGTCCGACCAGGCCTGCATCGGTCATCTCGCCATCGAGGGGATAGCGATCGACCCGCCAGGCTTCAAAGGCTTTCAGGGCGTGTCGGCGTGCTTGGCTGCCACCAACAAGCCGCCCCCGAGGGCCAGGATGAGACCGGCCACGACGGTGCGTGTCGCCGATCCGCGCCACAGGGCTTCCAGGCCGAAGACGAAGGACACGGTCAGCATGATCTTGGCGGTCACGGCCGTGCGCTGAACCGGCGTCCAGCGAAATGCAGAGGTCTGGGAGGGAAGGCGGGTCATGGCATTACTGTACCGCAAGCGGCGCCCTCCTGTACAAGCCAGGGGCCATCAAAGGCGGCTTGCGGGCGGTCAAAGGTCACCGCCATCGGTGACCGGGTTCACAGCCGGGCCCTGATGCGTTGCAGCAAGGCGACGCGGCCAGGCCTTAGCCCGGCACCGCCATGCCCAAGTCGCGAAACACCGCCCCGAGGTGGGACTGGGCGCCCTGCAACACCTTCAGGCGCCACTGCGGCTGGTTGGGGCGGAAAGCCTCGAGGACCTCGGCCTTGATGGCTGGCCACATCGGGTGCTGGCTGTCGGCATGGTGGTGCAGCCAGTTGTCCATGCGCATCGCCTTGAGCACACGCATGACCGGGTGCGTGCCGTATTCGGCGGCGACCATGAAAAAGCGCGCATCGGGAGCGACGCAGGCATACACGCCCTGCTCCATCAGGCCGTGCAGCTTGGCGGACAGGGAATCGCCGCTGTCGGTGGACTTGATCGCATCGCCCCAGACCTGGTAGCCGCGCGCGAAGGCCGGCGAGGCCTTGGGAATGCCGGTGATCAGTTCGCAGGCGCCCATTTCGCCCAGGCCGGTGTGATAGTCGATCCAGAAGGCCTGCTCGACGCCTGCCAGATGCTCGCGGACCAGGCTGTGCAGGTTGACGATCGAGGCCTCCAGCTTCTGGCCTCCGAACTGCATGCCGGCGGGGTATTTGTACTGGCCTTCCGAGACTGCCTGCTGCAGGGCACGTTCGCCACGCTCGGCCACGAATTGGGCGATCGCCTGCCAGCGCTGTTCCTCGCGGGCCGGATCCAGGTCGGTCGGGTTGATCAGGTCGTACAAGGCCTCGTAGTCGGGATGCACGAGGCTCGTGTCGAAGCGGGTCAGCGAGTTGCGGTTCAGGTCGACATTGCTTTCGTTGACCCGGCGCAACCAGGCAAAGCCGTAGGGATTGACGGCATGCAGGATCACCAGCGCAAAGTCGTCGGGCCAATCGCTGGCCGGGGGCAGGCCCCAGGGCCAGGGATTGACGCCACTGGCATTGCCCGGACGGGCCGGGGCGCCGTGGCGCATCCAGTGCTCCATCATCGCGTGCTGGATACCGGCGCCGCAAAAGCCTTCCAGCCCATGCGTGCCGCTGGCCAGGATCAGCATGCGGCGGGCCTTGCGGCCACCCCGGCGCGGGCCGATCTGGACCCAGTCCTGGGCCAGGGTCTCGCCACTGGGGCCGCGCGCCGGCACGCTGCGCGAATCGATCAGCACCGGCAGATGGCGGGACCAGGCACGGGCATTGGCCAGCAGGCGCTCGCGCGAGGCCTGATAGCTCTGGGGAAAGAAGGGGGTGGCGCTTTCGGCATCGAAACTCATGGGGATTCCTGAACAAGGGTTCGCGGGTCGACATTGCCCCCGCACATCAACAAACCAACACGCTCGCCGGGCTGCGGCCGGTAGGCGCCACTGCGCAGCGCCGCCCAGACCGTGGCGGCCGCCGGCTCGACCGCCAGGCGCAGCTCGGCCCACAGCTGGCGCTGCGCGCTGCGGGTGGCCTCATCGTCGACCAGCACCGCGTCGCTGACCCAGCGCCGGGCCAGGGGAAACATCCAGTCGCCGACCCGGCGTGCGCCCAGGGCGTCGGCCGCCAGACCGCCCACCTCGACATCGACCGGATGACCGGCCGCCAGCGCGCGGTGCAGGGTCGGACAGCCCAGGGTTTCCACCGCCACCAGCCTGACCCGGCCGCGGGTGGCAGCAGCCACGCCGCCGATCAGGCCGCCACCACCGACCGCAATCAGCAGGGTATCCAGTTGCGGCGATTGGGCCAGCCATTCCAGTCCCAGCGTGCCCTGGCCAGCCAGGGTTTCGAGCTGGTCATAGGCATGCGACATCGGTGCCTGGCGCGCCTGTGCAAAGGCCTGCGCTGCCCTGAAGGCCTCGACATATTCCTGCCCCCGGGCATGGACTTGGGCACCGAGCGCGCGCAGGCGGTCCTGCTTGGCGGCGGGCGCGGTCTCGGGGACGAAGACATGGGCGCGCACGCCCAACTCGCGTGCGGCATGGGCCACGGCAATGCCATGGTTGCCACCCGAGGCCGCCACCACCTCGGCGGCCGGTCGCCCGAGCAGCGTATTGAAGGCGCCACGGGCCTTGAAGGTGCCACTGACCTGCAGGTGCTCGAGCTTGAGCTGGATTGCATGACCCTCCAGATGCAGGTCGATCACCGGCGTGCGCCGCACGTGGGGCGCGATGCGCTCCGCCACCCCGGCAATCGCCCCGGGCTGCAGGTCGGGATGTTCGAGCAGGTTCAGGATGGGAGCGTCAGGTGGGTTCATCTTCACCGGTCTTCCATCCGCCCTCGGGACGCTTGCCCATCTCGCGGCTGATCAGGCTGTTGAAGGTCTGGCGGCCTTTTTTCGACCACTCGATCAATTGCGCCTCGTCAGCCTCCATGCCGACCTGCTCACGCAGCAGGTCCTCGTCGTGATCACGGAAGTGGAAGGCCGCCTTGCGGGCGGCGTAAGGGGATTCGCCCAGCATCACCAGGGCCTCCTGGGCCGCCAGCAGGGCCGAGCCAAAGGTCTCGCGCACCTCGGTCACCCCCATCCGGCGCAGTTCGATCGCCTCGGGCCGGCTGCGCGCGCGCGCCAGGATCTTGACGGCCGGGTGATGGCGGCGCAGGTAGGCGGCCGTCTCCTTGACCGCCTGCGGATCATCCATGGCCAGGAACACCAGCGCCGCCTCGCGCACGCCGGCAGCCTCGAGCACATCAGGGCGCGCGGCGTCACCGTAGTAAGTGCGCCAGCCGAAGCGACGCATCGCCTCGACGTGGGAGGGATCCAGGTCGATCAGGGTGAAGGGGATCTGGCGGGCCTGCAGCAGGCGCGCGGTGATCTGGCCAAAGCGGCCCATGCCGGCAATGATCACCGGGTTCTGCTCTTCAATGGTGTCGGCCTGGCGCGGCGTCTGCTGGCGGTTGCGATACGGCACCATGACCCGTTCATGAAACAGGAACAGCAAGGGGGTGAACAGCATCGATACCGCCACCACGCCGTTGAGCAGGCCGGCCTGTTCCACGGACAGCAACTGGCTGGCGCGGGCCTGGTTCGACATCACGAAGGCGAACTCGCCGACCTGGGACAGGGAGAAGGCGAAGATCCAGGCGTCGTTGCCGGTGAGCTGGAACAGCCGCCCCAGCCCGAGCAGCACCAGGGTCTTGATCAGCACCAGCGCAAACGCCAGGCCCAGCACCAGCCAGGGGGAGGCCAGCAGCAACTGCAGGTCGATGCCCATGCCCACGGCGATGAAGAACAGGCCCAGCAGCAGGCCCTTGAAGGGCTGGATGTCGACCTCCAGCTCGATACGGTATTCCGATTCGGCCAGCAGGATGCCGGCCACGAAGCTGCCCAGTCCCAATGACAGGCCGATCGACTGGGTCAGCATGGCACTGCCCACGATCAGCGCCAGGGCAAAGGAAATGAAGATCTCGCGCATCTCCAGGCTGGCGATCAGCCGGAAGACCGGGCGCAGCACCAGCCGGCCGACCAGCACCATGCCGGCGATCAGGGCCACGGCTTCGGCCAGGTTGACCCAGGTAAAGCCGGGTCCGCTCCGGGTGGCCGGTGCCAGCAGATCGAGTAGCAGCAGCAGCGGGATCACCGCCAGGTCCTGGAACAGCGAGACCGCAAAGGCGCTTTCGCCGCCCTCGGTGGCCATCAAGTGGCGCTCCTGCAACACCTGGATCGCAATCGCGGTCGAGGACAGGCAGGCGGCCATGCCCACCGCCAGGGCCGGCTGCCAAGGCAGCAGCAGCAGGGCGGCGCCGCCGACAATCACCGAGGTCAAGGCCACCTGCAGGCCGCCCAGGCCAAAGATCGCCCGGCGCAGGGACCACAGGCGCTTGGGGTTCAGCTCCAGCCCGACCAGAAAGAGCAGCAGCACCACGCCCAGTTCCGAGACGTTTTCGACCGCATGCGGGTCGTCGATCAGGCGCAGGCCCCAGGGCCCGATCAGGACCCCGGCGGCCAGGTAGCCCAGGACGGCGCCGAGCTTGAGCTTGGCAAACAAGGGCACCAGCAGCACCGCGGCCACGAAGTAGACGAGGGCCTGCAGCATGAAACCGTGTTCAGCCATCACCGTCCTCCGCCGCCACCAGGCGCGCCAGCCATTGGCCGTAGCGCTGCCCCTCGGCGGCCAGGTCTTCGTCCGTGAGGGTCAGGCTGGCATGGGTGACCTGGGGCGGGAGCCAGCGGCAGTCACACAACAGGGCGGTGCGCTCCAGCGGACGCAGCAAGTGCTGAATGCCGAAACCATTGGCCTCATCACGAGAGTAAGCGCTGGCAGACCCACCTGCGGTCAGCCAGTGGACCCAGGTCTTGCCGGCCAGCGCCCGGCTCTTGCCGCCATAGGCCCAGCCCTCGGTGAGCACCTCGTCGATCCAGTGCTTGAGCAGGGCCGGCACGCTGTACCAGAACAAGGGGTGCTGGAAGACCAGCACCTCATGGGCCTGCAGCAAGGCCTGTTCCTGACCGATCCGGATCATGAAGTCCGGGTACTTGCGGTACAGGTCGTGCCAGGTCACTTCCAGGCCACGGCTGGCCAGCAGCGCCTGCGCGCCCTGTCGCAGGGCACGGTTGACCCGTGAGGGCGGGTGCTCCGGGTGGGCATAGGTCACGAGGATCTTGCGCATGGGGCCATTGTAAGCAGGCCGGCGTGAAAAACTCCCCGGCCAGGCAGGCACGGCGCTTGCCGGCCCGGGCGGCCGGGGCGATGATTCAGGCCCCGCCAAAGGCTGCAAAGGGCTACGGGTTAGCACTTATCGCTGACACGTCTCAGGTGTATGATTCGCCCCCCGGAGACAGAGTTCGTGTTCATCACCACCCCAAACTCTCGCGACGGCCTGCGACCCAGGTCCCGTCCTGTCCTGCCCGCCTCACCCAGCGCCGGCACCCGTGCTTCCCTGTGTGTCCCGTCCGATCGTTGAGACCCGAGCTGCCCATGCGCGCTTGCCGCTTCCGATCGCCCGACCGAACCGCCCGGCCCGCCTCGCTGTAGCGCGCCCAAGCCCGGAACCGACCTGTACCAGCGAACCGAATCCTTATTGCGTATTGGAGTCTTTTGATGAACCAACCTTATGCGAGCCAGGCCGTGAAAACCGGCGCGGTCTCGGCACCGGCGTATGTCAAGCACGCTGGTCTGATCGAATGGGTGGCCCGGATGGCCGAGATGACCGAACCGGACCGAGTCGTATGGGCGGACGGCAGCCAGGAAGAATACGACCGCCTGTGCGCCGAGCTGGTGGCTGCGGGCACCATGAAGAAGCTGAATCCGGCCAAGCGCCCGAACAGCTACCTGGCCCTGTCCGATCCCGGTGACGTGGCCCGTGTCGAAGAGCGCACCTTCATCTGCTCCGAGCAAAAGGAAGACGCCGGCCCGACCAATAACTGGATGGCCCCGGCCGAGATGCGCCAGACCCTGGCCCCGCTGTTCAAGGGGTCGATGCGCGGTCGCACCATGTACGTGATCCCGTTTTCGATGGGCCCGCTGGGCTCGCCGATTGCCCAGATCGGTGTCGAGCTGAGCGACTCGGCCTATGTGGTGATCAACATGCGCATGATGACGCGCATGGGCAAGCAGGTCTATGACGTGCTGGGCAGCAGCGGCGAGTTCGTGCCCTGCATCCACACCGTCGGCGCGCCGCTGCAGGCCGGCCAGAAAGATGTCGCCTGGCCCTGCAATCCGACCAAGTACATCGTCCACTATCCCGAAACGCGCGAGATCTGGAGCTATGGCTCCGGTTACGGCGGCAATGCCCTGCTGGGCAAGAAGTGCTTTGCGCTGCGCATCGCCTCCAACATGGGCCGCCAGCAGGTGGCCCAGGACGGCATGGGCTGGCTGGCCGAGCACATGCTGATCCTGGGGGTGACCTCGCCCGAGGGCCGCAAATACCACGTGGCGGCGGCCTTCCCGTCCGCCTGCGGCAAGACCAACTTTGCGATGCTGATCCCTCCCCAGGCCCTGGGCGGCTGGAAGGTGAGCACGATCGGCGATGACATCGCCTGGATCAAGCCGCGCAAGGACCCGGCCACCGGCCAGATGCGCCTGTACGCGATCAACCCGGAAGCCGGCTACTTTGGCGTGGCCCCCGGCACCAACGAGCAGACCAACTTCAATTGCATGGCCTCGCTCAAGGAAAACGTCATCTTCACCAATGTGGCACTGACCCCCGATGGCGATGTCTGGTGGGAGGGCATGGGCCCGGCACCGGCACAGGCCACCGACTGGCAGGGCAAGCCCTGGACGCCCGAGGACGGCAAGGCCGGTCGCAAGGCGGCCCATCCCAATGCCCGCTTCACCGTGGCAGCCATCCAGAACCCGGTCATCGATGCGGCCTGGGACGATCCGGCCGGTGTGCCGATCGATGCCTTCATCTTCGGCGGCCGCCGCTCCACCACCGTGCCGCTGGTGTCCGAGGCCCGCAACTGGACCGAGGGTGTCTACATGGCCGCCACGATGGGTTCCGAGACCACGGCCGCGGCCGCGGGCCAGCAGGGTGTGGTGCGTCGCGACCCGTTTGCGATGATCCCGTTCTGCGGCTACAACATGAGCGACTACTTCGGCCACTGGCTCGGCCTGGGCAAGAAGCTGGCGCAGCAGGGTGCGCATCTGCCGCGCATCTTCTGCGTCAACTGGTTCCGCACCGACGAGAACGGCAAGTTCGTCTGGCCCGGCTTTGGCGACAACATGCGCGTGCTCAAGTGGATGCTCGAGCGCATCGAGGGCAAGGCCCAGGGCGTGGAGCACATCTTCGGCACCACCCCGCGCTATGCCGACCTGAGCTGGAATGGCATCGACTTTTCCGAGGACAGCTTCCGCAAGATCACCTCGATCGACCCGGCCGCCTGGAAGCAGGAACTGCAATTGCACGCCGAGTTGTTCGACAAGCTCAAGCATCACCTGCCGCAGGAGCTGGTCGAGGTCAAGGCCGCCCTGGAAAAGCGCCTGGCCGCCTGAGCGCGACCGGCCTCAGGCCTTGCGCCTGCTCCGGGTGCCTGTCCTGGCGCGCAGGGCCGCTTCCAGCGCCCGTTGCGCCCAGGGCGCCATCAGGCGCGGGCTGTCCATCGCCTCGCTCGGGGCGCTCCAGTATCCCAGGGCCACCACCGGCCCCTCCTTGCGCCGGTAGGTGAAGGACTCGCAGCCGGCCGCCTCGAAGGCCGGCCGGGTCTGGGCATCGACTTTCAGGTACAGGCGCTCGGCGATGATCAGGCCGACATTGATGCCCTCCACCGACAGGCCATGACCGCCGAACATGCGGCGCGCCCGGCACGGCCCGAGGCTGCTCAGCAGTTCGCAACAATAGTCCGCAAAATCACTCATGCAGGGGCTCCCGGATTGGCCCTCGAAGTATGCAATACCGGCCGCCGACCCTGCCGCCCGGATCGGCGCGCGCGCATCGTGCCGCCCTCCCGTACACTGATGCCGCTTCGGCAAGCCTCTCCGCCCTACAGGACCCTCCATGACCCGTCTGATCATTCTCACCGGCGCCTCGCGCGGCATGGGCCGCGCCATTGCCGAACAACTCATCGAGGCGGGCGAGCAGCTGCTCACGCTGTCGCGCCAGACCTCGCCACAATTGCAGGCCCAGGCCCAGGCCCGGGGCAGCCGGCTCGAACAGTGGTCCTGTGACCTGGCTGACGGCGCGGCCGCCGCGGCGCGCCTCAGGACCTGGCTGGCGGAGCAGCGCGCATCGGCCCCGGCCGAGGTGATCCTGATCAACAATGCCGCCGCCTTGTCGGGGCTGGGGCCCCTGGGCGAGGCCCGGCCCGAGGACCTGGCACTGGGCGTGCGCGTCGGCCTGGAAGCGCCGATGCAGCTGACCGCCGTCTTTCTGGCCGCCACGCAGGGCTGGACAATGCCGCGCAAGGTGCTCAACATTTCCTCCGGCCTGGGCCGGCGGGCGATGGCCTCGGCCGCCAACTACTGCGCGATCAAGGCGGGCATGGATCATTTCACCCGCTGCGTCGCCCTCGAGGAAGCCCTCAAGCCGGACGGCGCCAAGGTCTGCTCGCTGGCGCCCGGCGTCATCGCCACCGACATGCAGGTGACCCTGCGCGCCCAGTCCAGCGACAAGTTCCCCGACGTGGGCAACTTCAAGGCCCTGCACGACAAGGGCCTGCTGCTGACACCGGCGGCAGCCGCCCGCAACATCATCACCTTCCTGGCCCGCCCTGACTTTGGTCAGAACCCGGTGGCCGATGTGCGCGACTGACGCGCAGGCAGGATCCAGCCATGTCCGAAGCGCCCTGGTATTTGCCGATCGGCGACGAGATCGCCCTGTTCGAGGCGGCCGCCCATGCGCGCCTTCCAGTCCTGCTCAAGGGCCCCACCGGCTGCGGCAAGACCCGCTTCGTCGAACACATGGCCTGGCGCCTGGGGCAGGCGCGCAACGGCGCGGGCCGCAATCAGGCCCATGACCTGATCACGGTGGCCTGCCACGAAGACCTCACCGCAACCGACCTGATCGGTCGCTACCTGCTCTCGGGCGAGCAGACGGTGTGGGTGGACGGCCCGCTGACGCGCGCGGTGCGCCAGGGGTCGATCTGCTACCTCGATGAAGTGGTCGAGGCGCGCAAGGACACCACGGTGGTGCTGCATGCCCTCACCGACCATCGCCGGCTGCTGCCGATCGACAAGACCGGCGAGCTGTTGCAGGCCCATCCCGATTTCCTGCTCGTGATCTCGTACAACCCGGGCTACCAAAGCCTGCAGAAGGACCTCAAGCCCTCGACCCGGCAGCGTTTCGTCAGCCTCGATTTCGACTATCCCGATGTCGACACCGAGGCCCGCATCATTGCCCATGAGGGCGGCGTCCCCCTGGACGATGCCCATCGCCTGGCCCGCATCGGCGAGAAGCTGCGCAACCTGCAGGACCAGGGTTTCGAAGATGGCGTCAGCACCCGCCTGCTGGTTTACACCGCGCAGCTGATGGCACGCGGGGTGGCCGCGCGCCGCGCCTGCGATGTGGCGATCATTTCCGCCGTCAGTGACGATGCCCAGGTGCAGGAAGGCATTGCTGCGGTGGTCGATGTGATCCTGCCTTGAAAAGCACCGGTCCTGCCCGCGTCGAACTGGCGGCGGTGCTCGGACCCCTGTCGCTGTTTGCCGAGGCCTTGCTCGGCCGCTTCATCGCACTGTCCTGCCCGGCCCATCCGGTGAGCGACGAGACGCCGCGCTGGTCGCGTGCGCCCAGACTGCCGGCACGCGCCCTGCGCATCGAACTGCCCGATGCCATCGCGGCCTGGGAACAGCGCCGCGCCAATCTCGGCGCCTATCGGCTGGCCATCCTCAGGCATGTGCTCGACCTGCAGGGCGATCCACCCCGGCCGGTGCAGCCCCTGTCGCGCGGCTCGGCGGTGAAGGCCCGTCCGGAGGACGCCGAAGGCCATGCGCTCTGGCATGCCGTGTTCGGCTGGATGAAGGTGCTGCAACAGGATGCCCAGATGCAGCGCGATTACCCCGGTGCCCTGGACGACGTGCGTCGTGAGCATGCGGCCGGCACCCTGCTGCCCCTCGAGCAGTCCGCCACTGACCTGAGCCCCTTGCAACGACAGGTGCTGCAGGCCTTGCGCGCACTGGCCGCGCATCAGGTGGGGGCCGGGCGGCCACCGGCAGGGCAGGACCCTGCCCTGCAAGGCCTGCAGGCCCTGGTGCGGCGCATCGCACGACCCGCCTGCAGTCGGCGCCAGCGACTGATCGCGGCCCAGCGCATCTGCGCGTGGATCGGCGCCACCGTGCCCAACGAGATGCGCGTGCTGCCAGCGGCCAGCGGCCTCGACGAGGCCTTGTCGACACCGGGGGGCGATCGCAGCGGCGACCCGGACGCCGATCCCACCTCGACACACCCCTTCGACCCGCAGCAGCCCGGCGTGGCGGACCCGATGCCCGCTGACAGTGGCGAGGGCCGCAAGATGAAGCGCGGCCAGGGCTCGGGCGAACACACTGCGCAGGTGCCCGAGGCCTTCGCGCTGCTGCCCGACGACGGCGACGAAAACGAGGACGACGCGCAGGCGCCCGCCGGCCCGCCAGCAGATGCCACCGGCAGCGCGGCGCGGCGAACACCCCGGCCCGGGGCGCAGCGCAGCTGGCTGTATCCCGAATGGGAGGCGGCCAGCCAGACATACCTGCCGGCCTGGTGCCGGGTGCACGAGCATCGCCTCAAAGGCGAGGACCTGGAAGAGATGGCGCAGTGGCGGCGTGAACAGGCCCCCCTGGCGCGCCGCATACGGCGCGACTTCGCGGCCATCCGCCCGACCCGCCTGACCCGCGTACCGCGCGAGAAGGAAGGCGAGGAACTCGATCTCGAGGCCCTGATCGAGCGCGTCACCGACCGCCGGGCCGGCCTGCATCTGAATGATCACCTGTACCAGCGCCGGCTGCGCCAGCGGCGCGAGTTCAGTGTCGCCTTCCTGGTGGACATGAGCGGCTCGACCAACATCAACATGCCCGAGCCGGCATCGGCCCAGGCGTCCGACAGCGGCGATGCGGACCCGTCCGCGCCCGCCCAGGAAGAATGGCCCTACCTGTGGGGCGGGGCGGTGCAGGGCCGCGACAAGGCCGCGACCGGGGCTGCCGCGGGCCATCCGGGGACAGCCACCACGGCGGGCCGTCCCGTGCCTGGCGGGACGGGGCTGCCTGGCCGACCCGGCGGCGCGGCCTTGCCTGGCCGGCCTGGCCGCAAGTCGCGACGCATCATCGATGTGGCCAAGCAGGCCCTGGCCCTGATGAGCGATGCACTGCATGGTCTGGGTGACAGCTTCGCGCTGTATGGTTTTTCCGGCGACGGCCGCCACCAGGTGGATGTGTATGTGGCCAAGGATTTCCGGCAGCCGATGAACCGCCGCGCCTGGTCGGCCCTGGCGGCCATCGAACCCAAGCGCTCGGGCCGTGCCGGTGCCGCGATCCGTCATGTCCTGCGCGACCTGCGCCAGCAAGGCGACCAGCGCCGCATGCTGATCGTGATCTCGGACGGCTATCCACAGGACAGCGACTACGGCCCCGACCCCGACAATGTCGAGCACGGCCTGCAGGACACCGCCCGGGCGCTAAAGGAGGCGCAGCGCGCCGGCGTGCAGACCTTCTTCCTGTCGATCGATCCGGCCGGCTACGACTACCTGGGACGCATCTGTCCACCGGGCGAGGGCCAGCTGATCGAGGACCTGGCCGACCTGCCCCAGGCACTGGGCCAGGTGCTGGCCAGTCTCAGGCGGGGCGCTGCGCGAGGCGCCGCCGCCAGCCCTCCACGGCCAGCGACATCAGCACCGCCAGCAGCATGAAGGGCACGCCCCAGGGCGCCAGCCACTGAAAGCCCCGCTCCAGGCCCTGATGCTCCAGCACCGCAATGCCGATCGGTGTGCCGATGGCCTGCCCCAGGTAGATGCAGGACGTGTTCAGCGCAATCGACACCGGTGTCAGGCCGGGCGCCATGTTGGCCAGCCGGCCCTGCTGGGTGGCATTGATGGCGAAACCGCCCAGACCCCATACCAGCTGCGCGATCACCATCCAGGTCAGGGAGCCCTGCCCCAGGGGCCAGAGCAGCATGCCACCGATCACCAGCCACAGGGTCAGGGCCACCGCCCGCGGCGCCCCCCAGCGATCGGCCAGCCGTCCGGCCGCCAGACTGCCGATCAGTCCCATGCCCCCGTAGATCGACAGGATCAGGCTGACCTGCAGCGGCGAGGCCGAGGCCATGGTCCTGAACGCTGGCACCATGAAGCCAAAGGAGACGAACTGACCGGCCGATTGCACGGCGGTGATCGCGATGGCCAGCATCAGGGGACCGTTGGCGAGCAGCTGTCGCCACATCTGGGCCCCCGCCACCTCGACCTTCAGTCCGCGTGGCAGGGCCCGGTACACCGCCAGGGCGGCGCACAGGCTGCCCAGCGCGACCAGCGCGAAGCCGGCACGCCAGCCCCACTGCGCACCGACATAGGCGCCGATCGGCATGCCCAGCACCGAGGCCGCCGCCCAGCCCAGAAAGACCGCCGCCATGGCCGAGGCACGCCGCTGCGCCGGCACCAGCAAGGCCACCGTGGCCGCCGCCTGCGGCGTGTAGAGGGCCGAAGCAATGCCGCACAGCACGCGCACCGCCGTCAGCGAACCCAGGTCGGTGACACAGGCGGCCAGCGCATGCGTGGCGGACCAGGCCAGCAATACCGTCACCAGCAGCGCGCGGCGCTCGAAGCGGGCCGTCAGGCCGGCCAGGAAAGGCGCCGTCAGGCAGACCGCCAGTGCAAAGGCGGGAATCAGCTGGGCCGTCGCCGTCAGGGGCACCGACAGGCCTTGTGACAGGGCCGGCAGCATGCCGCTGACGATCAGGGCCCCGGTCCCGACCATGAAGTTGCCAAAGGCCAGCGCCAGCGTGACCGGGTTCAACGCCCGGCCCCGCATGGACACGCGCGGATCGGCATGAGGTTCAGCATCAGGGTCGGCATCAGGTTCGGCTCAGCTCGTCGGCCATCTGCAGGGCCGCGGCAAAGCTGGACGGATCGGCCAGGTCGCGCCCGGCGATGTCGAAGGCGGTGCCGTGATCCGGGCTGGTCCGTACAAAGGGCAGGCCCAAGGTCACATTCACCCCTTGCTCGACGCCCAGGTACTTGACCGGAATGAGGCCCTGGTCGTGATACAGCGCAACCACGGCATCGAACTGGCGCAGGCCGCGCGCCCGCATGAAGACCGTATCCGGGGCAAAGGGGCCGTGCGCATCGACGCCCCGTGCGCGGGCGCGGGCGATGGCGGGCGCGATCATGTCGATCTCCTCGCGCCCGAACAAGCCGCCCTCGCCAGCATGGGGATTCAGGCCGGCCACCGCCAGGCGGGGACGCCCGCCCTCGCGGTCGCGGCCGATGCCGAAGCGGCGCAGGCTGGCATCGGTGATGGACAGGGTCTGCACGATGCCCTCGACACTGAGGGCCTCGATGGCCTGGCGCAGGGCCATGTGGATGGTGACCAGCACGGTGCGCAATTCCGGATTGGCCAACATCATGCGCACCGGGACCCCGCCAGCCAGTTCGGCCAGCAGCTCGGTATGACCGGGATACACATGGCCGGCGCGCTGCATCGCCTCCTTGTGGATCGGCGCCGTGACCAGCGCCCGGGCGCGACCCTGCAACACCGCCGTGGTGGCCGCCACGATGCTGCGATAGGCCCACTCGCCGGCCACCGCATCGATCTGTCCGACGGCTGGCTGACCCGCCAGCGGCAGGTCCTCGACCTGCGGCGTCAGGCCATATCGGCGTGCCTGCTCCAGCAACCAGGCCCGTGGCCCGAACAGGCGGCAGCGCGCCTGCCAGGCCGGCTCGCGCTGCAGCGTCTTGAACAAGATTTCGGGGCCGATGCCGGCCACATCGCCGATGCTGATCGCGATCGGCAGGCGGGAATCAGGAGGCGGGAGGGTCATGGGCTCAGCTCAGCAGGGCCAGCAGGCGATCCGGCCGGTCCGTGATGATGCCATCGACCTGCATGGCGCGCAGGGCCTGCATCTCCTGCACCTCGTTGACGGTCCAGGGAATCACCTGCAGACCCAGGCGATGGGCCTGCAGCACCTGCTCCGGGGACAGGTCCCTGTAATACGGCGACCAGATCGCAGCGCCGGCACGCTGCACCAGCTGCGGCAGGGACTCGCCCGGCCGCAGTTGCAGGCCGGCGCTCCAGCGACCCGCCTGCGGCCCGCCGATGTTGTCCAGCCAGCTTTGACGGGCACTCAGGCACACCGTGGGGATGGCGGGTGCCCGCGCCTGCACGATGCGCAGGGTGCGCCAGTCAAAGGACTGGATGCTGACCCGCGAGGCCATGCCGGCCTGGCCGATCACCTCGAGCAGCGCCTGCACCATGGTCTCGGGATCGGCGGTTTCGTGCGGCTGGTCGGGCCGGATCTTGGTCTCGATGTTCAGCCGCACGCGCGGATCCGCGCGCTCGCGCACACGCCTGAGCAGCTCATCGAGGCGCAGGAAGCGCGTGCCATCGACCGGGACCTGGTCGGGAAACTGGCGCGCATAGGCCGTGCCGGGCCGGATGCGCCCGATGTCATAGGCCTGCAGCTCGGACCAGCGCAGGCTGCGCAGGGTCGGGCCCGGCTCGCTCACCCACTGCCCGCCCGGGCCGCGCACCAGGTTCGGATTCAGACGGGGATCATGGGCAATCACCACCACATCATCGGCGCTCAGCCCGATGTCCAGCTCCAAGGTGTCGACGCCCATGGCCAGGGCATGCTCGAAGGCCGGCCAGCTGTTCTCGGGGCGCAGGCCCCGGCCGCCGCGGTGGGCCTGCACCTCCAGGCGTGGCCGCGGCGCCGGTGCCGGCGAAGGCGTGGTGCAGCCGGACAGGGCCAGTGCGCCCCACTGCAACAGCTGCCGGCGTCCGCAGGCCTGCATGCTCAGGCCACCCGGCCGGCGCAGGCCAGCATGGCCCGGCACAGCACCTGCGCGCCAGCGGCCAGGTGCTCGGGCCGTGCATCCTCGATCTCGTTGTGCGAGATGCCGTCCTTGCAGGGCACGAAGATCATGGCGGTCGGTGCCACCGCCGCCACATGCACCGCGTCGTGGCCGGCGCCACTGACGATGTCCAGCGGCTCGTGACCGATGTGGCGCGCACCGGCCCGCACCGCCTCGACAAGCGCCGCATCAAAGTGCACCGGCGGGAAATACACCACCTGCTCGATGCGCACCTGCACCCGGCCCTGCGCCTGCACGGCCTGCACCGCCTCGCGCAGGCGGGCATCCATGCGCAGCAGGCCGGCATCGTCCTCATGCCGGAAGTCGACAGTGAAGGTGACGCGGCCCGGAATCACATTGCGCGAGTTGGGAAAGACATCGACATAGCCGACCGTGCCGCGGGCATGCGGCTGCTCGTCCATCGCGATCGCCTGGACCTGCGCCATCAGGGCCAGGGCCGGCTGCAGGGCATCGCGACGCAGCGCCATCGGGGTCGGCCCGGCATGCGCCTCCTGCCCTTGCACCGTCACGTCATACCAGCGTTGGCCCAGGGCCCCGGTGACCGCCCCGATCACGCGTTGACGATCTTCCAGGACAGGGCCCTGCTCGATATGCGCCTCGAAGTAGGCCGAAAAGCCCGGATGCGGCTGGTCCTGGCCGGCATAGCCGATCGCCTGCAGCGCTTCGCGCACGCTGATGCCTTCGCGGTCGCGCGCCGCCAACGCATGGTCCAGCGTGAAGGCGCCGGCGAACACGCCCGAGCCCATCATCACCGGCACAAAGCGTGAGCCCTCCTCATTGGTCCAGACACAGACCTCGAGGCCGGCCTCGGTCTCGATGCCCCGATCGTTCAGCGTGCGCAACACCTCCAACCCGGCCAGCACGCCAAAGTTGCCGTCGAACTTGCCGCCCGAAGGCTGGGTATCGATGTGACTGCCGGTGGCCACCGGCTTGCGTGCGCGGTCGCGGCCCGGACGCAACGCAAAGATGTTGCCGATGGCATCGATGCGCACTTCGCAACCGGCCTGCCTGGCCCATCCGATCACCAGGTCGCGGGCTTGCCGGTCCAGGTCGGTCAGCGCCAGTCGCCGCACCCCGCCCTTGTCGGTGGCCCCGATGGCCGCCAGGGTCATCAGGCTTTGCCAGAGCCGCTGCGGATCGATGCGAACGTCGTCCGGTGACGGGGCCGTGCGCTGGCCGAGGCTCGTGCCGTCGCCGTGGACCATGCCTTTGCCGTGGGCCGTGGCGTTGCCGGGAGCCGTATCGCTGGTGGCGGCAGCGAGGCTGGCGTGAAGGGGGGTACTGGCGGCAGTCATGGCGTGATCTCCTGGATCGGGCCCCGTCTTCGGTCAGGCGCCCAGTTTTTTCGACAAAGCCTTGGCCAGCGCGGCGATCTGCTGGATCACCTCCTGCTTGCGCCGCGCGGTGGTCGATGCCTTGATCAGGCTGACCGCGACGGCAGCGATCGCTTCACTGCGGCCCGCGGTGAACACGGGGGCGCCGAAGCAGTGCATGCCCTCGGCCATTTCCTCGTCATCGACAGCGTAACCGGCATGACGGAAGCGGTCGAGTTGACGGATCAGTGCATCGGGGGTGGTCACCGAAAAGCGGGTCTGGCGCTCGATGCCATGCGCCGCCAGCAAGGCCCTCACCTTCTCGTCGGGCAGCGTTGCCAGGATCGCCTTGCCCGACGAGGTGCAGGCCGCCGGGAAACGCCCGCCCACCCGGAACTTCACCGCCAACGGCCGCGTGCCCTCACGGCAGGCCAGGGATTGCACCTGGTCCTGTTGCAGCACGGCCAGCATCACGGTCTCTTCCTTCAAACCCGCCAGCTCCTGGCAGGTCTCGTCGAAGGCCTCGATGACGCGGTTCTGGTGACTGAAGGCATTGGCCCATTCCAGGCTCTTGCTGCCCAGGCGGTAGCACTGGTCCTCGCCGCGCCAGGCCAGCCCGAGCTGGTGCAAGGTGTTGAGCAGGCCGTGCAGGCTGCTCTTGGGCAGGCCGGTGCGACGCTGGAAATCGGCCAGCGCGAGCGGCTCGACGCTCTCGGCCAGCAGGTCGAGCAGCCGGACCGCGCGCTCGACGGCCGGCACCAGCTCGCTGCGGGCAGTGGCCGGTGGTGCGGCCGGCGCCGGCGCCCGCTTGCGGCCGGGCGATCGCATTTCGGCCAGGCTGCTGAGCCAGTCATTGCGGTTTGGAGTCATCACCATTACAATTTGCTCGTTCAGCATAGAGAATAGACGTTCAACCTATTGAACGTCAAGCATTTGAGCCTTTTTCGCCACGGCCGGCATGGTTGTCGCCCTGGCCCACACGACCCACACCTTCAAGGACCGCACATGGGAAACACCGATCGGCAGGGACTCGACAACACCGCCAACGCCGCTCAACCGGCCGCCATCATCGGCCATTGGATCGACAACGCGCCCGTTGCCTCGAGCAGCAGCCGCTCCGCGCCGGTCTACAACCCGGCCACCGGACAGATCGCCACCCGCGTGGCACTGGGTACCGTGGCCGAGGTCGACCAGGCCGTTGCGTCCGCAAGCAAGGCCTTTCCGGGCTGGGCTGCCACACCGGCGCTGCGCCGTGCGCGCGTGATGTTCAAGTTCAAGGAACTGGTCGAGAAAAACGCCGACGAACTCGCCGCACTGATCACCCGTGAGCATGGCAAGGTGTTCACCGATGCCCAGGGCGAAATCCAGCGCGGCCTCGAAGTGGTCGAGTTCGCCTGCGGCATCCCGCAACTGCTCAAGGGCGAGTTCTCCGAGCAGGTGGGCACCGGCATCGACATGTACTCGATCCGCCAGTCGCTGGGCGTGTGCGCCGGCATCACCCCCTTCAACTTCCCCTGCATGGTGCCGATGTGGATGTTCCCTGTGGCGATCGCCTGCGGCAACAGCTTCATCCTCAAGCCCTCCGAGCGCGACCCTTCCGCCTCGCTGTTCATCGCACGCCTGCTCAAGGAAGCCGGCCTGCCCGATGGTGTCTTCAACGTGGTGCAGGGCGACAAGGAGGCGGTCGATGCGCTGCTGCTGCATCCCAAGGTCGCCGCCATCAGCTTCGTGGGCTCGACCCCGATTGCCCGCTACATCCATGAAGTGGGCACCAAGGCTGGCAAGCGCGTGCAGGCCCTGGGCGGTGCCAAGAACCACATGGTGGTGCTGCCCGATGCCGACATCGACCAGGCGGTCGATGCCCTGATCGGTGCCGCCTACGGCTCGGCCGGCGAGCGCTGCATGGCAGTGTCGGTCGCCGTCGCGGTGGGCGATGTGGCTGACAAGCTGATCGCCAAGCTCAAGGATCGCGTCCCCAGGATCAAGATGACCAATGGCCTGGACCTGTCGGCCGAGATGGGCCCCCTGGTCACCCAGGCGCACATGGAAAAAGTACGCGCTTATGTCGAGACCGGCCTTGCCGAGGGCGCCGAGCTGGTCATCGACGGGCGTGCCGTCAGGCCGGCGGCCCCCTCGGCTGGTATCGATGCCAACATCGCTGCCGGCTTTTTCCTGGGCGGCTGCCTGTTCGACAAGGTCACCCCCGGCATGACGATCTACAAGGAAGAAATCTTCGGCCCGGTGCTCTCGCTGGTGCGGGTGGCCGATTTCGAGCAGGCCCTCAAGCTGATCAACGATCACGAGTTCGGCAATGGCTGCGCCCTGTTCACCCGCGATGGCGATGCCGCGCGCGAATTTGCCAGCCGGGTGCAGATCGGCATGGTCGGCATCAACGTGCCGATTCCCGTGCCGCTCGCCTTCCACAGCTTCGGCGGCTGGAAGGCCTCACTGTTTGGCGACCATCACATGCATGGCCCCGAGGGCGTGCGCTTCTACACCCGCTACAAGGCCGTCACGCAGCGCTGGCCCGCCGGCATCCGCGCCGGCGCCGAGTTCGTGATGCCCACCATGAAGTAACTGCCAGCGTTTCCGAGGACCCCGAATGACCCTGCAACTGAAAGCGGCGCAACTGCTGCGCACCCACGGCCTGATCAACAACGAGTGGGTCGGTGCCGACTCCGGCAAGACCTTTGCCATCAGCAACCCGGCCACCGGCGCCATCGTCGCCCAGGTGGCCGACATGGGTGCGGCCGAAACCCGCCGCGCCATCGCCGCAGCCGAGGCTGCCCTGCCCGCCTGGCGCAAGAAGAGCGCCAAGGAGCGCTCGGCCATCCTGCGCAAATGGAATGACCTGATCATCGCCCATGCCGATGACCTGGCCCTGATGATGACCACCGAGCAGGGCAAGCCGCTGGGCGAAGCGCGCGGCGAGGTGATCTATGCCGCCAGCTTCGTCGAGTGGTTTGCCGAGGAAGCCAAGCGCACCTACGGCGATGTCATTCCCAGCGCGCTCGGCGACCGGCGCCTGCTCACCATGAAGCAGCCGATCGGTGTGTGCGCGGCCATCACCCCCTGGAACTTCCCGGCCGCGATGATCACCCGCAAGGTGGCGCCCGGACTGGCCGTGGGCTGCACCTTCGTCGTCAAGCCGGCCGAGGCCACCCCGCTGACCGCGCTGGCCCTGGGCCAGCTCGCCATCGAAGCCGGCATGCCTGCGGGCGTGTTCAACGTGGTGGTCGGCAATGGCGACAAGTCCCCCGAGATCGGGCTGGAAATGTGCACCAGCAAGATCGTGCGCAAGGTGTCCTTCACCGGCTCCACCGAGGTGGGCCGCATCCTGCTGCGCCAAAGCGCCGATACCGTCAAGAAGCTGTCGCTCGAGCTGGGCGGCAATGCCCCCTTCATCGTCTTCGACGATGCCGACATCGATGCCGCCGTCGAGGGCGCGATCGTCTCCAAGTACCGCAATGCCGGCCAGACCTGCGTCTGCGCCAACCGCATCTATGTGCAGGACGGCATCTACGACCAGTTTGCCGCCAGGCTGGCCGAGAAGGTCAAGGCCTTCAAGGTGGGCGCCGGCACCGAGGCCGGCGTCACCATTGGTCCGCTGATCGAACCGGCCGCCATCGCCAAGGTCAAGGAACACATTGCCGATGCCACCGCCAAGGGTGCCAAGGTCCTGCTCGGCGGCCAGCCGCATGCGGCCGGCGCCCTCTTTTTCGAACCCACCATTCTCACCGGCGTCACCACCGCCATGAAAGTGGCCCGCGAGGAAACCTTCGGCCCGGTGGCGCCCCTGTTCCGCTTCAAGGATGAAGACGAGGTGGTGGCCATGGCCAACGACACCGACTTCGGCCTGGCCGCCTACTTCTACTCGCGCGACATCGGCCGCATCTTCCGCGTGGCCGAGGCCCTCGAGAGCGGGATGGTCGCCGTCAACTCCGGCCTGCTCAGCTACGAGACCGTGCCCTTCGGCGGCGTCAAGCAGTCGGGCCTGGGCCGCGAGGGCTCCAAGTACGGCATCGAGGAATACCTCGAGATCAAGTACATCTGCCTGGCCGGGCTGTAAGACGCGCAACCCGACGTCGCCTCGCGCCGGTGTGCCGGGCGCCCGCAGGGCACCCGGCGGTTGTGGGTGCTAGGGATTCATCACCGAGTAACGCGCCGTCTGGAAGTAGGCCTCCAGATGCTCGCCCAGCCGCCTGACCAGCTCAGGCTGCCGGGCCGCGATGTCCACCTGGTGACCTGACACCTGCGACAGGTCGAACAACTGCACCGGCGGGGGGGCCACCCCGCCCTTGCCGGCGCGCCGGTCACCGGATCGCGGATCGGAGACCTTGGCGAAGTAGCGGCCATCGAACCATCCGTACTGCAGACCGCCCACCTGGAAATTGAAAAACAGGCCGGCCGGTTCGGGCCGCTCATCGATCAGGCTGCGGCCCATGCTGCGATTGCTGGCGCGCTGCCCGCTCATGTCCACCAGGGTCGGCAGCAGGTCGGCCTGCTGGCCCAGCGTGTCGAAGTGCTGCGGCTTGAGCAGCTTGGGCGCATACAGGATCAGGGGGGTATGGATGATCGAGATCTCGCGCGCCTGCATCCAGGCCGGCATGTAGCCTGGTACATCGCCCTGCGTTCCGTGGTCGCCCAGAAAGACAAAGACGGTGTTGTCGAACCAGGGGGCCTGCCGGGCCCGCTCGAGAAACTTGCCGACACTGTGGTCCATCAGACGCACCGCATTGAGCTCGGCATTGCCGCCACCAAAACCGTGCTTCATCGCCTCGGCATCGGACAGCTCGCTGCGCCTGAAATCGGTGTCATCCGGGGGGATCGTGTAGGGCCGGTGATTGGCCGCCGTCTGGATCAGGGCAAAGAACGGCGTCCTGCGCTCGCTGGCATGCTGGTTGAGCACCTCGAGCGATTCATAGAAGAGGTTTCGGTCGGACAGGCCCCAGACATCCACGCGTGGCGTCTTGAAGTTTTCCTCTTCGAAGATCTTGATGCCGGGGATAGCCTTGGTCAGCAGGCCGCGCACATTGGCCCAGGAGGTGCTGCCCCCGATGAAGTAGTAGGGCTGATGCCCCTGCCAGGTGGCGATCAGGCTCTTGTGCAGGATGGCCTGCGGGTTGCGGCTGGCGGTATCGCCCGCCGCCACATCGGGACGGCTCGTGACGATCGAGTAGACGCCGCGCGCGGTGAACGGATGGGCGCTGCCAAAGCGCGAGAACCACCAGCCCTGATCGGCCAGCGTCTTGAGCACCGGCGTCGGGTCGAGCCGGTTGCCATGCAGGCTGGTCTTGTAGCCGGACAGCGACTCCATGATCACGATCACGATATTGGCATCGGCCGGGATCAGCGGCTGGGCCCGGGCCGGCAAGGTACGGGCATAGGACAGGGTCTGCACATCCGCGGGGCTCACCCGCAACCAGGGCGCCATCCGAGGATAGGCGGCCACGGTGGCGGCCCGATCAAATTGCGGGTGGCGATAGGCCAGGGTATCGACCACGTTCTGGACCGGATTGATCGCCAGTTGCTCGGCCGGCGGGTGCCCCAGCCGCACCAGGTCGCTCCAGCGCAAGGGGTACTGGGACCAGCGCCCATGGATCAGGAACAAGCCGACCAGCACCAGCGCGGTGTTGATCAGCAGGCTGCGCAGCGGATGGCCTGGACCCTGCAGCACGCCGGGCGGGCGGCGGCGCAGGTTCCAGGCCTGGGCGCGCAGGGCGATCCGGCGCACCGCCCAGCCCCCCAGCGCCGCCAGCGCAAGCATCAGCAGGCTTAGCCAAATGACCGGGTAGGTGTCCCAAACCATGCCCAGGTTGGTCTTGAAATCCTGGAGCAGGAACAAGACACCGACATTCAGGCGCTGTTGCCAGTACGCCATGTTGCCGACATCGCCGTCCACCACCAGGCTCCACAGCGCCAGCAGCATCGCCCCCAGCGCCGGCCAGAACCAGGCCAGGGATCCCGCCGTACCCAGCCAGCGCCCGGTCAGCGGATGCAGCCAGCGACCCAGCCCGGGCAGCGCGCCCGCGATCAAGGGGATGCCCGCCGCGATGCAGGACAGCCGCAGATCGAAGCGCAGCCCATAGAAGTAGGCCGAGAGCGCCTGCGCCAGGTTCAGGTCATCCCTCAGAAACACGAGGTGTACGACAAGGCGAGCACCCACTTGCAGCACAGTGAAGAAGAGCACCAGGCTGAAGAAGTAACGCCACAGGGCGTCGCCACGCCATTGCAATCGCTGGGACAGGAAAGGGGTCATGGGGCGGACGAGGGCCTCAAAAGCGGCCGCAGGCCGATCGCCAGCAGCACGATGAACAGGGGAAGATCGATCAGATAGTCCCAGAGATTGGACGAGGTTTGCAGACCCAGGGCCCAGGACAGCACCGCTGCGGCAGGCAGCCAGGCCAGCGCAGGAGGCAGGCGCCAGGCCCACAGTGCCAGCAGGAGCAACAGCGCGCCGCAGGCCAGGGGCGAGAGACCGGAGCGGGCATAGCCCCAGCGGTAAAGGTCGGGTCCGGCCTCGAAGAGAACCCCGGCATACACCGCGAGCGCTGCCAACACCAGAGGCCAGGCAAGACGGGGGATCCGCCACTGGCCTGGCTTGGCGGCGAAGCGGGTAAACACCAACAAGACAGTCATGGTCGAAAATTCAGAGAAGACACTGATCCAAAGGCTTGCCAGACTGAAGCGGTGACCGCTGATCGGCAGCAGGGGAAGGGCGGCCAGCACCGTGCCCAGCAGCAGCAGGGCCGGCGCCTGCCGACGCGCCAGCTGCGCCACCAGGCCTCTCCGGGCCAGCAACAAGCCGCCCCAGTGAGCACCTACTGCGCCGATAACCAAGGCAGCGCATAGCTCAGGCCAGAGACCGCGCAGATGATGAAGCAGATCGGGAAAGGCCATCAGGACGGCCCTCCGGCAGCACGCGGGCTCGCCGCCTGACCGGGCGCCTGGGGAGACCAGATCCAGTGGCGGATCGCCCGTCGGCCATCGGCGGTATACACCAGGTGCAGGCGGCCATCCCGGGTCTGGGCCACACTCGGGTAGGAAAACTCGCTGTGCAGAAAGCTGCCCGGCCGGGCTGGATCGGGCAGGGGTCGTTGCAGGTCGAGCACCTGCACCGGCGTGCGCAGCGTCGGCTGATCGTCCTTGCCGGCTGGGGAGGCGGCCGGCCCGCGGGCGGAGAGCCGGTAAATGGCCATCGCCTGCCGGTTGCCGGGCTCGGGGTTGGCGGCCAGCCAATGCACCGGGCCATCCGCCCAGGCCACCACCGACGCATCGCCATTGGGCACATCGATCGGTTCGGCCGCACCCCAGTGGGCGCCGCCATCGACCGATGTCGCGGCATGCACCCGGGCCTGCGGCAAGGCCAGGCTGCGCCGGAAGTAGGCGGTCAGGGTGTCTCCGGGGCCGGAGACCACCGAGGGCTGGAGCAGTCCGGTCAGGGCACCGAAGGGGTAGCGGTCGAGCAACTGTCCCTGGTCATCGAGGCGCAACAGCAGGGGATATTTCAGGCTCAGCTCGAAATAGGCCGGCAGGAAAAGTTCGCCACCGGCCACGGGTCCGGCCACGCGTCCGGTCACGGGCCCGCCAACCGGACGGGCAGACACCGGATCAATCCACCAGCCGGTGCTGCGCACCAGGGTGCTCACATTCATGAAGGGAGAGGTCACCAGCAGGCGCGGCGCCGACCAGGTCCGGCCGCCATCCGGGGAGCGCATATGCCCCAGACGGGCGCCCCCCCAGCCGCCGGCCGACACCATCACGAACCACAGGTGCAGTTGCTCGCCCCGGGCCATCAGGACCGGATTGCCGAGCTTGCTGATGAAGCGCCCGCTGGAGCGGATCAGCTGATCGGTGCTCAACACCACCTGGGGCGCACTCCAGCGCTGCCCCTCGAAGCGGGCCAGGAAGATCTGCACATCGCGGGCACCCTCCCGGCTGCCCCCGAACCAGGCCATTGCCAGCCCGCCATCGGACAAGGCGGCCAGGCTGGGACTGTGATTGGCCGGCGAAGACGCAGGCGTCTCGACCCTCAGGCCCGGCTGGCTCAGGTCAAAGCGCGGGGCGTCGGCAGCCGCCGGTGCTGCCGGCAACGCCGCCTTGCCGGCCGGAGCCGTGCCGACCGGAGGGGATGCCGCCAGTCTTTGGCCCCCCACCGTCGCCGCGCCGGCCGCAAGAATGCACAGGGCCGCCAGGGTGGGCAGCAGCGGCGCTCGGGCATTCGAGGTCGGGGGCTTCGCCAAAGGGGTCCTTTTGAGAGGGGCCATCCACCTGAACCCGCTGGCCCCGATAAAATGGGGACTCGACGGGCGGGCCATCAGGTCCCTCCTGCATCGACATGACCTGAACAGTCCGGACCGGCGCAGGCCACCCGGCAAGGGGAAGACGGAGATGGGATCCTACGATTTTATCGTGATTGGCGCTGGCACCGCAGGTTGTTTGCTGGCCAATCGGCTCAGCGCCAATCCGGCCCACAGGGTCCTGTTGCTGGAGGCTGGCGGACGGGACGACTACATCTGGATCCATATTCCGGTGGGTTATCTGTATTGCATCGGCAACCCCCGTACCGACTGGCTGTACAACACCGAGCCCGATCCCGGCCTGAACGGCCGCAGCATCCGCTACCCGCGTGGCAAGGTCTGGGGTGGCTGTTCCTCGATCAACGGCATGATCTACATGCGCGGCCAGAAGCCGGACTACGATCGCTGGAACCAGGTGGCGCCGGGCTGGACCTGGGACGAGGTCTTGCCCTACTACAAGAAGCACGAAAACTATTACAAGCTGGACGATGGCAGCAGCGACCCGCTCCACGGTCACGGCGGCGAGTGGCGCATCGAGGCCCAAAGGCTGCGCTGGGATGTCCTGGATGACTGGCAGCGGGCCGCCGAGCAATGCGGGATTCCGCGCAGCACCGATTTCAACCGGGGCGACAACTTTGGTTGCGGGTATTTCGAGGTCAATCAGCGCGCCGGTGTGCGCTGGAATGCCGCCAAGGGCTTCCTCCACCCGGTCCTGCAACGCCCCAACCTGACGGTGCAAAGCCATGCCACCGTCACCCGACTGGTCACCGAGCGGGTCCAGGGGCAATTGCGCGTCACGTCGGTCGAGTACCGCCTGGGCAATCCGAAGGGCGGTCTGAGCCCTACCCTGCGGGCCAGTGTTTCACGTGAAACCATCATGGCTGCCGGAGCGGTCGGCACCCCCCAGATCCTGATGCTGTCCGGCATCGGCGCCCATGCCGAGATGCAGGAACAAGGCATTGCCACCGTGCTGGACAAGCCCGGTGTCGGCAAGAACCTTCAAGACCATCTCCAACTGCGCCTGATCTACAAGCTGCAGAATGCCAAGACCCTGAATCAGCAGGCCAACAGCCTGCTGGGCAAGCTTCAGATCGGCCTGCAATACCTGATCAGTCGCAGTGGCCCGATGAGCATGTCGCCCAGCCAGCTGGGGGCCTTTGCGAAATCCGATCCTGGCCAGTCCAGCGCCAACCTCGAATATCACGTCCAGCCCCTGTCGCTCGACAAGTTCGGCGAGCCCCTGCACACCTTCCCGGCCATGACCGCCTCGGTCTGCAATCTGCGGCCTGTTTCACGTGGAACCATCCGCCTGGCTTCCGCCGATCCGATGGCTGCGCCCCGCATCGACCCCCGTTTCCTGGCCGAAGAGGCCGACCGGCAGGTGGCCGCCCAAGCCATTCGGCTGACCCGACGGATCATGGCGGCAGATGCCATGAAGCGCTACAACCCGAGCGAATTTCTGCCCGGACCCGGCCCGGACACCGAAGAAGCCCTGGCCCAGGCGGCCGGCAATGTCGGAACCACCATCTTCCACCCGATCGGCACTTGCCGGATGGGTCAGGCGAACGATCCCATGGCGGTGGTCGACGAGCAATTGCGCTTCCACGGCATCCAGGGACTGCGGGTTGCCGATGCCTCGGTCATGCCCACCATTACCTCAGGCAACACCAACTCGCCCACCCTGATGATTGCCGAGCGGGCCGCCGAGTGGATCCTGCGCGACGCGGCAGCCCAAGCCGTGGCCTGAGCGAAGGGTACGCCCACAAAAGCCCCGCCCGCGTGCCGTTTGCACTTGCCCGTCCGGGGCCCAGGGGGTATCCTTGCGCCCTTGCGAGGCTCAGCCCTCCCCTGCACCCCCCCTATGAATTTTCCGACCGTTTTTGACGTGATCGTGGTCGGTGGCGGCCATGCCGGCACCGAAGCAGCCCTGGTGGCAGCCCGCATGGGCTGCAGCACGCTGCTGCTCACCCACAACATCGAAACGCTGGGTCAGATGTCCTGCAATCCGTCGATCGGCGGCATCGGCAAGGGCCACCTGGTCAAGGAAGTTGATGCGCTGGGCGGCGCGATGGCGGCGGCCACCGACGAGGCCGGCATCCAGTTCCGCATCCTGAATTCGAGCAAGGGGCCGGCGGTGCGCGCCACCCGCGCCCAGGCAGATCGCGTGCTGTATCGCGCCGCCATCCGCCACCGTCTCGAAAACCAGCCCAACCTGTGGCTGTTCCAGCAGGCGGTCGACGACCTGATCCTCGAATCCGATCCGGACAGCCATGGCGGCGGTGAACGGGTGGCCGGAGCCATCACCCAGCTGGGACTGAAGTTTTTCGGCCGTACCGTCGTCCTGACGGCGGGCACCTTCCTCAATGGCAAGATCCATGTCGGCCTGGCCAACCATGCCGGCGGCCGTGCCGGCGACCCGCCCGCCATCACCCTGGGCCAACGCCTGAAAGAGATGAAGTTGCCGCAGGGCCGCCTGAAAACCGGCACCCCGCCGCGCATCGACGGCCGCAGCATCGACTTTTCCAGGTGTATCGAGCAGCCGGGCGATCTCGACCCGGTTCCGGTGTTCTCGTTTCTGGGCCGGCCGGAACAGCATCCGCGCCAACTGCCCTGCTGGATCACCCATACCAACAGCCGCACCCATGACATCATCCGCAGCGGCCTGGACCGCTCACCGATGTTCACCGGCGTCATCGAGGGGGTGGGGCCGCGCTACTGCCCCTCGGTCGAGGACAAGATTCACCGCTTCGCAGGCAAGGACTCGCACCAGATCTTCCTCGAACCCGAAGGCCTGAGCACCCACGAGATCTACCCCAACGGCATCTCGACCAGCCTGCCCTTCGACATCCAGTACGCCCTGGTGCGCTCGATCCCGGGCCTGGAAAACGCCCACATCCTGCGCCCCGGCTACGCGATCGAGTATGACTACTTCGATCCCCGGGCCCTGAAGGCCTCACTGGAAACCAAGCTGATCGGCGGACTCTTTTTCGCGGGCCAGATCAATGGCACGACCGGCTACGAAGAGGCCGCCGCCCAGGGCTTGCTGGCCGGGCTCAATGCCAGCCTGAAGGCCAAGGGCCAGGAAGCCTGGTCACCGCGCCGCGACGAGGCCTATCTGGGCGTCCTGGTCAATGACCTGATCACCCGCGGTGTCAGCGAACCCTATCGCATGTTCACCAGCCGGGCCGAGTACCGGCTGAGCCTGCGCGAGGACAATGCCGACACCCGCCTGACCGAGATCGGCCGGCGCCTGGGCTGCGTCGACGACGCCCGCTGGGACGCCTTCGCCCGCAAGCGCGACTGGGTCGAGGCCGAGTTGCAGCGGCTGCGCGGCACCTGGCTGACCCCGGCCCTGGTGCCTGCCGAGGTGGCCACACCGATCCTCGGCCACCCCATGGAACGCGAGCACTCACTGTTCGATTTGCTCAAGCGCCCCGCCATTGGCTATGCCCAGATCGAGGCCTTGCCGATGCCCGCCAAGGCCTTGCCGCAGGCACCGGCCCTGGCCGATCCGATCCAGCACGCCCAGGCCGTCGACCAGGTCCTGGTGCTGGCCAAGTACTCGGGTTATATCACCCGCCAGCAGGTCGAGGTCGAGCGTCAGGAGCATCATGTCTCGATGCGCATCCCGGCCGACTTCGACTACCTGGCGATCAAGGCCCTGTCCCACGAGATCCGCAACAAGCTGCACCAGCAGCGTCCGGAAACCCTGGGCCAGGCGGCGGCCATCTCTGGTGTGACCCCCGCCGCCCTGTCCATCCTCCTGGTCCAGCTGAAGAAGAAACGCGGCCTGCCGCGCGCCGCCTGAGCGACGCCGGCCCGCCCTCGCCCGCGCCCATGAGTCTGCCTGCTGCCATCGACGCCCTGCGCGCGCCCCTGCAGCAGGGGCTGGCCCGCCTGCACCCACTGCAACTGCCGCCCGATGCCACCGAGCGCCTGCTGCACTACGTGGCCCTGCTGCACAAGTGGAACAAGGCCTACAACCTGACCTCGGTCCGCGACCCGGCCGACATGCTCAGCCTGCACCTGCTCGATTGCCTGGCCACGATCGTGCCGATCGCGGACAAACTGGGGGGCCCGCCCGACGAGCTGGTCGATATCGGCAGCGGCGGCGGCATGCCGGGCATCATGTATGCCCTGGCCTGGCCCGACTGCCGCGTCCATATGGTCGACACGGTCGGCAAGAAGGTGGCGTTTCTCAATCAGTGCAAGGCTGAGCTGGGCCTGCGCCAGGTGCAGGCCCATCATCAACGCATCGAGGCGCTGCAACTGCCCGATCCGCCCGCCAGCGAAAAGCCGCGCATCTTCACCTGTCGTGCCTTTGCCAGCCTGTCCGACTTCGTCCGCCACAGCTGGCACCTGCGTCAGCCCGGCTCACGCTGGATCGCACTCAAGGGTCAGTGGCCGCAAGATGAAATCGATGCACTGGGCGATCAGCTGGCCCACACGCTGCACACGCGATTCACAGTCGAGGGCGCGGCACTGCAACCGCCCGGCCTCGAAAACACACAGCGCCATCTCATCTTCATTGAAAGCGTGGGATGTGCATGACAAAACCGTTACCATAGCCATCCCGCGACACCCTGTGACGCACCCCCTGTCCCCCTTCCTCAAAGCGCGCTGAAATCGTGGCACTCATCTTCGTGATCGCCAACCAGAAAGGCGGCGTCGGCAAAACCACCACCACCGTGAATGCCGCCGCTGCCCTGGCCAAGCTGGGCAAGCGCACGCTGCTGGTCGACCTGGATCCCCAGGGCAATGCCACCATGGGCAGCGGCATCGACAAGCGCAGCCTGCGCCGCAGCGTCTACCACGTGCTGATCGGCATGTGCGAGGTGCGCGATGCCGCGCAGCACTCGCATGCCGGCGGTTATGACGTGCTGCCCGCCAACCGCGACCTGGCCGGTGCCGAGGTCGAGCTGGTCGGCTTCGACGAGCGCGAGACGCGCCTGAAGGATGCCCTGGCCGCCGTCGATGACCGCTACGACTTCGTCCTCATCGATTGCCCGCCCTCGTTGTCGATGCTCACCCTGAACGGCTTTTGCGCCGCCCATGGCGTGATCATCCCGATGCAGTGTGAATACTTCGCCCTCGAGGGCCTGTCGGACCTGGTCAACACCATCAAGAAGGTGCACGCCAATTTCAACACCAACCTGAAGATCATCGGCCTGTTGCGCGTCATGTTCGACCCGCGCGTCACACTGGCCCAGCAGGTCTCGCAACAACTGCAGGGCCACTTCGGTGACAAGGTGTTCAAGACCGTGATCCCGCGCAATGTGCGCCTGGCCGAAGCGCCCAGCTACGGCCAGCCCGGCGTGGTCTTCGACCCGGTCTCCAAGGGCTCGAAGGCCTATCTGGAATTCGGCACCGAACTGATCGAACGGCTCGGTCACCTGGCCGCCACAGGACGCTGAGGCGTCCGCTTTCGCAGACAGCATGAACAAGATGATCAAGCCCAAAGGACTGGGCCGCGGCCTGGACGCCCTGCTGGGCGGCTACAACGAACCGGCTGCCGCGGCCACCGGTTCAAACCTGACCACCCTCGCCCTGTCACGGCTGCAGGCCGGCAAGTACCAGCCGCGCACGCACATGGACGAGACCTCGCTCCAGGAGCTGGCCGACTCCATCAAGGCCCATGGCCTGATGCAGCCGATCACCGTGCGGCCGCTGACCTCGCCGCAGGGCGAGATCGACCATGAAATCATCGCCGGCGAACGCCGCTATCGCGCAGCGCGCCTGGCCGGGCTGAACGAGGTACCGGTCATCATCCGCGAGGTCGATGACCAGTCCGCCCTGGCGATGGCCCTGATCGAGAACATCCAGCGCGAAGACCTCAATCCGCTCGAAGAAGCGCAGGCCATCCGGCGCCTCATCGACGAGTTCGGCTTCTCGCACGAACAGGCCGCGCAAAGCATCGGCCGCTCGCGCAGCGCCACCTCCAACCTGCTGCGCCTGCTGCAACTGGCCGAACCGGTGCAGACCATGCTGCTGGCCGGTGACCTGGACATGGGTCATGCCCGTGCCCTGCTGGCCGTCGACAAGCCGGTGCAACTGATGCTGGCCCAGCGCATCAATGCGCGCCAGCTGTCGGTACGCGACACCGAGAAGCTGGTGGCCGAGACCTTGCGCGAGGGCACCGCCTATCTCGAGGACAAGCCACCTGCACGGCGCAACGCGGCCCATCCCTCGCGCGACATCGCACGCCTCGAGGAAGAGCTGGCCGATCTGCTGGGCACCCGCGTGCAGATCAAGGCCGATGCCAAACGGCGCGGCACCCTGGTGCTGCACTTTTTCGGCGACGAGGAATTCGAAGGCCTGGTGGCGCGCCTCAAGGGCTCGGCCGGCGAGTAATCACCGTCACGCTGCCCGGCCTTCAGCCGGCCAGCATGCCCTCGAGGGTCGGGCGCTTCTTGAGCGCGAAAGTGATCAGGAACTGGTGGCCGTCCATGCGGCCCAGCTTGTAAGTGTCCTCGAAATGGCCCGGGCGGGTGTAATCCCAGCTCGAGGCCGGCGGCGTCTCCGAAGGCTGCACATAGACCCGCCCCTGGCGCAGGAAGATCGGCGCATGACGCGGATAGCGCCGCGTGGTCAGCACCAGGGTCGGACCGTCATCCGGGTCGAGCGCATCGATCGGCACATTGTCGACCATGCCGCCATCCAGCGTCGGACGCCCGCCCCGGTACTCGATCGGTGTGAAGGGCGGCGTGCAGCTCGAGGCAATGATCAGCGAGAACAGGTCCTCCTCGTCCCTGCAGTCCTGGATGCGCACCACCTCGCTTCGAAAGCCCAGCTTGCGCCCAAAGGTGGGATGCAGCGGGCGGCGCCAACGCTTTTCCAGGTTGTAGGCCAGCATGCCGACCAGGGTCGCCGAGCGCGGTCCGCTCCAGTGCGGGATGCGCGCATACTGGATGCGGATCTCGGGCGCGCTCCACATGAGCTGCCGGTAGTGTTCGCCGCCGAGCAGCGTGCGCAGGGCCTGGCGATAAATCCCGGCATGGGGAAAGACCTTGCGGCCCGGTTTGACCAGGTTGCCCCAGTAGGCGTTGCGGGCCCCGCTGCGCAGCAGCTCATGGTAATAGTCGAGGGCGTCGCGCGAGTTGTTGCCATAGAGCAGGCAGGCCGTGGCCGCACCGGCCGAGACCGCCGCAATGACGCGCGGGCGCAGCTCGATGGCCGGAGCCACCACGTCCCAGAACCCCGCCTGCCACCAGCAGCGGTGTCCCCCGCCCGCGAAAACAACTTGATCAAACACGCTTACACTTGCTCCGAACTTTCATGCAGACGCGGATTCTACGACCATGGCCTTTCGCATCATCAGTACCGGCGGCACCTTCGACAAGCACTACAACCCGATCACCGGCTCGCTCGGCTTTGCCGACAGCCATCTGCACGAGATCGCGGCGCGCATGCGCCTGGTCGCCCCGGTCACGCTCGAGGTGCTGATGCTGATCGACAGCCTGGACATGCTCGATCATCACCGCCAGCAGATTCTTGCGGCCTGCCGGGCCAGTGCCGAGGAACGCATCATCATCATCCACGGCACCGACACCATGGCCGAGACCGCCCGCGTGCTGGGCGCAGCCGGCCTGGCCAGGACCATCATCCTCACCGGTGCCATGGTGCCCTACGAAGTGGCAGGCTCCGATGCCTTGTTCAATCTCGGCTTTGCGATGGGCGCTGCGGCGCAGGCCGGTCACGGCGTGCAGGTGGCGATGAATGGCCGCCTGCATCCCTGGCAAAGTGTGCGCAAGAACCGCGCGCAAGGGGTCTTCGAGAGCTGAGCCGCTCACCCGCTCAGACCAGCGCGTAGGTCGTGGTGGCATGCGCGCACAGCTTGCCATCGGGACCGGCGATCTCGATCTCGCCAAACATCAGGGTCTTGCCCGGCTTGAGCACCCGGGCCGTGATCCGCGCATCGCCCATCACCGGGCGCAGGAAACTGTTGTTCAGCGACACCGTCGTCATCGGCTTGAAGCCGCCCAGCTGCGCACTGATGGCAAACACCATGGCGGTATCGGCCGCAGACATCAGGGCCTGGCCGCACACCGAGCCTCCCTCGCGGCACAGCTGCGGCGAGAAGGGGAGCAGGAACACCGCCTCGCCCGGCTGCATCGACTGGCACTTCAGGCCCAGGGCCTGGACCCAGGGGGCAAACAAGTCCTTCAACATCTGATCGGCATCCACCGGCATCTCCTTGCAGGGCGGGTCTCAAAACGGCGGGTCTCAAAACGGCGAGCATCGAACGGGCGGGCTTCGAATGGGCGGGCTTCGCAAGGGCCGTCAGACCCTGTCGGGGGCGCCTGCGCCCGCACCGGCGTGCTGGCGCCCATGCGCGCCGCCCCGTGCATTATCGGCCAATGGCGGCCGGACGCCCCGGCCCATGACCGGCCGTCGCCAGGGGCATCGACATCCGGCGGTGAAAGGGTCAACATCAGTCCTTGTCCAGACGTTGCATCACCATGACCCTCGTTGCCGCCCTGCGCTGCGCCCTCGACTGCCCTCCTGGCCACCCGCCTGACCACCTGCATGGACGCCTGAGTGGCCACGCGCCTGCCAACCTGCCTGACCGCCTGCGTGGCGGGCGCCTGCGCCGCGCCAGCCTGCTGGTCCTGCTCGGGCTGGGCCTGAGCCAGGGCCTGCCCGCGCAGACCAGCGGCAGCCAGCCAGGGGCCGGCAGCAGCCCGGTCTCGGGTGGTGGCCCCGTCTCGGGCGGCGGCCCGGTCTCGGGGACCGGACCCGCCTCACCGGATCGCAGGCTCTCGGGCACCGGACCCGGCCCCGCCGACCGGACCCTGTCCGGCTTCGGGCAGCAAGGCGTCAGTGGCATCCGCCCCGAGCCGGGCGCCCCGGGCAGTCGCCCCGAAGGCAAGGACGGCAGCCGCGCCGGCGTCCGCGACGGCAAGGACGGCAAAGCCAGCAAGGGCGATGCCAACCGCGCCGGCAAGGACACCGGACCCGGCGGCAGCGCCTGCGCCAACTGCGGCACCTTGCTGCAGGTGCGCTCGGTGCGGATCCGGCCCCAGCCCTCCTGGATGTCCAGCGCCGAGCGCCGGCCCAGCGAGCCGGGCAGCAATACCGAGATGCCGACCCGCGGCTACGGCACCTCGATCGGCACCGGGGGCGTGCGGCCCATGATCGGCGCCGAAGACGGCGAGCTGAATTTCGGCAAGCGGGTCTTCGAAGTCACCCTGCTGATGGACAACGGCCAGACCCAGAAAATCCACATGGACTTGATGCCGGCCTACAACCTGGGCAGCAAGGTGCGCGTCGTCGGCAACCGGCTGATGCCGCGCTGAAATCATGCCGCGCTGGCTGATGCCGCGCTGAGGGCCGACCCGGTCTGCCGGTCAGGATCAGGCAACGGGGCCGGGCGCGACGGCCTCAGGACTTCATCAGGGCGCGCGCCGCCTCGACGATGCCTTGCGGCGTGACCCGGGTCTGTGCCTCGAGCACCGGGGCATAGCCCACCGGCGCCCGCGGCGCGCCCAGTCGCCGGACCCGGCCGGCGCCCTCCTCGGCAATCACCGCGGCGATCTCGGCACCAAAGCCGGCCACCTGCACCGCCTCGTGCACGATCAGGGCGCGACCGGTACGGCGCACGCTGTCGAGCACGGTATCGCGGTCCCAGGGCCAGAGCGTGCGCAGGTCGATCACCTCGACATCGAGCGGCTCATCGGCAGCGGCCAGCAGCGTGGCCGCCTCGAGCGACCACTGCACCGCCTTGCTCCAGCTGATCAGGGTCAGATCCTTGCCGGCGCGCCGCACCGCCGCCTTGCCGATCGGTACCGCCGTCGCCGCGGCAACCTCGCCGGCCTGACCCCACAATTCCTTGTGCTCCAGGTAGGCCACCGGATCGCCGCAGGCCAATGCGCTCTTGAGCAGCCCGTAGTTGTCCTGGGCGCATGAGGGCGCCACCACCACCAGGCCGGGCACATGGGCGAACCAGGCCTCGAGCGACTGCGAGTGCTGCGCGGCCGACGACGACCAGATGCCGATCGGCATCCGGATCACCACCGGCACGCGGCCCTGGCCACCGAACATGAAGCGGTTCTTGGCCGCCTGGTTGATGATTTCGTCCATCGCGCACAGGGCAAAGTCCATCACGCGCAACTCGACCACCGGCTTCAGGCCGGTCAGGGCCATGCCGACGGCAGCCCCCATGATGGTCGACTCGGAGATCGGCGTGTCGATCACCCGCGCCGGGCCAAAGCGCTCGAGCAGGCCCTTGTACTGGGCAAAGATGCCCCCGCGCCCGACATCCTCGCCCAGCACCACGATGGCGGGGTCGTGCTGCATCGCCTCGGACAAGGCGGCCACCGCCGCCTCGGCATAACTCATGACCGTCATCTGGAAACTCCTCAATGCCAGCGGCCAGCGCCGCTGTCCTGGATATCGGTAAAGGCCGCCCCGGCCTGCGGCCAGGGCGCGGCATCGGCCGAGGCCAGGGCCGCCGCCACCTCCTCACGGGCCTGGGTGGCGATCTGCTCGAGCACGGCCGCATCGGCCCCGCCATCGAGCAGACGGCGCCGGGCAGCGGCGATCGGGTCGCCCTTGAGGGCTTCCTGCAACTCGGCCGGGTCACGGTAGGTGGCCGGATCGACCGAGACATGGCCCTTGAAGCGATAGGTGCGGGCATGCAGCAGGGCTGGTCCCTCCCCCCGGCGAATGCCGGCAATCAGGGGGCCGGCTGCTTCGGACACCGCGAACACATCGTTGCCATCGACCTGCAGCGCCTTGACACCGTGGGCCTGCGCCCGGGCCGCTGCACCCCCACCCGCCGACATCGCGGCGGTCTTGGTGGTGGCCGACCACTGGTTGTCCTCGCAGACAAACAGCATCGGCAGCTTGAAGGCCGCCGCCCAGTTCAGGCTTTCGGCAAACGGGCCCCGGTTGATGGCGCCGTCACCGAAGAAGCTGACCGCGATCGCGCCCGCCTGGCCGCCCTGGATGCGGATCGAATGGGCCGCGCCCACCGCGATCGGGATGCCCGCGGCCACCACGCCATTGGCGCCCAGCATGCCGACCGAGAAATCGGCAATGTGCATCGAGCCACCCTTGCCGCCGCAAAACCCGCTCGCCTTGCCGAACAGCTCATGCATCATGCCGGTCAGATCGGCCCCCTTGGCCAGGGTATGGCCATGGCCGCGATGCGTCGAGGTGAGGTAATCACTCTTCAAAAGGTGAGCACATACACCCGCCGCAACCGCCTCCTGGCCTGTCGACAGGTGCAGCGGACCACGCACTTTGGCGGCACCGGTCACCGGACCGGCGGTGGCACCGAAGGACACGCCGCCCTGGCTGGCGACTTCGGCGGCATCTTCAAAGGCCCGGATCCGGCACATCTGCCGGAACAGGGCCAGTCGGGCATCCATGGCGGGTGCAGTCATGTGAACTCCGTGGCATCAGACGGGCGGGGCAGGCGATGGGAAGACCGCCCCGAACCCAGGGGAAAGAGTGTAGCGGGTGGCCCGGCGCGACAGGGCCCGACAGCCCCCGGCGATGGCACCCACAGATATTTCTATCGACAACATTGAATCAATCAATTTGGTTTATTGATATTCAATGTCTATTATTCGGTCTATGCCGATTGACGGCAACAATTTAACGGCAACCCAAGGAACCGACCATGAGCAACGCCCAGCAACGCCCCGAGATCAAGACCCTCGCCAACCTCGAAGCCGCCTTTGCCGGTGAATCGATGGCCCACATCAAGTACCGCTACTTCGCCCGGCTGGCGCGCGCGGCTGGCGACGAGGCCACCGCCCGCACGTTCGAGGAGACGGCCGACCAGGAGGTGCAACACGCCTTCGGCCACCTCGACCTGCTCTACCCGAAAGACCAGATCACCCCCGCCAAGGCCCTGCAAATCGCGATCGAGGGCGAGACCTACGAATACACTGAGATGTATCCGGGCTTTCGCAAGACCGCCGAAATCGAGGGCCATGCGGCTGCAGTGGCCGAAATCGACGAACAGATCGCCGAAAGCCGGGCGCATGCCGAGCGTTTCGCCCAGACCCTGGCCAAGGCCCAGAAGCGCTTTGCGGCGCTGGCCAAGGTCGAGGAACGCCATGCCAACCACTACAAGGCCCAGCTGGCCCGCGTGCAGGCCTGAAAGGCCGGCATCGGCTCCCGAGCAAGCCCCCAACCTCCAGAGATTGAAAGGAACCCACCATGAACACCCCCGCCTTCGCCACCTACCAATGCATCGTCTGCGGCTACATCTATGACGAGGCCCAGGGCGATCCCGACCACGGCATCGCCCCCGGCACGCGCTGGGCCGACGTGCCCGAGGACTGGAGCTGCCCGGAATGCGGCGTGGCCAAGTCCGACTTCGAGAAGGTCGCGCTCTAGGTGGGAAGGTCCGCAGCGGACCTTCCCTGGCCTCAGACCTTCTCGTCGCGCACGGTGTTGCGCAGGATGCCGACCGCGTCGACCTCGATCTCGACCACGTCGCCGTGCTTCATGTACAGCGGCGGGGTGCGCTTGTCGCCCACGCCGCCCGGCGTGCCGGTGACGATCACATCGCCCGCAGCCAGCGGCACGAAGGTCGAGATGTGCGCAATCTGGCGCGGGATCGAGTGGATCATCATCTCGGTGGTCGCGCGCTGCAGCTCCTGCCCGTTCAGACGCGTGATCAGGGTCAGCTTCTGGTCCGGCTTGATCTCGTCGGCGGTCACCATCCAGGGGCCGAAGGCACCGGTGCGGGCAAAGTTCTTGCCGGCCGTCCATTGCGAGACTTCGCGCTGCCAGTCGCGGATGCTGCCATCGTTGTAGCAGGAGTAACCGACCACATGCTTCCAGGCGTCGGCCTCCTTGATGCGGCGACCGCCTTCACCGATGACGATGGCGATCTCGCCCTCGTAGTCAAAGCGCACCGACTCGGGCGGACGCAGCATGTCCTGGCCATGGGCGACCTGCGACTCGGGAAAGCGCACGAACAGCGCCGGCTTTTCGGTGACCTCGCGACCGGTCTCGCGCACATGCTCGGCATAGTTCAGGCCGACGCAGATGATCTTGCCCGGGTTGGGAATCACCGGCAGCAGGGTCAGGTCCGCGTACTTGAGGGTCGGCTTGTGGGTGCGTGCGGCCTGGGCGGCGGCATCGAGCCTCTTGCCCACGATCAGGGCCTTCAGGTCGGGCGCCTGGGCCCCCAGGATCGGACCCAGGTCGAGGACATCCTCGCCCAGCACCACGCCGTAGCTGGGCTGTTGTTGTGCGTTCAGAAAGCTGATCAGTTTCACGAATGAATCCTTAATGAGGAAAAAGGGAAAGGGTCGGGACCCGATGCACGGGCCGCATTAGCCGATACGGCCGCTGATCTCCTGGGCGGCCCGCATCACCAGTTGCGCCAGCTTGGGGGTATCGATCACCGCCATGCGCGTGACCGAGCCCACCACCGAAATCGCGCCGGCCACCGTGCCATCCTGCTTGAGCAGGGGCGCGGCAATCGCGCTCAGGTGCGTTTCCAGTTCGCCTTGCGAGATGTAGTGACCCGCGCGGCGAATCTGCGCATAGTACTTCCGAAACCCGGGCCAATCGGCAGGCAGTCCCGCTGCCGCGATGGCCGCGCCGTGCTGGTCGAACAGCCGGTGCAATGACGCCACCGGCAGCTGCGACAGGATCACCTTGGGTGCCGCGCCCTGGAACAGCGGCCGCGGCCGGCCTCGGCCATAACTGAGGGTGGCCGGCACATTGCCGAACTCGCGATGGGTGTCGAGCACCTGCTGGCCGAACAGGCCGGTGACCACGCAGTCAAAGCCGGTCTTCTCGACCAGCTCCTTCATCAGCGGCAAGCCCTGCTGCAACACCGGATCGGCCAGCCGGATCGTGTGATCCAGGGCAATGATGCGCGGGCCCAGCGTATAACGCGAGTCCGATACGCGCTGCAACAGCCCGGCCTCGACCAGCATCTTCACATAGCGATAGCCGGTGGGCAGCGACACCTGCAAGGCGCCGGTGATCGCCTCGGCCGTCCAGGTCGGATGCTGCTCATTGAACAGGTCGAGCACGCTGAGCAGGCGTGCCAGGCTGGACAGGCTCTTGTCGCTCACCCGCGCCTCATGCCGCCGCAACGGTCTGCCGTTGCACACCGGGAATCGCGGCCATCAAGGCTTCCAGCCCGGAAGCCTGCGGGGCGACCGCCATGACATAGCGATCCGGGCGCAGCACCACCGCATCGACCTGCTGTTCGTCGAGCCAGTCCAGCAGGGCCGGGTCCTGGGTGGCCAGCAGCATCACCGAGGCTGTCGTCGCGGCCTGGCGCATCGTCTCCGATACCGCCTGCAGGGCCGCCGGCCGCGCGATCACCGCGAAGTGCCGTCCCAGCAACTCATCGAGCAGGTGACCATCGCGCAGGCGCGGTTGCGGAAACGGCCGTCCCACCACTGCGCCATCGCCCGCCAGCACGCCGGGCCCCAGACGCGGCGCCGGATACTGGAAGACCTCCGGCTGGCCGCCACGAAAGCGGGCATCACGCTCGCGGGCCTGCTCGGGGTCGGTGGTCTGGATGATGTCGCCCAGGCGAACCGCCAGGTCGATGAAGGCATGCACATGGGGGGCCCGCTCCGACTCATAGGTATCGAGCAGGGTCTGGGGCGCCTGCCCCTTGAGCACCAGCTCGAGTTTCCAGGCCAGGTTGGCGACGTCGCGCATCGCGGCGCACATCCCCTGCCCCAGGAAGGGCGGGGTCTGATGGGCGGCATCGCCCGCAATCATCAACCGACCCTTGCGCCAGCCCTGCGCGATGATCGAATGAAAGGTGTAGATGACCGCTCGCTCGATCTGGGCATGCTCGGGCCGCACCCAGCGGCTGACCAGTTCCCAGAGCCGCTCGGTCTGCACCATGCGCTCGGGATCATCGCCGGGCATCAGCATGATCTCCCAGCGGCGGCGGTTGCCGGTCACGCAGCAGGAGGTCATCGGGCGGGCCGGATCACAGTGCTGCACGGTGTAGTCGGGCAGCTCGGGCGCACCCGGCTTCATCAAGACATCGAAGACCAGCCAGGGCTGGTGCAGCCCCAGATCGGTGGTGCCATGGGACACCATCCGCCGCACCATCGAACGGCCGCCATCGCAGCCCACCACATAGCGCGCATGCACGGTCTGCAACTGGCCGCTGCGCAGGTCACGCACCTGCAGCGCCACCTGCTCCGGGCCCGGCAGGATCTCCATCACCTCGTGCTGCAGCCGCACCTGCACCTTCTCGAAGCGCCGCACGCCCTCGCGCAGCACCTGCTCGAATTGCGGCTGATGGAAGTAGTAGTTGTTGGCGCAACCATGCATCCCGACCGCAGCCGTGCCGCCGCGGATCATCATCGTCTCGTCCTGGCCATTGACGAAATGCATGCCCTTCAGTCCCGGTCGGGACACGTGTTCGGCCGCCGCGCGCAGGCCGACCGACTGGAAGATGCGCATCACCTCGCCGTCATAGTGGATCGCGCGCGGCAGGGGATAGACATCGGCATCGCGCTCGATCACGCACACGCTCAGTCCCATCGGGCCCAGCAGGTTGGCCAGCAGGGCACCGGCCGGTCCGTAGCCGACGATGGCCACATCGAAGGGCATCGCTGCCGACGCGCCGCTGCCAGGCGAGGCACTCATGCCGCCCCCATCTTGCGGCGCATCTCGGCCAGCCAGGTGGCCCGCGGCTGGAAGCGCGGCCGCGTGCGCGCCAGGGCCTCGGCCTGGGCCAGCACCTCCTCATCGGAGCGGTCCAGGTCGACCGGCTCGCGCAGGGGCTGCTCGCAGTACCAGGGCGTGTCGAAGAACACCTCGATGCGGTTGCCCTCGGGGTCGCGGAAATAGATCGACACCGCATTGCCGTGCGTCACGCAAACCATGTCCGTGACCCCCTCATGGGCCACGGCATGGTCGCGCACCTGGCGCAGCGTCGCCACATCGCTCACCCGCATCGACAACTGGTTGATGACGCTGAAGCCCGGCTCGGCGGGCCGGCCGCTGGCCAGCACGATCTGGTGATGCTCTTCGGGATTGCGGCTGAGAAAGACCAGCTGGGCCGGTCCCAGGTCGCCCCGGTCGGTCTCGAAAAAGCACAGCACCTCGCGATAAAAGCGCGCCATGCGCTCCAGGTCGCGTACAAAAAAGCCCATGTGGCTGAAGCTGAGGGCACCGACGTCCTTCAGATACGGCTGGGTGGCGATCAGTTGGCTCATAACGGCTCCTGCGAAAAGTTGCGGGCATTCTGACAGAATCAAGCCAGCAAAGCCATCCAATTCTCACCTATTGACAATATAGTCGGTTTACCAAAGAATCTCGCACCACCCCCGAGGAGCCCCCATGTCCCACCCCCGACACCCTGCCCGCCGCCCGGTCCTGCGAACCCTGCCCCTGCTGGCGGCCGGCCTGCTCGGCCTGAGCCTGCTGAGCCCCGCCCCGGCCACGGCCCAGGCCGATTACCCCAGCAAGCCGATCCGGCTGGTCGCCCCCTTCCCGCCCGGTTCCGGCCCGGATGTGAATGCACGCGAGATCGCGGCGGAGCTGAGCAAGGTGCTCGGCCAGCCGGTCAATGTCGACAATCGCCCGGGCGCCTCCGGCATCATCGGTACCGAAGCCGGGGCCAAGGCCGCACCCGATGGCTACACCCTGGTGGTCGGCACCACCAGCACCATGTCGGTGCTGCGCCACCTGTACGGCAAGCTGCCCTTCAACCCCGACAAGGACTTCACCCCGGTGAGCCTGCTCGGCGTATTGCAGACGGCCCTGATCGCCACCCCCTCGGCGCCCTTCAAGACCACCCAGGAGATGATCGCCTACGCCAAGGCCAACCCCGAGGCGGTCACCGCAGCCACCCTGGGCCCGGGCAGCTACTTCCACCTGGCCGGCGAATGGTTCGGATTCTCGGCCAATGCCAAACTCAAGTTCATCGGTTACAGCACCACCAGCCCCTTTGCCGACCTGATGGCCGGCCAGGTCATGACCATGTTCGACGCCTTGCCGGCGGCGGTCGGGCCGGCCAAGGCCGGCAAGCTGCGCCTGCTCGCACTCACCGGCAAGAGCCGTCACCCCAACTTCCCCGATGTGCCGACCTTTGCCGAGGCGGGTCTGAGCGACTACGCGCCGATCGCCTGGCAGGGCATCCTGGCCCCGGCCGGCACCCCGGCGGCCATCATCGACAAGCTCTCGGGTGCGATGCAAAAAGCCACCCAGAATGCGGCCCTGGCCGAGAAGTGGCGCAGCTACGGTGGCGAGCTTCGGGCCACCACGCCGGCCGAGTTTGCCGCCTTCATCCGGGAAGATGCGGCGCGCTGGGGCGCGGTGGTCAAGCGGGCAGGCGTCAAGCTGGACTGAGTCCCTTCTAGACGTCACCGACCTGCTGCGCGTCGCCGAAAAACATCCCGGCATCCTCAAGCGCCTGGCCGCCTGATCAGTCGCCATTGATCTGCGCCCGCGCCACGATGGCCTTCATGCGGGCCACATCGCGGGTGACGGTACCAGCCCAGTCCGGGA
>JAPOKJ010000058.1 GCA_029977705.1 Burkholderiales bacterium | reverse complement strand
AGGTTTTGCCCGTCTGCTCCCTTAGCAGGGGAGTGCCTTCGACCTCTCGGCCACGTCTCCGGATACAGCTATTGAATCGGGCCGAATCTTATCACGCAGCCTGTTCCAGACCAAAGGCCTTGTGCAGTGCGCGGACGGCCAGCTCCATGTACTTGTCGTCAATCACGACGGAGGTCTTGATCTCGGAGGTGGAAATCATCTGGATGTTGATGCCTTCCTTGGCCAGGGTCTCGAACATCAGGCTGGCAATGCCGACATGCGAGCGCATGCCGATACCGACGAGGGACACCTTGGCGATCTTGTTGTCGCCCAGGATTTCCTTGGCCTTGATCGCATCCTTGACGCTGCCATTGAGCACATCCATGGTCTTGGCGAACTCGTTGCGGTGCACGGTGAAGGAAAAGTCGGTGGTGCCGTTGATCGACTGGTTCTGGATGATCATGTCCACATCGATGTTGGCTGCCGCAACCGGACCCAGGATCGAGAACGCGATGCCAGGCCGATCGGGCACCTGGGTGAGCGTGATCTTGGCTTCATCACGGTTGAAGGCAATGCCGGAGATAACGGCCTTTTCCATGGCTTCGTCTTCCTCAAAAGTAATCAGGGTGCCGGAGGTGGCTTCGATGTTCAGGTCGATGTCGGGGTCGGTCATGCTCGAGAGCACGCGGGTCTTGACCTTGTACTTGCCGGCGAACTCGACCGAGCGGATCTGCAGCACTTTCGAGCCCAGGCTGGCCATCTCGAGCATTTCCTCGAAGGTGACCTTCTCCAGGCGCTTGGCCTCGGGCACGATGCGCGGGTCGGTGGTGTAGACGCCATCGACATCGGTGTAGATCAGGCACTCGGCAGCCTTGAGCGCCGCCGCCACAGCAACGGCCGAGGTGTCGGAGCCGCCGCGGCCCAGGGTGGTGATGTGGCCATCGGCGTCCACGCCCTGGAAACCGGCAACGATCACCACCTTGCCAGCGTCCAGGTCGGCGCGGATGCGGGCATCGTCGATCGACTCGATGCGCGCCTTGGTGAAGGACGAATCGGTCTTGACCGGAACCTGCCAGCCCGCATAGGACACGGCCTGCACGCCGATGGCCTGCAGGGCAATCGAGAGCAGGCCGATCGAGACCTGCTCGCCGGTCGAGGCGATCATGTCGAGCTCGCGCGGGCTTGCCCCGCGGCCGCTGCCCTCGACGATGTCACCGGCCAGCTTGAGCAGGCGGTTGGTTTCGCCAGACATGGCGGAGGGGACCACCACCATCTGGTGGCCGGCACGGTGCCACTTGGCAACGCGCTTGGCAACATTGCGGATGCGCTCGACCGAGCCCATCGAGGTGCCGCCATACTTGTGAACGATCAAAGCCATGATGAAGGACTGAAGTCGGGTTCAGGCAAAGCCCGCGATTATAAATCAGGCAGGAAATGGAAGGTCCAGGGGGAGGCGGGGTCGGTGCCCAGCCCGGGTACATGGAGCAGGCGATCGCCCTGCCAGACCGCGGGCAGGCTGGTGCGCAGGCCAGCCTCGATGCCGCTTTCCTGGAACAGGTTCTTGAGGCTGCGGCGCGGCCGGTCAGCGCTGACGCACAGCCGGTCGCGGCTGGCGGGCCGCGCGATGTGCAGCGCGTCCGGCACGGGGAAGCCGGCCGGCGGACGGGGGCCGCGCGGCTCGATCAGCAACTGCCCGGCAAAGGCCGGCAGCGGCCAGCGCCAGCCGCGCGCCGTGGGCTGCAAGCGGCCCGCCGCGGCCACCGGGAGTGCCTGCGAGGGTAGCGGGAGCCCCTGCGAGGGTAGCGGCTGCGCCTGCGGCCCGGCTGGCAGCGGCTCGATCCAGAGCTGCTCGCCCCGCGCGCGCAGCATCCAGCCCTGCCCGGCCAGGCGCAGGGGCCGGCCCGTACGCCGCCGCAACTGGCCCAGCCAGTCCTCCAGTTGCCGGGCATGGGGTGGCCGCAGGCCCTGCTGCTGCAACCAGGCGCGCAGCAGGTTGCGGGTGTCGCGCTCGTCCAGATCGCGCAAACGGCCCCGCGACAGGGCGGGGATCTGGCCGCTGGCCGCTTCGGCGGGCCGGGCCCCGGCGGGCTCGGCCGGGCGATGGGGTGCCCCAGGCCCTGTCGGAGCCGGCTTGCCGAAGGCGGCATCGGCCAGGTGGGCCATGCTGGTCAGGGCCTGCTGCCCAAAGCCGGGCACGGCCTCTTCGAGCAGGGGAAGGACGCGATGCCGCAACCGGTTGCGCAGGAAGCGCTCGTCCTGGTTGCTGGGGTCCTCGATCCACTGCAGGCCGTGCAGCCGGGCATGTGCCTGGATCTGGGCACGGCTGCAGGCGAGCAAGGGGCGGTGCAGGGTCAGGCCTTCCAGGACACGCTGTTCGGCAATGCCTGCCAACCCGTGCAGGCCGGCGCCTCGCGACAGGGCGATGAGCAGGGTCTCGAGCTGGTCATCGCGGTGATGGCCGGTGAACAGCTCGGTGATGCCATGGCGGACCGCTTCACGGGCCATCAGCCGGTAGCGTTGTTCGCGGGCCCAGGCCTCGATGCTCTGCCCCCTGCCCGGCTGACCGCCCAGGCGCCGTACCACCAGGGGCACGCCCCAGGCCTGGCAAGTCGCGCGGGCCTGCCGCTCGAAGGCGGCCGCCGCAGGCTGCAGGCGATGATTGACATGCAGGGCCAGCAGGGCCTGCGGCCCGAGCAAGAGCGCGGCCGCGTGCAGCAGCACCGTGGAGTCGAGGCCGCCGGAAAAGGCGACCAGCACCCGGGGCCGGCCGCCGCCGTTTGCAGGCGGCGCGGACACCTCAGGCGACCTTGGTTTCCTTGAAATTGCCGTAGCGGGTCAGGCGCTCGAGGCGCTGCTCGAGCAGGTCGCGGGTCTTGACCCCCTGGAACTGGCGCAGGGCCTCGCCCAGGGCGCGCTTGAGGAACTGTGCCGCCGCATCGTGATCGCGATGGGCGCCGCCCACCGGTTCGGAAATGATGCGATCGACCAGCCCGAGCGCCTTGAGCCGATGCGCGGTGATGCCCATCGCCTCGGCCGCCTCGGAAGCCTTCTCGGCAGTGCGCCAGAGGATGGCGGCACAGCCTTCAGGCGTGATGACCGAGTAGACCGAATACTGCAGCATCAGCGTGACGTCGGCCACGCCAATGGCCAGGGCTCCGCCCGAGCCGCCCTCTCCGATGACGGAGGCGATGATCGGCACCTTCAGTTCGGCCATCTCGAACAGGTTGCGGCCGATGGCTTCGGATTGGCCACGCTCCTCGGCATCGATGCCGGGGAAGGCGCCCGGGGTGTCGACGAAGGTGAGGACCGGGATGTCGAATTTTTCGGCCAGCTTCATCAAGCGCAGCGCCTTGCGATAGCCCTCGGGCCGGGGCATGCCGAAGTTGCGCGCGACTTTCTCCTTGGTGTCGCGCCCTTTCTGGTGACCGATGACCATCACCGACTGGCCGTTGAAACGGGCGAGTCCGCCAACGATGGCCTGGTCGTCCGCAAACGAGCGATCGCCATGCAGTTCATGGAAATCGGTGAACAGCATGCGCACGTAGTCGAGGGTATAAGGCCGCTGCGGATGGCGCGCGACCTGGGAGATCTGGGCCGCGCTCAGCTTGGCATAGGTTTCCTTGACCAGACCATCGCTCTTTTTCTTGAGCCGGTCGATTTCCTCGGCGATGTCGACTGCCGAGTCATCCTGCACGAAGCGCAGCGCGTCGATCTTTTGTTCGAGTTCGGCGATCGGCTGCTCAAATTCCAGGAAGGTTGTTTTCATGCTTATTCAATACTCCACAGGCAGTGGATCAAGACTGCGCCACATGTACCAGGTGGCGGCACTGCGCCACGGCCGCCAGGACTCCGCGAGGGCGGCCGCTTGGGCCCGGGTCGCCTTGGGCGTGTCGATCCCTGGCCGGATTTGACCATAATTTACCGCAATGGCGCGCAAAAGTCCTATGTCGTCCAACGGCAGGACATCGGGACGATCCAGGTTGAAGATCAGGAACATCTCGGCCGTCCAGCGTCCGATGCCCCGGATGGCGGTCAGTTTGAGGATCACGGCCTCGTCATCGAGGCGGGCCAGATGATCGCGATCCAGGTGCTCGGCCTTGAAGGCGCGGGCCAGATCCTTGAGGTATTCGACCTTGCGCTCGGACAGGCCGCACTGGCGCAGCGTCGCTGTGCGCAGGCGCAGGATGCGCTCGGGCGTCATCGTGTCGTTGCCGTTCTTGCAGGCGCAGGCCACGACGCGGTCCCATATGGTCTGCGCTGCCCGCACCGAGATCTGCTGGCCGACGATCGATCGCGCCAGCGTCAGGAAGGGATCGCCGCGATTTTGCAGCGATTCGTGCTGCCAGGCCTTCATGACGGCCTTGAGCACCGGATCGCGGCGTGCCAGGGAACGCTTGGCGGCAGGCCAGTAGTGCGGGGTCATGCGGGCGCTACTGGCGGCGCCAGGTGGTGCCGGCCGGGCCATCTTCGAGCACGATGCCCTGGGCCAGCAGGTCGGCGCGGATGCGATCGGCCTCGGCAAACTGGCGGCCCTTCTTGGCGGCGCTGCGCTGGGCGATGGCGGCCGCGATGTCGGCTTCCGCCAGGCCGCCCGCAGATGGCGCCTGGCCGAGCAGGCCGCCGCGCTTGACCTGGGCAGGATCCTGCCCGAGCAGGTTGAGCACACCGGCCAGGGCCCGCAGGCGCTGTGCCACTGCGGCATCGCCGCTGCGGTTCAGCTCGGTGGCCAGGTCAAAGAGCACGGCGATCGCGATCGGCGTGTTGAAGTCATCGTCCATCGCGGCCTTGAAGCGCTGGCCAGCCTCGCCCGAAAAATCAGGCGCCGGGACCGGTTCGCTGGCCAGGGACCCGGCCGTATCGAGCGCGTTGTACAGCCGCAGCAGCCCCTGACGCGCATCCTCGAGGTGCACATCGGAGTAGTTGAGCGGACTGCGGTAATGCGAGCGCAGGATGAAAAAGCGCAGCACCTCGGCATCGAAGGTCTTGAGCACTTCACGGATGGTGAAGAAGTTGCCCAGCGACTTGGACATCTTCTCGTTGTCGACCTGGACGAAGCCGTTGTGCATCCAGCAATTGACGAACTTGCCGTGGGTGCCAAAGTGCAGGGCCCCCTCGCTTTGCGCGATCTCGTTCTCGTGATGGGGGAACTGCAGATCGGCCCCGCCGCCATGAATGTCGAGTGTCGCGCCCAGCAGGCTGGAGGACATGGCCGAGCATTCGATATGCCAGCCGGGACGGCCTTCGCCATAGGACGAGGCCCACTTCACCTCGGCCGGCTCATCGGGCTTGGCCGCTTTCCAGAGCACGAAGTCGAGCGGGTCGTCCTTGCCGCTGTTCAGGGCGACACGCTCGCCGGCCCTCAGGTCCTCGAGGCTCTTGCCCGACAGCTTGCCGTAGCCGGGAAACTTGCGGACCGCGAAATTGACATCGCCATCGGCAGCGCGGTACGCCAGGCCGTTCTTCTCGAGCAGGCCGACCAGGTCGAGCATCTGCGGCACGTACTGGGTGGCACGCGGTTCGTGGTCGGGCTTGGCCACACCGAGGGCGGCCAGATCCTCGTCCATCGCGCGGATGAAGCGCTCGGTCAACGCGCGCGTGGTTTCGCCGTTTTCAACGGCACGACGGATGATCTTGTCATCGATGTCGGTAATGTTGCGGACATAGGTGAGCTGGTAGCCCGAGGCACGCAGCCAGCGCTGCACGACGTCGAAGGCCACCATCATGCGGGCATGGCCGATATGGCAGTAGTCGTACACCGTGATGCCGCACACATACATCCGCACCTGGCCGGGCACGATCGGGCGGAAGTCTTCTTTCTGGCGCGTCAGCGTGTTGTAGATCTGGAGCATGGGGCAGCAGTCATGGGGGTGAACAGGATGCGGTCAGGCAAGCCTGAGGCGATAGAATGCGCTTCAGTGCCGGCCCGGGGCCGGCGCAGGCTCCATCAGCCCATTGCAAGGACTTGCGTGCCACAACTTTCCATGATCGATCCCTGTCGCGCCGCAAGGGGCGCACAACCCCTTGGGGGGGTGCAAGGTCTGCGGTCCAGTATAGCATCGGCCCCCATGGCAAAAGCGCTCGCCGCACTGCTGCTTGGCCTGGCGATGTCGGCCGTCAGCGCCCAGGGCGTGATGCTGGCCCAGGCCGCTGCCTCGCCAGCGGCCGCGGCCCAGCCTCAGGCCAATACCGACAACGGTCCGGACGCGGTCGCCCTGGCCCTGAACCGGGCCCGCGAGTTGCGCGCGGCGCGCCAGCCCGAGCAGGCGCTCGATCTGGCCGAAAAGGGCCTGGCGGTGGCGCCGCGCGATCTGCAGCTGCGCTTTCTCAAGGGCCTGCTGCTCAGTGAACTGAAGCGCCCGACCCAGGCCATCGCGGTGTTCGAAGCCCTGACCCAGGACTTCCCCGAATTGGGCGAACCCTACAACAACCTGGCGGTGCTGCTGGCCGGCCGTGGCGAACTCGAGAAGGCACGCGAGCTGCTCGAGCGCGCCTTGCAGGCCCAGCCCGGCTATGCGCTGGCCTGGGAGAATCTGGGCGACGTGCAGTTGCGTCTGGCCGAGCGGGCCTATGCCGAGGCCGTCAGCCGCAACCCGTCCCTGCGCAGCGCGCGCGGCAAGCTCGATCAGTCGCGCGAATGGATCAAGAGCACCGAGAGCAAGCCCTGAACCCCGGGCCTGCCAAGCAAAGCCTGACATCAATGCCTGAATCCGACGCCCGACTGCACTTATCAGAACCCTTTTGCCGGCAACACCCCCATGAAAAAACGAGCCCTGATCAAAGCACTGTCCGCCCTGACCGCGGGGTCCCTTGCAGCCGCCGCCCTGCCTGCCCGGGCCCAGCCCGGGCCGGTGTATGTGCAGGTCAAGACCAGCATGGGCGAGTTCACCATCGAGGTTTATCCGGACAAGGCGCCCAAGACGGTCGAGAACTTTCTGGCTTACGTCAACGCCGGCCATTACAACGGGACCATCTTTCACCGCGTCATCGGCAACTTCATGATCCAGGGCGGCGGCTTCACGCGAGAGTTCTACAAGGGGGAGTTCAAGCCGCGGGCGACGCGCAAGCCGGTGGAACTGGAATCGCAGAACGGGCTTCGCAATGACACCGGCTGGGTGGCCATGGCCCGTACCTCGCAACCGCATTCGGCCACGGCGCAATTCTTCGTCAACACCGTCGACAACCCGAGCCTGAACTACCCTGCGCCTGATGGCTTCGGCTATGCGGTCTTTGGCAAGGTGGTGCGGGGCATGGACACCGTCAACAAGATCCGCGCGGTGCCCACCATCGGGCTCGGTCCTTTCAGCGATGTGCCCTTCGAGCCGGTGATGATCGATGCCATCGTGCAGCTGGGCAAGTAGGACGGCGCGGCGATGATGCAGCTTGCCGGGGACCAGAGCGCCCTGTTTGCCTCGGACATGCATCTGGGCGACCATGACCCGGCCACGGCCGCCCTGTTCATGGCGGCGCTGCAGGCAGCCCTGGCACAGGCCCGGCCCAGCCACCTGTTCCTGCTCGGTGACCTGTTCGAGCGCTGGGTCGGCGATGACCAGCCCGATGCGCTGGCCGATGCCCTCTCGGCGTTGCTGGCCGCCGCAAGCGGCCAGGGCCTGCAGGTCGCCCTGATGCGCGGCAATCGCGACTTCCTGCTCGGCCAGCCCCTGCCGGGCGCCGCGGCAGGCGCGAGCTGGCCAGCGCGCAGCGGCGCCGTGCTGCTCGATGACGAACTGGTGCTGCAACTGCATGGTCAGCGCACCCTGCTCTGCCATGGCGACACCCTGTGCACGGCCGATACCGGTTATCAGGCCTTCCGGCGCATGGTTCGCGCCCCCGACTGGCAGGCGGGCTTCCTGGCGCGGCCCCTGGCCGAGCGGCTGGCCATCGCGCGTGACATTCGCGAACGCAGCGAACAGTCCAAGGAACAACACGAGCCCGCCCTCATGGATGCCCAGGAGGCCGCCATCCAGGCCAGACTTCTCGCCCACGGGGCGAGCGTGCTGATTCACGGTCATACCCACCTGCCGGGCGAGCATGTGCATCAGCTGCCCGAGGGGCGACAGGCACGCCGCATCGTGCTGCCGGACTGGCAGGCCGCAAGCACGCCATCGACGGCCTCGAGGCTATCGCATGGGGAACGGGGTTACTTCCTGTGGGCCGATGCCGGCGGCCTGCGGCCGTGGCGGCCCCAGGCGGTCCCTACTCGACCAGCTTGGTGAGCTGGCGCGTATCCAGGGGTTCGCAATCGCCAAAGCCCTTGGCGCCCATCTGGCACAAGGCGTTTTGCAGCTCGGTGATGCGGGCATCCTGATCGGCCGCATGTGCGATCAGCTGTTGCAGGGCCTTGGACAGCGGATCATCGGCGCCCTGGGTGATCGCGTAAGCGGAAAAACCCAGCTTGGCAGCGTGTTCCTCGGTGCGCTTGTCGGCATCCTTCTCGATGATGCGGGCCGGGATCCCCACGGCCGTGGCGCCGGCCGGCACCGCCTTGATCACCACCGCATTGGAGCCGACCCGGGCGCCATCGCCCACCGTGAAGGGTCCGAGCACCTTGGCACCGGCCGAAACCACCACGCCGCGGCCCAGGGTCGGATGCCGCTTGCCCTCGTGAAGGGCCACGCCGCCCAGGGTGACGCCCTGGTAAATCGTGCAGTCATCGCCGATCTCGGCGGTCTCGCCAATGACCACGCCCATGCCGTGATCGATGAAGACCCGGTGCCCGATGCTGGCCCCCGGGTGGATTTCAATGCCGGTGAGCATGCGCGACAGGTGCGAGACGAAGCGCGCCAGGGTGGTCAGGCCCATGCCCCAGAAGCGATGCGCCCAGCGATGCAGGATCAGGGCATGGATGCCCGGGTAACAGAGCAGGACCTCCAGCGTGGAGCGGGCCGCAGGGTCGCGCTCCCGGACGGCTGAAAGATCTTCCCGCAAACGACTGAACACCATCATCCCCTTTAGCAACCACGGCGCACTGCGGCAGCGGGCCGCAATGTCCTAGAAATGGCCCGGCAACAGACCGGGCACGTCATCGGGCCAGTACACCTGGCCCCCCATCAGGCGCCGCGCACTGCGCGACACCACCGCCTTGTCCAGGTGCCAGCGGCCCTGCAGCGTCGAGACTTCGGCGCCGACCGCGAGAGTACCCGAGACATGGCCGATACGCGTGGCCACGCCTGGCAAGGTGCGGGTGATCTCGTTGACCAGTGTACCGGGCAAGGCAGCCGCAGCGGCCACCGCAATGGCCTGCTCGGCTGCAAAACCGTCTTGCAGCCGTCCCATTGACAGGAACCGGGCCAGCACATCGACCTGATCGGCGCTTACCTCCCGCCCCCGGCCCAGCCGGTACGACTTGGGCGCCGCGACCCAGCACAGCCGGGGCACGGCCGGCAGCAGGTCCTGCGCCTGGGAGGCGCTGGCCGCCAGTCCCAGCAGCACGGCGGCCTGGGCGCGGATCGCCGACAGCAGGCGCAGCTTGCCATGGGCCCGGTTGAAGCGCTCGGGCAGTTCCGTCCCGTCCAGGTCCAGGGCGTCGGCACGCAGGAACACCACCGGACCGCCGGCATCGATGATGCTGACCCGCAGTGCGCCCAGACCGGGCACCATCAGCACCTGGCTGGGCTCGCCGGTGGGCAGCAGCGGTGCCACCTCGTCCGGGCCGGGCTGATGGAACTCAAGCCGGATCTCGGCGCCCCGGAACGCCACGCCCTCGTCGGCAAACTGCCCGCTCTCGAGCACCTGGCCCTGCTGCACCGGCACCAGCGCATCGATGCGCCGGCCCAGGTTGCGCTGCCAGATGCGTACCCGGGCGATACCGTCCGCCGGCCGCACCAGGCCCTCATGAATCGCAAAGGGTCCGACCGCCGCGCTCAATTGCGCGCAGTGGCCGCTCCAGTCGATCTGGGCGGCATCAGGCGCCACATCGCCATGCAGGTAATCGACATCGCAATCGCCGCGTCGCGACGGCGCAATGATGGCCAGCTTCGATGTGCCACTGCGGGCACCCCCCAGCCCGTCGCTTTGCAAGCCCTGCGGATCGGGGTTGCCCATCAGGCGCAGCAGCAAGGCATCGCGCAACTCGGGCCGCCTCGGCAGGTCCTGCTCATGCAGGAACAACCCCTTGCTGGCGCCGCCACGCATGTAGACCGCGCGGATCGAGGGGGACAGCGGGCGGTTCATCGGCGCATTCAGGGGCGGTTGGACGGCGTGGCCTGCGACAGGATGCCGCGAAGGATATCAATCTCCTTGTTGGTCAGCCGCGCCCGTGAGAAAAGGCGCCGCAGCCGGGGCATCAGCTTGCGCGGCGCCGCCGGGTCGAGAAAACCGATGCTCACCAGGGTTCGCTCCAGATGAGCGTAAAAGGCCTCGGTGCTGGCATCGTCCGCCCAATGTTCGTGACGCGCCGCCGCCTGGCGCACCGGTTCGGGCGGACGCAACTGGCCGACCTGGCGCGCCAGCACATAGGCCAGCACCTGCACAGCCTGGGACAGGTTCAGGGAGTTGTACTCGCCCTCGGTCGGGATGGCACAGAGCAGGTGGCAGCGCTGCACCACGCTGATCGGCAGGCCGGTGCGCTCGGTGCCAAAGATCAGGCTGATGCGCTTGGGCGGCGCGGCCTCGGCCTGGGCGCTGAAAAGCTCCGCCAGGGTGCTGGCCAGGGCTTCGGGGGTGAGCATGCGCGGGCCGAACTCACGCCCTTCGGCGCTGACCGCGATATTGAGCTGCGACTCGGCCAGGGCCTGCTCCAGGGTCCCGAACACCTGCAAACCTTCGAGCACATCGCTGGCCCGGCTGGCAAAGGCGATCGCCTCGGGGTGGTGCGCGGGATCACTTTCACGGGGCGCAACCACGGACAAATGACGGAAACCCATGACCTTGAGGGCGCGGGCCGCCGAGCCGATGTTGCCGGCATGGCTGGGCTCGAGCAGCACGAAGTTCAGACAATCCCTTAAAATCACGGGTTACCCTCCAAAAAGCAAGTTTATCAATGCATCCTCAGCTCAACATGGCCGTGACCGCAGCGCGCGCGGCCGCGCGGGTCATCAACCGGGGCAGCCTCGACCTGGACACCCTCAAGGTGGCCAGCAAGCAGCGCAATGACTTCGTCACCGAGATCGACCAGGGCGCCGAGAATGTCATCCTCGAAACCCTGAGCACGGCCTACCCGGACCATTGGTTCCTGGGCGAGGAAACCGGCTTTTCCAACGGCCGGGGCGAACCCGGCCGCGTCGAAGGGGCCCGCGAAGCCGACTTCGTCTGGGTGATCGATCCGCTCGATGGCACGACCAATTTCATTCATGGTGTGCCGCAGTACGCGGTGTCGATCGCGCTGATGCAAAAAGGCATCATCACGCAGGCGGTGGTCTACGATCCCACCAAGGACGAACTGTTCACGGCGACCAAGGGTGCCGGCGCCTACCTGAACAACCGGCGCATCCGCGTGTCCAAGCGCACCAAGGTCGAGGAATCCCTGATCGGCACCGGCTTTCCGTTCCGCCGCATGGAAGCGGTCGACCAGTATCTGGACCTGCTCAAGCGTGTCATGACGCGGGCTGCCGGCGTGCGCCGCCCGGGTGCTGCAGCCCTCGATCTGGCCTACGTGGCAGCCGGCCGCTTCGACGGTTTCTTCGAGCTGGGCCTGTCGCCCTGGGATGTGGCCGGCGGCAGCCTGCTGGTCACCGAGGCGGGCGGCCTGATGGGAGACTTCCAGGGCGAGCCCAACCACCTGTGGGGCGACCAGACCCTGGCCGGCAATCCGAAGGTCTTCGTCGACATGATCCGCCTGTTTGCCTGAGACGAGCAGCGGGGACCGACATGCGCATCGAGGTTCCCCTGGCCCAGGCCAGCCGCCTGCTGAACCACGGGCCGACCGTGCTGGTGAGCAGCCAGCACGGGAATCAGCGCAACCTGATGGCAGCCGCCTGGGCGATGCCCCTGGACTTCAAGCCGCCCAAGGTGGCCGTGGTGATCGACCGCCAGACGCTGACGCGCCGGCTGATCGAGGCCAGTGGCGTCTTTGCGCTGAGCGTGCCGACGCTGGCCATGGCCGACCTGTGCACCACGGTGGGCTCGGTCTCCGGGCAGTCCCTGATCGATCAGGGGCGCGAGGACAAGTTCGGGCGCTTCGGCATTGATCAATTCAGCGGCCCGGTGCTCGGGCTGCCGCTGCCGGCCCAGGCCATCGCCTGGCTCGAGTGTCGCGTGCTGCCCGATTTTGGTGTCTTCGATGCCTACGACCTATTGCCCGGCGAGGTGGTCAGCGCCTGGGCCGACGCCGAGGTCTATCGCGACGGGCGCTGGCATTTCGAAGCGGCCGACCCGCGGCGCTCGATCCATCATGTCGGCGGCGGCGTGTATTTCACGCTCGGCGAGATGCTGCACACCCGCAACCTGGACGCGTCATGACCCCGGACAGCCCCGGAAAGCCTCGCGCAACGCCCGCTGGTGCCGGACACACGCCCATGATGCAGCAATACCTGGGCATCAAGGCCCAGGTGCCCGGCATGCTGCTGTTCTACCGCATGGGCGACTTCTACGAGCTGTTCTTCGACGATGCCATCAAGGCCTCGCGCCTGCTGGGCATCACCCTCACCCAGCGCGGCCAGTCCAATGGCGAACCGATCAAGATGGCCGGTGTGCCCTTTCACTCGGCCGAGCAATACCTGGCACGCCTGCTGCGCCTGGGCGAGTCGGTGGCGGTGTGCGAACAGTTCGGCGATCCGGCCACCAGCAAGGGGCCGGTCGAGCGTCGCATCGCGCGCATCGTCACACCCGGCACCCTGACCGATGCCGCGCTGCTGCCCGAGCGCAGCGACCAGTTGCTGATGGCCCTGAACCTGGAGCCCGGCAGTGCCCGCCTGAGCGATCCGCGCGTTGGCTGCGCCTGGCTGTCCCTGGCCAGCGGCGAGTGCCAGGTCGCCGAGTTGCCCGCCTCGCGGCTGGGCACCTTGCTGCAGACCCTGGCCCCGGCCGAACTGGTGCTGCCCGACAAGGAGCGTGCGCGCCTGACCGCCCTGCTCGAGCGGCAGGGCATCGAGTTGTCGGCTGCCCTGGCCGAGAGCCCGGCCTGGCAATTCGACGGCGTACGAGGCGAGCAGCGCCTGGCCGAACTGCTTGGCATGCGCGATCTGGCCGGCCTGGGCCTGGGTGGCCCGTCCGCAGCCCCCTCGGGAGCCGCCCCGGCGGGCATTGGAGCGCCGGGCATCGGATCGCCGGGTATCGGAACGCTGGGTATAGGCTGCGCCAGTGCCCTGGTCGATTACGTCGAAAAGACGCAGGGCCTGGCCCCCACCCACCTGCAAGGCCTCAAGCCCTGGCGTTTCGAGGACAACATCGCACTGGATGCGGCCGCCCGCCGCAATCTGGAGATCACCGCCAACCTGCGCGGCGGCGTCGAGGACAGCCTGCTGTCGGTGCTCGATCACTGCGCCAGCCCGGCCGGCTCGCGCCTGCTCAGGCTGTGGCTCAACGACATCCCCAGCGACCCGGCGGTGGCCATCGGCCGGCAGCGCAGCGTCGAGCGCCTGCTGGCGGGCGCGGCCGCACAGTCGGCCAGACCCAGCCTGCCCGCCGCCGACCTGTCGGCCGGGCTGGCGCAGTTGCCCGACTTCGAACGCATCGCGGCGCGCCTGGCGCTGGCCAATGCGCGTCCCCGCGACCTGTCCGCCCTGCGCGACAGCGTCCTGGCCCTGCAAGGCCTGCGCCAATGCCTGCAGCAGATCGATGCAGACTTTTTCGCGCAAGCCCTCGAGTCCCTGGTCCCCCCGCAGCAGGCGGTGACACTGCTGCAGCAGGCCTTGCTCGAAGAGCCGGGCAGCACCGTTCGGGAAGGCGGCATCTTCCGGCCCGGCTACGATGCCGACCTGGACGAGTTGAAGGCGATCGATGAGGGCTGCGGCGATTTTCTCGCCGCCATGGAGGTGCAGGAGCGGACGCGCAGCGGCATCGCCAACCTGCGCGTGGGTTTCAACAATGTGCATGGCTTTTTCATCGAGGTCAGCCAGTCGCAGTCGGACAAGGTGCCGGCGAACTACCAGCGCCGTCAGACCCTGAAAAACGTCGAGCGCTACATCACCCCCGAGCTGAAGGCCTTCGAGGACAAGGCCTTGTCGGCCAAGGAGCGGGCCCTGGCGCGCGAGAAGTGGTTGTTCGAGCAACTGCTCGACCGGCTGCGGCCCTCGGTGCCGGCCTGGCAGGCCCTGGGACGCGCCTGCGCCACCCTCGATGTGCTCGATGCCTTCGCCCGGCAGGCGGCCGATGCCGGCTGGCGTGCCCCCGAATTCGTGACCACGCCCGGCCTCGAGTTGCGCGGCCTGCGCCACCCGGTCGTCGAGCGCAAGGTCGCCACCTACACCGCCAACGACTGCGTCCTGCATCCGCGTCGCCGCATGATCGTGCTCACCGGTCCGAACATGGGCGGCAAGTCCACCTACATGCGCTCGGTCGCGCTGGCCGTGATCCTGGCCTACCTGGGCAGCTATGTGCCGGCCGAGCGCGCCGTGCTCGGCCCGATCACCCAGGTGTTCACCCGTATCGGGGCCTCGGATGATCTGGCCAGCGGGCGCTCGACCTTCATGGTCGAGATGACCGAGGCGGCTGCGATCCTGAATGCCGCCGACGACAGGTCCCTGGTGCTGATGGACGAGATCGGGCGCGGCACCTCGACCTTCGACGGGCTGTCGATTGCCTGGGCGATTGCCGACCGGCTGGTCGAGCACAACCGCAGCCTGAGCCTGTTCGCCACCCATTATTTCGAGCTGACCCAACTGGCCGGCAAGCGACCCGAAGCAGTCAACCTGCATCTGGCGGCGGTCGAATCACGCGGCGGCATCGCCTTCCTGCATCAGGTCCGCGAGGGCCCGGCCAGCAAGAGCTATGGCCTGCAGGTGGCCAAACTGGCCGGCCTGCCGGGGGCCGCCCTGCGCAATGCCGAGCGCATCATGCAAAGTCTGGAGGTGGCGGCGCAGGAGCAGCAGCAGCAGATCGACCTGTTCAGTGCCACCCAGGCGCCCCTGATCGAAGCCGAAGCCGCGCCAGCCCCCCTCAGTCCGTCCGAAGCGCAGACGCTGGCGCGCCTGCAGGGCGCCGATCTGGATGCCCTGACACCGCGCGAGGCCCTGCAGTTGCTCTATGACCTGCGGGCCGGTCTGGATGGCTGAGATGCGCCCGCCCCTCCTGCCGGGCACGGGCCTTTGAAGATGCGACGCCGCCACGTCCTGGCCCTGGCCGCCGCCACGCTGGCTGGCGCCAGCCGGGCGCAGCCGGCCGACCCGGCCCGCGGCCATGCGTCGCCGGCCGGCTTTTCATTTGCACTGATCGGCGACATTCCCTACTACAGCCTGGAGGAGCAGGCGCTGCGGCGCATCTTCCAGGCGTTCACGCCTGCGCTCAGCTTCGCGATCCATGTGGGCGACATCAAGTCGGGCAGCGAGACCTGCAGCGACGCCCTCATCGAGCGCCGCATGGCCCTGCTGCACAGTTGTCCCATCCCCCTCGTGCTGCTGCCGGGCGACAACGAATGGGTCGATTGCAGCCGTGCCCTGGCCGGTGGCTTCGACCCGCTGGAGCGACTGGACTTCTGGCGCGGGCTGGCCGCACGCGACCAGCGTGCCGACACCGTGCTGGGCGTGCAGCGCCACCCGGCCTGGCCGGAATTGATGCACTGGCGCATGGACAGCGCCCAGTCGAGCTTCGTCACCCTGAATGTGCCGGGCTCATCGAACGGGCTGATCGACACGCCGCAGGGCCGCGCCCAGCGCCGCCAGCGCAATGCCGCCAACAGCGACTGGCTGGCCCGGGCCGGGCAGCGGGCACAGGCGGCCCGCGACCGCTTCCTGTTCGTGGCGATTCATGCCCAGACCCGGCTCGACAGGGGTCCGGGTGGCGAGGAGGGCCGCAGCCCCTCGCCCTATCGCCCCTTCAAGCAGGCCTTGCTGGCCCTGCTGAACCATTTTTCCGGGCAGGTCATCGTCCTGTATGGGGACTCCCACCAGCAGCATGTCGACCATCCATGGGAATCCCTGGTCGGCAAGCGCCTGATGAGCGTCGAGTGCTTCGGCTCGCCCTTCAATGGCGCCTGGGTCCGCATCGACGTGGACCCGCGCCAGGCCTCACCGCAGGTGACGGTGCAGGCACTGGGCTGAGCCCCTCAGGCCACCTTCTGGTAGACGTAGACGCCGTCGTCGCCCATCATGCGGCGCACCTCGCCACGCTGCATCAGGTAATTCAGGCAGGCCATGGTCTCGCCGGTGGCCATGCCCAGCAGGGAATAGTCCTCGCTGCTGATGGCACGGGCGAAAAGGGCGCCAAACATCTCGGAAACCTTGCGCGGCTGCGCCAGCGTGCGACGCAGGCGATCGAAGGCGATGTTCTGGCCGCGCTCGAGCTTGTCCAGGCGGACATGCAGGCCCCGGAAGACCTCGCCATGGGCCGGCAGCACCAGCACATCGGCGGGAATCACGCGGCGCAGCTTGTCGATGGAGTGCATCCAGTCCTGCATCGGGTTGGCATCTGGCTCGGTCGGATGGACCGACACATTCGATGAAATGCGCGGCAGCACCTGGTCACCCGAGATCAGCAGCTTGAGGTCCGGGCAATACAGGCAGGCATGCTCGGGCGAATGGCCGTTGCCCACCACCACCTGCCAGTCATGGGCCCCGATGCGGATGACCTCGCCATCCTGCAGGCGCCGGTAACTGTCGGGCATCGCATGGATGTGCTTGCCGAAATTGCCGAAGCGGATGCGATAGTGCTCGACGGCGGCCTCGGACCAGCCGATCTGGCGATAAAAGGCCACCGCCTCCGGTGGCGCCTCACGGCCGGTATCGCCGAGCATGACGCGGCAATTCATGTACTCGCCGCGCGTCATCCACAACCGGATGCCGAAGCGGCGCGTGAACCAGCCCGCCATCCCGACATGGTCGGGATGCATGTGGGTGACAAAAACGCGGCTGACCGGCCGCTCATCCGGCGCATTGGCAAAGACCTCGCGCCAGACCTCGGCCGACTGCTCGGTGCGGGTGCCGGTGTCGACCAGTGCCCAGCCCTCGCCATCATCGATCCCGTAAAGGTTGATGTGGTTGAGGGTGTAGGGCAGCGGCATGCGGATCCAGCGCACGCCAGGCGCGACCTCCAAGGTATCGCCACGGGCGGGCGGGCCCTCGAAGGGGTAGATCAGCGCCTTTTCGGCGCTTTCCGGGTCGGGTTGTCCATCCATGGGCCGGATGATAGCGCGGCGCAACATGAAGGCCTCTTGCACCACTCGCGCACCCCTTGGCCGCTCAAAATCCGGATTTATAGCTCACATATTGAAACATTTGACCAACTATTGCAACGCCTCCACCATCGGCCCATGGACCGAGACGCGATCGAACGATTTCATCAACAAGACCCCTACTTCGCCACCACCCTGGCCAAGGGCATGCTGCTGCTGCGTGCCTATGCGCCCTCGGGCGGCTGGATGGGCAACAAGGCGCTGGTCGAACGGACCGGCCTGTCCAAGGCGGCCGTCACCCGCCTGGCCAAGACCCTGACCCAGCTCGGTTATCTGCGCCACGACCCGGAGCGCGCCAAGTACTGCCTGGATGTGGGCGTGCTCGAACTGGTCAACCCCTTCCTGTCGCAATTGCCGGTGCGGCGTATTGCCCGCCCCTGGATGCAGCAACTGGCCAATGAGATGCATGGCGCCGTCTCGCTGGGCATGGCGCGCGGCACCGAGATGATCTTCCTGGAAAGCTGCCTGGACAATGCGGCACCCACCGCCCGGCCCGATGTTGGCACCAGCCGCCAGATTGCGGAGACCTCGATGGGCCGTGCCTTCCTGGCTGCGCTGGACGAGAACCGGCGACTGCAGATGTACGCCGCCCTGCAGGAACGAGCGCAGACCGACTGGCCCTCGCTGCGGCGCAAGCTCGATGCCGAGGTGGCGCACTATCGGCAGCACGGCTACAGCCTGTCACTGAACGAGGCGCCGCGCGGCCTGAACGCGGTCGGCGTCGCGATCCGCGTACCCGGCCAGGACCTGCCCTTTGCCTTCAACTGCGTGGTGGCCGAAAGCCACATGAGTTCACGCCAGTTCGAGAAGCTGGCACCGATGCGTCTGATCAGCCTGGTCGAGGCCGTGCGCCAGACCCTGGGTCCGATATGATGGCAAGGCCCGAACCGGGCACGCCCACGGATCACGCATGAGTCCTGAACAACTGATCGAGCGGGAAAACCAGCTCGATGCTGCCGATGGCATCCGCCACGCCTTTGCCCAGGTCAACGGCCTGAAACTGCACTACGCCTGCCGGGGTGATCCGTCGCAGCCGCTGATGCTGTTCGTGCACGGCTTTCCCGAGTTCTGGTACGAGTGGCGCGAGCTGATGATGGCCTTCAGCGACCGTTACTTTGCGGTGGCGCTGGACATGCGCGGCTTCAACCTGTCGGACAAGCCGGCCAGCCTCAAGGAGTACCGCGCCAAGCACATCCTGGAAGACCTGCGCCAGTTGATCCTGCACCTGGGCAAGCGCGACTGCATCCTGGTCGGGCATGACTGGGGAGGCGCGCTGACCTGGGGGTTTGCCGCCCAGCAACCGGCGATGGTGAGCCGCTTCATTGCCATCAACGCTGCCCATACCTGGGTCTTTGCGCAGGCCCTGGCCCACGATCCGGGCCAGCAGGCGGCCAGTGCCTACATGCTGCGTTTTCGCCAGCCTGGCATGGAAGAAGAACTGTCCCGCGATCAATGTGCGGCGCTGTTCGACAAGCTGGGGCGCGACGGACAACCCGCCACCTGGCTCGATGCCGCCGCGCGCGCCCGCTATCTGGCCAACTGGCAGGCACCGGGCTCGCTGACCGGCGGCCTGAACTACTACCGGGCCAGCCCGATGACGCCCCCGGGCGACCGCGAGCCCGGCACCGCCAGCCTGCAACTGGATCGCGAGGCCTTCAAGGTCAAGGTGCCGACCCTGGTCATCTGGGGCGAGCAGGACCGTGCCCTGCTGCCCTGCCTGCTCGAAGGCCTGGACGAATTCGTTGCCGATCTGCGCATCGCGCGCAACCCGCAAGGCTCGCACTGGATCATCCATGAGCAGCCCGACTGGGTGCACACCACCATGCGCAACTGGCTCGACACCATTGATGCACGCTGACCACAGGAATCTTCCATGAGCCCTTCCCTTCCCCGCCGTCACACCCTGAGCCTGATGGCTGGCGCATCGCTGGCCGCGGGCACGCGCGCCCAGACCCCGGCCGCCGATGCCTATCCCTCGCGGCCGATCCGCATCATCGTGCCCTTCGCTCCGGGCGGCGCCACCGATGTGGCGGCGCGCCAGCTGGCCCAGAAGATGAGCGAGAAGCTCGGCCAGCAGGTGGTGGTGGAAAACAAGCCCGGTGCCGCCAATGTGCTGGGCAATGATGCCGTAGCCAAGGCGCCGGCCGATGGCTATACCTTGCTGTTTGCGGCCGCGCCGATTGCGCTGAACTCGGCCCTGGGCATGAAGCTGCCCTACGACGTATTCGCCGATTTTGCGACCATCAGTCTGGTGGCTTCAATCCCGATGCTGATCGCGGCGCATCCGGCCACCCCGTACAAGAGTCTGGCCGACCTGATCCAGGCCGGCAAGGCTGGCAGCAAGGGCCTGAACTACGCCACCGCCGGGGTGGGCAGCTCGCCGCACCTGGTGGGCGAGTATCTGCGCACCCGTTATGCGCCAGCCCTGAACCACATTGGCTACAAGGGCGCCGCCCCGGCCCTGCAGGATGCGGTGGCCGGCACGGTGCCGGTGATTCTCGACTCCTTCATCCCGACCGGCGCCCAGGTGCTCGCCGGCAAGCTGCGCGGCATTGCCGTGGCCTCGGACAAGCGATCGGCCGTCATGCCCGATGTGCCCACCACGGCCGAGCAGGGATTCCCCGACGTGATTGCCTCGGGCTATTACGGCTTGCTGGCGCCGGCGCGCACACCTGCGGCCATCCTGGCCAGGCTGCATGCCGTGGCAGTCGAATCCGTCAACAAGACGGACCTGCGCGACAAGCTGATCCGGCAAGGCTACGAGGTGCATGCCTCCACCCCGGCCGAATACACCGCCTACATCCGCAAGGAAATCGAGCGCTGGACGCCGATCGTCAAGGCCGCCGGCATCAAGCCCGAATAAGGTTCGCCCCGGGCTGTGCGGGTGCCCGGGTCCGACCTCGCGTCAGCGACTGGCAAAGCAATAGAACAGGCCACCGCCGCCCGTGGACTTGAGTGCCTCGAGACCGCAACCGCGCGTCGCGTGGGAGGCGTTCCAGGACTTCATCGGCGCGCTCTCGTTCAGCCCGATCCGGTCGTGATGGCCCACGATCGCCGACCCCCTGTCGCCGCTGGTCCAATTGCCGCAGGTGGTGTCGCCGGTCCCCGAGGCCAGGCGTCCGTCCTCGCCCGAACCGGTCAGGATGTCGTGCAGGTTGACCGGATCACCGCGGCCACTGACAACCTCCCCTTTTTCGGTCAGCGAGGTCTGCTTGCCCAGCCTGTTGTCGCCATGCAATTGGGCCAGGTTCTCGGCCACCACCTCGCCCCTGGCATTGCGCCAGGGACCGCTGCCGATGCGCTCGCGCGCATGCACCGCGGGTGCTCCGGACGCTGGCGTCGCGCTCAGGTAAGCCCGCCACTGCTTGCCGCCCGCCCCCGCGCTGGCGGCCAGTTTCTCGCACCAGGCATCAGCGCCTGCAGGACCGCCCAGGTCGCCACCCTTGCCGGGATTGGCGCTGGTGACAAAAAAGCTCATCGGATGATGGCCCGCACCCGTCAGGTTGGCGCAGGCGCTGACCAGCAGGCCGGCGGCGAGCGCGGCGCAGGTGATGATGGTTTTTCTCTTGAACATGGAAGTCTCCTCAGGTTGCAAGGGTCACGGACGCCCATCGTTGATAATGCGCCCTGTCCGCACTGTCGCGGCCACCCGACCCACAGGATACGCCCCCTCATGCTTGCCACCGTCATCCATGGCGCCAAGGATTTGCGCCTCGAGGAACGCCCCGAACCCGGTGCCCCCGCCGATCACCAGGTCCTGCTGCGCTTCGGGGCAGGCGGCATCTGCGGCTCGGACCTGTCCTACTTCAACAAGGGCCGGGTGGGCGACTTCATGGTCCGCGAACCCCTGTGCCTGGGCCACGAATTTGCCGGCGAGGTGATCGCCACCGGTGCGGCCGTCACGGGCCTGAAGCCGGGTGACCGGGTCGCCGTCAATCCGAATCACCCCTGCCGGGTGTGCCGTGCCTGCGTGGCCGGCAAGGGCCATCTTTGCTACAAGATGAACTTCTTCGGCAGTGCCGCGGTGTACCCGCATATCCAGGGCGTGTTCCGCGAAACCCTGCTGGTCGATGCCGCGCAGTGCCATCGCGTGCCGCGCCTGATCGACTTCCGGATCGCCGCCATGGCCGAGCCGATGGCCGTTTCCCTGCACGCCATCCAGCGGGCCGGCAGCCTGGTTGGCAAGGATGTGCTGATCACCGGCGGCGGGCCGATCGGTTGCCTGGTGATGCTGGCCGCGCGCCATGCCGGCGCACGTAGCATCACCGTCACCGAGGTGAGCGACAAGGCGATCGATCGCCTGCGCCAGTTGCCCATCGACGAAGTGGTCCATTCGCTGACCGACCAGGCGCAGGTGGAGCGCTGGTACGAGAACAAGGGCCGCTTCGATCTGAGCTTCGAATGTTCAGGCAATCCGCAAGCCCTGGCCAGCGCCATCCGCGCCACCGCCTCGGGCGGCAAGGTCGTCATCGTCGGCATGCCCGGCGTGCCCGAGGTGCCCCTGCCGGTCAATCCCTTCGTGGCCCGCGAGGTCGACCTGGTCGGCTCGTTCCGCTTCGATGGCGAATTCGCCCAGGCCGTCGATGTGCTCACCCGCGGAGCCATCGATGTGTCGGCCGTGCTCACACACAGCTTTCCGCTGCGCGCGGCCCAGGAAGCCTTCATGGTGGCCTCCGATCGCGACCAGTCGCTCAAGGTTCACCTGCTGGCCTGACGCATCGCCCAGACCCTGAAGGATTTACCCATGACCCAAGTCCCCCATCCCCTGTTCGACCTGCGCGGCCGACGCGCCCTGATCACCGGCTCGAGCCAGGGCATCGGCCTGGCCCTGGCGCGGGCCCTGGGCAGTGCCGGCGCCCGCCTGGTGCTCAATGGCCGCGACGCCGACAAGCTGGCCCAGGCCGTCAGTCACCTGCGCCAGGAAGGCCTGGAGGTCTCCGGCCAGGCCTTTGATGTCACCGATGCGGACCAGGTCGCCCAGGCCGTCGAGGCCCTCGAGGCCGAGGCGCCGATCGACATTCTGGTCAACAATGCCGGCATCCAGATTCGCGGCCCCTTCACCGAGTTCTCCCATGCCGACTGGGATCGCCTGATCGCCACCAACCTGACCAGCGCCTTCCTGGTCGGACAGGCAGTGGCGCGCCGCATGACGGCGCGCAAGCGCGGCAAGATCATCAACATCTGCTCGGTGCAAAGCGAACTGGGCCGGCCCACGATTGCGCCCTACACCGCGACCAAGGGCGGCCTGAAGATGCTCACCAAGGGCATGGCGATCGACCTGGGCCCGCACGGCATCCAGGTCAACGGCCTCGGACCAGGCTACTTTGCCACCGAGCTGACCTCGGCCCTGGTCAAGGACGAACAATTCACCGCCTGGATCGAAAAGCGGGTCCCCGCCGGCCGCTGGGGACGCACCGACGAGTTGGCCGGCGCGATGATCTTCCTGGCATCGCCCGCCTCCGATTTCGTCAATGGCCATGTGCTTTATGTCGACGGCGGCATGACGGCCAGCCTGTAGGCAGGCGGCCGCAGCGTTGCAGCAAGGAAACGCGAAATCACCAGGCCTTGATCTGCATCAAGGAAGGTCCGCAAAACCTCTCGCGCCCGCGGCGGAGTCTTTGCGGGATGAGATGCAAGGCGTGATCGCGAACCGATAGCCATTGCTATCGGCCCGGGAATGGCACGCGGCGAGAAGCCCGCAAAAGCCCGGCACGCTAGGGCT
>JAPOKJ010000068.1 GCA_029977705.1 Burkholderiales bacterium | reverse complement strand
CCAGGGTCATGAGTTCGTCCATGCTCTCGAGGGCGGCCATGGATGCGGTGCGCTCGTCAGCACTGACGCTGAAAGATGCAGCACGGGATATTTCAGTCGCCAGGTCAGGACGGGACAAGAGCACCGGGGGGACCGCCTCGGGAGCCAGTCCCAGCAGATCGGCCAGTGCCTGTACTTCGGCCTCGGCGCTGAGCGTCACCGGGATCGCCGCCGCTCCGGTGCTGTCCGGGGCCGGTGCCACCGCGATCACGGCGGCAACGTCCGCATCGCCAGAGCCCGGCTGGGCCAGGCCAAAGTCGAGCGGATCGAGCGGCGTTGCGCGGACGGTCGGGGTGGCCACCGGCTCGGTCTTGATCGGGTCCGCGTCAACCGGGGCGCTGCTCGAAGGCTGTGGCGGCGTGACCTCCCGGGCAGGTTCCTGTGCCGACGCAGGCTGGGCAGCGGGCGCAGATGCGGGCTGGGCAGCGGGCGCAGACGCGGGCTCAGGGGCGGCCGCTGGAACGGGGGCGTCTTTCGGGGCCTGCTGAGGAGCCATCGCCGCGCCTTCCTTGACGGGTGCAGCAGCATCCAGTTTGGCCGCGCTCGAAGCGGGCGGCCGCGAGGCGGCTTGAGGCCCCAGGGGCGGCAGCTCCGGCTTTGTGCCCAGCGTTTCCGGTTCGATCAGGCCACCGATCAGGCGTCCGGCCTGCAGGGCCAGACTGCTCTCGAGCACGGTCAGGCGCAGCATCTCGGTACGGCTCTGGTAAAGCCGTTGCTGGGCATCCAGCACGTCCAGCAACTGCCGGTTGCCCGACACCAGCTGATCGCCAAAGGCAACCTCCACCTTCTGGTTGGCCAGATATTCCTGGCGCACCGAGTCGACGCGGCGCAAGACCGCCTGCAGGGTGTTGTAGGTCACCAGGATCGATTCTTCCAGCTTGCGTTCGGCATCGGCGAGGCGGTAGCGGGCCTCTTCGAGGCGGGCATAAATCGATCGGGTCAGGGCGGCATCGGCCCCGCCGTTGAGCACATTCATCGACAGCATCAGCATCAGCCGGGTGTCATTGGTCATGCCCGGCGCACCGCCCGCACCACGCGTCCTGTAGTTGCCCAGTTCCAGGTCGAGCTTGGGCAGGATCTTGGCGCGGGCCACGTCCGCCTCGGCCTTGATGGCATCGATGTTCTGGCGCAGCGCGATCAGCGAGGGGTTGTTGCGCTTGGCCAGTTCGATCGCAGCTGACACATCGGGCAGGACATTGGGCATCAGCAGGTCTTCGGCCGGCACGCTCTTGGGCACGCCGCCGACCAGACGGCTGTAGCTGATCATGGCCGACTCCAGCGCACCGGTCGCCTCGATCACCGAGGAACGGGCGTTGATGGCACGGGCATTGACGCGTTCGGCCTCGGCAGGGCTGGCGCCGCCCGCCTTGGAGCGGCCGTCCACGTAGGCCAGCAGGCGCTCGAGCCCGAGCTGGTAATCGCGGGCAAAGTCCAGGGCCAGGCTGTACTGGAGCAGGTCCAGGTGGGCCGAGGCCGCATCGAGCGCCACCTGGTCGCGCGACGATTCGACGCCGGAATCACTGGCGGCGGCCAGCAGGCGTTGCCGGTCCATCTCGCGCCAGGCGCCGACATCCACCACCGACTGGCGGATGAAGGCAATCGTATCGGTACGGGTATGCTCCGAAACAGCCACCGGGGCATTGGTGGCCGGATCGACGATCGAGCCCGGCTTGGAAATCTCGCGGCCGCCCTTGAGCTGGATGTCCATTTTCGGCAGGAGGGCGCCTCGCGCCACGCCGATCTGTTGGCGCTGGGACTCGGCACGGGCGCGCACCGAGGCCAGGTCATAGCTGTTGCCCAGGGCACGCTCGATACTGGTGCGCAGGTCGGCACGGTCAAAGCGCATCAAGTTGCGGCTGGAGGGGACGCCGGTCTCGATGACCAGTTCGCCGCGCCCGGCCAATTGGGACAGGCTCAGCTGATTGGATTTCGCGTCCGGATTGGCCGCAGCGGCCAGGGCACCGCCCCAGACGAAGGCCAGCAGGAAAGCCAGCAGGCGCTTGCCCACCGGTCGATGGCTACGGGCCTCGCACGGAGCCTCGCGCCCCCCTGCGATCGGCGCAAGCAATGGATCTGCGGCTGGCGGTGGCCAGTCCTTGACTCCGGTAACTGCAGTCAATCGATCCATGTTCTCGTTCCCTGGTTTCGGGCGCCGGTGGTTTTCTCCGTGCCCGCTTGGTTTCCCTAGACACGAAGATCGGGGCCCTTTCGGTACCGACGTCCCCTTTATAGGTGTGTCTTTCGACCATCATCCATGGACCTTGCACGTGCGTGGGAGTCAGGTGTATGGACGGCGGCAAGCACCGGCATGGACGGTCGGCAGGGGCTTTGGCACTGTGGCAGCAAGGTCACGCGAATGGGCAGGCGGAAGGGAAGCCGCTGGCCGTGCGGGCACCGGGAGGCCGAGTGGGCGGGTGTGCGGGATACCTTCAGGGAGCCCTGTGCGGCAGGGCCGGCAGGCCGAAGGGCACGGGCGGACCCACCGTCACGACCCCCCCGGGCAGGTGGCCATACGGCCCCGATACGTCGTCAGGCCCGCAGATTGTGCCCGGCAGCGTCGGGTTCAGACGCTCGGAAAGCGGCACGATTGGGCGGCCATTCCGGATACCGGGCCTGCCGCATGGAAATTTGTGAACACTTACACCGAACTGGGGCACGATGCCTGCAAAGCACCCTTCAGCCGGCCAGGACAAGTCCTGGCCAAACGGCCATAGCCCAGCGTCTTAGATGTTAATTAATGAAAAATGGCCGCCGTTGGCGGCTGATTTGCACCGCTTTGGCGCATTACAGGGACAGCACGTAGCCCTGGTCCGGCTTGCCCTGACCCAACAGCAGGGCCTGATACACCTGGCGCACCGCGACCTCGCCGCGGGCGCTCAGGACATGCATCCAGTCCTCCAGTTGGGGCAGGAAGTCCAGCCAGGCCTGGCCCATGCGCTGTTGCAAGACCGCACCGCCCCACTCGCCGCTGCGCTTCTTTATCTGGGCAGGCGCGAAGAACAGGGCCGGACGCGGGCCGGGCAGGTCCTGACCCGCGCCCGCCGGGGCAAGGGCATCCCAGTGGGTTCCGCCCACCGAACAGCTGTAGGCCAGGGACGCGCCGAAATGTTCATGGACCGCCCGGCGCAGGGCGCCGTTGCCCGCCATGTCGACATAGACGGAGGGGGTTTTCGGGTCGAGGGTGGCCAATTCGTCATAGCTGAGCACCCGGTCGTAGCACCCCAGGGCATTGACAAAGACCGCGTTGGCCTGGGCCGTCAGCCCGATCGTGCGCACTGCGGGGGCCTGCAACGTGCCCTGGCCGTCGGCGCCACTGCCCAGGAGGGTATGCGGCCGGCTCTTGATGCGCTGGCGCATTTTCAGCTGATGGGCCAGCGAATAGGCGGTCTTGCTCGAGGCGCTGCTCAGGATCACCTGCCGGGCGCCGAGAAAGGCCTGGTCGGCCAGGAAGTCATCGATCAGCCAGGCCGTCATGAACAGGGGCTGAACCAGCATCTGCCGGGCCTCGGCCTCGGGCCGCCAGGTGGGATCGGCGGCGCAGCGGCGCAGCTGGTTGTACACCGGATGCAGGCCGGCGCGATGTGCCGCCCCGTCGGAAAAGCCCTGGGCATTGACTCCGACCGGCTTGACCACCAGCCAGGACGACATCGGCAGGTAACCATACAGGCGCTCACCGAGCGCCAGGCCCTCCGGGGCCTGCGGTCCGAGCCTTGCGACGGTGGCAAATCCCCAGACCGGAATCCGGCCCCAGCCCCGCTCGGCCGGCGGCACCGGGAAAAACTTCCAGTAATTCATCGCCTCGCCAAAGGCGGCGTAGGTGATGTTGTTGGAGGTCAGGGCGAACTGTTCGATACGCAGCAACACCTCCCCCGGCTGCAGGGGCACATCCTCGGGCGCCGGCGCCGGCGCAAAGCGCGTCTGTTTCAGGTCGGAGGTATTGACAAGGAAATCGCTGGGCATCGTGGTCGCCATGGAAGGGGTGACAGGCCGGCACCTCAACGGCGCACGCCCGGAGTCTCGATCGGCAGGGCCTGGCCACGCCAGGCCAGAAACAGCTCGAGGTTGAGCAGGTCCGGGGCGCCCTGGGGCAGCAACTCGGCCCGCACGCCAAACAGGCAGCTGCGCAACCGCCGGTGCAGGGAGCCGCTGGCTTGCCATTCCAGACGGTAGATCGGGTAGGCATTGCTCTGGCCCTGGCTGACCACCTCACCCAGCAGGCGCCGGCCGGCATTTTGCTCATGGCAGTGCGCACATGACAGGTTCATCTGGCCGATGCGCTGGTAGTACAGCGCCCGGCCCGCCTCGAAGTGCGGCCGGGCCGCCCCGTCGATGACAACCTCGCGACTCATGCCGCGGGACTGCTGCCCGATCAGGGCCGTCATCCCGAGCAGCTCGGGGCCCTCATAGGGCCAGGCCGAGGCGCCCTGGCGCCCGGTGCGGCAGGCATTGATGCGTCCTTCGATATTGGTCAGGCCCAGGCCCTCGAGCATCCGGGGGTAGCGGGTGCTGGCGCCCTTCATCGCCTCCACCGCACCGTGGCAATCGCTGCAGGACTTGCCGCCGGGCGCAGCCTTGCTCCACAGGCTGCGGGCCTGATCCGCAAGCAGCAGGGTGGGATTGCCCAGCTCGTCCGCCTGCATGCGACGCACCTCGTCGCTGGTGAAACTGAGGCCGGATCGGGGCGTCTCGAAAAATCGCTTAGGTGGCCAGCCCCCTTGGGCCGGGTCAGCGGCGCGGGCCTGGGTGCCCGCCAGAACAGACAGCACCAGCAGCAGGATGGCCGGCAGAGGCATCAGGTTGGCAGCGCGGCGCGCAATCAGGTGCACCGCGCTCCTTGCAGCCATCGCCCTCACCCGCAGGGCCCCTTCAGGCCACGTCGATGCGATGGCGGATCTCGTCCTTCTCGCCATCGGAGTCGGACCAGTAAAAGCGCAGCTCGCCACTCTGCTGCAGCCTGAGCTTGAATTCGAGCAGCGGGTTGGCGGCCACCCCGGAGGACAGGTCGGCACGGAACACCTGGTGCTCGCCGCTGGCATCGATCAATTGACAGAACACGCTGCGGATCAGCTTGGCGGGAATGCGCTGGCCTTCTTCGGTGCGACGGAAACCGTTTTCCATCACATGGCCGATCAGGATGCGCACCTGGAAGACTTCGTTGCGGGCCACCTTGGCGGGGGCGATGACACGGGCTGCCATGTTGTCCTCAAGCCCCGTCGATGCAGGCGGTGATGGTGACGACGACTTCAGCCACCCCGGCATACAGGCGGCCGTCCGTCATCTCGGCTATCGCCACGAGGCGCTGCGATCCGTTCAGGCGGATCCGGGTGGCGGCACGCGCCTCGGGGCTGTAGTCGCTGAAATGGAAGGTGGCCACCCGCGGCTGGGGATTCTTCTCGGAATACAGCTTGAGGGTCCTGACCCGGTCATTGCCCTGCATCGCGCTTTCCACCCGCACACCGATGGGCACGACATTGCCGTTGTCCACCAGGGGCGATACCTCGATCGTGACCCGCTCGCGCAGCACCCGGCGCTGCTCGCCCAGGTCGTCGCGCATCGCCGGGATCCAGGGCAGGTGGTCATGAATGCTGGCCGGTTGTGCCTGCGCCAGACCGGCGCCGGTCCCGATCAGGACGGCGCCGCCGCGGGCCAGGCGTTGCAGGGCACGCCGCCGCGCCGGCTGCAGGCCAGGAAAATCAGGAATGGAGGAAGGGTGGAGCATGGCTGTTTGGGGCAGGGTCGGCGAATCTTATTTCAAATGGGCCAGATAGGCGACCAGGTCTTCGACTTCCTGGGCCTCGAGCACCGGGCGGCCCTGGTACTGGCGGGCCACACGGACCAGGTCCTGGGTGCGGTGATACGGAGGCATCACGGTATCGGGGTTGAGCCGGCTGGCATCCATCACGCGCAGGCGGATCTGGCCAGGACTGAGGCGCGCGCCCACGCCGTGCAGCGGCGGACCGATATCACCGGAAAAACGCACCGAGGGCTCGGGCAACGCATGGCACAGCAGGCAATTGCCGCGGTCCTGGCGCAGCACCACCTGGCGGCCCCGGTCGATATCGCCGGGCTGGCTGGTGAGCGGGGCGGCCTCCTGAGCCGCTACCCCTGCAACGCCCAGCAGCAGCATCGTCAGGAATCCGGTCAGGGCCGGGCGGTTCAGGGGGCGGGCAATCAAGGCGGTGGCTCCGGTTCGTTGCCAAGGGCAGGCACGTCCCATTGTAGGAGTGAATGACGCGATCGGGCAGGATTCCCTGGGGATTGCCGGCTTTTGCAAAGCCTCGGGCAAGGGCGCGCCGCCATGAGCGAAAAGGGCGGACAGCACGGGGCGGACACGAGGCGCGCCATGCTAACCTCGCTGGCCCCAGGAGGATGCCCATGAAACAGACCCACGCGACCCTCGCACTGCTGGCTACGGCCGCCACGCTGACCGCCTGCCAGAGCCCCGCCGTCGATGCCATCGCCCTGCGCAGCATGGGCTCGTTCCATGTCGGCGGCCGCGAAGTGGTGCTGTCGGGCAAGCCGGTCAAGGAGGTGCTGTTCACGCCGGGCGGCGTGCCGGCCAAGGTCGATCCCAATGGCGTGTATCAGGCCGAGCAGATGTACGTGCAGTACTTCATTCCGGCACAGCAGCGCAGCAGCGTGCCGATCCTGCTCTGGCATGGCGGTGGCCTGTCCGGCGTCACCTACGAGACCACGCCCGACGGCCGGGAGGGCTGGCTCAATTACTTCCTGCGCCAGGGCTGGGCGGTCTACAACTCCGACGCCGTCGAGCGCGGCCGCTCCGGCTGGGCGCAGTACCCCGACATCTTCAAGACCGAGCCGGTGTTCCTGACCAAGGAAAACCCCTTTGAGCGCTTTCGCATCGGTGATGGTCCCGGTTCGTACAACAAGGACCCGGCCAAGGCCCGCCTCATGCCGGGCAGCCAGTTCCCGATCGAGGGCTATGACAACTTCACCAAGCAGGTGGTGCCGCGCTGGACCTCCACCGACGAGGCCACCGTGGCGGCCTATACCGCCCTGGTCGACAAGGTCTGCCCCTGCGTGATCCTGGTCCACTCGCAGGCGGGACAATTTGGCTACCGGGTGGCGCAGGCGCGGCCGGACAAGGTCAAGGCGCTGGTCGCCGTCGAGCCGGCCGGCTTCGGAGACCCGAAGCAGGTGGCCGCCCTGAAAAATGTGCCGATCCTGCAGGTCTATGGCGACTATATCGAGCAGGACGCGCGCTGGCCGACCATCCGTGGCAACGGCCTGAAGTTTCTCGAGGCGATCCGCCAGCAGGGCGGCAGTGCCGATGTGGTCGACCTGCCCAAGGTCGGTATCAAGGGCAACTCGCACATGATCATGATGGACCGCAACAGCGACCAGGTCGCCGCGCTGATCCAGAACTGGCTGCGGGGCAAGGGCCTGACCCGGTAACCCGCACCCGGTCGCAGCCGCTTCCATTTCCGCATTGAAACCCGGACGACGACAGGCCTTCAGGGCCGGCGTGCACATCATGCTGGCCACCATCCCCGGCAACTTTGCCTGGGGCCTGGTGGTCGGGCTGGGCATGCTCAACGCCGGACTGAGCATGGGCCAGTCGCTGGCCTTCGCCCTGATGGTGTATTCGGGCAGCGCACAGATGGTGGCGCTGCCACTGATGACGGCTGGCGCAGCGGTCGGGCTGATCGTGCTGGCCGCCGCACTGGCCTGCATCCGCTTTGTCATCTACTCGGCGGCCATCGCACCTGCGCTGCATCACGTGCCCACGCGATGGCGCCTGTTCGTCGGGGCGATGTCGATCGACGGAGCAATCGGCATGTTCCTGTTGCGCCGCTCGCGCACCGGACCAGGCCAGCCGCCGTTCACGCACCGGGTGTCCTACCTGATCGGGCTGAATGCGCCGGTGTGGTCAGCCTGGACCAGCGGCCTGGTGGTGGGCATCCTGGCAGCCGGGATGTTGCCGGCCTCGCCCAAATTCACCTACCTGGGCATCGTCGCGATGATGGGCATCCTGGTGCCGATGGTGCGCGGTCGCAGCGCGGTCATCTGCGCGATCGTAAGCGCCGCCGTCTCGCTGTTCACCTTTCACTGGCCGTATCAGCTCGGACTGCTGACCGCCATCGTGGCCGGCATCGGTGCCGGTTTCGCCACCCGGGCGGAGGCCCCGCGATGAAGCTGTCAGCCACCGAGATCTGGATCACGATCGTGCTGCTGATGCTGCTGGTCTTTGCCATGCGCAACAGCTTCCTGGTGTTGCCGCGTCGCTTCCAGCCCAAGGGCACGCTGGCCGAGGCCCTCGGCTACGCCCCGCTGGCAGCCCTGGTGGCCATCTGTGCGCCCGAGGTGGCCCGGTTCCAGATCGATCAGCTGCAGCAAGGTGCCAGCCTCAGCCAGTTGCTGGCTGGCGTGAGCAATGACTGGCGCCTGTGGGGCGCGCTGGCCCTGGTGGTGACCATGGTGCTGACACGCACCAGCAAGCGCGCGGCCCTGTACGGACTGGCCGCGGCGGCCGCGGTGGTCTGGGCGCTCTGAGGGCCGGGGCCGCCAGGGCCTTACTGGATCTTCACCCAGCGGATGTCGACACGATTGTCGGCGCGGTGCGTCATGGTGATGTTCTTCTTCATCGCCCAGGGGATCACCTGGTTGTGCAGGGGGATGTGGGCCACCTCCTGGTTGTGCAGCAGCAAGGCCTTGTGGATCAGCTCGAGACGGTTCTTCTCGTCGGTCTCCTTCTTGATGCGCTCGATCAGCGCATCCATCTGGGGATTGCTGTAGCGGCCAATGTTGTAGTTGCCATCGCCCCCGGCGCCCTTGCTGCGCACCAGTGATTGCAGGCTGTACAGCGCATCAAAGGTGGGCACGCCCCAGCCCAGCATGTAGATGCTGGTCTCGTGACGCAGCAACTGCGGGAAATAGGTGGCCAGCGGCTGGGTCTTGAGCCTGGCGCGCACACCGGCCTTGCTCCACATCGCCACCACCGCCTGGCAGATTTCCTCGTCGTTGATGTAGCGGTTGTTCGGGCAATCCATCGTCACTTCGAATCCGTTCGGGTAGCCCGCCTGCGCCAGCAAGGCCTTGGCCGCGTTCACATCGAAGGGCAGGCGCTTGTCGTTGTCCTTGTTCCAGCCCAGCACCTGGGTGGCGATGATCGATCCGGTAGGCTGGCTCTGGCCACGCATGATCGAGCGCCTGATGGCTTCGATGTCAATGGCCTGGTACAGCGCCTTGCGTACCCGCACATCCTTGAGCGGATTGCGGCCCTTCACGTCCGAGCCCGGCAACTCGTTGCTGAACTGGTCCATGCCCAGGAAGATGGTGCGGTTCTCGGCCCCCTCGAGCACCTTGAGCCTGTCATTCTGGCGCAGGCGCGGCGTGTCCTGCGGTGGCGGGTCGAGCAGCATGTCGACCTCGCCCGAGAGCAGGGCCGCGGTGCGGGTCGCGTCAGACTTGATCGGCAGGTAAATCACTTCGGTGATGTCATCCTCGAGCTTGCCCCACCAGTTGGGGTTGCGCACCAGCACGCTCTTCACATCGGTCTGCCACTCCTTGAGCATCATCGGGCCGGTGCCGTTGGTGTTGCGATGGGCGAAGGTCTCGTCCTTGGAGCGGGCATCCTTGGGTCGCACCGAGTTGTTCTTCTCGGCCCAGGCCTTGTTCAGGATGCGAAGCTCGGTGAGCTGGCGCAGCAGCACCGGGTTGGGGGCCTCGAGCAGGATATCCACGGTCAGGTCATCGACCTTGACCACCTTGTCGATGCCCTGGGCGTAGATGCCAAAGTTGGACTGCTTGTCGCGCGCGCGGGCGATCGAGAACACCACATCGTCTGCGGTCAGGGTACTGCCATCATGGAACCTGACCCCCTTGCGAAGGTAAAAGCGCATCTGGGTCGGGGTCTTGAGTTCCCACTTGGTGGCCAGCATCGGTTCGATCTCGAACTTCTTGTTGTAGTACACCAGCGACTCGTATACCCAGGCATGCACGCCATTGGTCAGCGACAGGTTCTGTGAATGCGGATCCCAGGTCGGGATCTCGCCGGCACTGGCCCACTTCAGGGTCTTGGCCGAGGCGCTGGCAGCCGGCAGGGCCAGGCCAGAGGCCAGAGCCATCGAGAGCAGGCCGGGAATCAGTCTTTGCAGGGTGGAATGCATCTGAACGCTCCAGGAAAAATTCGAATCAGGCAAGCCCGGCCGCTGCGCAGCCGGCCGCTCGGGCGCCTACTGGGTCACCATCTTCACGCCAAAGGCGCACATCGCCCCACCGGCCAGCTTCATCGCGACCTTGCCGACCCAGCGGTGGTTGCGCAGGCCGCGCGCCACGCCATGGCCCAGGAACAGGATCAGGCTGCCGTAAAAGAGCGTGAGCACGGTGATGGACAGGGCCATCGAGACGAAGGTCACCGCCCCGCGATGATGCGCGGGATCGATGAAGAGCGGGAAAAAGGCCATGTAGAACACGATCGCCTTGGGATTGATCAGCGTGATCAGGAAGCCCTGCCGGAAATACTTGCCCGGCCCCGGCTGCATCGCCTCGGGCAGGGTCGATACGCTGCCGTCTTTGGTGCGCAGCAATTGCAGGCCGATCCAGAACAGGTAGAGGGCACCGGCCCACTGCACCGCCTGGAACCAGCCCGGATTGGCCTTGAGCACGGCCGCCAGCCCCAGGATGGCCGACAGCATCAGGCACCAGTCGCCGACGATAAGACCCAGCAGGGCAGCATAGCCACCGCGCAGGCCACCGCGCGCAACCGCCGTCAGACAAGCAAAGGTGCCCGGGCCGGGAATGGCCAGAAAGACCAGGACCGCGACCACAAAGCCCCAGTAATTGGTGATGCCCAGCACGGCCCCGCCTTGAAGGGCCTGCAGCAGCGCCTCGCCGAGGGCCGACATCAGGCCTTGCCTCCGAGTTCGGCATGGCGAAAGCAGCTGACCAGGTGATCATTGACCATGCCGGTCGACTGCATCAGCGAATAACAGATCGTCGGCCCGACGAACTTGAAGCCGCGCTGGAGCAAGGCCTTGCTCATCGCCTGCGAGGCGGCGTCCTGGGCGAGCGCATCGGCCATGGAGCGCAAGGCGTTGTGGCGTGTCCGGCCACCGACAAAGCCCCACAGGAAATCGCGAAAGGCATGCTTCCTGGGGAAGTGCGTCTGCATGGCTCGGGCATTGCCGATGATCGCCAGGATCTTGGCGCGGTTGCGGATGATGCCCGGGTCAGCCATCAGCCGCTCGACCTCGCCATCGCCGTAGGCGGCCAGGCGATCGATCACAAAGCCCTCGAAGGCCTTCCGGAAGTGCTCGCGCTTCTTGAGCACCGTGGCCCAGGACAGGCCGGCCTGCATCGCCTCGAGGCACAGCTTCTCGAACAGCGCGCGATCATCGTGCATCGGCACACCCCACTCGGTGTCATGGTAGGTGCGATAGGCCTCGAAGCCCTCGCACCAGGGGCAGCGCGGGCGGTCGCTGACGGGCGCCGGTGAGGCCAGGTTCGCCCCCCTGGCATGGGTGGCGAGGCGTGATTTCTCGGACATGCCCGGCATTCTAAGGCGCTCGCCGCTTGCCCATGTAAGGCGCTCGCCGCTTGCCCATGGTCCTGACCACTGACAGGCGCACCGCCCGACGCGACCTGACGGCCAGCATTCGAGTGCAGGCGATTTGTGCGAGACTCATACCCTTGGACCCTAAACGGGGGAGACTCCCTTGAATCTGCTTGAGAAACTGGCGAAGCTGTTCGCCATCCTCGCCGGCATCGCGATGGTCATCATCACGCTGCTCACCTGCTACAGCGTGGTCGGACGCCAGTTCGACAAGCCCCTGCTGGGCGATTTCGAACTGGTACAAATGGTGATGGGCTGCGCTGTGGCGGCCTTCCTGCCCTACTGCCAGCTGCGCAAGGGCAACATCATTGTCGACTTCTTCACCACCGGCACCTCACAGGCCAATCGGGACCGGCTCGACCGGATCGGTGCCCTGACGGTGGCGCTGATGATGTTCCTGTTTGCCTGGCGCACCTTGATCGGCGGCCTGAACGAAAAGGCGACCGGATCGGTGTCGATGCTGATGCAGCTGCCCACCTACCCGGTGTACTACGCCATGGTGCCCGCCTTCATCCTGACCGGGCTGATCGCGCTGGTCCAGGCCCTCAAGGGGCCGCCTGCGACGGCGGCCGTTCCGCTCAACCAGGAGGCCTGAACCATGTCCGCCCTGACCCTTTGCGCCCTGATCTTTGGCCTGATGCTGGTGCTGATGGCCGTGCGCATCCCGATCGGTGTGGCGATGTTCGTGGCTGGCGCAGTCGGCTACCTGCTGCAGGCCGACAGCGCCCGACTGTTCAACTTCCTGAACAGCCAGGCCTTTGCCCGCTTCTCCAGCTATGACCTGTCGGTGATCCCCCTGTTCCTGCTTATGGGGCAGTTTGCCAGTCAGGGAGGGCTCTCCAAGGCCTTGTTCGAGTTCGCCAGCGGGCTGATGGGCCGCTTCAAGGGAGGCCTGGCGATGGCGGCCGTGCTGGCCTGCGCGGCCTTCGGCGCGGTCTGCGGTTCATCGGTGGCCACAGCCGCCACGGTCGCCACCGTGGCCCTGCCCGAGATGGAGCGGCACGGTTATTCCGGGCGTCTGTCCACCGCCACCCTGGCAGCGGGCGGCACGCTGGGGATCATGATCCCGCCCTCGGTGGTGCTGGTGATCTATGCCATCCTGACCGAACAGAACATCGCCAAGCTGTTTGCCGCCGCCTTCATTCCCGGCATCATCGCGATGCTCGGCTACATGGTCGCGATCGCCATCTATGTGCGTCTGGTCCCGGGTCAGGCTCCGGATGTCGACGCACGCTCGCGCGCCTCGCTGATGAGCGGCCTCAGGGGTGTGGCACCGATCGCCATCATCTTCCTGATCGTGTTCGGTGGCATCTACGGCGGCATTTTCACGCCGACCGAAGGTGCCGCCGTCGGTACCGCCGCCACCTTCATCGCAGCGCTGATGAAGGGCGAGATGACGCTGGCCAAGTTCAAGGAATGCTTCTACACCACGGCCGAGAACTCGGCGATGATCTTCGTGATCTTCATGGGTGCGGACATGATGAACACCGCCCTGGCGCTGACCCAGGTGCCCAACCAGCTGGCCGCATGGGTCGGTGGACTGGGCCTGGCCCCGATTGCAGTGATCATCGGCATCCTGATCTTCTACGTGGTGCTGGGCTGCGTGATGGACGAGTTGTCCATGATCCTGCTGACGATTCCGATCTTCTTTCCGATGATCATGGCCCTCGATCTGGGTCTGCCACCTGCCGAGAAGGCGATCTGGTTCGGCATCCTGGTGCTGATGGTGGTCGAGATCGGGCTGATCGCGCCACCCGTCGGGCTCAATGTCTATGTGGTCAATGGCCTGGCCAAGAATGTGCCGATCGCGGAAAGCTATCGTGGCGTGCTACCCTTTTTGGTCAGTGATTTCCTGCGGACGACGCTGCTGCTGTTCGTGCCAAGCGTCTCGCTCTGGCTGGTCCGCTTCATGAAATAAGCCCTGCCATGCAAAGCCTGCCTGCCAAGAAAGCCTTCGAACTGCTCAACAACCGCCCCGATGCGGTCTTCGTGGATTGCCGCAGCGATGCCGAGTTCTATTTCGTCGGTCACGCCGTCGGCTCCACCCACGTGGCCTGGTATGACGGCCCCGACTGGGAACTCAATCCGCATTTCATTGGCGAGGTCAAGAAGCTGGCCGGGCAATCGAATACCCGGCCGGTGGTGCTGATCTGCCGCAGCGGCAAGCGTTCACTGGAGGCCGGCGAGGCCCTGGAGCAGGCTGGCTTCAAGGAAGTCATCAACGTGCTGCACGGCTTTGAGGGCGACCTCAACGACAAGCACCAGCGAGGCAAACTGAACGGCTGGCGCTTCGACGGCCTGCCCTGGGAACAGCTCTAGGGAAGGCTTCCCTAGAAGAGCAATAAGCCCACGCTCACGGCGGCTTCAGTGCAAAGTGAGTGGTTGCTGCATCATGCCGCTGAACTTGCCCAAAAAGGCGTCGATCTCCTCGATCGAAGGCTCTCCGGAGATCAGCTCCTGCACTTCCCGCTTGAATTGACGGGCCAGCGTGCCCTCGAGGTAGATCTCGCGGCGCGACAGCTTGTCCATGATTTCAAAGCCCCCCACATGGCCATTGATGGCGCCGAATTCGACGACACAGTAGGTAGGACTGTTGTAAATCATGTTCATGCTCAACCTCATCACCAGGGAATGTCAGCCCGCTGCGACATGGCGCCGGCGGGTGTTCAGATAGTGCTGCAATTTCTCCTTTTCAAGCACTGCGCCGGCCGGCTTGCCCGATCGGCGAGGCTTGTCCACCGATAAACGCACGGGCCCGGGCCCGGGTTGTCGTGTTTTGGTCGCGCCCCGATCAGGAAGCTTGCGGCAGCAGATCCGGCGGCAGGGGATGACCGGTCCCGATCAACCGATCACTGGCATCGAGTTGCTGGCGTGCCGCCTCATGAAGCGCATGGGCCGGATCAGCCGCCACCTGCCGGGTCAGCTCATCGACGATCGATACCAGCCGCACCGGTCCCAGGTGCTGGGACCAGGGCGCCTGCGTCAGCAGTTGCACCATCCTGGCCGGCTGGGCTTGCGCACCGAGGCTGATCAGCAGGGCCTGCCATCCCGGCTGACGCAGCAGCCGCGTCAGATGGGTGGCAAAGACCAGGGAGCCACTGCAGCAGACGCAGGCCTGAAAGCTTTGCGTGGGCGCCGGTGCGGCCAGGGTCGCTGCCCGGTCCTGATGATCGAGCCAGGCCATGCGCGGACCGGCGCCGGGCAGCGCCTGCCCGACCGTCGGCGGCGAGGGTTGCGATCGCAACCATTCCTGGATGGCACGGTGGCGCGCCGCCTGGGAAAAGCCGGCCACCAACAGCACCGGCAAGCCTGGCCGGGCCTGCTGCGCTGCCGCTTCAGCCCCTTGCGGACGGCCGGATTCTGAAACCAAGACGCCTCCTGATCGGTGTAAACCCTAGGCAACAGGGTACAGCACCAAAAGGTATGATCCGGGGCCACTTTAAACAAGCAACAAGGAGACTTTCCATGAGCGAAACCACGCCTGCCCGCCGCAGATCACTGATCAAGGGCGCCGCCGTCGCCGCCGCCGGCCTGTCGGCCCCGATGATCTCGGTCGCACAGACCACCTCCTTCCGTTTCCAGTCCACCTGGCCTGCAAAAGACATCTTCCACGAGTACGCCAACGACTTCGCCAAGAAGGTCAATGACATGGCTGGCGGCCGCCTCAAGATCGAGGTGCTGCCCTCGGGCGCCGTGGTGCCTGCCTTCCAGCTGCTCGAGGCCGTCAACAAGGGCACGCTCGATGGCGGCCATGGCGTGCTGGCCTACCACTACGGCAAGAGCCCGGCCCTGGCCCTGTGGGGTTCGGGCCCGGCCTTCGGCATGGACCCCAACATGGTCCTGTCCTGGCACACCTATGGCGGCGGCAAGGCCCTGCTCGAGGAGATCTATGCCTCGCTGGGCATGCAGGTCGTCTCGCGCGTCTATGGCCCGATGCCGACCCAGCCGCTGGGCTGGTTCAAGAAGCCGATCGCCAAGGTCGCCGACATGAAGGGCCTGAAGTACCGCACCGTCGGTCTGGCGGTCGATGTCTTCACCGAACTGGGTACCGCGGTCAACCCGCTGCCCGGCGGCGAGATCGTGCCGGCCCTGGACCGCGGCCTGATCGATGCGGCCGAGTTCAACAATGCCTCGTCCGATCGCGTGCTGGGCTTCCCTGACGTGGTCAAGAACTGCATGCTGCAAAGCTTCCACCAGTCCGGCGAACAGTTCGAGATCCTGTTCAACAAGACCAAGTACGACGCATTGCCGGCAGAGCTCAAGTCGATCATCGACTACGCCGTCCAGGCCTCGAGCGCCGAGATGAGCTGGAAGGCCATCGACCGCAATGCCAAGGACTACGACGAGATGAAGAAGGCCGGGATCAAGTTCTACAAGACCCCCGACGCCATCCTCAAGGCCCAGCTGGAAGCCTGGGACAAGGTCATCGCCAAGAAGTCGTCCGAGAATGCCCACTTCAAGAAGGTGCTCGAGTCGCAGCGTGAGTTCGCCGCCCGTTGCGGACGCTGGCAGAACGACTACATGGTCGATTTCAAGATGGCCTACAACCACTACTTCAATAAGAAGAGCTGATCGGCCCCGGGCCCTGTCCACGAGACTCGCGATCGTGGACACGCCCTGGCTGGCAAGCCAGCCCTTCCGGAAAACCGGCGGGCTGGCTTTTTCTTTACAGCGGGTCGGGCCCGCCTCAGGGCCCCCGCACAGGATCTGGCGATGAAAGTCCAAACACTTTTGCATACCGCAGACCGCATCAGCACCTGGGTCGGCAAGACCTTTGCCTGGCTGATCGTGGCGCTGATGGTGATGGTGGTCATTGAAGTCTTCAAGCGGTACGCGCTCAATGCGCCCACCGCCTGGGTCTTCGATGCCAGCAACATGATGTACGGCACGCTGTTCATGATGGGGGGCGCCTACACGCTGGCCCATGATGGCCATGTGCGCGGCGACTTCCTGTACGGCAGCATGAAGCCGCGTACCCAGGCCGGCATCGACCTGGTCCTGTTCATCGCCTTCTTCCTGCCCGGCGTGACCGCCCTGACCTGGGCCGGCTGGAACTATTTCCAGGACTCGCTGGCCATTCACGAACAGACCTTCAACGCCGATCCGCTGCCGGTCTATCCCTTCAAGTTCATCATCCCGCTGGCCGGCGCCACCGTGCTCCTGCAAGGCATTGCCGAGATCATCCGCTGCGTCGTCTGCCTCAAGACCGGCGAGTGGACGCCGCGCCTGAAGGATGCCCAGGAATCCGACGTTGTCGACCAGCAGTTGGCGAGCAGCGAATTCGTCGACGAAGAGGCCCGCCAGATGGCCCTGCAACAAGCCAAGGAACTGAAGTCATGAGCAATGCTGCACTGGGCCTGACCATGCTCGGCCTGATCGTGGTCGTGATCATGATGGGCTTTCCGACCGCCTTCACCCTGATGGGTCTGGGCATGATGTTTGGCTTCGTTGCCTTCTACGAGCCGGGCCAATCCTTTTTCAGCAACAAGATCTTCGAACTGATGGTGCAGCGCGCCTTCGGAGCGATGAACAACGACACCTTGCTGTCGATCCCCTTGTTCGTGCTGATGGGCTATGTGATGGAGCGCGGGGCGCTGGTGGACAAGATGTTCCAGAGCGTGCAACTGGCCTTCCGTCGACTGCCCGGATCGCTGGCTGTCACCACCCTGGTGATCTGCACCTTCTGGGGCATTGCCAGCGGCCTGGTGGGCGCCGTGGTGGTGCTCATGGGCGTGATCGCGATGCGGCCCATGCTCAATGCCGGTTATGACACCCGCCTGGCGGCTGGCGTGATCACGGCCGGTGGCACGCTGGGCATCCTGATCCCGCCCTCGGTGATGATCATCGTCTATGCGGCCGTGGCCGGCCAGTCGGTCGTCAAGCTCTACGCCGCGGCGATGTTCCCGGGCTTTTTCCTGGCCTTCCTGTACCTCGTGTATGTGATCGGCTGGGCGCTGATCAATCCGAAGGTGGCGCCAAAGCTGCCGATCGAGAAAATGCGCGCGCCGATCTCGCCCTGGGTCGACAACATCGCCACCCAGTACTCGCGCTTCATGCTGCCCGCCCTGCTGATGGCCGTGGCGGCCCCGGGCAAGGCCAGCAGTGCCGCCGGCGCGGCCCGTGCCAGCTGGGGCCGCCTGGCAGGCGCACTGGTGCGCGCCCTTGCACCGGTGATCGCAGCGGTCGTCACGCTGGGTGCGGTGTGGTGGTATGTGACCATCTATTCCCAGAAGGACAACCAGGCCGAGGCCGCCGCCCCGAAAGCGGCGGCGGTCAAGCCGGGCGCGGCGCCCGCTGCGGCGGCAGCGCCAGCGGCCAAGTCCGGTGTCCAGGAGCCCCCCGGCGCATCGGGTGGCGTGCAGGAGCCCCCGGGCGCGTCGGGCGGGGTGCAGGAACCTCCTGGCGCCTCCAGCGGCGTGAAGGAGCCCCCCGGTGCATCAGCCGGTGTGTCCGAACCCCCCGGGGCCAGCGAGGCCAAGCCGGCCGGCAACAGCGATGCCGCCCGTGAGCCGCCCGGCTCCGAGGGCGCTGCCGAGCCGCCCGGGGCCGAAAAGTCCGCTGCCAAGCCCGCCGAGAAGGCCGACGAACCCCTCCAGGAAATGAGCGCCGGCGAAGCCACCAACGTGTCCAAGACCGGTGCCGTGCCCGAGGGCTTTTACAGCGGCTTTGGCATCACCTGCGCCCTGGTGCTGGCCCTGCTGGCCTGGTACTACTGGAAGTTCGATGCCGAGCAGTACGAGATCCTGTCGATGCTGATCAGTTCGGTGATGCCGCTGGCCATCCTCACCTTCGTGGTGCTGGGGGTGATCCTGTTCGGCATCACCACCGCCACCGAATCGGCAGCGGTGGGTGCGGCCGGCGCCTTCCTGATGGCCTGGAGCTCGGGCGGCCTGAACTTCCAGCGCATCAAGGAGTCGGTATTCCTGACCGCCAAGACCACCTCGATGGTGTGCTGGCTGTTCGTCGGCTCGGCACTGTTCTCGGCGGTGTTCGCGATCCTGGGCGGGCAGCGCCTGGTCGAAGAGTGGGTACTGTCGATGAACCTGTCACCGGTGCAGTTCCTGCTGCTGTCGCAGGCGATCATCTTCGTGCTGGGCTGGCCGCTCGAGTGGACCGAGATCATCGTGATCTTCGTGCCCATCTTCCTGCCCCTGCTGCAGCATTTCCAGATCGATCCCATGCTCTGGGGCGTGCTGGTGTTCGTGAACCTGCAGGCCGCCTTCCTGTCACCACCCGTGGCCATGTCGGCGTTCTACCTGAAGGGGGTATCGCCCTCGCATGTGACGATCAACCAGATCTTTGCCGGCATGATGCCGTACATGCTGATCGTGATCGTGTGCATGGTGCTGATGTACATCTGGCCCCAGCTGACGCTGTGGCTGCCCAACTACCTGTACGGCAAGTAGGGAAGGCCCGCGCATCGCTGATCTGCGCAACACCGCAGACGGGATGCGCGGCGCCTGATCAGGTCTTGCGCTCGAAGGCGTGCTGGTAGGCCAGGCGGAAGTCGACATTGGTGTCGTTCTGCCACTTGGCGGCACGCCTTGCAAAGGCCTCCATCGAGGCCAGCACCTTGCGAAACATTGGACTGTCGGCGCTCTTGCGCGCCACCACCTGGTCCCAGGCCGACAACTGGGCCTTCAGGATGCTGTCCGGGGTCTTGTAGAAGCGGACACCGGCGGTCTGCTGCAACTCGAGGTAATCCTTCGAGTAGCGGTCGATCGCCTTCCAGCTCATCTCGGCACTGCAGGCCTGCACCGCATACTCGATGATCGAGCGCAGCTCGGCCGGCAAGGCGCTGTAGCGGGTCTTGTTGAACAGGATCTCGAACTGTTCGCCGGACTGGTGAAAGCTTTGCAGCATGCACACCTTCGAGACCCCCGGGAAGCCGAGGATGCGATCAGAGGTGACGTTGTTGAACTCGGCCGCATCGAGCAGGCCGCGGTCCATGGCCGGCACGATCTCGCCACCCGGCAAGGCGTTCACGGCAGCACCCAGCGCGGTGAAGATGTCGATCGACAGGCCGACCGCCCGATACTTGAGCCCCTTGAAATCCTCGGGCCGGGTGATCGGCTTCTTGAACCAGCCCAGCGGCTGGGTCGGCATCGGGCCATACAGGAACGAGACCACGTCCAGGCGCAGGCTGGCATAGATCTCCTCGAGCAGGGCCTTGCCGCCGCCGTAGCGGTGCCAGGCCAGGATCATGTTGGGATCCATCCCGAAGGCCGGGCCCGAACCCCACAGGGCCAGGGCCGGGCT
>JAPOKJ010000072.1 GCA_029977705.1 Burkholderiales bacterium | reverse complement strand
GCATCTATGCCGGTTCGAACGAGATCCAGCGCAACATCATGTCGAAAATGGCCTTGGGTCTGTAAGGGAGAAGGACGTGGATTTTCAGTATTCGGAAGAACAGAACCTGCTGGCCGACAGCCTGAAGCGGCTGATCGCCAACGACTACAGCTTCGAGGCCCGCAAGAAGATCATCGCCGGCAAGGGCATGAGCGATGCGGTGTGGCAGCAGCTGGCCGAACTCGGCCTGATGACCCTGCCGTTCTCGGAGGCCCATGGCGGCTTTGATGCCGGTGCGATGGGCATGCTGCCCACGATGCAGGCGATCGGCGAGGGCCTGCTGCTCGAGCCCTACCTGCAAACCGTGCTTGTCGGCCGTATCGTCGAGCGCAGCGGCAGCGATGCCCAGAAATCAGCCGTGCTCCCGGCCATCATGGAAGGCTCCCTGAAGGCTGCCGTGGCCTATCTGGAAGCCCAGTCGCGCTACAACGCCAATGATGTCTCGACCGCTGCCAAGGCCGATGGCGCCGGCTGGGTGCTCAGCGGCGAGAAGGTCGTGGTCACGCACGCCCACCTGGTGGACAAGCTGGTGGTCAGTGCCCGGACCTCTGGGGGTCCCCTCGACAGCTCGGGCATCAGCCTGTTCCTGGTCGATGCCAAGGCGGCCGGTGTCACGATGAAGACCGAGCGCAGCGTCGACAACCAGCGCTCGGCCGACATCCGCTTCGATCAGGTCAAGCTGGGAGCCGATGCCCTGATTGGCAATGCCGGCGAGGGCTTCGAAGTGCTCGACGAGGCGCTTGATTTTGCCTCGGTCCTGCTGTGCGGCGAGGCGGTCGGCGCCATGAATTCGGCCAACGTCGCCACCCTCGAGTACATCAAGACGCGCAAGCAGTTCGGTGTCGCGATCGGCAGCTTCCAGGCGCTGCAGCACCGCATGGTCGACATGACCATCGTCACCCGCCAGGCCGACTCGATTGCCTTGCTGGCTGCCCATGCGGTGGACCAGGCGGCCCGCGGCCTGATGTCCGTCACGGAGCGTCGCCACGTGGTGGCAGCGGCACGCGTGAAAATGGCCGACGCCTGCCGTCAGGTGGGCCAGGAAGCCATCCAGTTGCACGGTGGCATGGGCATGACCCAGGAAATGAAGGTCAGCCATACCTTCAAGCGACTGACCATGCTGTCCCAGACCATCGGCGATGCCGATCATTATCTGGAGCGTTTCGCGGCGACCGAGTAAGTTGCCGGCTCGGGCCTTTCGAAGCCCCAGCCATCCAGGGCCGCCCGCCTGCTGCAGGCAGGGGCGGCCTTTTTTCATTCAGGCGCGCACCGTGGGCAGGTAGTCCTTGTCTTCCTGCTGCTTGCGCTCGAAGCGGATGAATTCGAAGTAGCCGCACTTGTTCTTGTTCGGATACTGGCGACAGACATCGGGGCGACCTTCATAGACGGTGCAGCGGCGCTTGTCGGTGTCGAAAAAACCGCAGATCTGGCCGTAGATGGTGTCTTTCTGGCGGCGCAGGATGCGCTCGGTCTTGTCATAGAGCCGGGTGTGCTGGCGACGCACCTCGTCGACATCGCGTTGCAGGTGGGCGGCCAGCCGTTCGAGGTCGTCCTCGCTGACTTCGATGCGCGGGTAGCTGCAGCAAAAGCCCGGGCATTTGGCGCAGTCGTACTTGATCTTGGAAGGCTTGCTCTTGGGCATGGTGCGACGGATGAAGAGGTGTCGGAGGTTGTCCGCTCAGCACGGGGCCGTGGGCCCCGGATGACGGCAAGGGTCCAGGGATTCTAGCGCCTTCAGGCCCAGCACCGGCATCCGTGCCTCGAGATGGTCCGCAATCAGGCCGGCGGCCAGATGGGCCCAAAGCAGGCCCCGCGAGCCAAAGCCGGCCGCCAGATAGGCGCCAGGCTGCGGGGGGCCATCGGTCTGCCCGGAGCCGGCGCTTTTGAGGGGGCCCGTTGCCAAAGGACCGATCATCGGCATCCGGTCCCGCACATAGGCACGCAGTCCGGCATGACCCGACAGCAGGCGGGCCGCGCCGGTATCGAGGCCGGGCAGGGTATCGAGGCGGGCCTTGAGCGCCTGCCACTGGCTGAAGTCTTCCGGCGCGCGGTCGGGCTCGTAATAGCTCGAGCCCCCCAGCGCCTCGCCGCCCGCCAGCCGCTGCAGCGTCAGCGCACCGCCCAGGGTGGCGGCGGCGTCCCGCCGGCCGGGCTCGAGGCCATTGACCCGGAAGGTCTGGCCCGCGATCAGCTGCCAGCCCGGCTCGCCGCCCAGGGCCCCGACAGGACCCAGGCGTGCCAGCAATTCGGCGCTCTCCGCGCCTGCGGCCATCACCAGGGCATCGCTCGCCAGGCGTCCGCGGCAGTCGGTCTCCAGTTGCCAGAGGCCCGATGCGGCGCTGATGCCGAGCAGGCGCGTGCCGCTCATCACCTGCAGCCGATCCCCGCAGGCGTCGGCCTGCTCCAGGACCCGCTGACGCAGCCGCCTCACCTCGAGACTGGCGCCCAGGGCGCACCATAATCCACCGTGGATCCGTCCCGCGCCGGCGGCCGGCCAATGGGCATGCTCGACCGCCTCGAGGGGGTTGATGAAGCGCAGCAACGAGGGGTCGAGCGCCAGTCGCTCGACGCGGCTCTGCATCTCGCGCGCCTGCGCGGCATCCAGGGCCGGCGTGAAGCGACCGCGTCGCTCGAAGAGATCGGCATAGGGGCTGTCCAGGGTCCACTGCAGGGCCAACTGGCTCAGCATGCCGAGCATGTCCGGACGGCGGGAGAACTGCGGGTGGCAGGCCAGCCAGGGCTGGGCCGAGCTGGCCGACAGGATCTGCTCGCCGGCCTCGATCAGCAGGACCTGGTGTCCGCGCGCCAGCAACTCCAGGGCGATCGTCACACCGGCGATCCCGGCGCCGGCCACCGCAACCCGGCGCGGTCCCTTTGCACGGGATCCAGGTTCCTGCCAGCGCAGGCGCAGGTGCTCGCGCGGGCGGCGTTGCGTCAGGCGGGCCAGGGCTGCGATGGCCCTGGCGATTTCTTCGACCACGATGCCCAGGGCCGGGGCGCCTGCGGTGGCGACGGGCGCGGGCAGGGGGGCATCAGACGGGGGGCCATCCGGCAGGGGGGCATCAGACGGGGGCGGTACCAGAGCCAGCCGGGTCGCGGCGTGGCTGCACTTGACCAGGACCGAACGACATTCGCGCAGGGTCGCATTGATGAGGGGGTCATCGGGCAGATGCAGCGCGATCTGGTCATAGGGGCCGACGCGGTCGGCCAGGACCTTGCGCAGTACCGCGGGCGGGCAACGGGCGACCACCCGGAGGCGGGAGGCACCAGCGCGGTGCAGGCTGCGCGCCGGACCGGGGGTGGCGCAAGCGTCTGCCAGATCTGCCTGCAGCCGGACCTCCAGCCTGCGCTGTTCCGGATCCTCGAAGATGATCAGTTCGGGGCGCAAGGGCAGGTCGGGCATAGCATAATGATCGGCAATGAAATGGACAGCCGCAGCGCAGCGCCGGGCTGCCATCATAAGCCGTCCCGCACCCCTTTGATGGAGAACCTTCTTGAGCGACGCCAACCCCTTCCTGCTGCAATCGCGACAGGGCGATATCGTGACCCTCACCATGAACCGGGCCGAGGAGCGCAATGCCTTGTCGACCCAGGCGCAATGGGACGAGATGAGCCAGACGCTCGAGACCCTCAAGCGCGATGCCAGCATCAAGGTGCTGATCCTGACCGGGGCCGGCAGCGCCTTTTCTGCCGGCGGCAATGTCAAGGACATGCGCGACCGCAAGGGCATCGCCGGCGGCACGCCTTACCAGATCCGCAATGGCTATCTCAACGGCATCCAGAACATTCCGCTGAGCCTGGTCGACCTGGACATCCCCACCATCGCGGCCGTCAACGGGCCGGCCGTCGGCGCGGGCTGCGACCTGGCCTGCATGTGCGACATCCGCGTGGCCTCCGAAAAGGCCCGCTTTGCCGAGAGCTTCACCAAGCTGGGCATCATCCCGGGCGATGGCGGCGCCTGGTTGTTGCAGCGGACGATCGGCTACGCCAAGGCCGCCGAACTGAGCTTTACCGGTGACATGATCGACGCGCAGCAGGCCTTGCAGCTGGGCCTGGTCAATCATGTCGTGCCCCATGACCGCCTGATGGCCGAGGCCACCGCGCTGGCCGAGCGCATCGCCGCCAACCCGGCACCGGCGCTGCGCATGACCAAGCGGCTGCTGCGTACCGCCCAGCATGCGCGTCTGGCCGAGGTGCTCGAGCTGTCGGCCGCGTTGCAGGCTCTTTCGCATCACACCGACGAACATCGGCAGGCGGTCGATGCCTTCGTGGCCGCGATGAAGAAATAAACATGACTGAAACCCTGGCGCTTCAGGCCTACCGTGCGATCGAGGAATTGATCGTCACGCTGCAATTGGCGCCAGGCGAAATTCTCTCGGAACAGGCCCTGGTCGATCGGCTCGAGTTCGGCCGCACACCGATCCGCGAGGCCTTGCAGCAGCTCAACCGTGAAGGCCTGGTGGTGATCATGCCGCGTCGCGGGGTGATGGTCAGTCCGGTCGATCTGGTGGCGCACATCCGCCTGCTCGAGGTCCGCCGCGAGATTGAACGGCTGGTGATGAAGCGCGCGGCCGAGCGCAGCAGCAATGAGGAGCGGCGCCAGTTTGCTGCCATCAGCGCGTCGATGCGGGAGGCCGCCGAGAGCGAAGACGACCGCGTCTTCATGCGCGCCGATCAGCAGTTCAACGAACTGTCGGTGCAATGTGCCCGCAACGAATTTGCAGCCCGCTCCCTGAGCCTGATGCAGGGCCTGTCACGCCGCTTCTGGTATCTGCACTATCGCGAGGCCGCCGACCTGCCGATGGCCGCGCGGCTGCATGCGGATGTGGCCGAGGCCATCTCGCTGGGCCTGCCTGATCGCGCCGCCAAGGCCTCGGACGCCTTGATGGATTATCTCGAGTCGTTCTCGCGCACGACCCTCAACGTCAATGACGCGGGACGGCAGAATTACGTCGGGCTTTGAAGCCCTGAGGGCGCCTGGACCGGGTGCCTGCCCCGGGAAGGCCTGAAGCGGGATCCATCCCGGGCCGGCCTCAACCGATCGCGCAATCGCGCAGCAGGCGCCCCGGCTTGCCCTTCTCGAGCGCCTGGCCCTCGCGGGCCACACGCACGCCATTGACCCACACCCCCTGCACCCCGACTGGATCGGTGGCCACCCGCGTGGCCTGCGCCGGCAGGTCCTGGACGCGGCGCTTGCCCTGCCGTCCGACCTGAGCGGGATCGAAGAGCAGCAGGTCGGCATGCTGGCCGGCCGCGATGCGGCCGCGATCCGGGATGCCAAAGAAATCAGCCTGGGCCGAGGTCAGGCGGCGCACCGCCTCGGGCAGGCCCATGATGCCGCGCTGGCGACTCCAGTAGCCCAGCAGGTGCAGGCCGAATCCCGACTCATCGAGAAAGGACAGATGGGCCCCGGCATCGGACAGCGACACCAGGCTGGCCGGGTGCGTGAGCAGGCGTGTGACGGCGGCCTCGTCATGGTTCAGCGAGACGACTGAGAACAGGGTCTGCAAGTCGTCCTCGAGGGCCAGGTCGAACATGGCATCGAGCGGGTCCTTGCCCAGCGCGGCGGCCATCTCGGCGACGCTGTGCTGCTCGAATCGCTGGTATGCGGGCAGGCGGGTCTCCAGGACATGGACCATCGTCCAGTCGCCCGAGAACAGGCGCCGCGCCGGCGTCGCCAGTTCCAGGCGCAGGCTGTCGCGCAGGGTCGTGCTGGCCAGGGCCTGGCGCAGGGTCTCGCCCTTGGCACCGAAATGCGGCTTCCAGGCGGCCAGTGGTTCGAGCGGGTAGGGCGTGTCCAGTCGGAAGTCGAAACTGAGCGGCGTCGTGGCCACCGCCCCGCGCACGCGCAGCCCGGTGGCGGCCCGCTCGCCGATCTGGTCGAGGTCGCGGAAGGTGTCGAGTGGCGCCATGCTCGAATGCAGCAGGGCTGCGACCAGGAAAGGGCGCTGGCAGCGCTCGGCCCATTGAAGCAGTTGCGGCACCGGCGTGGCCGGCCCCTTGGTCAGCATGAAGCTGCCCCGGCCCGTCTCGCGCAGGGTGTCGAGCAGGGCATCGAATTCTTCCTGGCGCGCCAGGCGTGAGGGCATCGGCCGGCCATCGTAGGCACTGTGCGAGGTGCTGGTGGTGGTGGCCAATCCGATGGCGCCGGCTTCGAGGGCCTCGCGCAGCAAGCCCTGCATTGCCGCGATCTCGTCGGCCGAGGCGGCCCGGTCCGAGGCCTGGCTGCCCATGACGTGATTGCGCAGGGTCGAGTGGCCGACAAAGGCGGCCAGGTTCATGGCACAGCCCTTGCGCTCGATCAGGGCCAGGTATTCGGGAAAGGTTTCAAAGGCCCAGTCGATGCCGGCGCGCAGGCTGTCCAGGGACATGCCTTCGACCTGGGTCAGGTTCTTCATGACCAGGTCGCGGTTTTGCGGCAGGCAGGGGGCGATGGTGAAGCCGCAATTGCCGATCAGCGCAGTGGTCACCCCCATCTTGACCGACTGCGACAGGAAGGGATCCCAGGTGATCTGGGCATCGTAGTGGGTATGGCTGTCGATGATGCCGGGCATCAGGCAAAGCCCGCCACCATCAACCGTTTCGCGCGCCGCTGGCACCGGGCCCTGCTCGCGCCCTTGGACGGCCAGGATGCGATCCCCCTTGATCAGTACACGGCCCTCGAAGGCTGCGCTGCCACTGCCATCGAGGATGCGGACGTGATCGATCAGCAGGTCGGCCACCGGGGCCGGGGTCTGGGGGGAGGGAACAGAAGGGGAGGCCATGGCGCTTCTCTCGAAAGTGGGGCATTGCGGACAACAAGGCCGCCACAGGATAGCCCAGCGCGGCCCGGACCTGCGGCGGCACGGCGGAGTGGCGGACCCCTCGCGTTCCATTCTTTCGGGCCACCGGGCGCCCTGTTAGCATCTGCCTCTGTCCTGTTCCGGAGCCTGAGCTCATGTCACGCCGACCCTCGATCCTTCTGGCCCTGGCCGCCACCCTTGCTGCCTTGATGGGCGGCCTGTTGCCGGCCAGTCGCGCCCAGGGCGCTGCCAACTGGCCCGTCAAGCCGATCCGCATGGTGATCGCCTTTGCGCCGGGCGGCCCCACCGACCTGGTCTCACGCGTGCTGGCCCAGCGCCTGAGTGAACAGCTGGGCCAGCCGGTCGTGGTCGAGAACAAGCCCGGCGCCGGTGGCAACCTGGCCGCCGAGATCGTCGCCAAGGCCGCGCCTGATGGCTACACGGTCTTCTACAACACCTCGGCCATCGTCATCGGTCCCAGCCTGTACAGCAAGGTCAACTACGACACCCTCAAGGACTTCGCCCCAGTCAGCCTGACAGCTGCCGTGCCGCTGATCCTGGTTGTCCATTCCGGCCTGCCGGTGCGCACCGTCCAGGAGTTCATCGCCTATGCCAAGGCGCGTCCCGGCCAGCTGAACTATGCCTCCTCGGGCACTGGCACCATCACGCATCTGGCCGGCGCCCTGTTCGTCAAGGAGCTGGGCATCCAGGCCACCCATGTGCCCTACAAGGGCAGCAACCCGGGGCTGATGGATGTGGCGACCGGCTCGGTGCAATTCATGATCGACACCATCAATTCGACCCTGCCCCTGGTGCGCGAGAACAAGCTGCGCCCGCTGGCGGCGGCCACCCTCAGGCGCTCCAGTCTCCTGCCCGAGGTGCCGACCTTTGGCGAGACCGTACTGCCCGGTTTCGAGATGAGTGCCTGGCAAGGGGTGGTGGTGCCCACCGGCACGCCCCAGCCGGTGATCCAGCGCCTGAACGAGGAGATCCAGAAGGCCCTGCGTCATCCCGATGTCCGGGCCAAGCTTGCGGTGCAGGGCGCCGAGCCCCTGGGCAGCACGCCGGCCGAATATGGCGCCTACATCCGCAGCGAGTTTGGCCGCTGGGCCCGCATCATCAAGGAATCCGGCGCCACCGCCGAATGAACACCGACTCAACGAGGAAGACCACCATGCCCGGGAAAATCTCATCCGCAAACGCTGCCGCCACCCCGCGCAAGACGCGCAAGGCTGCGCCCGACAAGCCTGGCCGGGCACCCGCCAAGGTCACGCCGGCGCAGGCCGTCAAGCGGGCCAGCAAGGGCAAGAGCGCGACCTGGAAGGCCGGGCTGGCCGTGCGCAGCCAGGTGCTGGGCGACGAGTATGTGGCACAGCGCTTTGCCGAGGCCGACAGCTTCAATGGCGAGTTGCAGGACTTTGTGACCGAACACGCCTGGGGCGCGGTCTGGTCGCGTCCCGGCTTGCCACGCAAGACGCGCAGCCTGCTGGTTCTGGCCATGACCTGCGCGCTGAACCGGCCGCATGAACTGGAAATCCATGTGCGCGGGGCCCTGAACAACGGCGTCAGTGCCGATGAGATGAAGGAATTGTTCCTGCAGGTTGCCGTGTATTGCGGGGCCCCGGCCTCCCTGGACGGCTTCAGGGTGGCGCGCAAGGTGCTCAAGGAGCAGGGCCTGCTGTGACCCAGGAGGCTGTCCTTGACTGAACGGACACCGGGCAGCGCCAGCGCCCACCTCGAGCCCCGGCCGGGCGGGCTGGACAGCCGGCTGGCCTTCGTGCGCCTGCTCTGGTCGCTGCCCGGCATGATGATGCTGGGCCTGCTGATCATCGAGGCTGCGCTGTCGGCGGGCACCACCTGGCTGATCATCAAGACCGGGCGCGATGTGGCCAACGATGACTTCCAGGCCCTTGACCTGGTGATGATCCTGGCGGTCCAGTCGCTGGCCTACCTGGTCGGGGCCACCAGCTGGTTCTTTGGAGAGCGTGCCGGCTTTGGCGCCTATGGCCGTTACATGCACCGCTTTGCCCGCGCCAACCGCGGCCGCAGCCTGCTGCTCGGTGACAGCGCCGCCCGCGAATCGGTCGAGCCCTTCCTCACCGGCGAAACCTTCCACATCTTTTTCGAGCTGATCTACGAACTCGAATCGGTCCTGCGCCTGTTGTTCTCGGTGCTGTTCAATGCCATCGTCCTGGGCCTGGAGATCGACCCCTGGCTGTCGCTGTCCTATGTGCTGATCCTGGCCCTGTGCCTTAGCCTTCAGTACGGCCTGCGCAAGCCGATCGCCCGCACCTACCTGAACAACCAGAAGCGCACCAACCTGCTGACCGCCCACAGTTACACTGCCTGGGACAATGTCTTTTCCGGCAACCGCTACAACTACGGCATCTGGAACCGGGTCTTCAAGGCGCGCCTGCGCATCGCGCTGCGGGCCCAGGTGCGCGCCATCCTGGCGCGCGAGGGCCTGAGCTCGCTGTCGGGCATTCTCGGGCTGGCCATCGTGTTCCTGATCACCGGTTGGGTGGCGATGGGCGCGCGCGGTGCCACGGCGGTGATGATCGGTCTGGCGGCCACCCTGCCGCGCCAGATCGAGATGGCCCACAACGTGCAGCAGTTGGCCGCCGGCTGGAACGACCTGGTGGCGCTGTGGACTCGCATCGGCGGCGTGGTCGAGCATTTTCTGCCCGCAGTTGCCCAGGACTTCGAGGCCCGCACGCGCCTCGAGCAGATGCGCCTGCAATGCTCCCTGATGGGCGAGATCCAGCCCGCCGATCTGGGGCAGGCGCTGGCCGCTGTCACCGCGCAGCCACAGGGCAGGGTGCTGATCCGGGGCCCCAACGGCAGCGGCAAGTCCTCCCTGCTGGCCATGCTCAAGACGAGCCTGGGAGCGCATGCCTATTACTGGCCGACCACCGACCGGATGGCCTTCGCCCTGGCGCGACGGGGCGGCGAGGGCGGTGGCGAGGCCGGCTTTTCGGCCGGACAACGCCAGATCGCCACCTTGCGCGAGATCGTCGAGCACACCCGCGCCGCCTATTACCTGCTCGATGAATGGGATGCCAACCTCGATGCCGACAACCGCGCAGTCGCCGAAGCCCTGGTCGAGCAATTGGCGGCCCGTGCCCGTGTGATCGAGGTCTCGCACCGTGACCAGGCCCCCGGCAGTGAAACGCGCTGAAGCCCGTCCGCGCCCGGCCTGCTAAAAAGCGGGGCGCGTCCCGCACCGCCCGAGGCACTTGCCGGCTCGATCGGACGCTGCATCCCCCCATTTCAAACGAGCAGGAGAATCCGTTCCATGGCGACCACGAAGACATTGGCAATGTTCATGGCAGGACTCCTGACCGCCGCCGCAGGAATGGCCGGCGCGACATCCGCGCAGGCGCAATGGGCACCCAGCAAACCGGTCGAATTCGTCGTGCCGGCGGGCACCGGTGGCGGTGCGGACCAGATGGCCCGTTTCCTGCAAGGGGTGATCGCCAAGCACAAGCTGATGGGCCAGCCCCTGGTGGTGGTCAACAAGGGTGGCGGTGCAGGCGCCGAGGGCTTCCTCGATGTCAAGGGCAGTCGTCCCGATGGCCACAAGCTGATCATCACGCTGTCCAACCTGTTCACCACGCCCCTGGCCACGGGTGTGCCGTTCAACTGGAAGGACATCACGCCGGTGGCGATGCTGGCGCTGGACGAATTCGTGCTCTGGGTCAATGCCGAGAACCCGGCCAAGGGCGCCGACGAGTTCGTTGCGGCGCTCAAGGGCAGTGCCGATGGCAAGGTCAAGATGGGCGGCACCGGCTCCAAGCAGGAGGACCAGATCATCACTGCAGCCATCGAGAAAGCGACCGGCCGCAAGATGACCTACATCCCCTTCAAGGGCGGCGGCGATGTGGCGGTGCAACTGGTGGGCAAGCATGTCGATGCCACCGTGAACAATCCGCTCGAGGCCGTCTCGCACTGGCGTGGCGGCACGCTCCGTCCGCTGTGCGTGTTCGATGCCGCTCCAATGCCGTATGACAAGAAGATCACCGCCACGATGAGCTGGAAGGACATCCCGACCTGCAAGAGCAAGGGCCTGGGCGTGGAGTACCTGATGCTGCGCGGCATCTTCATGGCGCCGGGCGCCACCAAGGCGCAGACCGAGTTCTACGTCAACCTGTTCAAGAAGGTGCGGGCCTTGCCGGAATGGCAGGAGTTCATCGAAACCGGCGCGTTTCGCAACCAGTTCCTGACCGGCGATGAGTTCAAGGACTGGCTGCGCAAGGCCGAGGTCGAGCATGCGCGCCTGATGGCCGAGGCCGGTTTTCTGAGCAAATAAACGGGAGCAGGGCGATGAAGTCCCCGAACAAGGCGCCGATCACGGTGTCCTACCGCTGGCTTGAACTGCTGACAGCCGCCTTCTTTGCCGCCATCGGGGCAGTGGTGGTGATGGACAGTGTGCGTACCGGATTTCGCTGGGGTGCCGACGGGCCGCAACCCGGCTATTTCCCGTTCTACATCGGCTGCGTGATGATCATCGGGGCGGCCTGGGTCGGGCTGGGCATCCTGCGCCAATGGTCGAGCGAGAAGGCGCGCGCGCCGATCTGCTCGCCGCACCAGATGCGCCTGGTGCTGCAGATGTTCGTGCCCTGCGTCCTGTTCGTCATCGGCGTCATCTATCTGGGCCTGTATGTGGCGGGCACGATCTACATCGCGGCCTTCATGATGTGGCAGGGGCGTTTTGGTTGGCTCAGGTCCCTGCTGGTGGCGATCGGCGTGTCTGCGGTGCTTTTCGGCCTGTTTGAGTTGTGGTTCCAGGTACCGCTGCCCAAGGGGCCGCTTGAAGCCCTGTTCGGCTACTGAGGAACGCTCGCCATGGAAGAAATCGTCAACCTGTTCGGCGGCTTCGCGGTCGCCCTGAGCGTCCAGAACGTGCTGCTGATGATCGTAGGCATCCTGCTCGGGGTGCTGATCGGGGTGCTGCCGGGCCTGGGCGGCGCCAATGGCGTGGCCATCCTGTTGCCGCTCACCTTCTCGATGTCGCCCACCTCGGCCATCATCATGCTCTCCTGCATCTACTGGGGCGCGCTCTTTGGCGGTGCGATCACCTCGGTGCTGTTCAATATTCCGGGCGAGCCCTGGTCGGTCGCCACCACCTTCGACGGCCATCCGCTGGCGGTGCAGGGCAAGGCCTCGCAGGCACTGACGGCTGCGTTCACATCGTCTTTCGTGGGTGCCCTGTTTGCGGTGCTGATGGTGACCTTCATGGCGCCGCTGGTGGCCCGGTTTGCGCTCAAGTTCGGGCCGCCTGAATTTTTCGCGGTGCAGCTGCTGACCTTCTGCAGCTTCATCGGCATGAGCAAGGAGCCGCCGGTCAAGACCTTGCTGGCGATGATGCTCGGCTTTGCGCTGGCAGCGGTCGGACTGGACAGCGTCACCGGCACCCTGCGCATGACCTTCGGATCCGAGAACCTGCTCAAGGGCTTTGATTTCCTGATCGCGGTGATCGGCCTGTTCGGCATCGGTGAAATCCTGCTGAGCATGGAGGAGGGCTTGAACTTCAATGGGCAAAAGGCGCGGATCACCTTCAAGGATGTCCTGAGCACCTGGGCGGAACTGCCGCGCTACTGGGTGACCTCGCTGCGCTCCTGCCTGATCGGTTGCTGGATGGGCATCACGCCGGGTGGTGCCACGCCGGCCTCGTTCATGAGCTATGGTCTGGCGCAGCGCTTTTCCAAGGACCCGGACGGCTTTGGCAAGGGCAAAATCGAAGGCGTGGTCGCGCCCGAAACGGCCGCCCATGCAGCGGGAACGAGCGCCCTGTTGCCGATGCTTACCCTGGGCATTCCGGGCTCGCCCACCGCAGCGGTCTTGCTCGGCGGCCTGCTGATCTGGGGCTTGCAGCCCGGTCCGCTGCTGTTCACCGAACAAAAGGATTTTGTCTGGGGCCTGATCGCCTCGATGTACCTGGGCAATATTGCCGGCCTGCTGGTGGTGCTGACCACGGTGCCCTGGTGGGCGGCGATCTTGCGCGTGCCCTTCTCGATCATCGGGCCGGTCATCGTCGTGATCTGCGCGGTCGGGGCTTACACGGTGCACAGCAAGCTGTTCGATGTCGGCCTGATGCTGGGCTTTGGTGTGATGGGCTATGTCTTCAAGAAGCTCAAGTACCCGCTTGCCCCGCTGGTGCTGGCCCTGGTGCTCGGCGACATGGCCGAGTCCAGCTTCCGGCAATCGATGCTGATCTCGGGCGGCTCGCTGGGCATCTTCTGGGCCAACGGCCTGAGTGGCAGCATCGCCACGCTGGCCTTGCTGATGCTGGTCTGGCCGCTGCTCTCTTCGCTCTGGACGGCGCGCAAGCCGGCCGCATCCTAAAGGAACCGCCTCATGAGCCGTCAGGACAAACCGATCAGCACGGCCATCGGCTGGAGCGATGCCAGCAGCATCACCCTGTTTGGCAGGGATTTCACCAGCGAGATCCTGGGCAAGCTCAACCTGGGTGACATGGGCTTTCTGGAGCTGACCGGCCGCTTCCCGACGCCTGCCGAATCGCGCATGTTCAATGCCATGGTGGTGACCCTCGTCGAGCATGGCATCACGCCCAGTGCGCTGGTCGCCCGCCTGACCTACATGGGCGCACCCGAGTCGTTGCAAGGGGCGGTGGCCGCCGGCCTGAACGGCCTGGGCACGGTCTTCGTGGGCAGCATCGAAGGCGCAGCCAAGGCCCTCTACGGCGTGATGCCCACGCCCGACGCAAAGGCTGACATGACCGTCCTGGCCAGCCGCATCGTCGATGACTTCAGCGCCCGCAAGCAGATCATTCCGGGCATCGGCCATCCGATCCACAAGCCGATCGACCCCCGCACCCCTCGCCTGATCGAACTGGCCGAGGAAAACGGCTTCAACGGGCCTTATGTGGCGCTGATGATCAAGCTGGCCGAGCTGGCCGGCGCCCGCAGCGGCAAGGTCCTGCCGGTCAATGCCACCGGCGCCATCGGCGCCCTGTGTTGCGAGATGGGCTTTGACTGGAAGATCTGCCGCGGCCTGGGCGTGATGGCGCGCGCGGTCGGCCTGGTCGGCCACATTCTCGAGGAATCGCGCAACCCGATGGGTGGCGAGATCTGGCACTCGATCGATGCCCGCGCCACCGAACAGATGCGCAAGGATCAGGCGCGCGACTGAGGATCAATCCAGCTTCAAGCCCTTGCCGGCCTTGGCCACGCTGTCGGCCAGCAGCAGTATCAGGGCGTAGACGGTATTGAGCGTCGGCGTGGCAATGCCCGCGATGCGCCCAAGTTCCACCACGCTGCCCAGCAGGGCTTCGATTTCGATCGCCTTGCCCTGCTCGATATCCTGCAGCATCGAGGTCTTGTGCGGGCCCACCGCCTCGGCGCCGGCAATGCGCTTTTCGATCGGGATCTTGAACTGCACCCCGATACGCTCGCCGACGCACTGGGCCTCGGCCATCATCTGACGCGCCAGCTCGCGGGTCGGGGCAAAGCGGCAGATGGCCTCGAGCGTGGCATGGGTGAGGGCCGAGACCGGATTGAAGGTCAGGTTGCCCCACAGCTTGACCCACAGCTCGCTGCGGATGTCGCTCGAGACCGGCACCTTGAAGCCGGCCTTGATCATGGCCTGTGCCAGGGCGGTGACGCGCTCGCTCTTTTCGCCCGAAGGTTCGCCCAGGGTGAAGCGATTGCCCTCGATCACCTTGACCACGCCGGGTGCGATCAGTTCGGCCGCCGGATAGACCACCGAGCCAATGACCCGCTGCGGCCCGATCGTGTTCCACAGCACGCCGCCGGGGTCGACCGATTCGAGGCGGGTGCCCTGGAAGTCGCCCGCCAGCTGATGGAAATACCACCAGGGCACGCCGTTTTGCATGGTGACCACCACGCTTTGGTCATGACACAGCCGCAGCACATCCTGCGCCACCGGAGCGACCTGGTGCGACTTCATGGTCAGGAACACATAGTCGTGTGCGCCGGCCTCGGTGATGCTGGCGGCGGCGGCCTTGTCGGCGCGCACCTGCTCGCCGTTTTCCAGGATCAGGCGCATGCCCTGGGCCTGGATGGCCTTGAGGTTTTCGCCGCGCGCCACGAAGGTGACATCGACGCCGCTGCGCGCCAGCTGGACGCCCAGGTAGCCACCAATGGCACCGGCGCCGACAATTGCAATCTTCATCGCTCGAATCCTGGAAAAGGGCGGACGGGGCGCAGGCCCCGATCAATGAAATTCTAGCCGGGCAGGGCTCAGGCCGCCGCCGAGAGGCTGTTCCTGAGGCTGCCGACCCCCTCGATCAGCACTTCGACACTGGCGCCCGCCTGCCAGGGCCCCGCGCCGAGCGAGGTGCCGCAGCTGATGATGTCACCAGGCTCGAGCGTGACATCGCGCGACAGCAGGCTGACCAGCTGCAGCGGCGAAAAGAACATGTCGCTGACCGGGTAGTTCTGGCGCTCGCGGCCGTTGACCAAGGCCTTGACCACCAGGCCCGAGGGGTCGACATCGGTCTCGATCCAGGGGCCGATCGGCGCGAAGCCGTCGAAGCCCTTGGCGCGCGTCCACTGCTCGAAGCTGGGGTCGGCGCGAAGGATGTCCAGGGCCGTGACGTCATTGACACAGGTATAGCCAAAGACATGATCAGCGGCGGCTTCGAGTGGAATGTTCTTGCCGCGCTTGCCGATGACCACGCCAAGTTCGGCCTCATACAGGATGCGGCCCTCGAAGCAGGCCGGGCGGGGTACCACGGCCTGGTCCTGCGAATAGGTGTTGGGCGCCTTCAGGAAATACAGCGGCTCGGGCGGCTGGCTCCAGCCGTTCTTGGCCGCTGCCGCCGCAAAGTTGTTCCACAGGGCCAGCATCTTGCCAGGTTGGCAGGGCGCCAGCAGTTGCACATCGGCGAGCGCCAGGCGCTGCCCGGTGGCGGTGGCGCCGCTGAACAGGTCACCCTGATGGACTGCGACCTGCTCGCCCTCCAGCGTGCCAAGCAGGGTTTGGTTCTGGTACTGGAAGCGCAGCCATTTCATGGGTCTCACCTGGGGTCATTGACGGCGCAGTCACGACGACCGGGGCTGCGTCCAAGGCCCGGAATTGTACCGAGAGCCGCGTCAGGCGCCCGCGGCAACGCCCAGCCAGCGGTTCAGGGCGGCCGGGTCCCGCAGCAAGGTGGCTGCCTCGCCCTCATGTACCACGGTGCCGTGATCGAGCACCACGGCGCGGTCACTGATCGCCAGGATCGCCTGCGGATGCTGCTCCACGATGATGGCCGACTGGCCCTCGTCGCGGGTGATGCGGCCGATCGCCGCGAGCAGTTCCTGGGCCAGGATCGGTGCCAGGCCCTCGAGTGGTTCGTCGAGCAGCAGCAGGCGTGGATTGATGACCAGGGCGCGGGCCACCGCGAGCATCTGCTGCTCACCGCCCGACAGCTGGGTGCCCAGGTTGCCGCGCCGCTCGGCCAGGCGAGGAAACAGCTGATAGACCCGCTGCGTGGTCCATGGCCCCTTGCGCGCCACCGCGGTCAGATTCTCGTCGACGGTGAGCGACTTGAAGATGTTGCGCTCCTGCGGTACCCAGCCGATACCGGCTGCGGCGCGGGCATGCGAGGGCAGGCGGTGCAGGGCCTGTCCGGCCAGATGGATCTGCCCCCGATGCTGGCGGGTTGCGCCCGCCAGGGTGTCGATCAGGGTCGTCTTGCCGGTGCCGTTGCGGCCGAGCAGGGCCAGGGTGCAGCCCTCGTCCAGGCTCAGCTTGACCCCTTGCAATACCACCGCATCGCCGTAGCCGGCACTCAGGTCCTCGACGCGGAGCAACTCAGCCATGCGCCGCTCCCGCGCCCTGGCCGAGGTAGACCTCGCGCACCCGCGTGTCATCCGCAATCGCCTGCGGCGAGCCCTCGCACAGCACGGCTCCATTGACCAGCACGGTGACGCGGTCAGCAAAGCCGAAGACCAGGTCCATGTCATGTTCGATCAGCAGCACCGAGACCGCAGCGGGCAGCGCCGCAACGGTTTGCAGCAGTTCCTCGCGCTCGCCGGCCGGCACCCCGGCCACCGGCTCGTCGAGCAGCAGCACGCGTGGCTCGCAGGCCAGCGCGATGGCCATCTCGAGCAGGCGCCGCTTGCCATAGGCCAGTTCACTGGTGCGCTGGTGCATCACGGCGCTGAGCCGGAACAGTTCCAGCAAGGATTCGCAGCGCGCCACCACAGCCTGGTCCGTGCCCAGCGCCGACCACCAGCGCCAGCCCTGGCCGCGCTGCTGCGAGACCACCATGGCCAGGGTTTCCAGGGGCGTGCGGCTGGCAAAGAGCTGGTTGATCTGGAAGGTACGCACCAGGCCACGCTGCACGCGGCGATGCGGGGCGAGGTGGCTGATGTCCTGGCCGAGCAATTCGATACGTCCCGAGGTCGGCGCAAGCACGCCGGTGAGCAGGTTGATCAGGGTGGTCTTGCCAGCGCCATTGGGGCCGATCAGCGCATGGCGGGCCCCTTGCCGAAGCGTCAGGCTCACCTGGTCGGTGGCGGTGATGCCACCGAAACGCTTGACCAGCTGGTCGGCCCTCAGGACCACGTCGCTCATGGCCGTTCCTTGCGGCGCATGGCCAGCCATCGCCAGGGATGCATCAGGCGCTCCCGTCCCACCAGGGTCAGGACCACCAGGAACAGGCCGATCCAGAAGATCCAGTACTGCGGCGTGAGGGCCGAGACGACATCATGCAGCAGCTTGAACACGATCGCTCCGATCAGGCCGCCATAGAGCCAGCCGACGCCACCGATGACCAGCATCAGCACCGCATCGGCCGAGCGCTCCAGCGCAAACACATCCAGCGAGGCAAAGCCGCTGGTCTGGGCCAGCAGGGCACCGGCCGCGCCGGCCATGCCCGCTGCCACCGTGTACACCGCCGCCAGACGGGCTGGCACCGACAGGCCGATGGCGGTGGCGCGCAGCGGATTGTCACGCACCGCCATCAAGGTCGCGCCCCAGGGCGAATGCACCCAGCGCCGCGCCAGCATGAACAGTACGAGCAATACACTGAGCGAATACCAGGCGGCGGTCTTGCCCGACAGGTCGAACTCGAAACGTCCCAGCAAGGGGCCCATCACCACCCCTTGCAGGCCATCGGCCCCGCCAGTGAGAAAGTCCAGCTTGTTGGCCAGCTCGAGCAGGATGAGCGACATGCCCAGGGTCACCATCAGCCGCGTCAGGTCGCTGCCCCGCATGATGGTCAGCGAGCACAGCGCGCCCAGTGCAGTGCCTGCAGCGGTACCCACGGCCAGCCCCAGCAGGGGATCGGGATGCAGATGCTTGGCGAACAGGGCTGCACTATAGGCACCGAACCCGAGGAAGGCGGCATGGCCCAGGGTGACGATGCCGGCAAAGCCCAGCACCAGGTCCAGCGACAGCGCAAACAGCGCCACGATCGCGATCTCGTTGATGATCAGGGCCTGGCCCGGCATCAGGGCTGGCAAGGCGAAGGCCAGCAGCCACAGCAGAGGTTCCAGGCGCGGGCGGCGCGCCGCCGCGAGCAGATGCTGGCGGGCATCCGGGGGCGCGGATGCCTGCATGGGCGGCCGTGGCGACATCAACGGCTGCTCCCGCGCGAGAACAGGCCTTGTGGCCGCCAGATCAGCAGCGCGATCATCAAGGCGTAGACGATGAAGGCGCCCAGCTTGGGCACATAGTACTTGCCGGCGACATCGGCGATGCCCAGCAGCAGGGCTGCCAGCAAGGGCCCGGTGATCGAGGACGTTCCGCCG
>JAPOKJ010000134.1 GCA_029977705.1 Burkholderiales bacterium | reverse complement strand
TGAGGCGCACAACAAGTGGATGGACGTGGCCTACCTGCACCCCAGCACCCGCCGCAGCCTGATCCTCACGCAGTCCCTGCCGGCCTTCATGTTCGGCTACAGCGTGGAGGCCTGATCATGTACCTCATCACTGACACCTTCGGCACCCGTCAACGCGCTTGGTCGCGCACTGAAGCCATCGCATGGCTTTCCAAGTGCAGCGACACCGCCTGGGTGCATGACTGCTTTGGCCGCCTGGTCGCCACCCGCATCGTGGAGGCCTGACATGAACCACGCCCGCAACCTGCAGACCATCCAGAACAATCTGGCCATGTTCCAGGGCTATGCCAAGGCCGACCCCAGCGCCTGGAACTGTGGCCGCGTCGTGGCCCTCACAGAAGCCCTGGAAGACTACCAGCGCCACATGGCTGGCGAGATCGAGCGCCATGAGATGTGCTGGACAGCCATCGAGCTCACCATGGACATGCCCGCCTGGGGCACATACGGCACTTGAGGGGATGGCCATGAAATTCGTCGCTTACTACCGCGTTTCAACCGACCGCCAGGGTCAGTCTGGCCTGGGCCTGGACGCCCAGCGCGAGGCAGTCGCCCGCCACATCGGCCAGGCCGAGCTGGTCGCCGAGTTCACCGAGGTCGAGTCTGGCCGCAAGAATGACCGCGAGCAGCTGGCTCACGCCCTGAGCCTGGCCAAGCGTACAAAGGCCACCCTGGTGATCGCCAAGCTCGACCGCCTGGCCCGTAACGTCCACTTCATCTCCGGCCTGTTGGAAAGCTCTGTGCCCTTTGTCTGCGCCGATATGCCCGAGGCTGACCGCACCTTCCTGCAGATGATGGCCGTGTTCGCTGAGTGGGAGGCCCGCAAGATCAGCGAGCGCACCAAGGCAGCCCTGGCCCAGGTCAAGGCACAGGGCCGCCAGCTGGGCAGCCCCACCCCCGAGATCGGCAGCGCCGCCGGCATCGCCAAGATCCAGGCCAAGGCAGACCGCTACGCAGAGCGCGTTGGCCCCCTGGTGCAGGACATCATCCGCAAGTCGGGTGCCTCTACCCTGCGTGACATCGCTGCAGCTCTGACCGCTCGCGGCATCGAAACCCCCCGCGGGAACATCAACTGGAACCCGGGCCAGGTGTCCAACCTGCTCAAGCGCATCGGCAACTGAAGGAGAAAACCATGGAGAAACAAACCCCCTACAACACCGGCAAGGTCTTGATCGGCTCGCAGTACCAGCCCCCCAGGCGCGTGAACCTGAGCGCCACCGAGGAGCGCCTGCAGTCGGCGCTGCTGGGTGACAAGCAGTCTGCCAGCGAGCGGGCCGAATGGCTGTTCCTGCGCTGCCTGTACGTCATCGCTGCGGTGGCCCTGGCCATCATCTGGGTGACCCGGTGATGCAGCCGCAAGAGATCGGACGGGCGATCCGGGACGCCCAGATCGACCTGTTCCAGCACAGGGACGCCGAGTTCCTGGCCCGCTGCCGCAGCCTGGCCGTCGAGGTTGCCCGCCGCCAGGGCACCGTCAGCATCAACGACATCCGCTCGGGCATCCAGCTGCCCGCGGAGATGCACCCGTCCGTCCTGGGCGCGGTGTTCAAGACCAAGCAATTCCAGGCCTGCGGGTACACCGAGGCCACCCACCCCCAGGCGCACGCCCGTGTCGTCCGGGTCTATCAGCTGACCAACCAAGGAGAAACCAATGGTCAATAAAGTCACCCCCGACACAATGCTGTCGGCCAGCCGCCTGCCAGGCGTCATGGGCATCAGCCGCTACCAGACGCCCAACGATGAGCTGGAGTACAGCATCCGCGCCTTGAAGGGCGAGGAGCGCCGGGACATCGGCAATGAGGCCATGGCCTGGGGCAACATGATGGAGCCGATGATCCTGGAGGACGCGGCCCGCCGGCTCGAGCTGGTGGATCTGGTCACCGACCACCCCACCGCCAGGTTCCACGATAGCCTGCCCCTGTGCTGCAGCCTGGATGGCACGGGCGATGGCCGCGGCCAGGTCATCACCACCGACCCGGCTGCCGGCATCTACGTCATCGGCCAGGACAGCATCCAGCTGGACGGCGTCGGCGTGCTGGAGGCCAAGCTCACCAGCATGGCCCCCGAGGATATGCCACCCCTGTGGCGCGGCCCCATCCAGCTGCAGGCCCAGATGGACATCGTGCAGGCCAAGTTGGGCGCGGTGGCCACCTTGTACCGGGGCACCGAACTGCGCGTGTTCGTGTTCGCACCGCACCAGGCAACGGTCAAAAAAATTGCAGAGGTTGCCCGCGACTTCCAGCGCCGGCTGGATGAGTGGAAAGAGACAGGCCTGGTGGACTACTACCCGCCGCAGGACGATGAGAAGTGGCCAGACCTGCGCGGCCCGTTCCCGATTATCCCGGTGGCCGCCGTGTTGGATGACAGCTGCATCGAGCGGGCCGAGAAGATCCTGGCCAAGCGCAAGGAGATCAAGAAGCTGCAGACCGACCTGGACAGCGATGAGGAGAAGCTCAAGAAGATCCTGGGCGCAGCCGAGATGGGCATCGCCGGCCAGTACCAGATCATCCGCTCGACCCGCCACTACCAGGCCCAGCCCGCCAAGATGGTTCCGGCCAAGGAGGCCTACACCATCCGGCAGTCCACCCTCACCATCAAGCCGGTGAAAGCATGACCTTCCCCGCCATCATGGAAGCCCACAACCGGGCGCTGGTCGCCTTGCTCAACGCAACCGACATGACCGAAGAGCAGGCCGATGAGGTCATTACCTCCATCGTCGCCCTGGTCTTCCAGACAATCAAAGAGTACCTGCCAAACGAAGGAGACATGAAGTGCAACTGACCACTACCCGCCAGGGCTTCGCGCCCACTACCATCACCGAGGCCATTCAGTTCAGCGAGATGCTGGCATCCAGCCAGATGGTGCCCAAGCAATACCAGGGCAAGCCGCAGGACATCATGGTCTGTGTGCAATGGGGCATGGAGCTGGGCCTGGCCCCGCTGCAGGCGCTGCAGAACATCGCCGTGATCAACGGCAAGCCCTCGGTCTACGGTGATGCAGCCATGGCGCTGGTGCAGGCCAGCCCCCTGTGCGAGGGCGTCGAGGAGTTCATCGAAGGCGAGGGCACGCAGAATCCCGTGGCCGTCTGCGTGGCGCACCGCAAGGGGCGCAAGCCAGTGCGCTCCACATTCAGCGTTGAAGATGCCAAGCGAGCCGGCCTGTGGGGCAAGCAGGGGCCATGGCAGGCCTACCCTAAGCGGATGCTGGCCATGCGGGCCAGGGGCTTTGCCCTGCGTGACGCCTTCCCTGATGTGCTGAAGGGCCTGATCACCGCCGAGGAGGCCCAGGACTACCCAGCCGAGGACAAGCCCCGCCAGGCCCCGCGGAACCCCCTGGACGCCCTAGCCCCGCCGGCCCCGGCCCTGCCGGTCAGCGAGGTGGTGGTGATGGAGCAGGCCATGGCCTACACTGTTGACCCGGAGCCGGTCGAGGTGGCCGAGACTGTTGCTGTGGAACAACAGATCACCGACGCGGTGACCGTGGCCGAGCGCGAGCCTGGCCAGGACGATGAGGAGGTGGGCCTGGCCCCCGCCGGCTTCGCCCTGATGGTGCCGGGCAAGACAGCTCCCTTCAGCACGCACGCCAGCATCGAGGAGTGGGCTGATGCCTACGAAACCCTGGCCGACAAGACGGCCAAGGCAGCCAAGGTGCCGGCGCGTGACCGCATGACCAAGCTGCGCGAGCTGAAGGAGGCCAATGAAAGCCTGCTCAAGCGGGTCGATGTGGTCTGGAGGGCCAAGCATCTGGCTGGCTACCAGCAGCGCCTGCGTGCGCTGGGTGCCGCCCAGTAATCAGGCCAGCATCTGCTGGGCGGCGCTGGCCACCTCGGTCACGCGCCTGCCCCAGCCCTTGCCGAACGTATCCCAGGTCGGCAGGGACTGCATGAAAGCCAAGCGCCTGGCCTGGTACTTGGACAGCAGCTCGGCAGGGTCAGCCTCGGCTACCTTGCCCAGCGTGCCAGGCCCGATGGCCCCATCAGGCACAGCGCCCACGCATTCCTGCAGCCACTTGGCCGCACGGCCTGGGCCACTGTTGATGGCAGCATCGAACACCGCGTAGTCCACGCCGGCAGGCAGGTCGTCGCCGCGCACCTTGTCCCAATACTTGGCCTTGTACATGGGGCCTACCTTCTCCGGCGTCAGGCCGCGCATCTCCTGCTCGGTGACATCCCGGCCCAGCCACTCCTCCCAGACGCGCTTGGTCACGCCCAGGTTGGTCATCCCGCCGGGGTCTTTGGGGTGGTTCACATAGCCGCCTTCGTGGTGGAGCACGGCAGCCAGTGCGGAGTCAAAGTTCTCTTTCATTTCTTAGCCTTCATGTCCATGATCTTCTCAAGGGTGCGCCCGCCGAAGTAGAAGGACATGATCAGCATCCCCCACTGCCCGAGCAGCTCGACGTAGTTGGCATTGGTGTCCTTGCCGAAGGCCGACATCATTGCGAAGGTGAAGTAGCCGGCCAGGATGAAGATCAGCGTCATGGGCCTGATG
>JAPOKJ010000143.1 GCA_029977705.1 Burkholderiales bacterium | reverse complement strand
GGTGGCGCGTATCGCGCCGCAGTAACCGCCGCCCGCACGCGCGGGGCTGGCGCGCCTGACCAGCCCCCACAGCCGGCCGGCGCGCCTGGCGAGCCCGCCATGGCCGGCCGGCGGCTTACTCGGCGGTGATGTTGGCGGCCCTGACGACCGCGCCCCAGCGCGCAATCTCCAGTTGCAGGAAGCGGTCCGCTGCCTCGGGCGAGTTGCCGATCACCTCGGAGCCGGTTTCGATCAGACGCTGACGCACATCGGGCTGGGCCAGGATCTTGACCACCTCGGCATTGAGCCGGTTGATGATCTCGCGCGGCGTGCCGGGCGGGGCCACCAGACCGAACCAGGCCAGGGCCTCGAAGTCCTTGACGCCCGCCTCGGAGAGCGAGGGCACATCCGGCAGCAGGGCCTGACGCTTCAGGCTGGTGACGGCCAGCGGGCGCAGCTTGCCCGACTTGAAGTGCGGCATCAGGGCGACCAGGTTGTCAAACATTACCTGGATCTGGCCCGCCATGAGATCGCTGTGGGCGGCACCGGAGCCCTTGTAGGGGATGTGGGCCATGTCCAGCCCGGCCTCCAGCTTGAGCTTTTCGCCGGTCACATGGTGGGAGGTGCCGATGCCCAGCGAACCGAAATTGATCTTGCCCGGGTTGGCCTTGGCGTAGGCGATGAACTCGGGCACGGTGCGCACTGGCAGCGCCGGATTGGCGGCAAAGCCGAGCGGCGAGTGCGTGAAGACCGTGACCGAGGCAAAGCGGGTGGTGTCGTACTTGAGGTTGCGGTACATCACCGCGCTGACCGGCAGGGCCGCCGTCGAGATGAGCAGGGTGTAGCCGTCGGCGGGCGCCTTGGCGACCATGTCATTGGCGATCGTGCCGCCCGCACCAGGGCGGTTCTCGACCACGAAGGTCTGTCCGGTGGCATTGCCCAGCCGCTCGCTGATGAGGCGGGCAATCGTGTCCGAGGCGGCGCCCGTGGCAAAGGGCACGATCACCTTGACCGGCCGGTTCGGATAGGCCTGCGCGGCCACTGGCGCGCTGCCCAGCAACAGGGGCAGGGTCGTGGCCGCCGTCAAGGCCAGGCCACCCAGGTTTGTCGCCGCCGTAAGGGCCAGGCCACCCAGCAAGCCGGTGGCCAGGCGGCGGGGTTTCTGAAACAGGGAGGGTCGGATCCGGATCATGTCGCGTGGCGCTCCAGGGTAGTGGTGCGACGCAGGTCGCGTCGCTGGGACAGGTCATAGCGGGTGCCACGGTGCAAGGTGGTGCGGTTGTCCCACATCACATAATCACCTTGCGCCCATTCGTGGCTGTAGACGAATTCGCGCTGCGTGGCGTGCTCGATCAGTTCGGCCACCAGCAGCCGTCCCTGGGGCACGGTCATGCCCCGGATCGACTCGATGTGCACGCTGGGAAACAGCACCTTGCGCCCCGAGGCGGCATGCAGGTGAACCAGGGGGCGGTCGACTGGCGGAAAGCGCTGCAACTGGGCCTCGGTGTAGCTGGCATCGCCCAGCTGGATGCGTGAGTGGAAGGCCGAGTGCCGGCCCACCAGGGGCTCGACCAGGGCCTGGGTCTTTTCCGGCAGTGCCTCCCAGGCGGCGCGCAGGTCGGCCCACTGGGTCTGGGCGCCTTCGGCCGGAACGACCACGGCCGAGAGCATCGAGTACTTGACCGGCAGGTCCTGGAAGGTGCTGTCGCTGTGCCACAACTGGTTGGCCAGCACCCCGATCAGCTTGCTGTTGTCGGGCTGGGCGACCGAGCCGTCCAGCGCGACGTTGCCGATGTCGATCAGCTCCTCGTGCTGGAAGCGGGTCGGGGCACCGGTGGCCTTGCGAAGTCCGGCATCGAGAGGACCGAAGCGGCGTGCCAGGGCGATCTGCTGCTCCTGGGTCAGTGGCTGGTGACGAAACACCAGCACCGCGTAGCGGTCCATGGCGGCATCGATGCGGGCCACCGTCTCGTCATCGAGTGGCTGGCGAAGGTCGATGCCGGTGACCTGGGCCGCGAACTGCGGCCGCAGGGGTGTGAAGGCTATCGTCATGCGGGTCTCCTGTATCCTGGTCCGGCCGCTGCGAGCCTTGGCGCAAGCCGTGCCGAAACTGGACACTAGTGTGGTGTGCCGCAGATAACTTGTCCAATGACGAAGTGCAATGAGGGTGAATGCAAGGCGCGGTTCCGGGCCGATAGCGGGGCTATCGACCCGGGTTCGCAACGCCGCAGTCGCCCTCATTTCACTTCGCCCCGAAGGGGTTCGATCGGACGAGGCGCTCGGTCGCTCGCCCGCCAGGGTAGATATC
>JAPOKJ010000020.1 GCA_029977705.1 Burkholderiales bacterium | reverse complement strand
GTGCCGCCCACACAATAGGACACATTCCGTTACTGCGGGTGGCATCCGGACGCGCCTCCAAGATGGCCAAGCGCCAGCCCGCCCTTGGTAGGGCCATACTCATTACTCCAACTCAGCGAATTCCCCATGAAAACCGCACTGATCACCGGCATCACCGGCCAAGACGGGGCCTACCTGACCGAGCTTCTGTTGTCCAAGGGCTACAAGGTCTATGGGACCTACCGGCGAACCAGCAGTGTCAATTTCTGGCGCATCGAGTCGCTGGGTATTCAGCGGCATCCCAATCTGGAACTGGTGGAGTTTGACCTGACCGATCTGGGCGCGACGATTGCCCTGGTGCAAAAGGCCAAGCCCCAGGAAATCTACAACCTGGCGGCTCAGAGTTTCGTGGGGGTGAGTTTCGAGCAACCCACGACCACAGCCCAGATCACCGGGGTGGGGGCTTTGAACCTGCTGGAAAGCATTCGTCTGCTGGATCGCAGCATCCGCTTCTATCAGGCCTCCACATCCGAGATGTTCGGCAAGGTTCAGGCGATTCCCCAGTCCGAGACCACGCCCTTTTATCCGCGCAGCCCTTATGGTGTGGCCAAGCTCTATGCGCACTGGATGACGATCAACTATCGCGAGAGCTATGGCATCTTTGGCTCCAGTGGCATTCTCTTCAACCATGAATCCCCGCTGCGCGGACGGGAGTTCGTGACCCGCAAGATCACCGACTCGGCCGCCAAGATCAAGCTGGGCAAGCTCGACGTACTGGAGCTGGGCAATCTCGATGCCAAGCGCGACTGGGGCTTCGCGCGCGAGTATGTGGAGGGCATGTGGCGGATGCTGCAGGCCGATGAACCCGATACCTTCGTGCTGGCTACCAACCGCACCGAGACGGTTCGTGATTTTGTGCGCATGGCCTTCCGCGGGGCCGGCATTGAGCTCGAGTTCCGGGGCTGCGGCGAGCAGGAAACTGCCGTCGATACCGTCAGCGGCAGGACGCTGGTGCGGGTCAATCCGAAGTTCTATCGTCCGGCCGAAGTGGAATTGCTGATTGGCGATCCTGGCAAGGCCCGGGCCGTGCTGGGCTGGGAGCCTCGCACGACGCTGGAGCAACTTTGCGCGATGATGGTCGAGGCCGACCTGGAGCGCAATCGTCTGGGGCAATCCTGGTGAGCTCTGGCTCGCGCCGCCTGTTCATCACGGGCGGTATCGGCTTTACCGGACAGCACCTGCTGCGCTCAGCGCTTGAGGCCGGCTACGAGGTGGCCGACTATACCGGTCAGCTTGAAGAGCCGGCGCGTCTGAAGGACGAGATCGCAGCCTTCGCGCCGACAGCCGTCGTTCATCTCGCGGCGATCAGCGCGGTCACGCATGCCGACGAGGGTGATTTTTACCGCGTCAATGTGCTGGGCACACAGAATCTGCTGCGCGCCTGTGCTGCGCTGGCCAGAAAGCCAGCGCGCATCCTGGTGGCCAGCAGCGCGAACATTTATGGCAATGCACCGCGCTCGCCGATTGGCGAAGACACCCCGCCGTCGCCGCAAAACCATTACGCGATCAGCAAGCTGGCCAGTGAACACGTGTGCGCGATGTTTCGGGAACAACTGGATATCAACGTGGTGCGGCCGTTCAATTACACGGGGGTGGGTCACGACCTGCGCTTCGTGGTACCGAAGATCGTCGATGCCTTCCGCTGCCGCCTCCCCCGACTGGAGTTGGGCAATCTCGATGTTGAACGTGAGTTCAACGATGTTCGCTTCGTGATGCAGGCTTATCTGGGCTTGCTGGATCGGGCTGAGTCGGGCGTCACCTACAACATCTGCACCGGCAAGCCGTATGCACTGCGTCAGGTGCTGGAGGTGGCGCAATCCCTGACCGGGCATGCGCCCGAGATCGTCCAGAACCCTGCCTTCATGCGTGCCAATGACATCGATCGCCTGTACGGCGACCCGGGTCGCCTGAACCGGACGGTTCCCGGCCTTCCTGTGTACTCGCTGGAACAGACCCTGGGCTGGATGCTCGAGGCCTGAGCGGCGGCGATCCGCCGCGTGCACCTTCAACGCCCGTACTTGTCCTCGAAACGGACAATGTCGTCTTCGCCCAGGTAGGAGCCGCTTTGCACCTCGATCAGCTCGAGCGGAATCTTGCCCGGGTTTTCCAGGCGGTGGGTGACGCCAAGAGGGATGTAGGTGGACTGGTTCTCGCTCAGGACAAAGGTTTCGTCACCCTTGGTGATGCGGGCCGTGCCGCTGACAACAATCCAGTGCTCGGCGCGATGGTGATGCATCTGCAGGCTCAATGAGGCGCCGGGCTTGACGGTAATGCGCTTGACCTGAAACCGCTCGGAGGCATCGATCGAGTCATACGAGCCCCAGGGGCGCGCAACCTTGCGGTGGAATTGCCAGGACTGGTTGCCCCGCGACTTGAGGATGTCGACGACATCCTTGGTTCTTTGCGCCTGCGAACGATGTGCCACCAGCAAGGCATCATCCGAGTCGATGACCAGCAGGTCTTCGACGCCGACGGTGGCGACGATGCGCTTGCTCGATACCAGGGTATTGCGGGTATCGATGGCAATGCCGCCCGCCGACAGTACATTGCCTTGCGTGTCCTTGTCGTTGACTTCCCAGATCGAAGACCATGAGCCGACGTCGTTCCAGCCGCATTCAACCGGGCGCACGGCGGCCCTGAGGGTTCGTTCCATGACGGCATAGTCGACCGATATGGACGGGGCCGCAGAGAACTCGTCCTTGGCCAGTCTGAGGAAGTCCGGGTCGCGACGGGCCTGGCGGTAGGCACGCTCGACGCAGTCATGGATGGCGGGTTCGCAGGCTTTGAGCTCTTCGAGGAAGCGTTGTGCCGAGAACAGGAAAATGCCGGCATTCCAGAAGAACTGGCCGGATGCGACGAAGGCGCGTGCCGTCTCGAGCGCGGGCTTTTCCTTGAAGGACTTGACCGAGAAGGTGCCAGGGTCATCCAGCTGGCCACCTTTTTCGATATATCCGTAGCCTGTTTCGGGGCCGGTCGGGACGATGCCGAAGGTGACGAGGCGACCCGCCCGGGCGTCCTGCAGGGTGGCTTCCACAGCGTCGCGAAAGGCGGCCGGGTCGCGTACGATGTGATCGGAGGGCATGACCAGCAGCAAGGCATCGGCGGCTCGCTCGAGGGCTGCAAAGGCGGCGGCGGCAATGGCCGGGGCGGTGTTGCGGGCGACAGGCTCGAGCAGGACGGCAGTGTCGGTCTTGCCCAGGTCGCGCAACTGCTCGGCCACGATGAAGCGGTGGTCATCGTTGGTGACCACGAGCGGCGGCTGCAGTTCAGGCAAGCCCTCGCAGCGACAGACGGTCTGCTGGAACAGCGTTTGCGAGCCGACGAGCGGCAAGAACTGTTTGGGCATCGCGCTGCGCGATACTGGCCACAGGCGGGTGCCGGAACCACCGGACAAAATGACAGGAAAGAGCACGTCGAACCTCTTGTGTACAGCCGCCAGACCGTCAGTCGCGTCGGAAAAACCTCCGGCCACGAACCCTTCCAGTCCTTCCTCAGGCGGTGAGATAATCTGATTATGACTTCCCAACCTGCTCCCGTCTCCGCCTCCATTTTCAAGGCCTATGACATCCGTGGCATCGTCGATACAACCCTGACCGAATCGACCGTTCGTCTGATCGGCCATGCACTGGGGCAGCGAGGGGCTGCCAGGGGCGTGACCGAGATGGTGGTCGGGCGCGATGGCCGGCTGAGCGGGCCGCGTCTGATCAAGGCGCTCTCCGAGGGGATTTGTGCGGCAGGGGTCAACGTGGTGGACATCGGCATGGTCCCGACGCCGGTGGTCTACTTCGCGACCTATCACCTGGGCTGCGGCAGCGGCGTCGCCGTCACCGGCAGCCACAATCCGCCGGAGTACAACGGCCTGAAAATGATGCTGGCCGGCGATACGTTGTACGGCGAGACCATCCAGGACCTGTACCGCGATATCGTCGAGGGGCGTCTGCGGGCGGCCGACAAGCCGGGCACGGTGCGTGCGCTGGACCTGTCCGAGGTCTACCTGGCCCGCGCCAGTCAGGACCTTGTCCTGAAGCGCCCGATGAAGATTGCCGTCGATGCCGGCAATGGGGTGGCCGGCGTCCTCGGCCCCGCGCTGCTGCGCCGCATCGGTTGTCAGGTGGAAGAGCTGTTCTGCGAGATTGATGGTCACTTCCCGAATCATCATCCGGACCCGGCCCATGTCGAAAACCTTCAGGACCTGATCGCCCGCGTAAAGCAGGGGGATGCCGAGCTGGGGCTGGCCTTCGATGGCGATGGCGACCGGCTGGGCGTGGTGACGAAGGACGGGCAGATCATCTTCCCGGACCGCCAGATGATGTTGTTCGCCGAGGATGTGCTCAGCCGCAACCCCGGCGCCCAGATCCTGTTCGATGTCAAATGTTCACGCCTGCTGGGCCGTCACATCCAGGCGCATGGCGGCCAGCCGCTGATGTGGAAGACGGGCCACTCGCTGGTCAAGGCCAAGCTGCGCGAGACGGGGGCACCCCTGGGGGGCGAGATGAGTGGCCATGTGTTCTTCAAGGAACGCTGGTACGGTTTCGATGACGGTCTGTATACGGCGGTGCGCCTGCTCGAGATCCTGTCGCGTTCGGCCGATCCGAGTGCGGTGCTCAATGCCTTGCCCAACGCGGTGTCGACGCCCGAACTTCAGCTCAAGACCGCCGAAGGTGAAAACTTCGCGATCCTGCAGGCCTTGCAGGCACGCATTGCGACGCCGCAGGGGGCGCAGTCAGTGTTCCCGGGCGCCGATCAGATCATCACGATCGATGGTGTGCGGGTGGAGTACCCGGATGGCTTTGGCCTGGCCCGTCCCTCGAACACGACACCGGTGGTGGTGCTGCGCTTCGAGGGTGACAACGATGCGGCGATCGCCCGGGTGCAGCAGGCCTTCCGTGCGGCGATCCTGTCGGTGGCGCCGGGCGTCTCCCTGCCTTTCTGATCCGCGAGGGATTCAGGCGCGAAGGGCGCGCAGGCACTGCGCCAGATCTTCGTCCCAGGCGGGCAGGGGCAGGCCGAGCGCGGCTTCCAGCTTGTGGCAATCGAGACGGGAGTTGTGCGGACGCGGCGCGACCTTGCGCGTGGCGTCTCCCCGCTGCATGTTGGCCTCGTACTGGCGCGAGGTGATGGGCACGAGTTCGCGCAGGCGCCGGCCGGCATCCGGGTGCAACTCGAACACGCGCGCGGCATAGCGATACCAGGTGGTGAAGCCCGCCGGGCACAGGTGGTAGATGCCGGGCACCCACAGCTTTGCCAAGGGGGTTTGTGGCCAGGGCGGGTCGTACAGCGCGCCGTCCAGTGGCGCGAGCCCGGGCAGGCCCAGGCTTCGCACGGCGGCTTCAGTGACGGCGACGATGCGGCCGGTCCAGCTGGGCGCGCCCCATTGGTCGTCGATCACTTCCAGGCGCTCGCGATCTGCCGCCAGGCGCAGCATGGTGCGCATGAAATTGCTGCCCTGGGCGTCGTATACCCAGCTGGTCCGAAAGATCAGGTGCTGCGGGCAGGCGGCCTGCACGGCCTGTTCGCCCAGTTGCTTGCTGTGGCCGTAGACCGAGGCCGGCGCGCAGGGCATGTCTTCGGTCTGGGCGTGTTCGCCGGTACCCGCGAACACGTAGTCGGTGGAGTAGTGCACCAGCCAGGCGCCCAGCCGGCGCGCTTCCTCTGCCAGGATGGCGGGCGCCCGGGCATTGACGGCATGGGCCAGCTCCGGGGTTTGCTCGGCCTGGTCGACCGCTGTGAAGGCAGCGGCATTGATGATCAGCTGCGGGGCCAGGTCCGTCAGGCATCGGCGCAGCTCGTCTTCCCGGGACAGGTCGCATTGGCTGCGGTCCAGGCAGTGCACCTGTAGCGGGGTGCCGGCAGGCGCCTGGGCGGCAAGGCGTGCAAAGCGCTGGCCAAGGATCTGGCCCAACTGGCCCTTGGCACCGGTGATGAGGATGCGCAGGCCCTGTTCAGGGGCTTGGGAGGGGGTGTCGCGGGGTATCATGCCGGCCATTATGGCCCGACTCCTTTATTCCCTGCTGGCCATCGCCGCCTTGCCCCTGGTGGGCCTGTATCTGCTGTGGCGCAGCCGCCGTCAGCCGGAGTACCGGCAGTACTGGGCTGAGCGCCTGGGCTGGCGGCTGCCTGCTTCGATCGAGGGGGCGATCTGGATCCATGCGGTCTCCCTGGGGGAGACCCTGGCCATCGAGAGCCTGGTCCAGGCGCTGCGCCGGGACTACCCCGACACTGCCTTGTTGCTCACGCATGGCACGCCCACCGGCCGCGCCGCCGGCGAGCGTCTGGCGTCCCGGCTGGCGGGTCTGTCGGTCTGTTACCTGCCCTACGACACGCCCTGGGCACCCCGGCGCTTTCTGAAGGTGGTGCAACCCTGCATCGGCCTGCTGATGGAGACCGAGGTCTGGCCGAACCTGGCGGCGGCCGCGCGTCGCGCCGGTGTGCCCCTGGTGCTGATCAATGCGCGCCTGTCCGAGCGTTCGCTGCGACGCGGGCTGCGCTATCCGGCCCTGGCCCTCGAGGCCTTGCAGGGCCTGAGCGCGGTGCTGGCCCAGACCCCGGAGGATGCCGCCAGGCTGATGGCCCTGGGCGCCAGCGCCCCGCAGGTGCTGGGCAATCTCAAGTTCGACATCGACCCGCCGGCCGCCTTGCGGGCTCGGGGCGCGGTGTGGCGTGCGGCCCTGGCGCCGCAGCGGGTGCTGTTGCTGGCCAATGCCCGCGAGGGCGAAGAGGCGATGTTCCTGCAGGCCTGGCGGGCGCAGCCCCTGCCGGGCGTCGTGCTGTGGATCGTGCCGCGTCACCCGCAGCGCTTTGGGGAAGTGGCGGATCTGGCGCGCCAGCAAGGCTTCGAGGTGCTGCTGCGCTCGCAGGTGTTTGGCACCGACACGCCGGTGCTGCCAGGCGCGGCATGGCCCGCCGGGCCCTGGCTGCTGCTGGGCGATTCGCTGGGCGAGATGCCCGCCTATTACGCGGCCGCTGACCTGTGCATCATGGGGGGAAGCTTTGCGCCGCTGGGCGGGCACAACCTGATCGAGGCCTGCGCCTGCGCCTGCCCGGTGGTCCTGGGGCCCCATACCTTCAACTTTGCGGCGGCCAGTGAACAGGCGATTGCCGACGGCGCAGCCTGGCGCAGCCTCGATGCTGCCTCAGCGCTGGCGCAGGCCCGGCTTCTGCTCGAAGGCGAGCCGGTACGCTTGCAACAGGCGGCTGCGGCCTGCACCGCTTTTGCCAACCGTCACCAGGGGGCCACGGCCCGCACGCTGGCAGCGATCAGGCCCTGGCTGGACCAGCCCTCAATTGGCGGGACGCTCGCGCGGCGCCGTCGGCTTGCGTGACCGGCCACCACGCTGCTCGGGCAGGGTGGCAGGTTTGACATCGGTGCGCACCGCAGGTGTTGCGACCGGGGTGGCTACTGCAGCAGCCGGTGCGGCGGCCGGCGTGGCTGCGCTGCTGGCAGGGGCGGGCGCAGCGGCTGCCGGCGCAGCGGCGACGACCGGCTCGGCCAGCAGGCCGTTGATCATGGTGATGTCCTCTTCCTTCAGGCTGCCGGCTGCCGCCTTCAGCTTGAGGCCGGCCAGGATGGTGTCGTAGCGCGCCTTGGACAGGTCGCGCCGCGTCGAGAACAGCTGCTGCTGGGCATTGAGGACGTCGACGTTGATGCGCACGCCAACCTGATAGCCCAACTGGTTGGAATCGAGTGCCAGCTGGCTGGAGCGTTCGGCGGCTTCGAGGGCGCGCACCTGGGCCAGGCCACTGTTGACCCCGACAAAGGACACACGAGCGGCCTGCTCGACCTGGCGTCGTGCCACTTCGAGGTCGGCCTTGCCTTTTTCGAAGTTGGCCGCGGCTTCTCGCACCCTTGCGGCCACCAGGCCACCGGTGTAGAGCGGTACGTTCAGCTGGACACCGACCGATGCGGTGTTGGTGTTGCCGCCACCGCTGGCTGCCAGGGTGACCGGATTGCGGGAATGCGCCAGGCTGCCCACCAGGTCGATGGTCGGATAGTCGCCAAAGCGTTGCTTGTTGATTTCGCGGCGGGCCACTTCTGCCGCCAGTGCGGCCTGCTGCACCTGATAGCTGTTGGTGCGTGCACTGTCGACCCACTCCAGTTCGCGCGCCGGTTGCGGCCCCTGCAGGGTCACGCCCGGGCGCAGCACGCGGGTCTGGGCAACCTGTTTGCCGGTGAGCAGGTTGAGCGCCGCGAGCTTGGTCTCGAGGTCACTCTCACCGGCGAACTCCTGGGCCACGACCAGATCGAACTTGGCCTGCGCTTCCTGCTGGTCGGTGATGGTGGCGGTACCGACTTCGAAATTGCGCTTGGCCGAGGCCAGTTGCTCGGCCACGGCACGTTTCTGGGCGCGAATCGTCTCCAGGCTGTCACGCGAGGCCAGCACATCGAAGTAGGCCTGCGACACGCGCAGGATCAGGTCGATCTGGGCCTGCGATAGTTGCGCCTCTGCGACAGTCTGCTGCAGCTTGCTCTGCGCCAGGGCTTCCACGTTCTGCAGGCGGTACAGCGGATACGACAGGTTCACCCCGAGGGTGGTGGGGATGAAGCTCTTGGAAAACGAGGTTCCCGTGTTGGGATTGTTCTGGAAATACTGCCCGGCGGTGCTGGCCGTCAGGCCGACCGTGGGCTTGAGTCCGGCCTCGGCCTGCGGCACCCGGGCGCTGGCGGCTTCGAGGGCGGCCTTGGCACTCATCAATTGGGCATCGACCGCGAGGGCATCGCGATAGGCCTGCACCAGGTCATAGCTCTGGGCTTCGGCCTTCGGGGCCAGGGCTCCCAGGGCCAGGGCGATGCTGGCGGCAATCACGGCTCTCTTCATCAAATACTCCAGTCAGGAACAAATATCGTCGGGGCGTTGGAGGGCAAGCCTAATAGCTCGGGCAGGAACTGTCCACCAACCGGGACCATGCATCGATACCGCCGGTAAGGTTGATGACCTGGCCAAAGCCCTGGCGCTCGAGAAACAGGCCGACCTGCATGCTGCGCATGCCGTGGTGACAGACACACACCAGGGGTCGGGCGGGGTCCAGTTCGGCGTGGCGCTCGGGTATCTGGCCCATGGGGATCGTGAATGCACCGGGCAGCGAAGCGATCTCGACTTCCCAGGGCTCGCGCACATCGAGCACCTGTACCTGCGCCCGGGCCTGCGGCTCTTGCAGCCAGGCGGCCAGTTCGGGGGCAGTGATCTGTTGCACCTGGGGGCTCTTTGGCAGGGGGTTCAGAACTTGAAGCTGGACGGCTTGGCAAAGCCGCGCAGGGGTTTGAGGGCGGTTTCGAACATCACCTGGGAACTCAGGGCGCCTTGCGCACCGGCGGTCAGCAGGAGGGCCTGGACGACGGGAAATTCACCGACGAAGGCAACCACCCGGGCCCCCGGATTCAGGCATGCGGAGAGCGTTTCGGGCAAGGCGCTCAGGCTGCCGGAGAAGACGATCGCATCGAAGCGCTCTTCACCGGTCTTGCCTGCTGCAAAGCGGTCCGCGCCATTGCCCTCGATCACCTGGGCATTGCTGATGCCGGCGTCCTTGAGGTTGCGTGCGGCGAGCTGGGCAATGCCGGGATGGATCTCGAGGGCGCTGACCTTGCGCGAGCGGTAGGCCATCAGGGCCGCCAGATAGCCCGAACCAGCGCCGATCAGGAGCACGTTTTCGTGCTTCTTGAGTGCCAGGGCCTGCAGGATGCGACCCTCGACCCGCGGAAACAGCATGGCCTCGCCGGTGGGCTTGCCGTCCAGCACGATGGGCACTTCGATGTCGCTGAAGGCCAGGTCACGGTGCTGCGGGCTGACGAAATCTTCCCGGCGTGTAGCCATCAGCAGGTCGAGCACCTCCGGGTCGAGCACGTCCCAGGGACGGATTTGTTGTTCGACCATATTGAAGCGGGCGCGTTCGAAGTCCATGATGCTTTGGGAGTGTGCGTTTCGGGGTCTGACGGGCAGAGGCGGGCAATCAATCAGCGATTTTACCAAGTGCAGGGGCGCTGCCCCCGCCGTTGTCCGCCAACGGGGGCGGCGCGGCCTCGGCCAGGGGGGCTTTGTGGCGCAGACGCTGCGTCAGGCTGTCCAGAAGGGCGTAGATCACCGGCACCACGATCAGGGTCAGCAGGGTCGAGGCGACCACGCCGCCAATGACTGCATGGGCCAGCGGTGCGCGCTGCTCCGAGCCCTCGCCAACCCCCATGGCCAGCGGCAGCATGCCAAAGACCATGGCCAGCGTGGTCATCAGGATGGGACGCAGGCGGATGCGGGCGGCCTCGAGCAGGGCCTGACTGCGGGCCATGCCGCCGGCGCGGGCCTGATTGGCAAAGTCGATCAGCAGGATGGCGTTCTTGGTCACCAGGCCCATCAGCATGATGAAGCCGATCATCGAGAACATGTTCAGCGTCGATCGCCAAAGGATGAGCGCAGCCACCACACCGATCAGCGAAAGCGGCAGCGACACCATGATCGCCACCGGCTGCACGAAGCTGCCGAATTGCGAGGCCAGGATCATGTAGATGAAGATCACCGCCAGGGCCAGCGCCTGGACCGCGAATCCGAAGCTTTCGGCCATGTCGCGATTGGCCCCGCCGGTATCCAGGCGGTAGCCCGGCGGCAGGTCGATGCGGGCCAGCTCGCGCTTGAGCTGTTCGCCAGCGGTGCCCGAGGCGACCCCGTCGGTATTGGCGGAGATCAGCACCTGGCGGGTCAGATCCTTGCGGTTGATCTGGGTAGGGCCCAGGCCGCGCTGGAAATCGGCGATCTGGCGCAGTGCCACCATGCGCGGACCGCCATCGGGATCAAGCAGCCCCGAGGCCACCCGCAACCGCTCCAGGTCACCGATGTTGTTGCGATCACCGCGCGGCAGGCGCACCTTGACGTCATAGTTTTCATCATCGGGCGCCCGCCAGGTGCTGGCCGATTCGCCCGCCAGCAGGGGGCGCAGCGCCGCGCTGACCTGGGCCACGCCGATGCCCAGATCCGAGGCCAGTTCGCGATTGATCTCGATCGAGAAGATCGGCTTGGCCGGCTTGGATGAGCTGTCGATGTCGACCATGCCGGGCACCGTCTCGACCGCCTTGAGCACCTGCGACGCAATCCGCTCGAGCGTGTCCTGGTCCTGGCCCAGCACCGAGACCTGGATCGGCTTGCCCGAGCCCACGGTGTTCAGCGTGCCCAGATCGGTGATGGTGATGCCGGGAATGCGGGCCAGGCGCTCACGGACCGGGCGTCGCATCTGCTGCACCGACAGCCGGCGCTCGGCCCGATCGACCAGCTTGACGAACAGGGAAGCGTAATTCTTGCCCAGTGAGACACCGGTGTTGATGGTGCCGTAGGACAGCTCGGTGCCCTCGAATTCGCGCAGCGCGGCCTCCACCTGCTGCAGCTTTTGCTGGGTCAGCTCGAGCGACGATCCGACCGGTGTGTAGAAGGCGATGTAGAACTCGTTGTTGTCGGCCTGCGGCACGAATTCGGTACCCACCTGGCGCATCAGTCCGATGGCAGCGGCAAAGCTGGCCACTGCAATCAGGACCGTGATGGCGCGATGGCGAAGACCCCAGTCGAGCAGTCTCACATAGCCGTTTTCAAGGGCCTCCATCAGGGCCTGGAAGCGGCGCAGCAGCCAGGCCACCGGGCCCTTGCCGCGCACGCCGTGCGCATCGGGGTCGTGCCACACCGACGAGAGCATCGGGTCGAGCGTGAAGGAGATCAGCATCGACAGCATCACGGCGAAGGCCACCGTGACGCCGAACTGTTTGAAGAAGCGCCCGATGATGCCGCCCATAAAGCCGATCGGCAGGAACACGGCGACGATGGTGAAGGTGGTGGCCGCAACGGCCAGGCCGATCTCGCGCGTGCCCTCTAGCGAGGCCTCGCGGTGGTCCTTGCCCATGGCCTGGTGGCGCACGATGTTCTCGCGCACCACGATGGCATCGTCGATGAGCAGGCCGACGCAGATCGACAGGGCGAGCAGGGTCACCATGTTGATCGAGAAGCCCATCAGGTACATCACCAGAAAGGTGCCGATCAGCGAGATCGGCAAGGTCAGGCCGGTGATCACCGTCGAGCGCCAGGACGACAGGAACAGGAACACGATGACGATCGTGAGGATGGCACCTTCGATGATGTTGCGCTGGACGCTCTTGACCGAATTGCGAATCGAGGTGGAGGCATCGCGCACCACGGACAGCTTTACATCAGGCGGCAACTGCTTCTGCAAGTCGACGGTCATCTTGCGGATGCCTTCGACCACCTGGATGGTGTTCTCGCCCTGCGCCTTGACGATGTCCAGCGAAATGGCGCGCTTGCCATTGACCAGGGCCAGGCTTTCCTCTTCTTCCTGCCCGTCAATGACGGCGGCCACCTGGCCCAGATAGACCGGCTGGCTGCCGCGCCGGGCAACGATGATGCGCTCGAACTCGCCGGGGGTCTTCAGGCGCGCCTTGATCTGCACCACCTGCTCGCGATCCTTGGATACCAGGGTGCCGGCCGGCAGCTCCTGGTTCTCGTTGCGCAGGGCGTTGATGATCTGGTCGACACCGACCTTGAGGGCCTCCATCTCGGCCGGCCGCAGCTGGATCTGGATTTCCCGCTTCAGGCCACCCACCAGGGTCACGCGCCCGACGCCGCGCGAGTTCTCCAGGCGACGCTTGACCACCTGGTCGGCCAGGGTGGTCAGCTCGCGGGTGCTGCGGGTCTCCGACTGGATGGCCACCGACACGATGGCGTTGTCGTCCGGGTTGATGCGGGTGACCAGCGGTTCCTTGACCTCCTTCTTGAAGGCTGGCTTGACGATGGCGATCTTCTCGCGCACATCCTGCGCGGCCTTGGCCGGATCGATGGTCAGGTCGAACTGCACGATGACCACCGACTGGCTCTCGTAGGAGCGCGAGCGCAACTCGTAGACACCGCTGATGGTATTGACCTGCTCCTCGATCTTGCGGGTGATGTCGGACTCGACCACCTCGGGCGAGGCCCCCGGGTACTCGGTGGTGATGACCACCACCGGGAAGGTCACGTCGGGGAACTGCTCGACCGACAGCCGGTTGTAGGAGAACGCGCCCAGCACGACAAAGGCCAGCATCATCATGGTCGCAAAGACCGGATGCTGGATCGAGACGCGTGTGAACCACATGGGCGAGCGGCCTTACTTGAGTTTGATGCTGATGCCGGGGCGCAGGCTGCCCAGGTTCACGCCAATGATCGTGTCGCCTGCCTTCAGGCCCGAGAGCACCTCGACCACGCCCTCGCTGCCGTTGGCGGCCTTCTCGGTTTCGCTGCGAACGCCCAGCTTGACGTCCCGCTCGGTCAGCTTGTCGGCCTCGACCAGATAAACGAAGCTGCGCCCGGACTGCTCGCGCAGTGCGCTCACCGGTATGGTGAGCACGCCGCTGCGCTTGTCCAGCGACAGGTTGCCCTGCGCAAACAGGCCGACGCGCACGCGCGGATCGCGGTTGTCCAGCGCGATGTAGATCGGTACCGAACGGGTGCCGGCCTGGGTGCTCGGGCTGATCCGGGCCACCTTGCCCTTGATCGGCTTGTCGATGCCCTCGACCGTCATGCTCAGTTCCTGGCCGATGCGCACCGACCCGATATCGCCCGAGGGCACGGCCGCTTCCAGTTCCATGCGGCTCAGGTCCACGATGGACAGGATCTTGTTGTCGGGGGAGAGCTTCTCGCCGGGCTGGGCAAAGCGTTCGGCCACGGTGCCGGACATCGGCGCGATCACGCGCGTGTCGCTCTGGGCCTTGCGTGCCTGGGCCAGTTGGGCCTTGCTGGCATCGAGATTGGCCACCGCCACTTCATGGGCGGACTTGGCCGCGTCGAAGGCGCTTTGCGAGATGAAGTTCTTCTCCAGCAGGGCCTGGTTGTTCTCCAGGGTGCGGCGGGCCTGCTCCAGTTGCGCCTCGGCGCCCCGCAGTTGCGCCTCGCGCTCCTTCAGGCGCAGATCGAAGTCGAGCGTGTCCACCCGTGCCAGCAACTGGCCGGCCTGCACGGTGCTGCCTTCGCGCACCAGGATCTCGACCAGTTCGCCCGCGACCTTGGACTTGACCACGGTCTGGTTGCTGGCGCGCAGCGAGCCGGTGATCGGCACCTGGCGCGACAACTCGCCGGGCACGAGCTTGAACAATTCCTGGGCCGAGACGTCCAGCACAGTGGCCACCACCGGGGCGCTGCCAGGCTTGGCGGCGGGCGCGCCCTGTGCAGGGGGCGCGACTGTGCCGCTGGCACTGGCAGCCGGAGCGGGAGGCCGTCGCATCACCCACCCGACACCGGCCGCCACCGCGACCAGCACGGTCAGGCCCAGGATCAGTTTCTTGTTCATATGTTCATTCCGGAGGGAGCGGCCGGGGCGGGCGGATCAGCCCGGAAGGCGCGCAACATGTTGTCCTGGTGGCTGCGGATCAGGGCCTCGTCGGTCAGGCTGACCAGATCCTGGCAGGCCGCCAGTGAGTGTTGCCAGATGGCCTGGATCACCAGGGGGGCCATCACCAGATGGCAGGCGGCGTCGACATCCATGGGGCGGAACTCGCCCTGCTGGATGCCGCTTTCGATGATGCGGGAGAGCAGACGGTGATTCAGGTCGATCACCTCATGCTGGAAGAAGCGGGCGATCTCCGGAAAATTCCCGGACTCGGCGATCACCACCTTGCAGATGCCCGACATGCGGGTGCAGCCGAACTCGCTCCACCATTCGGCGAAAAACATCCGCAGCTGATCGCTGGCCTTGCCCGTCGAGGCGGACAGGCGCTGCTCGAAGTGGCGCAGCAGGGGGACGATGGTTTCACTGACGACGGCCTTGAACAGGGCATCCTTGCTCGGAAAATACAGATAAAGCGTGCCCTTGCTCACACCGGCGCGCTCGGCGACTTCGTCGAGGCGGGTGGCTGCGAAACCTTTGTCCACAAACAAGTCCAGCGCCGCCGAAATGATCTCGGCAGGTCGGGCCTCCTTGCGGCGCACCCAGCGGGGATGGTTCATGGTGGAGAGGGTGAGGGACAGGATGGCCGACCCGCCGGGCATTGGGCGGGCCCACCATCATTTAAATAACTGACTGGTCAGTAATGTTAGCGCAAGGGCCCGGCAGGGGCAAGCGCATGGGCCAGTTGCTCAGGCGTCATCGGTTTGGCCAGGCACAAGGTCTCCGGCGGAAGGCCTGGCACCGGATTGCCCGGCACGATGCGGCCACTGATCAGCACACGCCTGGCCTGCGGATGCCGCCGGCAGGCGATCAGCAGGACGTCACGGCCATCCAGGCCGATGCCGGGTACGGCCCCAAGATCCCAGTCGCAGATCACGGCATCCCATTGCGCAGGACTTTCGAGCATCGCCAGGGCGGAGGCCGCATCCTGGCAGGGCGTCACCTGGGCGCCCAGTGTTTCCAGATAAGTGACCAGCGACCCGAGAATCAGCGCATCGTCATCCAGCAAAAGCACCCGCAGGCCGGAAAGGGCGGGCGGGCCGGGCTTGTGCTCGCTGGAAGCCAGAGCCGGTGGCACCCGGCCAGGCAGGGCGTTCGCTCTGGGCGGCAAGACCCAATGGCGTGGCAGGATCACCTGAAAGCACGACCCCTTGCCCGGCTGGCTGCGTACCTCGATGCGGGCATCGATGCGGGCGCAGATGGTCTTGACGATTTGCAGCCCCAGCCCATAGGACTCGCCGCTGCGGGGCGCCCCTTGCGGGTCCCGCCCGCCAGCGTCGCCGTCGAGCAGACGGGCGACCCGCTCCGGCTCGATGCCACGCCCGCTGTCCAGGACGACCAGACAGAGCCGGTCGCCGCGACGGCGCACCCCGACCAGCACCCGTCCGCGATCGGTGTAGCGCAGGGCATTGGCGAGCAGGTTGCGAATCACGCGCTCGAGCAGCAAGGCATCACTGAGCACCTGGGCCGAGGTCGCCACCACTTTCAGGCTCAGCCCCTTGGCGCGGGCATGCTCGCGGTACTCGAGGGCCAGGCGGGCAATCAGGGGGCCCAGCGGCACGGGCTGCAGGGGCACCGGGGCGTCATCTCGCGAGGCGCGGTCCAGATCGAGAAAGGAGCCGAGCATGTTCGACATGCTGGCCACCGCCAGACGCATGCGCGCCATGATGATCGCCTGCTCGGCACTCACTGGTTGCTGGCGCAACAGTTCGAGATTCAAGGCCACGGCCTGAAGCGGTTGGCGCAGGTCGTGGTTGGCGGCGGCATACAGGCGGTCATGCTCGCGCGACAGGCGCTGGGCTTCCCGGCGCTGGGCATCGGCCTCCTGCAGCGCCATGGACAGGCGCTGGTCGCGCGCAAGAAGTGAGCGTGCAACCGCCACACTCATCACGATGCACACGCCCGCGCCCTGCACCAGGGCCAGCAGGCCGAATACCTGCATCGGCATCAGGCGCAATTGGTACATGACGTAGGCCAGGCCCGAGGCCAGGTAAAGCGCCAGGGCGAGCACATAAGTCAGCGAGTACCTGACCCGCCGTCGCAGGGCGACCAGGGCCACGCCCATGCACAGAAGCACGGTCAGCACCGACACCGCCAGCGTGCCCTCGGCGCCCAGGCGCCGGTCGATGAGCAGCAGCACCGGTACCGTGATGACCGCCAGCCACCCCTGCACCCGCAGCAGCGAGGCGCCCAGCGGCACATGACGGTCCAGCGCCAGGAAGCGGCGCTCGTGCCAGCACAGGAAAAATGCAAGCAGGCCATAGGACATCTGCCCCATCACCCGGTAGGCCCAGGGGTCGATGGTGGGGAACAGTTGCGGGGCCAGCCCGATCAGCCAGGCCGAGGCCACCAGGTCGGTGATCACCATGGCGACGAAGAGAGGATCGCTGCCTACCCCTTCGATACGCCGCATCAGGCCGATGACCAGCAGCAGGGCCAGCGGCAGCGAGTAGGTGAGCACGACAAAGAAATGCTCGGCGCGGTCTTCGGCCAGATAATTGGCCAGGGTCTGGACCTTGAACAGGAACTTGATCGGTCCAGCGGTTTCGGTACGCAGCAGGTAGCGCCGGGTGACGCCGGGCCCCATCTCGATAAGGAAGCTGGGGCTTCGGTCCCGTTCGAAGGCGCCCGTCGCGGTTTCATGCCGGCCCGGTACGCGCTGCCAGCCTTCCTCCTTCCACTGGTAAAGCTGCAGGACCTCGATGGTGGTCTGGCGCGTGATCAACACGAATTCGATGCGCGAGCCCGAGACATTGGCCAGGCTGAATTCCGTCCATACCGGATGCCGGATGCGACCGAAATCATCGTCATCATGCTGCACCGGGGTGCCCTCACCGGCCAGGAATCGGTCCGATGCCTGGGCCGGTGTCAGCTCTCCCGCCAGGTCTGCTGTGTAGACGCGAAGATAGGGCCACAGGGCAATGGTTCCGAAGGACGGGTTGTCCAGTCGCAGCGCGGGCGGTGAGGGCGAAGGGGATCGCGATAGCGCGCTCGCTGAACAGGGCAGGAGCAGGACCAGCGCCAGCGCCGCCAGCAGGTACAGCCCCCATCGCTGAAGCGGGCCGCGGAGTGCGTGCTGGCGGGCTTTCGTGTGGGGCTGGCGCTCAGCCGACCAGGCCGGCACGCTGCTGCTCGAAGTAAAGGCGAGCCGCTTCGGTCCGGTTGCGCGCGTGGATGCGCTCGAGAATCTCGCGCACATGGGACTTGACGGTGTTGATGGCAACGCCATGTCGTTCCGCAATTTCCTGGTTGGAGTAGCCGGCTGCCAGATCTTGCCATATGGCCAGCTGCTTGCTGGTCAGGTCGGAGGCAATTCTCGGTGTGGCTTCGAAGGGGTGCAGGGCGCTTGGCGAAGGCCAGTGTACGTCGAGGGCGTGATAAAGGGACTTGACGTCATCGGTCTTGAGCACGAAGGCCTTGGCACCCAGTGCCAGGCACTGCTGGCGCAGCACGGGGTGATCGATGCCGGTGAAAACGATCTTGGGGGTGAGCGGCCAGGCATGCTGGAGCGCTTCGAAGGTCGCGATGCCTTTGGCGTCGGGCAGGGACAGGTCCAGGATGATGAGGTCAAAGCCGCGCGGCCGGTCGCGCATGGCCAGGGCGCTCTTGAGGGTGTGCGCCACCTCCACGACCGCCATCGGGTCGCGCGAGCGGATCACGGCGGCCACTGACTCTGCAAGCATCGGGTGGTCGTCGAGGACGAGGGCACGACGGCTGATCATCGGTAGGGAAGGCCTGGAATGGGATTCAGTCGACAGTATGGCGCTCCTTGCCTCGTCGGCTCTCATCCTGGAGGGGGAGGGCCTGGCCGTGGTCATGGCCGGCGTGGGACAATCGCGCGGTCGGCCGGTATTTCGGCCAGCCCTGATGCCACCGCCATGCTCGAATTTCTAGCCGCTCTGCCCCTGCTGGTCAAGGCCCTCATCCTTGGGGTGGTGGAAGGGCTGACCGAGTTCCTGCCGATCTCGAGCACCGGACACCTGATCCTGGCTGGAAGCCTGCTGGGCTGGGCCGATGAAAAGTCCAAGGTCTTCCAGATCGTCATCCAGACCGGCGCCATGCTGTCGGTGATCTGGTATTTCCGCGTCAAGATCCTCAAGCTGCTGGCCGGGCTGGGCAGTGATCCGGTGGCGCGCCGGTTTTCACTCAATGTGCTGATTGCCTTCCTGCCGGCGGCCCTGCTGGGCGTGGCTTTCGGCAAGACCATCAAGGCGCTGCTGTTCAAGCCGGTACCGGTGGCGATCGCCTTCATCGTCGGCGGCCTGATCATCCTGTGGGTCGAGCGCCGTCCGGCCGCAGCGCGCCCGGCGCGCATCCAGCAGATGGAGGACATGACCGCGCTCGATGCCCTCAAGCTGGGCCTGGCCCAGGCCACCGCGCTGATTCCGGGGACCAGCCGCTCGGGTGCAACCATCATCGGCGGCATGTGGTTCGGCCTGTCACGCAAGGCGGCCACCGAGTTCTCGTTTTTCCTGGCCATGCCGACCCTGATCGGTGCGGGGGTCTACGAGACCTGGAAGAGCCGGAGCCTGCTGTCGCTCGATGACTGGCCCTTGTTTGCGGTCGGCCTGGTGGTGTCGTTTGTCAGCGCACTGGCCTGCGTGCATTGGCTCATTCGTTATGTGGCCAGCCGCGATCTGGTGCCTTTTGCCTGGTACCGCATCGTCTTTGGCGGCCTCGTGCTGCTGACTGCCTACACCGGCTGGGTCAACTGGACGGTGTGAGCGGCTGTTTCAGCGACGCTCGAAGATTAGGTCGCGCACCTCGTGGCCCAGCTTGACGCCTCGGTTCTCGAACTTTGACAGGCGCCGGTAGGCGGGTTTGTCGGCCCAGCGATCGAATCGGTTGCGCAGCAGCGGCTCTGCGCCGACCACCTCGAGCATCTGCTCGGCATAGGGCACCCAGTCGGTGGCCAGATGCAGGTAGCCTCCGGGCCGGATGCGGCTGGCCAGCATGGCCACGAAGGGCGGCTGCACCAGGCGCCGCTTGTGATGGCGGGCCTTGTGCCAGGGATCCGGAAAAAAGATATGGACCCCGTCCAGGTGATCGGGCGCGATCATGTCGCGAACCACCTCGAAGGCATCGTGCTGGATGACCTTCAGGTTGTCCAGACCGGCTTCATCGATGCGCTTGAGCAGGGCGCCCACACCGGCCGGATAGACTTCGCAGGCCAGGAAATTGGTCTGTGGCAGGCTGGCGGCGATCTGGGCGGTCGCCTCGCCCATGCCCGAGCCGATCTCCAGCACCAGTGGGGCTTGCGCTCGTGCAAACAGGGCATGCAGGTCGGTGGCGACCGGCTGGAAAGCGACCCCATGCACCGGCATCAGGGCTTCCCGGGCCTGCCGCTGGGCCGGCGAGAAGCGTCCCAGCCGGCTGGCAAAGCTGCGGATGTGATCAGGACGATTCATCTTATAATTCCATGCGTCGACGGCCGGATGCCCTGATCCGGTCGCTGCGCGGGTGTAGTTCAATGGTAGAACGCCAGCTTCCCAAGCTTGATACGAGGGTTCGATTCCCTTCACCCGCTCCACCGCCCCTGTCTCCCACCCTCAGCGGGACTCAGGCCAAGGCGCGGGCCGCGCTCAGGCCTTGTGCATCGCGGTGACGCGTTCGACCTCGTTGCGAGAACCCAGAAACACGGCCACCCGTTCGTGCAGCTTGGACGGCTGCACGTCCATGATGCGTCCCAGGCCGTTGGTGGCAGCGCCGCCAGCCTGCTCGACCAGGAAGCTCATCGGGTTGGCTTCATACATCAGCCGCAGCTTGCCGGGCTTGTCCGGCTCGCGATGGTCGCGCGGGTACATGAAGATGCCCCCGCGCGTCATGATGCGATGCACGTCCGCCACCATCGAGGCGACCCAGCGCATGTTGAAGTCCTTGCCGCGCGGGCCGGTCTTGCCCGCCTGCAACTCGCTCACATACTGCTGGACCGGCGTCTCCCAGTGCCGTGCATTGGAGGCATTGATCGCATATTCCTTGGTGTCCTCGGGAATCTTCATGCCGTCCTCGGTCAGCCACCAACTGCCAGTCTCGCGATCGAGGGTGAAGCAGGCCACGCCGGCACCCACGGTGAGCACCAGCAGGGTCGAGGGGCCATACACCGCATAGCCGGCCGCCACCTGGGCGCTGCCGGGCTGCAGGAATGCCTCATGACCGACGCCGCTGGCATTGTCGGGGCAACGCAGCACCGAGAAGATCGTCCCGATGCTCACATTGACATCGATGTTCGAGGAGCCGTCGAGCGGATCGAACAGCAGCAGGAAGCCCCCCTTGGGGTAGCGATGCGGAATCGGGAACGGGTCGTCCATTTCCTCGGAGGCCATCGCCGCCAGGTTGCCGCCCCACAGATTGGCCTCGAGCAGGGTTTCATTGGCGATGACATCGAGCTTTTTCTGGCTCTCGCCCTGGACATTCTCGGTGCCGGCCTCGCCCAGCACGCCGGCCAGGGCGCCCTTGCCGACGGCATAGCTGATGCGCTTGCAGGCGCGTGCGATCACCTCGAGCAGCAGGCGCAGCTCGGAGGGAACGGACCCGGCCTCGCGATCCTTTTCGACCAGGTACTGGGTGAGGCTGATTTTGTGACCGACCACCTTCGGGACTCCTTGAGACAAATGTTGATGCTTGTGGATTGATTCGGACCTTGGTCGGATGCGCTCAGGCGGCCAGCGCCTTGTTGACCACTTCGCGCACGTCACCGGACAGGCCTTCGTGGGCAGCCAGCCGTTGCAGGCTCTGGCGCATCAGGCTGCGCAGGGCGGGCTTGAACTTGGTCCAGCGATCCAGGCTGCGCGCCAGCCGCGCGGCCACCTGCGGATTGCTGGCGTCGATTTCCAGCACACAGCGTTCCCAGAACTGATAGCCGGCGCCGTCGTCACGGTGAAATTGTGCCGGATTGGCCTGGCAGAAGCTGTGGATCAGTGCTCGGGCGCGGTTGGGATTCTTGATCGCGAAGTCGCTGCGTTGCATCAGGCGTTGAACAGTGTCGAGCACGCTGGCATCGGCCGGGCCGGGCACATGGGCACTGGCCTGCGCGCTGAACCACTTGTCCATCACCAAGGCTTCCTGGCCAAAGCGCTGCTCGACCTCATCGAGCAGGCGCTGGCGTACCGGCAAGGCGGTATTGATGGCGGCGCCGACCGCCCCCCACTGCTCGGTCATGTTGTCGGCGTCGAAGAACTGCCGGCTGATCAGGGCCTCGACCTCGGCTTGCCGCTCGCCGGCCTGGGCCAGGTAGGCCAGGGTGGCGTTCTTCAGCGCCCGCGTGCCGACCTGCAGGGGATGACTGTCGTAGGGGCGCGCCGGTTGTTGCGCCAGGTGACAGGCCAGCAGGGGGTCGAAGAGCCGGCCAGCCATCTGCCGGAACAGCCGGTTGCGCGCCTCGCGCAGGGCTTGCGGGTCCAGATCGCTCAGTTGTTCGGCAATGAAACCCTCGCCGGGCAGGGTCAGCAGGCAGGCCAGATAAGCCTTGTCCAGGCCAGTCTCGGCCAGCGCATGGCTCAGGCAACCGGCCAGGGCATCGGTGCTGGCCTGTGCACCAGGATCGGCACGGTACAGGGCGCGCACCGCTCGCACCGCCAGTTGCTGGACCGCATCCCAGCGATTGAAGGGATCGCTGTCATGAAGGGCGAGAAAGGCCAGGCCGTCATCGTCGATCTGCTGCTCGAGCAGCACCGGTGCCGAGAAATTGCGCAGCAGGGACAGGGCCCTCGGTTCACGCGCCACGCTGAAGCGGTGCTGTTCCTGCTGGGCGCTCATTGCGATCACGGTGTCGGCGGGCAGCAGGTCGCGACCCTGCGCATCGAGCGCGCCCAGTGCGACCGGAATGACCAGGGGCAGGCCTGGCCCCTTGTCCGCTGGCAGGCTCTGGCTCAGGTTCAGGTACATCGTGCCGCCTTCCTGTCCGTCGTTCGGCTGGTAGTGCCAGCCCGCGTTCAGCACGGGCGTGCCGGCCTGCGAGTACCAGCGCTTGAACAGGTCCAGGTCGCGGCCATTGGCATCGGCCATCGCTGCCACGAAATCGTCACAGGTGACGGCCTGCCCGTCGTGGCGTTCGAAGTACAGGTCCATGCCCTTGCGAAAGCCGTCGCGGCCCAGCAGGGTGAGCAGCATGCGAATGACCTCGGCCCCCTTTTCGTACACCGTGACGGTGTAGAAATTGTTGATCTCGGCATAGCTGTCCGGACGAATCGGATGGGCCATCGGGCCGGCGTCCTCGGCGAACTGGCTGGCCCGCAGCACCCGCACGTCGTCGATGCGCTTGACGGCCCGGGCGCTGCGGGCGAGGGCCGCATCGGCCGCCTGCCCGGCCAGACGGTCGGCCGTGAATTCCTGGTCACGGAACACCGTCAGGCCCTCCTTGAGCGTCAACTGGAACCAGTCACGGCAGGTGACCCGGTTGCCGGTCCAGTTGTGGAAGTACTCATGGCCGACCACCGCCTCGACCCCCTCGAAGTCGACATCGGTGGCGATGCGCGGATTGGCAAAGACGTACTTCGTGTTGAAGATGTTCAGGCCCTTGTTTTCCATGGCACCCATGTTGAAGTCGGCACTGGCCACGATCATGAAACGGTCCAGGTCCAACTCGAGTCCGAAGCGCTCTTCATCCCAGCGGATGGCGTGCACCAGCGAGTCCATGGCATGGCCGGTCTTGTCCTCGTTGCCGGGCTCGACCCAGACCTGCAACAGGGCAGGCCGGCCCGAGGCGCGCACGATGCTTTGCTCATGGGCCACGAAGCGGCCTGCCACCAGGGCAAACAGGTAGCTGGGCTTGGGGAAGGGGTCCTGCCAGCGCGCCCAGTGCCAGCCAGGGCGCCCGGCACAATCGCCTTCCCCGACCAGGTTGCCGTTGGAGAGCAGCACGGGACAGCTCTCGCGCGGTGCCTCGAGCAGGACTTCGTAGCGGCTCATCACGTCGGGCCGGTCGGCGAACCAGGTGATGCGGCGAAAGCCCTCGGCCTCGCACTGGGTGAAGAAATTGCCGTTGGACAGGTACAGGCCGGTGAAGGCCAGGTTGGCGGCCGGATCGGTCAGGCTCTCGGTCTCGAGGGTTCCGCGCTCGGGAAAGGCCAGCAGGCGCAGGCGTCCGGCGGTGCACTCGTACTCGTCCTGGCGCAAGGGCCGGCCATCCAGGCGTACCGACACCAGTTCCAGGTGCTCGCCCAGCAACTCGATCGGGGCATGACTGTCGGCGCCGCTGCGCACGATCTCCAGGCGGGCATGTACCCGCGTGGCCTGCGGCCTCAATTCGAAGGACAGGAAGGTGCTCGGAATCTCGAAGGTCGGCGGCGTATACTCGCTGCGTCTTACAACTTGCTGCATCGGGCTTGCGTTGGTGGTCATGCGCTCTGTTCCATTCCTGCTGAAAACCGGATCATGGGCAGCCTCCTGGCTGCGCCTGGTTGCACTGCTGGCGCTGTCACTCGTAGCTGCCGGCTGCGCCAGCGTATTTCGCGCTGAAACCACGGTCTTTCATCAATGGGCGAATCATACTTCCTCGCCGCTGGCATTCCGCTTTGCTGAGCCAGCGCCGGCCGAGCGCACCCTGGAGCGCGAAGCCTGGCGGCAGGTGCTTCGCCAGGCGCTTCAGGCCAAGGGCTTTCAGGAGCAGCAGCAGGCCCCTCAGGTACTGGCCTTTGATTACACCGGACGCGAGACCCGGCGTCTGGCCGATGACGGCCTGCATGGCACGATCTGGATGGGGGGCGTGTTCCGCTCCGGCGGCGTGGTCTTGGGCGGTGGCGTGCCGCTCGGGGTGCCCCCGGTGCGCGAGGTGGTCTTGACCGAGCGGACCCTGAGCCTGGTGTTCACCGAAGACACGCCTGCCGGCCCGGTGCGGCGCTACGAGGGCCGGGCCGTGACCATCGACGGGGGTCGCGATGCGATGGCGGCCTTGCCTTATCTGGTACGGGCCCTGCTCGAGGATTTTCCGGGCCCCTCCGGCGTCACCCGCTCGGTGCGCATTCCGCTGGCGGGTCATTGAAGCGATGGCCCGACTGGGAATCCAGGGCCTGCCAGCCCCGATCGAGAGTCTGGCCGATGGCGGCCTGTATGGGCTGACCTGCGACCTGACCGCGCTGCGGGTGCCGATCCTGGCCCGCAGCATCGAGTCCTCACTGATCGATGGCCATCGGGTGGTGGTGGCCACCTCGGTCGATGTCACCGGTTATCTCAAGCGGGTGCGCCTGGCGGGCTGCGACCTGTCGGGCTATGCCCGGCAGGGGCGGCTGCATCTGGTGCGGCAGAAGTCCGACGCAGAGGGCCCTGGTCTGGACGCCCTCAAGCGCCTGCTGGCCGAACTGCGTTACTTCAAGCTGCCGGCCCGCTCGCTGCTCGTCATCGACCTGGCCGACGAGCTCCTGCCGGTCACCGAGCCCGCGCTGCTGCGCAAGTCGGTCGAGATGATCGATCAATGGGCCGAGCCGGAACATCATGTCGTCCTGCTCGCGTTCTCGCTCAGCGGCCTGGGCAGCAAGGGTGTTGCCCACCTGAAAGCCTGCAGCGAACGCTTTGCTGGCTTTGCGGTGGTGCGTCAGGCCGAGGACGACGCCTTGCTGGCGGTTCGCCACTGGTTCGGGCCCAGGGGGCAGGCGGCGCGTGGTTCCTTTGCACTGACCACGGCCAGCGATGGCCTGGTGCATGCGCGCGCCACCACGTCGGGGAGCCGACTGAGCATCGATCAGGGCCGCGAGGACCACGTCGTCACGCGCCGGGCCAGCCAGGATTTCGGCTCGCAGGCCAGCCACTGGAAGGTGGCGGCCTCGACCCTCGATGCGCTCGAGATGCTGCGCCAATCCCTGGCCGCGACCGTGGTCCTGCATTTCGACCGCCAGGCCGAACTCAAGGAGTTGTGCCAGGCGGTTGCCGCCATCCGCGCCTTTGCCCGGCCCCAGATCCGGATCGTGGTGCGCGAATGTGGCGCCCGCCTGCGTACGGGCCAGATGGTGGCCTTGTTCCGGCTGGGTGTCAGCGTCATCATTCCGCAGAGCCTGAGCGGCACCGCGGCGCGTCTGATGGCCGAGTCCCTGGACGGCTCACTGATGACGCGCAGCGTCGAGACCGATGTGCGGCGTGCCCTGGCCGAGTCGCGTGTCGAATTGCGGCCCGGCCCGATGGGGGTGGCCGATTTCAAGCGGGCGGTCGAGTCCCTGCTCGCAGCCGCCTCCGAGATGGATCTGCCCTGCACCCTGGTGATCATGAATCCCCAGACCGCCCTGGCGAGCCGGGCGGCGATGTCAGCCATCAAGCGGGCCTTGCGCGATGCCGTCCATGTCGAGAGCGACGATGGCATCTGGATCTTTCTGTTCGGCTGTGCCCCCGAGAGCGCCCAGACGGTCATGACGCGGCTCCTGGGGGCCCGCTTCGAGAACCTGCTGATGGGCTGGCAACGCTTCAGTGGCGCGCGCGAGATCATGCCGGCCCTCGGTCTTTTGGCCGATGGCCCGCCAGGAGACCTTGCGGACGGCCGAGACATGCCCCAACCCGGCCCGGCCGGCGTAAAATGAGGGTCTCGGCGACGGCCCGTGCGGGCGGTCTCTCCGATGCGTTCCGCCTTGCAATCACTGAAGGGGGCATGGTGCCAACAACAGGGGTCGATCCGGCTTTCGGACCTTCCAGCCTTGTGCCAGCGACGGCGGCCCGGGTGCGCCCGCGGTTTGGCCTGAAGCGGGCCAGCACCTTGCGGGCGCTCGAGCATCGCTTGCTGTTCGACGGCGCCGGTGCCGTGTCCCTGCCTCCCGGCATCGTCCACCCCGACCAGGTCAGCCTGCCCGAGGCTGCCAGCATCCGCTTCGATCTGGCGCCCGGTGCCAGCCAGAGCGCCGGCCATGCACCCTCCCTGTCGATCACCGATGCCGATGCCAGCGATGGCGTGTATCGGGTGCAACTCGAGGTGCCTGCCGGCACCCTGCATCTGGACGTCGGGGCAGGGCTCGACATCAGTGGCAATGGCGGATCGACGCTGCAGTTGAGCGGCAGGCTGTCCGACATCAACCAGGCCTTGCCCAGCCTGCTGTTCACCGCAGCCCCGGGCATTTCCGGGGTATCCAAGCTCGCCATCCAGGTGACCGATCCCCAGGAGCAGGCCGCGCTGGCCAAGGTTGCGCTCGACATCACCCCGGTCAATCATGCCCCGGATGCCATCGACGATTCACGCGCCTTCTTTGCCAACACCGGCCCGATCACCGGCAACCTGATCACGGGGGCCTCCCCCGGGGATGGGGCCGACAGCGACCCGGACCAGGACGCCCTGCGTATCGTGGGCGTGGCCTCGGGGTATCTCGATCCCCCCATCACTGGCAGCGGAGCCACCGTGGCAGGCCAATACGGCAGCCTGACACTGGCCTCGGACGGCTCGTACACCTATACGCCCGGCCCGGCCGGCTTTGACGTTCCGGTGTGGACCAATCTCTACGAGATCTTTGCCTACACCGTGATGGACACGAACGGTGCGACCGACACCGCCTACCTTTACGTGACCCTGTGTGGCCCCTCCGGAAACAACCAGCCGCCACAGGCGCTCAGTGATGCTCGGCATGTGGTGGCGGGCGAGCGCATTTCGGACGGCCAGGCGATTGTCGGCGGGCCGTCGGGGGATCGTACCGACGTCGATCCGGAGGGCGGCCCGCTCAAGGTCGAGGCGGTCGGAAGCGGTCAATTGGGCCGCAACGCCCCGGGCCTGTTGCCCGCCCATGTGGGCCAGACGCTGCTTGGCGACTATGGCAGCCTGACGATGCAGCGTGATGGCGCCTATGTGTACCAGACCGATGCCCGGGCGGCCAGCCTGCAGCCCGGCCAGGCAGTGTCGGACACCTTCACCTATGCCATCAGCGACGCCCAGGGTGCTGGTGCGGTGTCCACCGTCACGGTCTGGGTGCTGGCCCTGAGCCCGACCGGACCGCAGGCCCGGCCGGACCTGCGCGCCATCGACGAACCGGCACGTATCAGCGGTCCGGGCCGCGTGCGGGTGGACGGCGACGTGGTCCGCGGCGGCAAGGCCGGTGAACAGGCTGATGTACTGCCGCCCGAAGACGATCATGTGCATCTGCAAGGCGTGGTCGCGGGCATCTCCGGCGGGCCGCTCAACAGCATCGTCAATGGCTCCTTGCAGGGGACGGTGTCGGGCAGCTATGGCACCCTGGTCATGGACGAAACCGGTCGCTATTGCTACCTGCCCGACGAGCGCGCCCAGTGCCTGGGCCCCGATGACCAGGTCTCCGATATTTTTTCCTACACGATCGTCGATGACTTTGGCCGCAGTTCCACCACCACCCTGACCATCCACATCCAGGGCCTGAACCAGGCGCCGCAGGCCCTGCCCGACGTCAACAGCATCCTGGCCAGTGCCAGCCTGCCGACCCATGGCAATGTGCTGCGTGGCGCCTCGGGCTTGGGCGGCAGTGCCGGCGACCGCGCCGACAATGACCCCGACGCCTGTGACCTGATCCAGGTCTGTGCCACCACGGCAGGCGCTGCCTCGGCCGGCACCGTCGCGGTCGAGCAGGTGGGCCGCACCATCCAGGGCCAGCATGGCGCGTTGGTGCTGCAGGCCGATGGGGCCTACACCTATCAGGTCGACACCCGGGATGCGGCGGTGATCGCGTTGGCACCTGGCGCGCTCCTGCACGACACCTTCACCTACACGATCCGCGATACCTGGGGCGCGCTGGCCAGCACCACGCTGGACATTCGCATCATCGGGGTCAACGACGCGCCATCGGCCCCCGTCGAAACCCGGACCATCATGGCAGGTGCCCTCGCCGGCACGGCCCAGAGCCAGGTACGCGACATTCCCCTGCCGACCGATCCCGACCGGCCGCCGCAGGGCCTGCAGGTCATCGTCACCGCCTTGCCGGAAGCGGCCAATGGGCGCTTCCTGTTGGCCGATGGCGAGCCGCTCAAGGTCGGCGATGTGCTGCCCGCGAGCCAGCTGCAGCAGTTGCAATTCGTGCCCGCCGCCGCGCTGCAGGGGGCGCCCGGACCCGATGGCCTGATTCCCGCCGGCCGCATGCGCTTTTGGGTGGACGACGGCCAGGGCGGCCGCACCGAGGGCGCCATTGCGATCAACATCCAGCCCCTGGCCTCGACCTATCCCGGGCCATCCCCCATGCCGCCGACGCGGCCCGGCCCGGACCTGCCGCTGGCCCGGCTCCCCGGGCTTGAACCCGGCGTGCCCAGCCCGCTGCCGATGGCCCCCGCCGCGTTCGACCCCTTTGCTGGCGCCGGATCGCGGCTGGCCGAATTGCGACTGTCCGATGCACAGGGCACGCTGCGCGCCGACCCCGTGGCGGCATCGCCTGCCTCTGCGGTCGCGCCCGACAAGCCCCTCAAGCGCGACGACGACTGCATCGAGCCGCCGCTTGCCGCCAAGGCCGCCAGTGCCAGGGACGCGCAGCGCCTGAAGCCGCGTGCGGTAGTCAGCCCACGGCCTGCCTTGTCCGAGCTCTCGCCGGGCAGCAAGCGAAATTTCTCCGAGTCCCTCAAGCACGCGGCCAAGCGCTTCAAGCCGCCCGCACGGGTGGCACCCCCGCCGCCCGCCCAGAAAATCTGCTGAACCGGCGCTGCGCCGGCCCTTTTCCGAGCCGCTCCAAGGCCTCGAAACAGGGGGCGCCGGTCCCATTCCGTTGCGCCCGGGTCAATGCCGCCCACTGGTTTCAGGCGCAAGACTTGAAAATCCGTCCTTTTTATGAGAGAGTGCATAAGCTTATGTAAATAAGCCTATGTTTTTAAAAGATTTTTCCGAAAACTCTTACAAGTTACTCGAATTGAAGCAATTCGACAGGGGCGCTACGCGCCCGACACGCATGCTCGCCGGGCTGGTTCTTGCTGCCTTGGCTTTGAGCGCCTGCACGGTGACGCCTGTCCCCTTGCTCGAGCGCGACATCGAGCGTCGGGCCGGTGAAGATATGGCGCGCATGTTTGCCGGCCAGGAGCCCTTGGCCGGCCCCATGAGCTTTTCGGATGTGGCGGCGCGGGTCCTCAAGTACAACCTGGACTATCGCGTCCGGTTGATGGAAACCGCGGTGGCGCAGGGGCAACTCGATGTCGGCAGCTGGGAGATGTTCCCGCGCCTGCTGGCCAATGCCGGCTACACCACGCGCAGCAATGAGCAGGGTGGCTACTCTGCCCTGCTGCCCGGCAATCCGCAATATGCGCCCGGCGCTGCGCCGACCGGCCCTTCGCAGACGGTGGAGAGCAGCCGTCGCCTGGCCAATGTCGAATTTGCCTGGAACGTGCTCGATTTCGGGGTCTCGTACTACCGCGCCCGCATGGCGGCCGATCAGGTGCTGATCACCGAGGAGCGCAAGCGCAAGGTCATGCAGAATTTGCTGCAGGACACGCGCAACGCCTACTGGCGGGCCCTGGGCGCCCAGCGCCTGCTCGGCCAGATGGACAGCCTGATGCAGCGCTCGACGCTGGCACTGGCACGGGCGCGCCAGATCGAGCAGCAAGGTCTGATGCCGCAGGCGCAGGCCCTCGCCTACCAGCGGGCGCTGCTCGACTCGACCACGCTGCTGCAGATCCGTCGTCAGGACCTCGAGCTGGCCAAGGCCGAACTGGGCTCGCTGATGAACCTGGCCCCGGGTACCCCCTTCACGCTCAGCGATGTGGCCGAGGAGCCACTGCCACCAGTGCCCACCAACATTGCCGAGCTCGAGGACCGCGCGCTGCGCCAGCGTCCCGAGTTGCGCGAAGAGGACTACCGCAAGCGCATCAGCGCCAACGATGCGCGTCGTGCCATGGTGTCGATCCTGCCGGGCTTCGAGATCAACGTGAACCTGCAGCGCGACTCCAACGGCCTGCTGCTGAACAACAACTGGGTCGATTCCGGTTTCCGTGTGTCGGCCAATCTGTTCAGGCTGGCCTCCCTGCCCGCCTTGCGCAAGAGCAATGAGGCACAGGCCCAGCTCGACGACACCCGGCGCATGGCCCAGGCCATGGCGGTGCTCACCCAGGTGCGCGTGGCCACGCTGCGTTACGGGCTGGCAAAGGATGAATTGGGCACCACCATCGATAGCGCCAATGTCGACCAGCGGCTGGCCAACTACGCGCGGGCCTCGGCCACCTCGCGGGTGGATTCCGAACTCGAGGTGATCCGTACCGAGGCGCGTGCACTGTTGTCGGCCTACCAGCGTCACATCGCCTATTCGAATGCCCAGACGGCCTGGGGCCGGCTGTTCAATTCGGTGGGCTATGACATCGCGCCGGTCCAGTCCAGCGCCAGCGTGTCGCAGCTGGCGCAGGTGATCAAGGCCTCGATGAACGACTGGCACAACATCACCTTTGGCCGTCCGGTGGCAGGTATTCCGCCGGTGCCGCGTGTGGCGCTCAATATTTCCGGCCTGCCCGACAGTGCGCAGACCCGCGCCGTGGTCGAGGCCATGACCGAGGCGCTGGGCCGCCTGAAGATCGATGTCGTGCCAGCGGCACGCAATGTCGGTGCGGTCGATGTCAGGATCGCGCTCGAGAATGTGAAGAGCGGTGCCACCCGTGCCACCTGGGACATGATGATCCGCAAGCCCAATGGGCAGGTGGCGGGCAAGGGACGGTATATCGGCGATTTGTCGGGCGATTCACCGGCGCGTTCGCTGGCGGCCATGTCGCAGTCAGCCTTGGGCGCTTATGGTTCGGCAGTCTCCGAAATCATGGGCTTTGGCGATACGCGATTGTCGGAAGCGCCCGCGACCCGGAGCAATTGAGGAAGCGGCGCTGCAGCCCGTCACGCTGCTTCGATGACCCTGCCCGCCGATGGCGGGCCCACACTCAGGCATGAATACGATGTTGCAATTATCCTTCGGGCGCAGGTCCCTTCCAATCTTCACGCTGTGCACGCTGGGCGCGGCGCTCGTGCTGTCGCTTAGCCTTGCATCACCGGTCCAGGCGCAGACGGCCGCGACGCCGGCCGCACCGAATCCGGCTGCCAAGGATGCCCCCAAGGATGCTGCCAAGGCGACCCCCAGGGAAGCGGGCAAGGATGCGGCCAAGGCTTCCTCCAAGGATGCTGGCAAGGACGCTGCCAAGGCTGCGCCCAAGCCGGCGGCTGCCGCAGAGGGCGATGCCGCTGCGCCTGCAACATCAGCCCTTCCACGCGTGCTGCTGGTGCCGCAGCAGGAGACCACCCTGGTGTCGCAGCTGGTCGGCCGCATCAACAGTCTGTCGGGCTCGATTGGCTCGAGCTTTCGCTCCGGCCAGCCGATCGTGCGCATGGATTGTTCCGAGAACGAGGCCAAGCTGCGCATCTCCGAGGCCGAGTTCAATTCGGCCAAGGAAAACCTTGATGCCAAGCAGCGTCTCTTCCAGCTGCGCGCAGCCGGTGAGACCGAGGTCTCCATTGCCACCTCTGCCCTCGAGAAGGCACGCGCACAGATCGAATATGCCCGCACCCAGACCCGTCTGTGCACGATCCCCGCGCCCTTTGCAGGACGCATCGTCAAGTTGCATGCGCGCGAGTTCCAGAGCGTCAACGTCGGTCAGCCGATCGTCGATATCGTCAGCAGCGGTCCGCTCAAGGCACGACTGAATGCGCCTTCCAAGTGGCTGGCCTGGCTCAAGACCGGCACGCGCTTCGAGATCGCCATCGATGAGACGGGCAAGACCTACCCGGCGACCGTGATCGCCATCAATGGTCGCGTCGATGCGGTCAGCCAGTCGATCGAGATCGAAGGCCAGATCGGCGGCACCTTTGCCGAACTGCTTGCCGGCATGAGTGGTTCGGCCCGGTTTGCGCAGGCGCAGTGAACGCAGCACACGATTCCAGCCGGCTGGCCCACTACCTGTCGGTCTACGCCCATCTGCAGGAGCGCACCCGCGCGGCCAAGACGCTTCGTGAACTCTGGTTCACGATGGCCAACGAGACCTATCAGCTGTTTCCGTACCGTCAGGGCTTCATCTGGCAGCTCGATGGGGGCCAGGCGCGCCTGCGGGCCGTGTCGGGACTGGCGCAGCTGGCCGATGAGTCGCCACTGACCCTTTGGCTGCGCAAGCTGGGGCGCCTGCTCGGCGACAAGCTCAAGGACGATCCGGATTTTTTCAATGTCCAGGACATGCCCGAGGACATGCGCGAGGGCTGGACCGAGTGGATGCCCGCGCTGATCTATGCCTTGCCGGTGCGCGATGTCGAGGGGCGGCAACTCGGGGTAGCGGCCTTTGCACTGGAAGAGGCGCCGCCCGACCTGGCCCAGGACATCACCCTGCGGGCGATGTCGGCCTATGCCTTTGCCTGGGCCGCGCTGGCGCCCCGACGCAAGGCGGCGGTACGACGACTGCGGCGCTACCTGGGCTGGCTGGCCGTGCTGGTGCTTGCAGCCGCCATGTTCATCCCGGTGCGTCTGTCGGCGCTGGCGCCGGCCGAGGTCGTGGCGCTCGATGCCCTGGCCATTGCCGCACCGATCGACGGCGTGATCAAGCAGTTTGCTGTGCAGCCCAATCAGGAGGTGCGCCAGAACGACCTGCTCTTCACGCTCGATGACACCACGCTGCGCAATCGTCGCGAGGTCGCGCTCAAGCAGTTGCAGGTGGCCCGTGCCGATGCCCTGGCCGCCGAGCAGAAGGCCTTCAGCAACGAGCAGAGCCGGGCAGAACTGGCCGCCCTGGCGGGCAAGGTTGCCGAAAAGCAGGCCGAGGTGGTGTCGGTCGAGGAGTTGCTCCGCCGTGTCGAGGTCCGTTCCCCCGGTCATGGTGTGATCGTGTTTGGCGACATCAATGACTGGCAGGGCAAGCCGGTGGTCACCGGTGAGCGCATCGCCTTGCTGGCCGACCCCAAGGATGCCGGCGTGCTGATCTGGCTGCCTGTCTCCGATGCGCTGAACATCGAACCCGGTGCAGCCATCAAACTGTACCTGCAGGTGGCGCCGCTCAAGCCGCTGGAGGCGGTGCTGACCCAGACCAGCTACCAGGCGGTCCAGTCGCCCGATGGCATCAGTGCCTATCGGTTGCGCGGCAAGCTGGTGCTGCGCGATGACCAGGAGCGCGCCCTGGCCCGCGTCGGCCTGAAGGGCACGGCCAAGATCTATTCGGAGCAGGCCCCCCTGGGCTATTACCTTTTCCGCCGGCCGCTCGCATCGCTGCGCGAGCTCACTGGTCTGTAGGCGATGCCGGCCATGATGGCGCTGCGCGAGGAATTGCGTCTTTTTCCGGGCGCGGGCAACAAGGACGGTTCGCCGTCCTGGACAGTCCAGGATCCGGTCACCAATCGTTTCTTCCAGATCGGCTGGCTCGAGTTCGAAGTGCTGTCGCGATGGCCGATGCAGGACCCCGCGCGCATTGCCCGCGCCATCGAGGAAGAGACCCCGCTGTCCGCCGAGACCGAGGATGTGCTGCGCGTGATGGGCTTTTTCCAGCAGCATCAGCTGGTGCGCACGGCCGAGCCGCAGGGCGTGGCCTTCCTGAACCAGATGGCCGAGGGCCAGCGCCTGTCGGCCTGGAAATGGCTGTTGCACAACTACCTGTTCTTCCGCGTGCCCCTGGTCCATCCCCAGCGCCTGCTCTCGCGCCTGGTGCCCCTGGTCGACTTTGTCTACACGCGCTGGTTCATGGTGCTGTCGCTGCTGCTCACCCTGCTCGGACTGGTGATGGTGGCGCGTCAGTGGGACGTCTTTTTGCACACCTTCGAGGACTTCATCTCGCCGGCCGGCCTGGTGGGCTATCTGGCGGCGCTGATCTTTGCCAAGACGCTGCACGAGATGGGTCATGCGATCACGGCCACCCGCTACGGCGTACGCGTGGCCCACATGGGGGTGGCCTTTCTGGTGATGTGGCCGATGCTGTACACCGATACCGGCGAGTCCTGGAAGCTGTCCGATCGCAAGGCGCGCTTTCATATCGCTGCCGCTGGCGTCTTCTCTGAATTCCTGCTGGCCGGCTTTGCCACCCTGGCCTGGAGCCTGACCGAGGATGGCAGCCTGCGCAGTGCGCTGTTCTTCCTGGCCACCACCAGCTGGATCATCACCATCGGCATCAATGCCAGCCCGTTCATGCGCTTCGATGGCTACTTCCTGGCCTCGGATGCGCTTGACATTCCCAACCTGCACAGCCGCAGCTTCGCCGTGGCCCGCGGCTGGATGCGACGCACCCTGCTGGGCTGGGACGAGCCCGATCCTGAAGTGTTCGAGCCGCGCATCCGGCGCGTGCTGATCGCCTTTGCGCTGGTCACCTGGATCTATCGTCTGGTGGTGTTTGCCGGCATCGCGGTGGCGGTCTATGTGTTCTTTTTCAAGGCGCTGGGCATCTTCCTGTTCTGTGTCGAGGTGGCCTGGTTCATTGCCCGTCCGGTCTGGGGCGAACTCAAGGTCTGGATCGAGCGGCGCAGCGAGATCAGGCCGCTGCGCAAGCTGCTCCTGCTGGGCTTGCTGGCCATCCTGCTGACGCTGCTGTCGGTGCCCTGGCAGCTGAAGGTGCATGGCGAGGCCTGGCTGCATGCGGAGAACCAGCAGGTCATCTACAGCCCCTTTCCTGCGCGCGTGCTCGAGGTCCGTGAGGAAGGACCCATCCGGCGCGGTGAAACCCTGGTTGTGCTGGATTCACCCGATACCCGCAACAAGGCCTTGCTGTCGCGGCTGGCGGCCGATTCGCTGGCCCTGCAGCGCGACCGCTCGGTAGGGCGCAGCGATGGCGCCGAAAAGAGCAACCAGTTCGCCTGGCAGATGGCCGAGCAACTGGCCGAGCTCGAGGCCCAGCGCGATGAACTCAAGCGGCTGAAACTGGTGGCCCCGAATGACGGGCTGGTGGTCGACCGTGATCGCCAGATCCAGGCCCAGACCTGGGTCAATGCCAACCAGCCGATTGCCATCCTGATCGATCCGAGCCAGTGGATCGTGGACGCGCTGATCGAGCAGCGCGATCTGGAGCATGTCCAGATCGGCAGCAAGGCGCGCTTTTTCTGGCGCAACCGGCTCGATGAGCCGCTGCGTGCCACCGTGGTGGCTGTCGACTCGTCGCGCGCCCAGGCCTTGCCCGATCCGATGCTGGCCACCGATCGGGGCGGCCGTGTGCCGGTGCTCAAGACCGGCAGCAATGGCGCGATGGTGCCGCGCGATGCCTTGTACAAGGTGCGCCTGAAGCTGGAGGAACCCCTGCAGCGGCGCAGCACCGCCATGGGTTCGGTGGCCATAGAGGGCAGCGAGCGCAGCCTGCTCAGCCGCTGGATGACGTCGCTGGCGGCGGTCTTCGTGCGCGAGAGCGGATTTTGATTGAAGGCCGCTGCGGCGGCTGCTCGATCCCGGCAGAGGACCTTCGCGCCCGGATTCCTACTTCTTGCGCAGGTCGCGCTGCCAGTCCGGCGTGATGCTGAGCACCAGCCCGCTCTCCTGCAGGCGGTTCAGGGCCTGCAAGCCCTCCAGCCCTGCTGCAGACTTGATGGACCAGCGCGAGCCACCCTCATCCAGAGGTTTGTCGATGCTCAGCCCGAAGGGCGCCAGCTGCGCTGCGAGGGCGGAGGCCTGGGTGGTTCCACGGGCATCCAGCACGGCGCGGCCGGCATGGCGCAGCGCACTGCCGCTGCCGTCCAGGCGAAACACGGCACTGCCGCCCGAGCCCTCGACGCTCAGGCTGTGACGGACGCCCGCGACGTAGCAGTAGGCCTGGGCATCGACACTCTTGGTGCGCACGCCATTCTTGAGGGCCGCCTGTTGTTCGACGCTGAGCGAATCAAGCGACAGGCGCTTGAGCGGTGCATCGGCAGCCTGTGCGGCAGGGGCCACGGTCAGGACAAGGGTCAGGGTCAGGGCAAGCAAGGGCGAGCCGGTCTTGACGATCTTCATGGGCAATTACCGTCCGTGGATCCGCAGGCCCCAGGTTCTCCAGGTGCCCGAGTTTTGCGCCAGCGCATCGGTCACGCGCAGGCTCCAGGTGCCCGAGGCGGCCTCGTCCAGATGACGAACGCTGCCAAAGGTCCAGTTGCTGTAGTCACCGCAATCGATGGTCACGGCGCCGCTCTTGCAGACGCGGGGCGTCGCCAGTTCGCTGGTCGTGCCCAGCGGGCTGACCAGCTCGACGCGCAGGTCGCCGGCGTAGGGGTGAGTGGTAGCGAAGGGTACCTCGATGAATTCGATCTTGGTGATCTGCGGGCAATTGACGGCAAAGCTCATCGTCTTGCTGCCCAGGTCCGGCACGGCGGCGTTGACGGTCTGGGTGCCGATGTCGCAGGTCTTGAGGGTTGAGGCACCCCCGACGCTGCTCCAGGTCTTGGACAGCGCCACCGCGGCCACCGCATCGACCACGCCAAAACCGTACTTGTCATTGAAGTTCAACCCGGAACTGGTGACCCAGCGGCTGTCACTGGCGTTGTTCTTGCGCGCGCTGCGCGCCAGGATGATGCGCACATCCCGCCAGGTCAGCGCCGGATTGGCCTGCAGCATCATGGCCACGACGCCTGACACCATCGGCGTGCTGGCCGAGGTGCCGCCGAAGTTATAGGTATAGCCGGTGCCCACCGCCGTGCTCGCGACCATGTTCTGGTTGGAGTAATTGCTCGAGGGCGCACAGACCAGCACATTGGCGCCGCGCTCGCCGTAATAGGGCTGTTCGCCCTGGTCATCGACGGCACAGACCACGATCACCGCCGGGTTGTTGACATAGCCATCAAAGTTGGAGTTTTCCTCGACGCAGTTGTTGCCGCCGACCTGATAGATGCAGCCACCATTGCCAGCCGGAAACACATAGATCGAGCCCTTGCCATTGCGCCCCAGTCGCACGCCGCGGTAAAGCGCGGCGAGAAACTGGCTGTCGGCCGCATGCAGCAGGCCGTCATCGGCCGAGCCCCAGCTGTTGTGGTAGATGCTGATCGCCTGCTGCTCGCGGTTCAGGGCATCGGCGATGTCGGTATCCAGGCCGGTGGCCAGGGCATTGAAGGCGGACAGTTGCGCGCGTGGTGCCACGCCTGCCACGCCGATGCCGTTCAGGTCACGCGCCGCCAGGATGCCGGCCACCGAGGTGCCATGGGTGTCCTCGGTGACACAGGGCAGGGGGTAGGCTGACTGGCCCGGCCGGGTGTAGTCGAAACTGGTGCGGGCCAGCACATTGGGTTCGAGGTCAGGATGGGTGATCTCGATGGCATCGTCGATGACCGCCACGCGAATGCCATCGCCCTTGGTGCTGGTCCAGGCCTGGTAGGCCTTGGTGTCTTCGCCGGCGCGCGCCGCAAGGCCGCCGGCCACCGACTGCCCGGTATTGACCAGGTGCCAGAGCTTGCTGAACAGCGGGTCATTGCCGCTGCCCACCGCCGCTGGCGCGCTGTAGAAGTAGGTGTAGTGGCAGGTGCTGGGATTGAGCCGGTCGCCCACCGCAGGTGTGGTGCTGGGTACCGCGATCTGGGTCGGATAGGTCGTCGAGTAGGCGCTCAGAAAATCACCGAAGAACTTGGTCGCCAGCAAGGTGCCGGAGCTGGTCCCCGGATCGGTGGGACCGGTCACGACGGGTGGAACGGTGGGACTGGTGCTTGATGAACCCCCACCACCACCGCAGGCGGTCAGCAGGGTCAGGACCAGGGCGGGAGCGAGCAGCCGCAGCGGTCGGCAAGGGCAGGCAGACATGAGGTGGAGGAGCGTCGAAGGGTCAGTTTATTGAAAGCTTGATCTGCCAGCATGGGGCTACCCAGGGGGGCGGTCAGCCAGTTATACTGCACTGCAGCATACGTTTTTTAAGCCAAACGTAACTTACCCTTGAGTCACCCCTCCCTACAAGGCCCAGGATGCGTCCCCGAAGAATTAATTCCCTGTTAGTTGCAAATCGGTCAGAAATCGCGATCCGGGTCATGCGGGGGGCAGCCGAGCTGGGCATCCGCACGGTGGCGATTTATTCACACGAAGACCGCTTCGCCCTGCACCGCTTCAAGGCCGACGAGAGTTACCTGGTCGGGGAGGGCAAGAAGCCGTTGCAGGCCTACCTGGACATTGCGGACATCATCCGCATCGCGCGGCTGGCCAAGGTCGATGCCATCCACCCGGGCTATGGCTTTCTCTCGGAGAATCCCGATTTCGCGAAAGCCTGTGCCGATGCCGGCATCCAGTTCATCGGCCCCACGCCCCAGGTGATGACCACCCTGGGCAACAAGGTGGCCGCCCGCAATGCAGCCCAGGCGGCCGGGGTACCGGTGATGCCGGCCACGCCGCCGATCACGGACCGCAGCGAGACCTTGACCGAAGCCCTGCGGATGGCCAACGACATCGGTTATCCGTTGATGCTCAAGGCCAGCTGGGGCGGCGGTGGCCGTGGCATGCGGGTGATCGAATCGGATGCCGACCTGCTGGCGCAGTTGCCGGTGGCGCGCCGGGAGGCGGCAGCCGCCTTTGGCAATGACGAGGTGTACCTGGAGAAACTGGTGCGTCGTGCCCGCCATGTCGAAGTCCAGGTGATCGGCGACCGGCACGGCCAGGTGGTGCACCTGTTCGAGCGCGATTGCTCGGTGCAGCGGCGCAACCAGAAGGTGGTCGAGCGCGCCCCGGCCCCCTACCTGGATGACGCGACACGCAAGGAACTGTGCGAATCGGCCCTGCGCCTGGCCCGTGCCGTGCAGTACACCCATGCCGGCACGGTCGAGTTCCTGATGGATGCCGATACCGGCAAGTTCTACTTCATCGAGGTCAATCCGCGCATCCAGGTCGAGCACACGGTGACCGAGGAGGTCACCGGCATCGATATCGTCAAGTCCCAGATCCGCATCACCGAGGGCGCCCGGATTGGCGAGCCCGACTGTCCGGTACCGGCGCAGGAAAACATCCGCCTCAATGGTCATGCCCTGCAATGCCGGATCACCACCGAGGATCCCGAGAACAATTTCACGCCTGACTATGGCCGCATCCAGGCCTACCGTTCCGCGGCCGGTTTCGGCCTGCGCCTGGACGGTGGCACGGCCTACTCTGGCGCGGTGATCACGCCCTACTACGATTCCCTGCTGGTCAAGGTGACGGCCTGGGCCGGCAGTGCTGCCGAGGCGGTGCGCCGGATGGACCGGGGCCTGCGCGAATTCCGCATCCGCGGTGTCTCGACCAACCTGCAATTCGTCGAGAACGTGATCAATCATCCTGAGTTCATTGCCGGGACGGTGATCACCCGCTTCATCGACCAGACGCCCGAGCTGTTCAAGTTCAGCAAGCGCCAGGACCGGGCCAGCAAGCTGCTGCGCTACATCGGCGAAGTCACGGTCAACGGCCAGCCCGACATGAAGGGACGCAAGGTGCCCGACCTGTCGCACCTGCGCCTGCCCCTGCCCCGCATCGACATCACCCAGGAACCGCCGGCCGGTACCCGCCAGTTGCTGACGCAATTGGGGCCGCAGCAGTTCGCGCAGTGGATGCTGCAGCAGCAGCGTGTGCTGCTCACCGACACCACGATGCGCGATGCCCATCAGTCCCTGTTTGCCACACGCATGCGCAGCGTCGACATGACGCGCATCGCACCCCATTACGCGCGCCTCCTGCCGGGCCTGTTCTCGATGGAGTGCTGGGGAGGTGCCACCTTCGATGTGGCGATGCGCTTTCTGAAGGAAGATCCCTGGACCCGTCTGCGCGAATTGCGCGCCGCCATGCCCAATCTCCTGTTGCAGATGTTGCTGCGCTCGAGCAATGCGGTCGGCTACACCAACTACCCCGACAACGTGGTGCGCTACTTCGTGCAGCAGGCTGCCAAGGAAGGCATCGACCTGTTCCGGGTCTTCGATTCGCTCAACTGGGTCGAGAACATGCGCGTGGCCATTGACGCGGTGCTCGAGACCGGGGCCCTTTGCGAGGGGGCGGTGTGCTACACCGGCGACCTGCACGATGCCTCGCGCGGCAAGTTCAACGTGGCCTACTACGTGGGCCTGGCGCGGCAACTGCAGAAGGCCGGCGTGCACATCCTGGGCATCAAGGACATGGCCGGCGTCTGCAAGCCTCGCGCTGCCGCCGAGCTGGTAAAGGTGCTCAAGGCCGAGACCGGGCTGCCGGTGCACTTCCACACCCACGACACCTCGGGCATCGCAGCCGCCTCGGTGCTGGCTGCCATCGAAGCCGGTGCCGATGCGGTCGATGGCGCGATGGATGCCATGAGCGGCCTGACCTCCCAGCCCAACCTCAATGCCATCGTGGCTGCGCTGCAGGGTGCGCCCCGCGATGCCGCGGGTGCCGGCAGTGGCGTGAGCCTGGACGCGATGCAGCAGATGTCGCACTACTGGGAATCCGTGCGCACCCAGTACCTGCCCTTCGAGTCCGATATCCGCTCGGGCACGGCCGATGTCTATCGCCACGAGATGCCCGGCGGGCAATACACCAATCTGCGTGAGCAGGCGCGTTCTCTGGGTCTCGAGCATCGCTGGCCGGAAGTCTCGCAGGCCTATGCCGAGGTCAACAAGATGTTCGGCGACATCGTCAAGGTGACGCCGACCTCCAAGGTGGTCGGGGACATGGCCTTGATGATGGTGGCCAATGACCTGAGTGCCGCCGAGGTCACGCGGCCTGATCGCGAGATCGCTTTCCCTGAATCGGTGGTGTCCCTGTTCAAGGGGGAGCTGGGCTTTCCTCCGGATGGTTTTCCCCAGGAGCTGTCGCGCAAGATCCTCAAGAGCGAGCCCCCCAAGCCCTACCGGCCTGGCGATTCGATCCCGGCCCAGGACCTGGAGCAGGCCCGCCGCGATGCCGAGAAGATGGTCGGGCATCAGGTCGATGATGCCAACCTGGCCTCCTACCTGATGTACCCGAAGGTGTTCAAGGATTTCCAGGCCCATCGCCGTCAGTTCGGTGATGTGGCAGTGTTGCCGACACAGACCTTCTTTTACGGCATGCGCGAGCGCGAGGAAGTGGCCATCGACATCGATCCGGGCAAGACCCTGGTACTGCGCCTGCAGGGCCTGGCGCCCGCCGAGGAGGAGGGCGTGGTCAAGGTCTTCTTCGAGCTCAATGGCCAGGCCCGTACGATGCGCATCGACAAGGCGGGAGCGGCCAAGGCGGCACGCCGTCCGGTGGCCGAGAGCGGCAACAGCTGCCATGTGCCCGCGCCGATGCCAGGCATGGTGGTGACGGTGGCGGCCAAGCCGGGTCAGCCGGTCAAGGCGGGCGATCCGCTGCTCTCGATCGAGGCCATGAAGATGGAAACGCAGTTGCGTGCAGACCGCGATGGGGTGATCAAGACGGTGCACGTCAAGCCCGGTGACATCATTGCGGCCCATGACCTTCTGGTTGAGTTGCTGCCGGTGCAATGAGACGGCCTTGGTGCGGGGCTGCGGCCCCGGGCTAACATGGCGGCATGAACTTTGACGGCCTGACGGTGGAGCAGATCTCCGCCCGCTTGATGCAGGGCAATGCCCCTTTGATGAACGCCATGGGCTGCAAGGGCATCCAGGCCCACGATGGCCAGGCCCACACCCTGCGCATGGCCTTCGAGGTGCGGCCCGAGTTCTGCCACAGCGGTGGCCGCATCGCGCAGGGCGGCTTCGTGACCGCCTGGCTGGATGCGGCCATGGCCCATCTGGTGATCGTCGAGTCAAAGGGCCGCGAGAACGTGGCCAGTCTCGAGATCAAGGTCAGCTTCGTGGCGGCCGCCAGTCCCGGGCCGGTGGTGGCCCATGCCCGCATACTGAAGAAGGGGCGGCGCGTGGCTTTTCTGGCAGCCGATTTGTATGACAAGGACGAGCGTCTGCTGGCCAGTGCCACCTCGACCGCCTTGCTCACCGAGATGCACCGGCCCGGCGCCTGAGGCGGGGTTTGACGCGCCTTGATGGCGAGCGGTCAGCGGCTGAACAGCGCCCCGCTTGCCGGCCCTTGCCTGCAGTCCCTCAACCTGCCGCGCGCTGCCTTCTCAGTTGCAGCAGCACCCAGGCTCCGGCCAGTGCCGCCAGCAGGCTGAGCACAAATGCCGGTCCGGCTGCCAGGCCTGCATCGAGCAGGCTTGCCAGTGCCGCAAAGAAGCAGGTGAAACCGAACAGCCCGTTGGCAAAGCCCTTGAGCAATTGCAGGGTGGCCGGCGACCCGTACAGCGCGATGGTGAAGCAGGGCAGCACGCAACCGGTGATCGGCCAGGCCAGCACCAGGCCGCTGGCGGCCGGGCTCAGGCGCGTCGCGCTCCACATCAGCACCATTGCCATCAGGAACGCAAACGCCATGCGCAGTCCGAGTTCGACCCGCGGGATGCGGAAGGCAATCGGTGCCTGACCGGGCTGGCGCGGCATCAGGGCCAGGGTCAGCAGCGGGCTGGCCAGGGCGATCAGCAGGCGGGGCGCATGTCCGATCGGCAGGGCCTGCAAGCCGAAGCCAACCACGAAGAAGGCAAGTGCGGCGCCGCCCAGGCACAGCAGCCATGCGGCCTGCGGGCCGGGATGACGTGGCTCGATCCATCGGGCCACCCAGGAAAACGCCAGGGTGTAGGCAAAGGCTGCGGGGATCGCGGCATACGAGGCATGGGCAATGGCCGCCACACTCTCGCGCGGGGCTTCGAGCATCAGCACGGCGGTGACGGTGGCCGCGATCACCGGCAGGCCCGACAACAGGCCCGCGACCCCTTGTCCGAAGCGCTGAGACAGCAGTGACACCAGTCCGACCATGGCCGGCACGAGCAAGAGTTTGAGCACGATCAAGGGGGTCCCGAAACGATGTCCGAAAATGGCGAGCAGAAAATCGGGCCTGGTTCACAATGGCGTCATGGACATGCCCATCCTTCCCGCGCTTGGCGGCCACAGCGTCCGCCGTCCCGCCCCGGCCGCATCGCTCGACCCCGGCCTTTGCTACAAGGCGATGCAGGCCCGCGATGGGCGCTTTGACGGGCGCTTTTTCGTTGCCGTGCGCACCACCCGCATCTATTGCCGGCCGGTGTGCCGGGTCAAGCTCCCGCGCGCGGCCAATTGTACGTTTTATCCCAGCGCCGCCGCCGCCGAGCATGCCGGATTCAGGCCCTGCCTGCGCTGTCGCCCTGAACTGGCACCCGGCCATTTCGCGCTCGATGCGGCATCGCGCCTGGCCCAGCAGATGGCGATGATGATCGAGCATGGCGGTGCGCAGGTCAGCCTGGAGGCCGTGGCTCGGCGACTGGGCGTCACCGCACGTCATGCGCGGCGCCTGTTCCAGGACAGCTTCGGCGTGACCCCGGTGCAGTATGCCCAGACCTGTCGCCTGCTGGCCGCCAAGCGCCTGCTCACCGATCCCCGCCTGCCGATGAGCGAGGTCGCCCATGCGGCCGGCTTTGGCAGCCTGCGCCGCTTCAATGACCTGTTCCTGCAGCGCTATCGGCTGCAGCCCGGCGCGCTGCGCAAGGCCGGCCAGGACGGCGTGTCACCGGCCGCGTGGCTTGAATTCCGCCTGCCGTACCGCCGGCCCCTGGACTGGGATGCGATGCTCGCGTTCTTTGCGCTGCGCCAGATCGATGGCGTCGAGCAGGTCGATCTGGCCGCACGCCGCTATCAGCGCAACCTGGCCTGGTTGCATGAAGGGCAGCGACGGGTGGGACAGGTCGTGGCGAGCGATGATGCGGCGCACGAGGCGCTGGCGGTGTCGCTGAGCCAATCCCTGGCACCGGTCTGTCTGGCCGTCCTGCAGCGCTTGCGCATCGTCTTCGATCTGGACCTGGAGCCGCAACGGGTCCAGGACGCCCTCGGGCCGTTTTGCCGCGCGCCGGGCCTGCGCCTGCCCGGAGGCTTCAGCGGCTTCGAGATCGCGGTACGGGCGGTGCTCGGCCAGCAGGTCAGTGTGCGCGGCGCCCATACGCTGGCAGCCCGCCTGGCGGCGCGTTTTGGTCGCGACGGCTGCTTTCCGTCGCCCGCCGAACTGGCCGACCGGTCGGTACAGGAACTGGCCGCCTGTGGCCTGATCCGGCAGCGGGCGCAATGCCTGATCGATCTGGCACAGGCAATGGCCAGCGGGCGTCTGTCGCTCGAGCCGGAGGATCCCCTGGCCGAGAGCCTGCAGGGCCTGCGATCGATCAGGGGTATCGGTGACTGGACCGCGCAGTATGTCGCGATGCGCGCCCTGCGCTGGCCCGATGCGCTGCCGGCCGATGACCTGGTGCTCAAGAAAAAGCTTGCACTCAAGACGGCCCGCCAGGTCAGCGAGCGTTTCGAGGCCTACCGTCCCTGGCGCGCCTATGCCGTCATCCATTGCTGGAGCCATCCATGATCTACGATCGATTCGATACGCGTTTTGGGCCGGTGATGGCCTGTGGCAGCGATCAGGCCCTGCAAGGCCTGTATTTCATCGGGCAGAAATATGAGCAGGCGGTGTTGCCCGAGTGGCTTCATGCGCCCGAGGCCCCCCTGATGCGCGAGTTGCGTCGCCAGTTCAAGGCCTATGACCGGCAGGCCATTGCCGGGTTCGACCTGCCCCTCGATCCGCAAGGCACCCCATTCCAGAAAAAGGTCTGGCAGGCCCTGCTGGCAATCGCCTCGGGCCAGACGAGCACCTATGGCCGCATCGCCGAGCAGGCTGCCTCCCCCCGCGCGGTGCGGGCGGTCGGCCTGGCGATTGGCCGCAACCCGATCTCGGTCATCATTCCCTGCCACCGCGTGCTGGGCAGTGACGGCTCGCTGACCGGCTATGCAGGCGGGCTGCCACGCAAGGCAGCCTTGCTGCATCACGAAGGCGCCCTTGTTCATCCGGCCGGTGCCAGCGGCGACCTGTTCGCATGAGCGTGCGCAACCTGTCCGAGTTCATCCTGCTGGCGGCCCTGTGGGGCGGCTCCTTCATCTTCATGCGCCTGTCCGGCCCCGAGCTGGGCGTCTTTCCGGGCATGGCCCTGCGCACCGCCCTGGCGGCACTGGCCCTGCTGCCCCTGCTGGCCTTGCGCGGCCTGCTGGCGCAGCTGCACCGCCATGCCGGCAAGGTGCTGCTGATCGGCATGATCAACTCGGCGATTCCCTTTGCGCTGTATGGCTACGCGACCCTGCACCTGTCGGCCGGCTTTTCCGCCATTCTCAATGCCACCGTGCCGTTCTGGGGGGCGCTGGTGACCTGGCTGTGGCTGGGCGAGCGGCCGCGCATCAGCCAGTTGCTGGGGCTGGTGATCGGCTTTGCCGGGGTCGTGATGCTGGTCTGGGGCCGCATCGACCTGCGGGTGGGGGGCGATGGCTGGCCGATCCTGGCCTGCCTGCTGGCCACACTGCTGTACGCGGTATCGGCCAGTGCCATGAGGAAGTATCTTTCCGAGGTGCCGCCCCTGGTGTCTGCCACCGGCAGCCAGATCGGCGCGACCCTGTTGCTGGCGCCCCTGGCCCTGCTGCAGTGGCCGTCGGCCACGCCCTCGCTGACGGCGATGGCCTCGGTGGTGGTCCTGGCCGTGGTGTGCACGGCCTTTGCCTATGTCCTGTACTTCAGGCTGATGGCCCATGTCGGGCCGGTGCGTGCCACCACGGTCACCTTCCTGATCCCGGTGTTCGGCATGTTGTGGGGGGCCTTGTTCCTGGCTGAGCGGATCACCGTGCAGATGGTGCTGGCCACAGGGGTCATCCTGCTGGGAACGGCGCTGACCACTGGGGTGCTGAAGCTGCGCCCGGCCCACTGAGGGCAGGCCGCCTGGCGGCCGCAGCGCAGCGAAGGCCTGGCCTCAGTTGATGCGTCGGCCACTGGCCGCGTCAAAGGCATGGGCCTTGCCGGTCTCGACCATCAGGCCCACCGCATCGCCCTCGCGCAGGCTGACGCGGTCGCGCTGAACCACGGTGAGCAACTGCTCGCCCATGCGCACGAAGACCTGGGTATCGGCGCCGGTCGGTTCGATCACTTCGACGCTGCCCTGCAGGTGCGCCTGGGCGCCAGGGGCAACGATCTGGAAGTTTTCCGGGCGGACGCCGTATTGCAGCGACTGACCCGCCGAGGCCTGGCTGCCCGGGGGCAGGGGCAGGTCGCCACCGGCGCTGCGGGCCTTGCCATCGATGACCTGGGCAGCGATCAGGTTCATCGAGGGCGAACCAATGAAGGTGGCCACGAAGGTGTTGGCCGGATGGTCGTAGAGTTGCAAGGGGGTACCGACCTGCTCGACGATGCCGGCATGCATCACGACGATCTTGTCGGCCATGGTCATGGCCTCGATCTGGTCGTGGGTCACGTACATCGAGGTGGTCTTGAGACGCTGATGCAGGGCCTTGATCTCGGTGCGCATCTGCACCCGCAGCTTGGCATCCAGGTTGGACAACGGCTCATCGAACAGGAACACCTGGGGATTGCGCACGATGGCACGGCCCATGGCCACACGCTGGCGCTGACCGCCCGACAATTGGCGCGGGTAACGCTCGAGCAGGTCGTTCAGTCCGAGAATGGCCGCCGCCTGGGAAACGCGCTGCTCGATCTCCTGCTTCGACTTCTTGGCCAGGGTGAGCGAGAAGGCCATGTTCTCGCGCACCTTCATGTGCGGGTACAGGGCGTAGTTCTGGAACACCATCGCAATGTCGCGATCCTTGGGCTGGACATCGTTGACGATGCGTTCGCCAATGCGGATCACGCCACCGCTGATTTCCTCCAGGCCCGCGACCATGCGCAGCAGGGTGGATTTGCCGCAGCCCGAGGGCCCGACCAGGACGCAGAACTCGCCATCAGCGATCTGGATGTCTATGCCATGGACCACCTTGTTGGTGCCATAGGCCTTTTCGACTTTCTCGATGCTGACGGATGCCATCTCCTGCTCTCCTGCGGCGCGGTTTCTATAGTATGTCGACCAAGTGTACCCGAAGCCCGGAGCAAAGCCATGACCTCATCGGCCGTCATTTCCCCGTCCCCGGTTCCGACCCGTGCCCATGGCCTGATGGTCTTCGACCCCGAAGGGCAGGCATTCATCCAGGCCGGCCGCAGTGGCATCGGCATCCTGCCGGTCTACGAGGATCGTGACCAGGGGCGCTTTCTCGGGCTGGTCAGCTTCGAGGCCCTGGCGCGCTCGGGGCTGCATCAGCACCAGGGCGTGGCCACCAGTTTCATTGCCCGCGGCGGACTGACCGACTACAGCGGCGCGGTCCGCCTGCACCAGGTGGGCATCAACCTGAAGGGCTCGACACACGATGCCATCGCCTACGAACCGAGCCTGCTGGTGGCCCGCCTGGAAGGCCCGGTGCTGTATCCGCCCTCGGACGCGCCGATTCCCCTGACCCACAGCGGATCGCGCTACGCCCGCTTCAACAACGAGCATCCCGAGGTGCCGCCCGAAATCAATCTGGATATCGACCTGTTGCCCCTGCAGGACAGCGGCGTGCCCGGCCTGGGCAGGCAGGTGATTTTCGACTACGCGCCCGCGGGCGGGGACAAGCGCATGCTGCAGTTGCATCTGGCGCCAGGTAGCCGGGTGCCCGAATTCCTCGCGACCCGGGGCGCCGACTTCTGGGTGCGCGGGGGCAGTGCCCGCTTCAACGGTCAGCCGGTGCGGGCCAATGCCTTTGCAGCACTGGGCGCAGGCACGCGCTGCACCATCGACAGTGAATTCGGCGCCTTGCTGATCGCCTGGATCGAGGGACCGACGCACTGGCCAGAAGGCACCGAGGGAGCGACAAGCCCTTTCCTGATCTGAGGGCGGCCAGGGCGCGGCGCTGCCTCAGGCCTTGCGGCTCTTGACGACGGCTTCCTCGATCTTGGTGATCAGGCTGCTGTTGATCTGAGCTTTCCAGCGGGCATAGACGCGGCGGGTGCTGATCTGGAAGGCCTCCAGTTCCTTGGGATTGGGCACATGCACTTGAACGCCCAGCGCCTTCACCTTTTCGACATCATCGGCAAACATGCTGCGCACCAGCTTGACCTGTTGGCGCGAGGCCTCGATGGCTGCTTCGCGGACGATCTTCTGGTCGGCCGCGTTCCAGGAATTCCAGATCGGTTGCGCGATGGCATACAGCAGGATGTCGTTGGAGTAGTTCCACTTGGTGACGAACTTCTGGCCCAGGGTATGCACCTTGGCGGCCATGAACACTTCGAGCGGATTTTCCTGGCCATCGACGGCACCGGAGGCCAGCGCCGGCTGGGCATCGGCCCAGCTCATGAAGGTCGGGTTGCCGCCCATGCCACTCATGATCTCGCCGTACATCGGCGAGCCCACGACGCGGATCTTGAGCCCGGCCAGATCTTCGGGTTTGGTCACCGGGCGCTTCGAGTTGGACAGCTGGCGAAAGCCGGTCTCTCCGATGGCCAGCGGTTCGGCACCGGCCTTGCGCACCATCGCGTAGTAGTCGTTGACGATGCTTTCATTGGCCAGTGCGGCATCCCAGGCCTTGTGGTCCGGAAACAGGAAGGGCAGGGTGAAGACTCCCAGTTCGCGCACCGTGCCGGCCCAGTTGATCGGTGCACCGCACAGCACGTCGATGATGCCCTGGCGCATGGCCGTGAATTCACGATCCTGCTGGCCCTGCACCAGGCTCGCACCCGGGTATTGCTTGATGTTGATGCGGCCCTGGGTACGCTCACGGACCAGGTTGGCAAAGATTTCGCCGCCCTTGCCCCAGGCAAAGGCTGTACCGACCACGGTGGACATGCGGTACTCGGCCTTGTACTGGTTTTGGGCCTTGAGCAGCAGCGGCACGCCGAAGCTGATGCTGCCGACACCGGCGGCGACGGTGGACTTGATGAGGTTGCGGCGGGTCGTCATGGGCGGTCTCCTTGGGGTGGGTGCATTGGCCAGCCGATCGCTGCGGCGGCCACTACAATGGCGGCAATGGTACCAAAGCGACCCGTTGTTCCACCCCCACCGGACCAAGGACCCATGACCCAACCGCCTGCCTCCGCCTATCCCCGCGACCTGATCGGCTATGGTCGCACCCCGCCCCAGGCCGACTGGCCGGGACGGGCCCGCATTGCCCTGCAATTCGTCCTCAACTACGAGGAAGGCGGTGAGAACTGCGTGCTGCACGGCGACCCCGGCTCGGAAGCCTTCCTGTCCGAGATCATCGGCGCAGCGGTCTACCCGGACCGGCACATGAGCATGGAGAGCATCTACGAGTACGGGTCGCGCGCGGGCGTCTGGCGCATCCTGCGCGAGTTCGAAAAGCGCGGTCTGCCCCTGACCGTCTTCGGTGTTTCGATGGCCTTGCAGCGTCACCCCGATGTGACGGCCGCCTTTGTCGAACTGGGTCACGAGATCGCCTGCCATGGCTGGCGCTGGATCCACTACCAGAACATGGACGAGGCCACCGAGCGCGAGCACATGCGTATCGGCATGGACATCATCCGCCAGTTGACGGGGCAGTCGCCACTGGGCTGGTATACCGGTCGGGACAGTCCCAATACACGCCGCCTGGTGGTCGATCATGGCGGCTTTCTCTATGACTCGGACTACTACGGCGATGACCTGCCGTTCTGGACCCAGGTCAGTGATTCAGCCGGGGTGACGCATCCGCATCTGGTCGTGCCCTACACCCTGGATAGCAATGACATGCGCTTTGCCAGCCCGCAGGGCTTCAACACGGCGGATCATTTCTACCAGTACCTGAAGGACAGCTTCGACGTGCTCTATGCCGAGGGAGAGGACAGCCCGAAGATGCTCTCGATCGGCATGCACTGCCGCTTGCTGGGCCGACCGGGCCGGATTCGCGCGCTGCAGCGCTTTCTGGACCACGTCGAGCGCCATGACCGGGTCTGGGTCTGCCGACGGGTCGACATCGCGCGGCACTGGATCGAGCGCCACCCCTTCGTCAAGGCGCCGGCCTGAGGCCGGCACGGCGCCGCAAGGGTCTATCAGCGCGAACCTGCCGGCAGGTTCACAACCGGCTTGGCAGTCTTGATCGGGTCGGCAAAGCGCACCCGGTTGCGGCCCGCCTGCTTGGCCGCGTACAAGGCCTCGTCGGCCTTGTTGATCATGAACTCGATGGTCGGGTAGGCCGGGGTGATGGTGGCAAAGCCCACCGAAGTGGTGACGACGCAGCCCGGGATGTCGCTCATGCTGTTGGTCAATTCCTTCTCCACATCCTGGCGGATGCGTTCGGCGATGCTGTAGGCCGCGTCGTAGCCGGTCTCGGGCAGCGCGATCACAAATTCCTCGCCACCGAAGCGGCCGATCAGATCCCGGGCCCGTGAGGTCGACAGCAGCAAGGTCCCCAGGCTGCGGATGACGCGGTCACCCACCGGGTGGCCAAAGCGGTCATTGATCGATTTGAAATGGTCGATGTCCAGCATCAGCAAGGCCATCGGACGGCGTTCGTTGCGGGCCCGCTCGAACATGGCGATGGCCCGCTCGTTGAAGGCGCGCCGATTCAGGCAGCCGGTCAGGAAGTCGTGGTTGGCCAGGCGTTCGAGTTCGGCATTCTTGCGCTCGATTTCGATCTGGCTTTGTTCCAGGTCACGCATGGCACCGGTGAGCTTCTCATTGGCCCTGTACAACTGGGTTTCATCATCGAAGGTCACCATGCAGCCGCGCGGCCGCTTGCGTCCGTCCAGGATCGGCGCGCAGTTGATCACCAGCCGCTCGGGCAGCGAGGGCAGGCTCTTGCGCAACTCACCCAGGTTCAGGGTTACGCCCTTGGTGGTGGTGTTCTGCGCCATCGCAACGTTCCAGGGGTGGTTCTCGGCGCCGTCCGGCAAGGACTTGCGCAGCCAGTCGACCGACGAGAGGATGGCACCGGTGAGCAGGTTGGAGCGTGAAGGGTCGAATTCCCGGAAGATCGAATTGGCCAGCACGATACGTCCGCGCGGCTCGATCACCACCACGCCCTCGGTCATGGCATCGAAGGCCATGCGTACGCGCTCAGGGATGACCGAGCTCGGGTCCAGGGACTGCAGGGCCCGTTTCAGGTACAGGAATATCGAGGTGCCGCCGGCCAGCAGCATGAACAGCAGGAAGCTGAGGGTCGAGTGTTCCTCGATCCATGTAAAAGGTCCTCGTTCGGGTTCGCTGAATCGGAACTCGATGGATCCCCATTTGCCGGCCTTGTGCATCAGGGGCACTTCGGCCTGCCGCAGGTCGGGCTTGTCAGAATCCGTGGCTTTCCAAAGTTTGCGGTGCTCGCCGGAGGAGATCAACAACTGTCCGTTGGCACTGCGGATGCCGATGCTGGCAATGTCCTTGTTGACCAGTTGCGCATTGCGCATCGCATTCTTGACGGCTTCATCGGAGCCCGCTTGCAGGGTCTCGGCCAGTCCCGAGGCGACATTCTCGGCCACCCGCTTGCGCAAGACCTGCGCATCCTGCTCCTTGTTGTCCAGGAAGCCAAAGAAGAAGTCACCACTGAGCAGCAGGGAGGTGCAGATCGCGATCAAGCCGACGGCCAGCATCGCCACCGGATTGGGCCGCTGGATCGCAGACCAGTCCGGACGCTTGAAGCGGAGTCTGGCGAGAAGCTTTTTCATGCGCGAGGCCTTGTCATCGTTCAGCTCTTGCTGCCCTTGACGGGAAGCGAGCTGGGAGCAGTGGCGGGAATCTTGACGCCCAGATCCACCTTGCAGCGCAGGCCGGCAGGGATGTCATTCTGGGGGTTGGGCATTTCCAGTCGTACCCGGAAGGTGTTGGAGGCCGGATCGACCACCTTGTCGACCACGCTCACCATCGCGCTGCGTGACTTGGCATTGGTGAATTCGGGGACCACGGTGGCTTGCATGCCACGTTGCACCTGGCCGTAGACCGAGGCAGGCACCACCACTTCGACGCGCAGCGGATCGACCTGGGCGATGCGCAGCAGTGGCTTGTCCTCGACCAGTTCGCCACCGGCCATGAAGCGGTCAGTGACGACACCGGTGATCGGACTCTTGATGGTGCGCAGGGCCAGTTGCGCCTGGGCGACCTCGAGTTCTTGCTGGGCGACGGTCTTGCGCTCCTTGGCCTGGGTGACCTTGGAACCGGCCACCTGGGCCTCGGTGGCGGCCTTGTCGACATAGTTCTGGCTGACAAAGTTGCGCTGGGCCAGCTCCGCTGCCCGCTTGTGCTCGCGCAGCGCAAACTCGGAGGATTGCTCGGCCGCGGCCACCTCGCCCACGATGCGTGCGCGGCTCTGGGCCAACGCCAGGTTGGCACGTTCGACACTGGCCTGCAACTGCACCAGTACCTGACCCTGTCGTACGACATCGCCGCGCTCGGCCATCATTTTCTCGATTACGCCGGGCACGGCGCTGCCGACCTGGACGATCTGGTGCGGCTGGATCAGGCAGTCCAGGCCTTGCGCCCGGACCTGGCCCGCGCCAAGGCCGGTCAGGCCGAGCATGGCCAGGCCCAGGGCGTGATATCGAAGGGGTCGTTGCATGATGTGGTCCTCTTGCTATTCGCTGCTGCCCGCCATGGCGAGCAATCGTTCTTTGCGGTTCTGGTTTTCGAGCAGGTCCAGCCGACTGCGGCTGGCACGCGATTCTTCCCGGGCCTGCGCGGCGCGCATCAGCCAGGCCGGCGCAGGCTGACCCTTCTGGGCCAGGCGCTTGCGCAGCAGGCGATCCAGCCAGTTCGGCAAGGTGCGCAAGAACAGCGGATCGTCCAGGCTCAGGATGGTGTAAGTGCTGCCAGCCTGACCCTGGCGGCCACTGCGGCCCAGCAGCTGCCGGTCGATGCGCCGCTCGGCGTTCAGATGGCAGGCAATCACCGCCAGGCCACCGAGGCTTTCGACCTCGGCGCCCACATGGATATCGGTGCCACGCCCGGCCAGGTTGGTGGTGACCGTGATGGCGCCACGCTCGCCAGCGCGGGCGACGATGGCAGCCTCGTCGCCATCCTGTGCGGCGGTGAGCATCTGGTGCGGCAGCCCCGCGCGTTGCAGCCAGTGACTCAACTGGCGCGAGGCGGCGACCGAGTCGGTCCCGAGCAGCACCGGCTGACCGCGCCGGTGCAGCTGTTCGGCCAGGCGCAGCACATGCTGCCACTTGCGGCGCGCATGGGCATGCAGCACGGGCGCATGATCCTTGCGCCGGCTCGGCTTGTTCAGCGGGATGCAGACCGTGCGCAGCCGGTAGATGCTGTGCAGTTCGGCGCGCGCCTCGATCAGGCTGCCGCTGACGCCCGAGAGCCTCAGGAAGCGCGGGAACAGGCGCTGGAAGCTGATCTGCGCCATGGTCTGGGTCTGGTCGGTCGGCTCCAGGCCTTCCTTCAGTTCGATCAGCTGATGGATGCCGCGCGACCACTTGCGCCCTTCGGCCAGACGGCCGGTGGGCTGATCGATCATCTGGATTTCACCCTCGCGAAGCACATAGTCGCGATCGATCCGGTAAAGGTTCAGGGCGGCCAGGGCCAGGCAGACCAACTCTTCCCGAAAGCGCTGATGGGTCCACAGATGACCGGCATCGTCCCCTGACATCGTGGTCAGGCAAAGATCAGCCAGATAGGCCTTGCCATCCTCGGTCAGCTGGCAGGACTGGCGGGCTGCGTCCACCTCGTAATGGCTCTTGGGCCAGAGCTGGCGCGCCAGGTGCAGGGCCAGCCGCAGGCGTGCCAGCTGGGTTTCGTCCTTGATCGCACGCGACAGGATCAGGGGCGTGATGGCCTCATCGAGCAGGATGCTGTCGGCCTCATCGATGATCGCCATGCACAGGCCACGCAGCATGGGCTGCGGCATTTTTCCTTCGGGCTCCTGCAGCACCAGGGTCTGGAGCTGAAAGTTCAGGTCGACCTGCCCCAGTTGCAGCGCGGCCTGGTCGCGCAGGTAGTCAAAGCCGAGCTCCTTGGCCGTGCAGTAGCAGATCTGGGCACCGTAGGCCTGTCGACGTTGCTCCGGCGAGTGTTCACGGGCGACATGTGCGTGGGCAAGTTCGAGGGCGTCGAACAGGGGGGCCATCAAGGCCTCATCCCGACTCACCAGATAATCGTTGGCAGTGATGACCAGCACCGGCACGCCGGCAAGCGCCGCCAGCGCAGCGGCCAGTCCGACGGCCAAGGTCTTGCCCTCGCCGGTCTGCATCTGTGCCAGGCAGTTGTCCAGCATGGCCCGCACGGCCATCAACTGGACCGGATAGGGTGTCTTGCCCAGTACCCGCCGGCTGGTCTCGCAGACCTGCGCCGAGAGTGCCTGGGCCAGTTCATCACTCAGTCCGTCCCTGGCAATTTGCGCGCGTGTGCGCGTCATCTGCGCCTGCAGGGCGGCGTCTTCGAGCAAGGTCAGTTCCGCCATCCGGGCCAGGCTCTCGCGGGCAAACAGGTCCAGGCGTCGCAAGGCCTTGTCGCTGTTGCTGGGCCGCAGACGGCTGGCCTGCTTGCGCAGCATCCGCTGCCAGCTGCCGGCCTCCTGAGCCCTGGCGTTGCGTTGCGGATAGCGGCCCCACACCAGCCCGGGAGAAGGCAGGGATTGGGCACCGCCGGAAATGGCTCTTGGACTCATCATTTTTCGAAATGCCTGAGGAAGAGTCGACGCCACTCTCGGTGCAGGAGCGTCAGCACCGGTTCACTCCCGTGGTCGAAGCGAACCCAGATGCGCATGCCTGGATAGGCGCCTGGATTGAAGGGGGTCTGCACGTCGAACAGGAAGACCGGTTCGCTGGTTCGGGTGCCATCGCCGCCTTGCGGATCGATCTGGATCCTGCCGCCGCCCTTCTCGCCCAGCGCTGCACTGGGCAGGGTGTTGACGGTGGCCGGCACTTCTCCCAGCAGACGGGCCTGTGTCGTCTCGCCCGCCCGACCTGGCCACATCACCTCGACCTGATCGGTCTGGGTACGTACCCGGCTGGCTTCATGATTGACGACCGCCACCCGGATCACGGTGGGATCGCCAGTGAGGATCTGGGCGAATTGTTCGCCCTTGCGGACGTGACGGCCGAGCAGGTCGTTGACGCGCGGAATGACCAGCACGCCGTCGCTCTCCGCACGCACCTCGAGCGCCTCGATGCGGCGCGCCAGAAGCGCCAGTTCAGCCTCGATGCGCCCGATGCGGTCCTCGATGGTGCGCATCTGCAAGGCATCATTGCCCATCGCTGCCAGGCGCTCGGTGCGCGCTTCGGTCAGTTCCGCCTGCAGACGGTTCCAGTCAGTGATCAGTTCCTCGTTGTACAGACGGGCAATCACGGTTCCGGTCTTGACGCGATCGCCATCCCGGACTTGGAGGCTTTCAACAAAGCCGGGGCTTTGCGCCCGTACCTGGGTTTTTTCCGGTGCCCAGACCACGCCCTGAGCAGCCGTCGTCGCGGGAAGCCTGAGCATCAGCAGGCCGAAGACCAGCGCGACGGCCAATGCCGCGCATACGGCGATCGCGCGTGCGCGCCGTACGCCCAAGGATGGATCATGGGCCAGATAGCTGAGCAGGGTGTGCGAAGGCTTGATGACCAACATGAACAGTGAGCTACCCAGCATGATCAGGCCCACCGTCCAGTGCAGGTCCGCGGCCAGGATCACCAGGCCCAGCCCGAGCACCCATCGGTAGATGAAGCTGAGCGCGCCGTAAACGGAAAGCCAGGGCGCCTCGCCCCTGGCCAGGGTATTGTGCTGGCCGGGATCGACGCCGAACAGGATTCGCTTGAACCACTGTTTCCAGAAGGTCTGGCTGCGTTGCGCCAGGTTGGGCAATTCGAGCAGATCGGTCAGCAGGTAGTAGCCATCGAACTTGAGCAGCGGATTGGCATTGAAGGCGAGCGTGGACAGGCCGCCGATCAGGACCACGAACAAGGCAATCTGCCGGGGCATGCCGGGGCCCATCGAGGCCCACAGCAGGATGGCCATTGCCGCCAGTCCCACCTCGGCAGCGATGCCGGCACCTGCCACCACGGCCCTCTGGTGCTTGAAGGCGAACAGGTTGGCGCTGGAGGCATCGACATAGGGGACCGGCAGCAGCGTGAGCATCCGCACGCCAAATTCTCCGACGTCGCCGCCGTAGCGGCGCACCGCAAGTGCATGGGCCATCTCATGGATGAACTTGAGGACCGGGTAGACCAGCCACGAAAGCAGCAGGCTTTGTGGATGGCTCCACAGCCCGTTCAGGTCATTGCTGAAGCTTTTCCACTGGATGGCCAAGGTCAACAAGGCCGCAAGCACGAGCAGGCACCAGACCAGCATGCCCGGTGTCGAGAACAAGGCCCGGGCCAGAGACTGCATCCGGTCCAGCCAGGGGCCTGGCTGCCAGACTGCGACGCGGAAGGACAGCGGATTGACGCCGGCAATGGCCTGCTGGCGCTGCAGCTTCTGACCTTGCGCCTTGAGTTGTTCAAAGTCGCCCCGCGTCGACAGGCTGAGCATGTTCGACTCGTACAACTGGGACATGGTACGGATCACCTCGTCCTGGCTGGGCGCCTTGTTGCCCAGGCGGCGCAGCAGGGTCTGCCAGATGTCCTCGCAGGTGTTGCGGCCATCGAGCCGTCCGACCAATTCATAGGCCAGCCGGTTGACGCGTTGATGCGAGCCATTGACCGGATCGAGCAGCACGTACCAGACCTCGCCGCGATGGGTCTGGCGCGAGATCCGGACACCGGGTCGCAGACTCGGTTTCAGGCTGGCGAGCCGATACCACTCCTGGCTGAAGATGGAGGTCTGGGCACTCACAGCTTCCACTTCCAAAGGCTCAGATGCAGCCACTGACGAAGCCGGTTGGTGAGCACCGAGATCAGCGGCCTTTGGCCAGTGTCGATCTTGGCCACGCCTTCCAGACCCGGCTGGATCTGCGGATCGGCGCTGTCGATGCGGGCCTCGACTTCAAAGACATTGGCCCCTTCCTTGACCACCGCCACCGGAGTGACACGTTGCACCGAGATCGCAAATTGGCGATCCGGCAGGGCGCTGAGCACCAGGTGGCCGTTCTGCGAAAGCTTGATCAGCGCGATATCGCGCTCATCGACCTCGACCACCAGCCGGTACTGGTTGGCGGGCGCCAGCGTCATCAGCACATCGCCGCGCTTGACGGGAGCGCCCAGGGACTGGGTCTGGTCGCCACTGAGCACGACGCCGTCAAACGGTGCGCTCAGCTTGATGCGGCCCAACTGGTCATCCAGCGTGGCGACCTGGGCGCGCAACTGGCTCATGCGTGCCTGCTGGATGGCGATCTGGCCCTGGTCTTCCTTGACCAGGGCTTCGCCGTACTTGCGCTCGGTCTGGGCAAATTCGGCTTCGAGCTTGCGACGCTCCAGTTTCAGGTCGCGATCGTCCAGGTCGATCAGGGCCTGACCCTTCTTGACCCGTACCCCGGGGCGGGCGTGGACGGCGCCAATGTACCCGTCGGTGGCAGCCGCCATGACACGCTGGGTCGAACCTTCAAGTCGTGCAGTTGCCGTGATGCGATGCTCGATCGGAATGAACAGGCTGGCCAGCAGGATCAGCCCGATCGCAGCGATGGCCAGGTGCTTGCGCCGCTGAGTCCCGAGCAGGTGCTTGCCGCGGCTGCGCAACCCGCTATGGAACAGGCCCTTGAGCAGGGTGGCTGCCCGGCGCTTGGTATCCAGGGCGGGGCCGAGCACGGCCGCCAACTGCTCGAGCATGTCGATTCGCTGGGGGGTGACTTCGGCCGGGCTGGCGAATTCGACGGTCAGCGCACCCACCAGAGAGCGATCAGCATCCTCCGCCACCATGATCGGGACCGTGACCAGGTGCGAGGCATCGTGACGGGTCACGAAGCGCTCGTGCGCCAGGGTGACCCGCGGCTCAGCGCCGCGCGGCTGCGGGTAGACGATGGTGCTGGCCTGATCGAGGGCCTCGTCCATGGTCAGCGCCAGGTCCCTCGCCAGCACGGCGCTGTTCTGGATCGTCGCCACATGGGAGATGGCGGTCAGCTTGGTATGGCCGTCCCGGATGAAGCCGACGCTGACGCGTCGCGCCTTGAGCTTGTCCGCCAACTCGGTGACAAAGTCGCTGGCCGAGGCTTCGAATCGGGTATGGCCATGAATCAGGGACAGCAGGTGCAGCACCATGGCGGCACGGGCCTGCTGCTCGGCCTGCTCCTGCCGGGCCAGCCTGGCGTCCTCGATGGCGGCTTCCATCTGCTTGCGGCGCGCGCCTTCCGCGATCGGGTCGATGCGGGCCTCGGGTGCAGGGGCGTCGGCCAAGGCCTTGGTTGGCATGGCCATGGCAATGGCGCCGACCACGCGCGCCTGCTGGGTGCCGCTGGCCTTGTTGCTCAGCGGGACTGCGATCAGGGTGGTGGAGGTCTTGGTGGTCTTCGAAAAGCGGTTTTTCTGGAAGGATTTGCCTTCCTTGGTCGCCTGGCGCGCCAGTTCGACCAGGGAACTGGGCGCGACGGCGCCTTCGGGCCAGACCGAAATCGTCTCTACGTCCTTGACGATGTTGGAGCGGATCAGCAATACCGTCGAGGCCGTCTTGGTGACGGTCTTGACGGCAGGTTGTGCGACCCACGGATCCTTGACGATACCCACTTTCCCTTCCGGTGATGTCTGGCCTGTGTCCGGCAGACTTTTTTTCGGCTGATCCCACTGTGGACCATTCCCTACAAGGGGGCCAAAGGCGGCCGTCAATCGTCCGGGGATGGGGGATGGACGGACGGCGCGTGGCGTGAAAGATGCAATTGCGCCGCGCCGGACGGGCTCATCCGGGCTTCAGGGCCGGCGGGTGGGCAGGGCCCGGGCCGCGCCTGGTCAGGCCGGTCGATCCAGCAGGGAGCCGATCGCGGCCTCCTCCAGTTCGCCTTCATCGGCGTGGAAGAAGGTGGCCGTCATCTCGGTTTCCAGTTTCGAATCCTCATGCAGGTCGGTCGGGTCGGGCTCGACGGCGGTGCTGCCCTGCAGGACCACCGGGAGCATGTCCACCTGCCGCCAGGCGGGGGCACCGGCGGCCAGTACCGTCATCAAGGCCATGCCGCGGGCGGCCCACCAGACTGCCCCGGCACTGATGATGGCGCCCGCCACGTAGAGGGGCTCGCGACTGATCAATTGGATGAGACCTCCGGCGCGACCCTCCTGCGCGTCGCCCGAGCCAGGATCACCGCCGTCGGCAAGCAATCGGCCGTCGATGGCCGGACGATTGGGCAGGGCTGAGCCGCTGGGGATGGGACGCACGCGTGCCTCGCCCTCTTGCGAGAGGGCTGGATCAAGCAGGGCCAGCAGTCGGGTCGCCTCTGGCAAGGTCGCCTGATAAGCCTGCGCGGCGGTGCTGCTCACCGGAGCATCCGCCTGGCGTTTGCTGCTCCCCGGCACTGTCGTGCTGTAGAGAGGACGCGCTGGATTGATTTCGAGGGGCTGTTGCGGTGCTGAGGCGGCCGTGCCAAGACCGGGCGTGGCCTCGCCCATCATCAACGGTGCTGCAGCCCGGGCCTTGGATGTGGCGCCCGTCCCCTGGCCTGGGCCCGCTGGCGTACCAGACACGGCGACATCGGTGCCGGTGATGATGATGACTCCTGAGTCGATCGTGCCGCCGCCATTGCCCGTCATTGCCGAGCCACCTCCCGAGCCACTGTCCTGCATCGGCATATAGGCCGGCATCTTGATGGCGAAGGTCTTGGCGATCTGCAGTCCGGCCTTGTCGGTGAGGGCGACGGTCAGCTCATGGGTTTGACCGGAGTTGAGCAGGCCCTGGCCCTGTGCGGTGAGGGACAGGGTGCCGGATTTGGGATCGATGCTGAAGGCCTGGGCCGGGTCGTTGATCAGGGCGTAGGAGAAGG
>JAPOKJ010000081.1 GCA_029977705.1 Burkholderiales bacterium | reverse complement strand
GCATCGAGCAGTTCCTGCGCCCAGCCTTGCAGGGCCACCGGCTGCCCCTTGCGCAGCAACTGCAGGCCGGGCTCGCGGCCGCGCAAGGCCACGCGGAAACGGTTCTCCGACGAGTCGTCCAACTCGGCAGGTGAATCGGGCGGGCTGTCCTCGAGCAGGCAGTGCAACAGGAACACATCGAGAAAGCGCATCGTCGGCGCATCGATGCCCACTGGCAGGAAGGGATCGATGTCCATGCAACGCACTTCGACATATTCGACGCCGCGCTCGCTCAGGGCATGCAGCGGACGCTCGCCGCGCCGGATGCCGCGCTTGGGCCGGATCGTGCCGTAGAACTCGTTTTCGATCTGCAGCAGGGTGGTCGACATCTGGCGATAGCCCTCCGGGCCGCGGATGCCGATCTTTTCGTAGGCAGGGTAGGGCTGGGTGAGGGCCGGCGCCAGCGACAGGGCGTAATCGCGCAGGCTGTTGAAGCTGACCTTGAGCGAGGCCTGGGCATCGCTCTGATAACCCAGCGGGCCCATGCGCAGCGAGGTGGCATGGGGCAGGTAGTGGGTGTCATTGCTGAGCTTTTGCAGCGGATGCGGCCGGTCGGCCACAAAGCTGCTGGCCAGAGCAGGCGAGGCCCCGTACAGGTACAGCAGCAGCCAGGAATGGCGCCGGAAATTGCGGATCAGCGAGAAGTAGGCGTTGTCGCGGCAGGTGTTGGCATCGATCGACAGGCAGGTGCTGGCGGTCAGGGCCGGCCATGCCGCATCGGGCAGCGAGAAGTTGTAGTGGATGCCGGAGATGGTCTGCATGCGCCGCCCGTAGCGGTGCGACAGGCCCATCCGGTACACCGTCTTGGCGATGCCGGTGTTGCTGCTGCCGTACTGGCCCAGCGGGATCTGGTCGTCCTGCGGCAAGGCGCAGGGCATCGAGCCTGCCCACATGCGCTGGGGACCCATGGCCGCCATCACCACCTGATGCAGTTCGGTGGCCTCGCCGACCACGGCCTGCGCACTGGCGTGAACGCCGGTGACCAGTTCGAGTTGCGATTCGCTGAAGTCGGTGGTGATGTGAGGATGGGTCAGCGCCGACCCCAGCCCGGCCGGATGCGGTGTCAGTGCCAGTTGGCCGTCCGCATGCACGCGCAGGCCTTCCTTCTCGATACCGCGCTGCAGCTGGCGCAGCAGGTCGGGGGAGAGGCAGTCAAGGCGTCGGGTCAGTTCGGAGCTCATTGGCACAGTCAGATGGGGCCAGGGTGGCCTGGGACAAGGGCCGATGTCGGCAGGAGAGCGGATGTTACCTTGAGCGGCTGCAGCGCCGTCCCGGGGCATCCGCTGCGCTATCGGTCCGCGCGTTGCTGATGCTGCAAAACCGTTTTGCTGCCGGGTCGTGCGGCAGGCCGGTGAGGCGCCGTTTGCCGCGCCGGGCGACCTGCCACCGGCCCGGTCAGCGCGCAAAGGCGCCGCTCAAGCCGTACTGCGATGATCGATGCTGGCGCGATAGCGGCTCGGTGACAGTCCGACCGCGCGCGAAAAGCTTCGGCTGAAATACGCTGCATCGGCATACCCAAGGCGATCGGCGATCTGCTCGATTCGCATCGGCGTGTAGGCCAGCAGGCGCCTGGCTTCCAGCATTCTTCGCGCCTGCAGCAAGGCCAGTGCGCCCTGGCCGGTGTGGAGTCTGCAGGCTCGGGTCAGGTGATCACTGCTGACATGCAGCCGTCGCGCGTAGGTCTCGAGCGATGCATTGTCGCGAAAGTGCTGCTCGATCAGATCCCGGTAACGCGCCACCAGCTGGTCGCGCCGCGAGGGCTGGATCGGCGTGACCGATGCCTCGTCGCGGTGACGCAGGTAGAGCAGGGCGATTTGATTGGCCAGTCCATGCAGTGCAATGCTGCGACCGGTGCGCCGGGCGCTGAACTCCCCGGAGAGTTCCGAAAACAAAGCCTCCAGGCGGGCCAGGGTTGCGCCAGGTTGCAAGACCAGCAAGGCGCTGCTGCCCAGGTGGCGGTAAAGTCCGGGCGAGCTGCGCCAGTGGCTCTCAAGGCTGGCCGAGGGGATGGTGAACTGGTGGCCGATGCTGTCCGGCCGGTAGCGAAAACCATGCACCGTGCCCGGGGCGACCATCAGCAGTGCCGGCGCCGGCATGGACAGGTCCTGCCCGTCGATTCGGGCTTGCGCACCGCCGCTGAGCAGCAACTGGAATTGATGCAGGCCCTCGTGACGATGCGCCGGAATCGTCCAGCCGTTCGCCTGGGCCCGAACGCTCACCGATTCGTAATGAAGGCAATCGTCCGCCTGGTCGTGGCGCACTTCACGGAAGGAAACCAGCAGTGTCGTGGCGGCCGGTCGGCGCGGTCGTGGGCGGGGCGCAAGCATGCCGGAAAAGTACAGGAATCAGGCATCTTCGTCCATTGCGGGTCCGCCGTGGCCGCGCCATCATCGGGCCACCAAGACACCTGCAGGCCGGCGAGCGCCGCCTGTCCGGGAAAAACCAGAGGAGACGCCCATGAGCATCGATTACCAAAGCGCGCCCCCGATCGCTTCGACCCGCACGACCTCGACCGGTCGACGCGCGGCACTGGCGGGCCTGGCGGGCCTGCTGCTGGATCCCGGCCAGACCCGGGCCCAGACACCTGCTGCGGGCAATGCCTTCATCGTGTCCGGTTTTCCTGCCGGCGGGATGGGGGACTTTGTGGCCCGCCCCATGGCCGAGCGCCTGCGCGGCCGATATGCGGCGAACGTGCTGGTGGAATCACGCACCGGCGCGGGCGGTCGCATCGCTGTCGAGCACGTCAAGCGCGCCGCACCGGACGGTCTGACCATCCTGCAGATTCCCAGTTCGCCGATGGTGCTCTACCCCAACACCTACCGCAAGCTGAATTACGACCCGCTGGCCGATTTCATCCCGGTATCGTCAACCGTCAACTATGCCTTTTCGATCACCGCCGGGCCCGGCCTGCCCCCTGAGGTGCGCAACCTGGCCGACTACCTGAAGTGGGCCAAGGCCAATCCGCGCCAGGCCAGCTACGGCGTGCCGGCGGCGGGCTCGGCCCTGCACTTTGTGGGCATGATGCTGGCACGCGAAAGTGGCGTCGAGCTGACTTCGGTGGCCTATCGCGGCGGTGCGCCGCTGCTTCAGGATGTGCTGGGCGGCCAGATCCCGCTCAGCATCAACGTGCTGGGCGAAGTCGCCCCCCATGTGCGCGCCGGCCGGCTGCGCTCGCTGGCGGTCACCAGCGGCCAGCGTTCGCCCTTCCTGCCCGAGGTGCCGACCCTGGTCGAGCAGGGTTTCAAGGACATCGTGGTGCAGGAGTGGCTGGGCTGGTTTGTGCCGGCGCGCACGCCGATGGAGACCGTCAATCGCCTCAATGCGCTGCTGCGCGAGGGCCTGTCTGCGCCCGAGATGGTCGACAGCCTGGCGCGCAACTCGCTGCAGCCGATCACACAGGGTGCCGAGGAGTTTGCCCGCCTGGTGCGCGCCGATCTTGCACGCTGGACGCCGATCGTCAAGGCCAGTGGCTTTACCGCCGAGGACTGAGCCCATCATGCAAACCCTGAGCGGGGCCCAGGCCCTGGTGAAACTGCTGGCCCTGGAAGGGGTGCCCTGTGTGTTCGGTGTGGTGGGTGGCAAGCTGGGACCCTTGCTGCATGCCTTGTCGCAGACCCCGTCGATCCGCTATGTCGGGCTTCGTCATGAGGCCAGCGGGCCGATGATGGCCGCGGCCTGGGCGGCCGGTTCAGGCCAGATCGCCGTGGCCATCGGCGAGATGGGGCCGGGAGGTCTGAACCTGGCCTCGGGCATGGGGGTGGCCTGGGGCAACAACCTGCCGGTGCTGGCCATCACCACCAACCAGCATCGTGCGGCCGCCTATCCGCACAGTGGCATGTTCATGGACCTGGATACGCGTGCCGTGATGGCCCCGCTATGCAAATGGAATGCCGTGGTGCATGACCCGCGTCGCCTGCCGGAGCTGGTCCGACGGGCATTCCGGGAGGCGCTCAGTGGCCGGCCAGGCCCGGTGCACCTGGACATTCCGCAGGATGTGCTCGGCGCGCAGGTGGATTGGGCCGACGATGAATTCGAGCTCGCGCCGCAGCGCTACCGGAGCCTGCACCGGCCGCGACCCGATGCACGGGCCGTGGCGCAGGCGCTCGAGGTGCTGCGGCAGGCACGCCGCCCCCTCATCGTGGCTGGCGGAGGCGTCATTGCCGCGCAGGCGGGCGCCCTGGTGGCCGAGCTTGCGGCGCGCTGGCAGGCCCCGGTGGTCCCCACACAGATGGCGCTTGGGGTGGTGGCCTCAGGCAGTGCCCATCATATCGGCCATGGCGGCCTGATCGCCGGCGATGCCGTCAAGCAGGCCTTTGCCCAGGCCGATGTGGTGCTCAGCATCGGCTGCCGCCATTCCTCCTGGATGTGGGACGAAGGCGGCCCGCTGGCCCGTCGCGACCAGCGCGTGGTCAGTATCAATATCGACCCCGCCGCGCTCGGCCACCCGGTCCTGCACGAGGTGGGCCTGCAGGCCGATGCGGCATTGGCCCTCGTCGATGTGCTGGCCCAGTGGCCAGCGGGGCAGGTCGCTACCGAGGCCTCCTGGCTGGCCGATTGCCGCGCCCGGCGCGTGGCCTATGAGGCGCGCCTGCGCAGCCTTCCCGATGACGGCCAGGCCGTGATGCATCCAGCGGCCCTTGCGGCTGCCATCGGCGATGCCCTGCCCGCCGATGCGCTGGCGGTCTACGATGGTGGCCACACCACCTTCTGGAGCAATGACCTGACCCCGGTGCCTGCGGTGCGCCGCCGCTTCCACGAGCCTGGCATGAGCCACCTGGGTTTTGGCCTGCCGTATGCCATGTCGCTGCAACTGCAACATCCCGGGCGGCCGGTGTTCAACATCACCGGTGACGGCTCTTTCGGCTTCAGTGTCGCGGAGCTGGATTCGGCGCGTCGCCACCGCCTGCCGGTCATCACCCTGATCCACAACAATGCCTCCTGGGGCATCATCCGCTCCGGCCAGAAGATGCAGATGGGCTTCGAGCTGGGCACCGGGCTGGAGGACAGCGATTACGCGGCGATCGCCCGCGGCTTCGGCTGCCATGGCGAAACCGTTCGCGCCGTCGGGGAGGTGGCACCGGCCATCGCGCGTGCGCGCGCCAGCGGCTTGCCGGCGGTGATCGATTGCATCACCCGTTTCGTGCCGCATCCGGCCCTGCCGATGTTTGGGGCGATGAACCGCTTCGGATTTGAGGCTCTCACCCGTGTTCCCGCGCCGACCCCTCAGCGCTAGTGTGGTGTACCGCAATAGCCGGCCTGCAGGCAGCGACACCCCCTTTCGGCCACGGTGCTGGCGGTGAAGGCCGCGATGCGGCATCATTCGCCGCTTGTGCCTGGGTACCTTCGCTTGCGTGTGACCGGCAGGTCTTCCCGCCAGAGCATCGATCCTGATGCCGAGCGCTTTTGAATCGCTTTTGAACCCCTTTGAACTTCTTTTGAACTTCTTTTGAATCCTCTTGCCACTGATTACCCGGAGAACCCATGTCTGCCCTGACCCTGCAACAAGCCCAGTCCATCATTGCCGGCTCACTGGCCGCCTCCAAGGCCGCCGGGTTCAAGCCGATGGGCGTGGTGGTGCTCGATGAGGCCGGTCACCTGAAGGCCTTCGCCCGCGAGGACGGTGCCTCGATGTTCCGTTTCGACGTTGCCCGTGGCAAGGCCTGGGCGGCCGTCGGCATGGGCGCCTCCAGCCGCGTGCTGAGCCAGCGTGCCAAGGACAACCCGAATTTCTTTGTCACGCTGGCGGCCACGGCCGAAGGCAAGTTTCTGCCCCAGACCGGCGCGGTGCTGATACAGGACGCCTCGGGTCAGGTGCTGGGCGCGGTCGGTGCCTCCGGCGGCACCGGCGATGAGGACGAGCAGATCTGCATCGCCGGCATCCAGGCCACCGGTCTGGTGGCTGGCTGAAGGGGGCTGCGATGGTCGCCAAACCTCTGGTCAGTGCCTTGCGCAGCGTCGAGGTCGGCCTGCCCGATGTGGCCGGCGCTGAAGCCTTTTTCACGACCATCTGGGGCCTGCGCGTGGTGGCTCGCCAGGGCGCTGCGGTCTATCTGCGCGCCACGGGCGAGGACCACCATGTGCTGGCCCTGCATCCTGCGGCACGCACCGAACTGCGCTCGGTGACCCTGCGCTCGGACAGCCTTGCCGACCTGCAGGCCCTGGCGCTGAGCGTCCCAGCCCAGGGTGGTGAGCTGTTGCGGCCCCCCGGGCCTCTGGAGGAGCCGGGGGGCGGCCAGGCCATCGTGGTGCGGGATCCCCAGGGGCGCATCATTCGTGCGGTCTGCGGCGATGAGCGCCATGCCGATACGGATGGCGATGCCGACCGGCCTATCCGGCTGGCCCATGCGGTGCTCAACAGCCACGATGTGGCGCAGGGCCTGGCCTTTTATGAATCGGCCTTCGGCATGCGTCTGGCGGACCGCACCCGCATCATGGCCTTCATCCGCATTCCGCGCAGGCCGCAGGGCGATCACCACAGCATCGCCCTGGCCGATGCCGACAATGATTGCCTCAATCATGTGGCCTTCGTGATGCCGGACCTGGAGTCCGTGATGCGAGGGGGCGGCCGCATGAAGGATGCCGGCTATCCGATCGAGTGGGGGCCGGGCCGTCACGGTCCGGGCAACAACAGTTTCAATTATTTCGTCGGTCCGTGCGGACTGGTCATCGAGTACACCGCCGATGTCTCGCAGATCGACGATGCCTACCCGGTGCGGGGACCGGCCGACTGGAAGTGGCCGGCTGGCCGCTTCGATCACTGGGGCATCTCCGCCCCGCCCTCGGACCGCTTGAAGGCGGCGCAGCGTCAGGTGGCCTTTGCGCCCTGGCCGCGCTGATTCGGGATCGCCCAATGCAGGACGATGCCCTGTTTGATGTCGCCGTGATCGGCTACGGGCCAGCCGGCGTGCTGGCCACGGGCCTGTTGGCGCAGCGCGGACTGCGGGTGCTGGCGATCGATCGCGATACCGCGATCTACGACAAGCCGCGGGCCTTCGCCCTCGACCACGAGGTGATGCGGGTCTTCCAGGAACTGGGCGTGGCCGAGCCGGTGCTGGCCCATGCTGCGCCGTTCACACCGTCCGAGTATTACGGGGTCGATGGCCAGTTGATCAAGTGCTTCAGCACGGCCCAGCCGCCCTATCCCTATGGCTTTCAGCCCGCGCTGGTGTTCAATCAGCCCGCGGTCGAGGCGGTGCTGCGCGAGCGTGTGGCGACGCTGCCTGGCGTGACGCTCCGTCTGGGCACGCGCCTGAGCAGTCTGCGGCAGGGATTGCAGGACGTGACCCTCGACCTGGTCGATGCCACCGGCGAGACCGGGCAGGCGCGGGCGCGCTGGCTGATCGGCTGCGATGGCGCCTCCAGCACGGTACGCAGCCTGGCAGGCATCGCGCTCGAGGATCTGGGCTTTGACCAGCCCTGGCTGGTGGTCGATGTCATCGCCAACGCGCGCGGCCTGGCACGGCTGCCACGCACCAGCCTGCAGATCTGCGAGCCGCAGCGGCCCACCACCTACCTGATCGGCCCCGGGGCGCACCGGCGCTGGGAGATCGCGCTCAACGAGGGTGAGGATCCTCAGCACATGGCCCGGGATGAGCAGGTCTGGCAACTGCTGTCGCGCTGGCTGGCACCCGACGAGGGGCATTTGTGGCGGCAGGCGAGTTATCGTTTTCATGCGCTCGTGGCACAGCGCTTTCGGCAGGGGCGTGTTTTTCTGGCCGGCGATGCTGCCCACCAGCAGCCGCCCTTTCTGGGGCAGGGCATGTGTCAGGGGGTTCGCGATGTCGCCAACCTGGCCTGGAAGCTGGCGGCTGTCACCAGCGGGCAGGCGCACGAGGGGCTGCTCGACAGCTATGGCCTCGAGCGCAAGGCCCATGTGATCGCCCTGACCACTGCCATCAAGGGCATCGGTGAACTGGTGGGCGAGCGCGATCCGGTCCGTGCCCGTGCCCGCGACGCGCGCCTGTTGGCCGAGTCGGGGGGCAGCATTCGGCCGCAGACGCGCCAGAGCGTGCAACCGGCGTTGGCCGCTGGCCTGCTCGCGCAGCGCCGAGATGAGGGCGTCGGGACCCTGTTTCCCCAGCCCTGGCTGCTCGATGACACCGGCAAGGACGGATCAGCCGATACGACCCCGGGCCGGGGCCTGCTGCGCATGGATGATCGTTTCGGGCGCAACTGGCGCCTCGTGCTGGCGCGGCCACCGGGCCGGGCCTTGCCGGCGGGTGCCGATGCCATCGTGCTGGGCAGTGCCCGGGCGAGCGAGGCTGACGGCCTGGCGGCACGCTGGCTCGCGCAGCGCCAGGCCTTTGCGGCCATCGTGCGCCCTGATCATTACGTCTGGGGACTGGCGCGCGATGAAGAGGATCTGGCCGCTCAATGGGCGGCATGCCAGCACGGTTTGAAAAACGGAGACATGCGATGAACAGAAGACACTTTGCACAGGCCCTCGGTCTCGTGCTTGCGACAGCCCGGGTACAGGCCCAGGGCAGCCACTGGCCGCAGCGACCGGTGCGCTGGATCCTGTCCCAACCGGCCGGTTCTGGCCCTGACATCCTGGCGCGCTATCTGGGCGAGGCCCTGAGCAAGCTGTGGGGTCAGCCGGTGGTGATCGACAACCGCCCCGGCGGACAGAACGTGATCGGTGCCCAGGCAGCCGCCCGCGCGAATGCCGATGGCTACACCTTCTACTACGCCACCACTGCCGCGATGGTGACCAACCTGTTCACCTTCAAGAGCCTGCCCTATGACCCGGTGAAGGACTTCACGCCGATCCGTCTGATCGGCCGCAGCCCCTTCGTGATCGCGGCCGGCGCCAATGCCGGCATCCGGGACCTGGCCGATGCGATCGCGCAGGCCCGGGCCCAGCCCGGCAAGCTGGCCATCGCCACCGAGGGTCCCAAGACCTTCTCCGGCATCCTGGCAGGTGCCTTTGCCGCCAACGCCGGGATCAGCCTGAATGCGGTGGCCTACACCAAGGCGCCCGATGCCATCCAGGATGTGATCGGTGGCCGCGTCGCCCTGATCTGCCTGCCCGAGGCGGCGTTGATCGCCCAGGTGCGCAGTGGCCAGATGCGGGCCCTGGCCGTCAGTTCGGCGCAGCGCCTGGCGACCCTGCCCAATGTACCGGCGCTGGCAGAAACCATGGGCGGCTTCGAGTTCACTGGCTGGAACGGCCTGTTCGGTCCTGCCGGGCTGCCCGAGGAACTGAGCCAGCGCATCAATCGCGACCTGGAAACCGTGTTGCGCCAGCCCGAGGTGGTGCAGCGCCTCGAGACGCTGGGCTCGCTGGCCGAAACCGGCATGAGCGTGGCCGGATTCGAGGCCTTCATGCGCGCCGAGCGCGAGCGCTGGGCAAAGGTCGTCAAGGCGATCGGCGTGCAGCCGGAATGAAGTCGCGCCTTTGCGCTAAAGTCACCGGGTACCGATGCCGGCCTGCGGCATCTTTCCAGGGAAGCCGTCCATGTCACTGATCGAAATCCGCAAACGCAGCCTGACCATCGAAACCATCTATCACGAGGGCGGTCCGGTGGTCGACAAGCCGCTGCGCGTGGCGGCTGCCTGCGCCGTCATCCGCAATCCCTATGCCGGCCGCTACGAACCCGACCTGATGCCCTTCATGGCCGAGCTGCGCAGCCTTGGCAAGACCCTGGCCGAGGAGCTGGTCGATACCCTGGGCAAGGACAATATCGAGGTCTACAGCAAGGGCGCGATTGTCGGCATCGAGGGCGAACTCGAGCACGGCGCCGTCTGGCATGAGGCCGGCGGCTGGGCGATGCGCTCGGTGCTGGGCGAGCCCAAGGCGATCGTGCCGGCCAACAAGGCGGTGGCCAGTGCCGGCTATCGCATGATGGTGCCGGTGCACTACATCCACGCCTGCTATGTGCGCAGCCATTTCTATGGCATCGAGATCGGCATCCAGGATGCGCCGCGCCCGCGCGAGATCCTGTTTGCGCTGGTGATGGGCACCGGTGGCCGCGTGCATTCGCGCCTGGGCGGCCTGACCAAGGAAAATGTCTCGGTGAACGACGGCCAGCGCTGAGCGCCGAGCGCAATCATCGGCTGCGCGCCCGCTGCGCGATCGCCTCGCGAGCAAGGCGGTCGTACGGTCACCACCCGCGCGGCGCGCGGACCTCAGCCCTTGCCCGAGAGCGTGTTGCGCGCCACCACCCAGCGGTGCACCTCGGTGGGTCCCTCGTAGATGCGCATGACGCGGGCGTCGGCCGCCATCTGCTGCAGCGGCAGTTCCTTGGTCATGCCCATGGCGCCGAAAGTCTGCATGGCGTGATCGATGACTTCCCAGGCCATCTCGGTGGCATAGGCCTTGATCATCGACAACTGCGTACGGGCATCGCGACCCTGGTCGATGCGCCAGGCCGCTTCATAGGTCATCAGACGGCAGGCATGGATGCGGGTGGCGGCATCGGCAATCCACCACTGGATCGCCTGCCGCTCGGACAAGGGCTGTCCGAAGGTGCGGCGCTGCGGCGCATACTCGCGCATCATCTCGAGGGCGCGCTGGGCGCGACCGATGCACCAGGCGGCCATCTGCACGCGCCGGGAACCGAGCCGGGCCTGCATCGGCTCGAAGCCCTGGCCCTCGATGCCCAGCAACTGGGCGTCGCTGATGCGGCAGTCATTGAAGGTCACCTCGAAGGTGGACAGGCCCGCGATCATCGGGATACGCCGCTCGATCACGAAGCCCGGCGTGCCCTTGTCGATGATGAAGGCTGAAATGCCGCCGCGCGTGCCCCGCTCGCTGCCGGTGCGGGCCATCGCAATGGCAAAGTCGGCCTTGTCGACCCCGCTGATCCAGATCTTGCGGCCATTGAGGATCCAGTCATCGCCCTCGCGCACCGCGCGCGTGCTCATGCCGGAAGGGTCGGCCCCGGCGCCGGGCTCGGAGATCATGATCGCCGATCGCATCTCGCCGCGCACATAGGGCTCGAGATAGCGCTTTTTCTGTTCCGGCGTGGCGGTGAGCATCAGCATGCGCAGGTTGGGCGTGTCGGGCGGCAGGTAGTAGTGCACGATGCTGCGGCCGATCTGCTCGTTGACGGCCACCATGGCCGTCACCGGCAGGTCGGAGCCGCCGATCTCGGTAGGGGCATCCAGTCCCCACAGGCCCAGGTCGCGGGTACGCCGGTCCAGCACGGCCAGTTCCTGCGCATTAAGGCTCAGCCCCTGACCCTCGGTCTCGCGTTTGAGCAGGGCCGGCTCAAGCGGGATCAGTTCCTCGTCGACGAAGCGTCGCACCAGGTCGCTGAGCATGCGATGTTCTTCGGGCAGGTCGAAATTCATGGCGGGCCTTTCTCGTGGCTTTCGTGGCACAGGGTGGGGCAGCGCGGCCGCTGCACAGGTTCAGTCGGGCAGGTTTGGAAAGGTCACCACCAGCTTGCCCACGGCACGCCGCTGGGCCATCGCCTCGAAGGCCTCGCGGACCTGGACAAAGGGGAGGGCGGTGAGCGGCGGTGGTGGCAATTGCCGGGATTCGAAGCCGGCCATCACCCGCGCGAAGGCTGCGGCATAGGCCTGGGGTTCCCATTTGCGGATCTGGGCGCTGTCCACCCCCATCAGGGCGGCGCCCTTGAGCAGGGCGATGTTGAAGGGCAGGGCCGGGATCTTGCCGGCCGCAAAGCCGATCACCAGGTAGCGGCCACGCCAGGCCAGGCTGCGAAAGGCCAGCGGTCCGATATCGCCGCCCACACCGTCGAAGATCACCTGGACACCGGCGCCTGCGGTCAGCTCCTTGAGGCGATCCCGCCAGTCGGGCGCGCCATAGTCGAGCGCCGCGTCGGCACCGGCGGCGAGCGCCGCATTGCGCTTGGCCTCGGTCGAGGCCGCTGCAATCACCCGTGCGCCCATCAGCTTGCCCAACTGCACGGCGGCCATGCCGGTGCCGCCTGCGGCCCCGAGCACCAGCAGCGTCTCGCCCGCACGCAGGGCTGCGATCTCGCCCAGCGCATAGGAGGCGGTCAGGTAGTTCACCGGCACGGCGGCGGCCTGCGCCAGATCAAGGCCTGCCGGAATCGCCCGCAAGTCGCCGGCCTGCACCACCAGGTACTCTGCCAGGGCGCCCCGCGCGGTCATGCCGAAGACGCGATCACCGATACGCCTGCCCTCGACGCCTTCGCCCAGGGTCTCGATCACACCGGAGAACTCCATTCCGGGTATGAAGGGCAAGGGGTCCCGGGTCTGGTACAGGCCCTGCACCTTCAGGCCATCGACAAAGCCCAGACCGGTCGCCGCCACCTTCACCCGCACCTGGCCGGGGCCGGGCTCGGGGCAAGGCAGGTCGGACAGGCTCAGCCCGGAAAGGGGACCGAAGCGCTCTACCTGCAAGGCCCTCATGGCGATGGATGCCAAGGCCGCGTCACAGCGCCTTCTGGCGCGCGATCTCCTCGCCGACCTCGCGCAGCCGGTCCTTGCCGAAGAACAATTCATTGCCGACGAAGAAGCTGGGCGAGCCAAAGGCACCGCGCTCGCTGGCCGACTGGGTGTTGGCCATCAGGACCGACTTGACGGCATCGTCCTGGGTGGCCGCGAGCAGGGCCTGGCCATCGAGGCCAGCCTTGGCCAGCACCGGCAGGATGACCTCGGGCTCGCTCATCTTCAGGCCGTCCTCCCACATCGCCACATACACCGCTTCCACATAGGGCGCAAAGCAGCCCATCTTCTGGGCGGCCACGGCCGCCCGCATGATCAGCAAGGTGTTGACCGGAAAGTTCGGGTTCATCCGGAAGCGATCCAGGTGATGCTTGCGGATGAAGCGCTCCATCTCGAGCCGCTCGTAGGCCCGCTTGTTCGGAATCTGTCCGAAGGCCTCGGCCGGTGACCGGTTGTTGGTGAGCTTGAACAGGCCCCCCAGCAGGATCGGCACATAGGTGACTGGCACGCCCCACTCGCGCTCCAGGGCCGGCAGGACGCGGTGGCACAGGTAGGCATTGGGGCTGCCGAAGTCAAACAGGAATTCAACGCGGGGAGTGGCCATGACTTGTCCTTTGAGGGGTATGCGGTTTACCAGGTTTCCATCCAGGGGCGCAGGTCTGGCTCATGGGTCCAGGCATCGCGCGGCTGGCAGTGGAGCTGCCAGTAGGCCTCGGCGATATGGTCCGGATTGAGGATGCCGTCCTGATCCTTGAGGGCGTAACGCTGCGGGAAATTGCTGCGGATGAATTCGGTGTCGATGGCCCCGTCGATGATCGGATGGGCCACATGGATCCCCTTGGGCCACAACTCGCGCGCCATGCTCTGGGCCAGCGCGCGCAGGGCGTGCTTGGCGCCAGCGAAGGCGGCAAAGCCCTCGCGGCCACGCAGGCTGGCCGTGGCACCGGTGAAGATGATCGTACCCCGGCCGCGCGGCAGCATCACGCGGGCGGTCTCGCGACCCATCAGGAAGCCGCCAAGGCAGGCCATCTCCCAGACCTTGGTGTACACACGGGTCGTGGTCTCGGTGATCGGGAAGCGCACATTGGCGCCGATGTTGAAGACCGCGACCTCGATCGGCGCGATATCGCGTTCGATGTCCTGCACCAGCTTGACCATCTCGGCCTCGACGCGGGCATCGCTGCCAAAGCCATGGGCCTGGCCGCCCTCGGCGCGGATCTGGGCCAGCAGGGGGTCGAGCTTTTCTGCGTTGCGACGCGTGACGCAGGCGATATAGCCTTCGCGTGCAAAGCGCCGCGCCACCGCGCCGCCGGTGGCATCGCCGGCACCGATCACGAGGACCGCCTTGCGGGGAGAGGTCATGGGTTAAATCCTGGCGGAATGTGGAGGATGAGAGCCTATGAGGCGGGAGAAGACCCGTCAAGCCAGCGCACCGGAATCTGCGGAGGGCTCCCTCGCGCAAGGGGCCGGCGCGCCCCCGCGACCTTTGCCACGGCCTCAGACCTCCGGCTTGATGCCGATCGACTTGAGCAGGTCGGCATAGTATTGGCGCGAGGCCTGCAGGGCTTGACGATAGCGCGCCGGGGGCGTCCACAGGGCCACCACGCTGGCCCGCAACAGGCGTTCGCGGGTCTCGGGCTCGGCCAGGATTTTTTCCAGTGTGGCACTGGTGCGCGCCAGGATCGGGGCCGGTGTGCCCTTCGGAAAGGCCAGGCCCCAGCCACCGGCGGGCAAGTCGATCTTCAGTCCGGTTTCGGGCAGGGCGGGGACTTCGGGCAGCTCCGGGTGGCGCTGGTCGAAGAAGGTGGCCAGTGCGACGGCCCGGCCACTGCGCGCCAGGCCCAGGCCCACGCCATCGATCAGCATGTCGATCTGGTCGCCGAGCAGACCGGTGACCAGTTCGGCCGAGCCCTTGAACGGGACATGCAGCATGTCGATACCGGTCTGGCGCTTGAGGATTTCCCCGTATATATGACCGGCCGAGGCCAGGCCGGCCGATCCCCAGGTCAGCTTGCCCGGCTGCTGTTTGGCCATTCGGATCCAGTCATCAAGGTTGCGAATGCCCAGGCCCTTGCGTACCGTCACGATGGCCACATAATCGGCCACGCCACCCGCCCACTCGAAATGCTGGTTCATGTCGAAGCTGAGCTTGCGAAGATTCGGCAGCACGGTGAAGGCCGTGGCCGCTGCCAGCAGCAGGGTCTGGCCATCGGCTTCGGCGCGGGCCGCGGCTTCGGTGCCGATCTGGGTGGTGCCGCCGGGGCGATTGTCGACCACCACTGGTACGCGCAGGTGTTCCTTCAGGCGTTCAGCGAGCACCCGGCCCAGGGTGTCGCTGTTGCCGCCTGGCGGGAAGGGCACGATCAGGCGCAGCGGCCGCTCCGGCCATGCGCCCTGGGCGCGGGTGCCGGCAGGGCCCAGGGCTGTCCAGGCGGTCCCGGCCAGCAGCAGGCGACGACGGGTTGATCGGTTCTGGAACATGGCGGGCCCCCGGGCAATGGCTGCGGCCCCCCGATGGGGGCCGTCGCAGTCAGCGTACACGGACATTGAGACAGATCAACCTGCGCCTCCCATCCAGCGATATAGTGCCGTCATCGCCCCGCCGTTCGGGCGCGTCGTTCCCTTCCGTTTCTGGAGATCCATCATGTATGAGCGAATCCTGGTTCCCGTCGATGGCAGTGCTACCGCCAATATCGGCCTCGAGGAGGCGATCAAGCTGGCGCAGCTCACCGGTGCCACCGTGCGCCTGATCCATGTGGTCGAAGAATTGATCCTGGCCACAGGTTACGAGGGCTATGCCTTCGACACGGCCGGATTGCTCGAATCGCTGCTCAAGGCGGGCAAGGGCGTGCTCGAGCAGGCCAAGGCGAAAGTGGAGGCCGCTGGCGTCAAGGTCGAGACCGTGATGGTCGAGCGCATGGCCTCGCGCGCCTCGGATGCGGTCATCGACGAGGCGGTTCAGTGGAAGGCCGAGCTCATCGTGATCGGCACCCACGGCCGGCGTGGCATGAGCCGCATCATCCTGGGCAGCGATGCCGAGCAGATCGTGCGCCTGTCGCCGGTCCCGGTCCTGCTCGTGCGCAGCAGCGACTGAGCCGCGGAGAACCCCATGAGCCTTGCGCCTTCCTCTCCCCTTCATGATGCCTCCCTGCCCAGGCTTGGCCAGGGCTTTACCTGGGAGGACATTCGCGTCGGACAGCGCTGGCGCACCTTCCGTCGCACCGTCACCGAGGCGGACCTGGTCAATTTCATCGGCACGACCGGCATGCTGGAGGCGATCTTTCTCGAAGACGGCTATGAGGGCGGTGCCATCAAGGGGCGTCCGGTGCCGGGCGCGCTGACCTACTGCCTGATCGAGGGCTTCATCCTGCAATCGATGATCCAGGGTACCGGGCTGGCGATGCTCGAGTTGAACAAGCGCATCCTGGCGCCGGTCGTGGTCGGCGATACCATTGGCGCCACGGTCGAGGTGACGGGTCTTCGGCCGACCTCGCGCAGTGGCCGGGCAGTCGTGGATTCGCGTATCGATGTCTACAACCAGCACGGCATCCTGGTCATGAGTTACGACGCCAAGCGCTTGATGGCGGGGCGTTCCTGAATCTGGCGGGTCCTTCGATCCCCATGGAGTTGAGATGAGTACTGCCTGGCAGATCAATCCCCGTCCTGCGCCGTTCGCCGAGGGCATCGCGGCCCTGCAAGGCCTGCCTTCGTCGGTGGTCGGCGATGTGATGGACCGCATGAATGGCACGGTGGGTCTGATGCCGGTCAACCGCAGCGCGGTCAGCGTCTGTGGCAATGCCTTCACTG
>JAPOKJ010000097.1 GCA_029977705.1 Burkholderiales bacterium | reverse complement strand
GATGTTGGCCACGGCAGCGGCCAGCTGGTCAAGCGATGGCGCGTCGCCAATCGATTTCAAGACTCCCTGCGCCCAGCCGGGTATGTCGGCGGCAACCAAGGCATCGCGGATGGATGCAGCTGCGGCGGCAGAGAACTCCGCGAAGCCCTTTTCGGGGTCGCTGGCAAAGTTGTTGCGGTCAAACGATGAAATCACATCGCCCACGCCATTGGCGATGCGCAGGCCGCCGACCGATCCGTCGTTGTTGTCGCTGGCGAACTTGGTCGAGATCCGGTAGTTCTCGGCAATGCCGAAACTGGCCAGCGCCGACTGCATCGTCGCGGCCAGGCCGGTCGAGAACGCCTTGAGCGCATCATCGACGCCTGAACTGCGGTCGCCTCGGAACGCACCCCAGCTCAGGCCAAAGCCCGCCGTGTTGCTGTTGTTGGCGGCATAGCCATTGCCGGCCAGGTCGGTGCTGTAGGCACCACCCCGGTGCATGGTCCCCGAGTCGCCAGCAAACACCTTGTCGATGGCCGACCCGATGGTCGACCCGATGAAGGAACCGATCGGGCCGCCGAAATAGGTGCCGGCAGCGCTGCCGATCGCAGCACCCCAGCGACCTTCCGATGCCTTGGCGGCGGCATTGAGGTAGCCCAGCGCATCGCCTGCCAGGTTGATTTCAGCCGAGAAGTCGCTCAGGAACTTGCCAGCCTCGAATGCGCTGTCACCCATCGACTCAAAGCCAGCACGGTACAGACTGCCGCCAGCGCTGTAAGCAGCATCAGACAGTGATCCGCCAAAGTTGGTAAACCAATCCGATGTAGTGGCGGTTTTGTACGCGTTGTAGGCATCCATTGGGCCAAACGATGGCCCCGCTGCTCCACCCTGCCCCGCGCTGGCCGGCAAGCCAAAGGCGCCCATGACGGGGGCGACGATGGCCTGCACCACAGGCCGCAGCACCATGGTCTTGAACATGTTGACCACGGTGTCGCGCAGGGTCTCGGCAAAGCCCTTGCCCGACTCGAAGCCGCGCATCAGGGCATCGGTCAGGCTCTGCTCAATCTTTTCTGCAGTGCGCCTCCATTCTTTGGCTGCGTCCTGGGTAGCCTTCTCCGAGGCCTCCTTGGCCTCTCCGGTGCGCAGCGCCCCTACCAGGCGAGACTGGGCCGCAATGCGAGCCTCCAGCTGCTCGATGACGCCCGGCATCTGTGCCTGGTTGCGCTCCAGCTCCAAGTTGAGCTTCATCTCTTCGAGCACCAGCTCGGCCACGCCGGCCTTACTGCGGCCATAGACCTCGTTGGCGCGCTCCTGGCCTGCGGCCTGGGCGATGATGGCTTCGGTGGACTTGTCCAGGTCGGCGGCGAACTTGGCCTGCAGTCCGGTCGCCTCTTCCTGACGCTTGATTTCTTCTTCGAGCGCCTGGCGGGTTTTTTGGCGGGCGGCCAGCGTCTGGGCGGCGGCCAGCTGCGCCTGCAGCTCCGCCTTGGTTTTCTTGTCCGTTGCGAGTGCAATCTGCTCTTGCAGCTTCAGGACTTCGCGCTCGCCATCGGTTTGCTTGGCCGCTGCGGCGCCGTACTGAGTCAGGCGAGAGATGGCCTCATCCTCGGCGGCGACCTTGGCCCGGAGGGCGGCAATCTGCGTCTGCTCGCTCATCAGGCGCACCGCTGCGGTCGCCTTGTACTGCTCGCGGATCGCCTGCTCGCCGCGCGCCACGGCTGCGTCCGTCACCAGCGCGCTGGCCGGGTTGGCGGCGCGGATCTTGGCGATGTTGTCGCGGTACTCCTCCAGCGCCTTGTTGAGCTGCTGCTGGCGGGTCAAACCCTTGGCCTGGGTCTTTTCGACTTCGCCGGCTGCCTTGATACCGGCTTCTTCGATGCGCTGCTTTTCGGCAGCGGCCTGGGCCGACTCCCTGCTCCACAGAACCGATCTCTCTTGCAGTCGGATGACTTCGCGGATCTGCTCAATCTCGCCAGTCAACTGGGTGGCAGCAGAGCCCGACACGTTCGGCAGCGCAAGCTCCTTGGTGTTCAGGATGTTGCGCAGGCGCTTGAGTTGATCTTCCGCAGTATCCGGTCTGCCGATGCCGGCCATTGCATCCCATGCCTCCTTGGCCGCTCCTGTGACGCCAGCCCATGCGCGCTCCAGGTAGCCAAGGTTCTGGCGTGCGTTGTCCAGCATCGGCTTGAGCGCGTCCGAGTACGCCTGCTGCGCCACCCGTGCCGCGTCGGTCTTTTTGCCCTGCTCCTCCAGCGACTTGATCTGCTCGTACTGGGCTTGCGTCAGGAAGTGCAGCGACTCGTTGAGCTTGAGCACCGCCTTGGCTGGCTCGTTGCCCAGCTCCTTGAAGGCCTTGGCCGTGTCCTCGACTGGGGTGCCAACCAGGCGCTCCATGTCCATGGCGACCTTGGTGAATTCCTGCAGGTCGCGCGTGGCGACGGCGCCCGTGCTGGCAATCTGCGCCAGGGCGGCCGCAGCCGCACCCCGCGTGAAGCCCTGCGAGTCCAGGGCTTGCGCCATCTGGTTGAGCTGTCCCGCGGTCGCGCCGATGATGTTGCCGGTCTTGAGCAAGGCCTGCTCCAGCATGGCCGACTCTTTGCGGCCCTGCTCGTAGGCCAGGAACAGCACACCAGCCGCAGCAGCGGCGGCAGTGTACGGATTGACCAGGCCGGCGACATAGCCGCCCAGGGCGCGCGCAGCCGCGCCGGCGCCGCCGAACATGTCCTTGAGCTGGCCACCCTGCTGCAGCAGCACGATCAGAGGCTGCTGGCCCGAGGCAATGCTGGTCACGATGTCCGTGAACTGCGCCGGGACGTTGCGCAGCGCAGCGGCAGTCTGGGCTGCAGACACACCCATGCTGTTGAGCGAGCCGCTGGCGGCCTGCTGGGCGCGCTGGGCCGCCACTTCGATCTCGCGCAGGCGAGCCAGGGCCGGCTCGAACTTGGCTGCGTCCAGGCCCTTGGATTCGAGCTTGAACTCGAACTTCTGGCTGGCGGTCTTGCCCAGCAGCTCCATGCGCTCGGTGGTGCGCTTGATGGCATCGGCCATGCTGCGCTCGGCGCGGTTGAAGTTGCTGGCCGACTTCTCGGCACCGTTGCCGATGCTGTCAACCGCCTTGCCAGCGCGCGCCGCATCACGCGAGACGCTATCGGACATCCGCGTGAGAGACTTGCCGAAGCGGTCAATTGACGCCTCGCCTTGCGACGTGTCAACCGATAGTTCTGCCTGTAACTTGGTGTCCATAGTGCTGCCTCAATGAAAAAGCCCGCGGGTGGCGGGCCGTCAGTCCTTGCTGCTCTTGGCAGCCAGGGCGGTGCGTTCGAGCACCTGAATATCATCCAGCAGCTCATCCCAGCGGGACGCGTCGCCGGCCGACTCGCGGTCCAGCAGCGGGTAGAGCGCCTCGTAGCGCAGCCCGGTACGTCCGGCCATGCCGACCTGCCACTGGGTCTGCAAGCGCAAGAACAGCGTGAAGACCTGCCAGTTTTCCGGCCAGACCTCGATTTCCTGCTCGTGCTGCTGGGCAGCAATGCCCGCCAGGAACGGGTTGCCAACTGCCTGCGGGTCGTCTTCCTTGCGGTAGAAAGCCTCGCAGGCCTGGGTCAGTTTCCCAGCCGGCCTTCGGTGATGGCAGTGCGGTACTGGTCGATGATCTGCAGCGCGGCACCTGGCAGCTCGTCGCACAGCTGGGCCACGGCGGCGCGCGAGAACTCGACATCCAGGTTCCAGCCGTCTGCAATCTTCATGATGTAGTCGGCATTGGTCTCCAGGGTCTTTTTGAGCGCCTGCTCCAGGCTGAACTTGACCTCTTCCTCGGTCTGGTCCGACAGCGTCATGCCGGCGGCATCCATCAGGTCGTCGACAAACTTACCGAACTCGCTGCGGGTGCGGTAGAGGTAAGACACCTCGACGGAGCCCTTGCCGCCTTCGAGCAGGTCGACGGTGATGGTGCGCTTGAAGTTCTGCGGGCGCTTGCCCAGGATGATCTTGGCCATGGTGTTTTATTTTCGCGGTGGGTAAAAAATAAAAGCCCGTGCCAGCCCTGACCGACCCCCGCGAAGGAGACGAATCAGGACTGGTCGGTGCCCGGTGGTGAGCCATTCGGCCCGGTGGATCAGTAGGAGATCGAGCGACCCAGGATCGTCATGGCCGCATCGACCGTGTTGACCTGGTTGTTGTTCAGCTTGGGAATCTCGGACACGTTCAGGTATCCGTAGCCATAGGTGGTCGATCCGCCGCCGAGCACCTGCTTGAAGGCCACCTTCGACATGCTGCGGCTGAGGCCCAGCATGGCCTGGTAGGCCGCCAGCGATGCGTCATGAGCCAGCGACAGGGTGACCGAGGTGGCGTTGAAGCCAGTCGGGATGCGGATCGCGTTGCGCTTGGCCAGCGGGGTCACGTCGGTGAATCGCGCATCGCCGCCCGAGGCGCTGATCGACAGCACCTGCGGAATGGCGGTCCAGCCGCTGACTTTCTGGGCGGTGCCAGCGCCGCCACCGACCGGATAGAAGCCGGTGTTGGTTGAGTCCAGACCCAGAATCTTGAAGGTGCTGGCGTCGACCACCTCGACCTTGAAGACGGTGTCGGTCGCGTCTTCCCAGCCGGAGGTGATCAGGATCTCGTCGCCAGTCGCGTAGCCGTGAGCGGAGCAAGTCGCCACAGCCGGACTGGCGTTGGTGATGGCGGTGATGGTCTTGGCGGTCGCAAACGTGTTCGAGAACTGTTGCGAGCTGCCTTCTGGGAATGCGTATGCCATGGTCTGGCCCTTTCATTGGACGAAAAAAAACCGCCTGCTGGCGGTGGTTGGCGCCCTTGCGGGGCTACGGACACCGGCGCAAGCCGGTATGGGGTCATCTGGCGGACCAGACGTTGAATCGCTGGACGCAGCCGTAGAGCTGCGGGTCGTCTTCGTAGACCGACAGGGCCTCGCCCTCTGGACGGGCAATGAAGGCGCCGGAGGCGCACAGGGCGTCCTCGATCTGACGAATCAGGCTCAAGGCCTCCATGCGGGTGGTGGACCAGGCATTGATCTGCAGCAGCGTGTTGCGCTGGTCGGCAGCGGTGTTGTCGAGGAATCGCGCCGCTTCACCACCCAGGCCCTGCCAGGTGACATAGGGCCTAGCAGTGCCTTGCGGCGCCACATCAGGGAACACGCGCTGGCACTGGGTTTTCAGCAGCGCGTGGAGGCTGGCTTCCATGGTCATTTCTTGCTCACCTCTTCAATGAACCGCTTCTTCAACGCGGCCATGGCCTCGCGGCGCTTTTCCGTGATGGCCTTGCCCAGGAACGAGTGCGCTGCTGCTTTCGACGTGCCCCACTCGACCATGTGGGCATAGGGAGCCTTGTTGTAGTTCCAGCTCACGTGGTAGACGGGCTTGTCTGGCCGACTTTCGGTCTCCGAATAGACCTGGTAGATCGCGCGCGCCAGGTTGCCCGGCTGAAACGGGCCGTAGCGGCGCTTGTTGCGACCGTAGAAGTAGTGCTCCTTCTGGGACGTCAGCATCAGCGCATTGCGCCGGGCCTCGTCGTAGATCACCTGGGCACCGGCCTGGGCGGCCGGACGGGCGGCCGCTGTCAGCTTTTCCTTTTCGGCTTGCAGCGCCTGCTGGAACTGCTGCGTGTCCATCTTGAAAACCAGCGCCATCAGACCACCATCAGGTCGTCAGTACGCAGGACAGGTCCACCCATTCGCGACCATGCGGCAGCACAGCATCGACCTGGTAGACGGCAGTCCCATGCAGGACACGCATGCCCGCATCAAGGCCAGCTCGATGCCTGATGCGGATACTGGCCTTGACCTGCGAGACAGGCATGCCGGCCTTGATCGACTCCAGGCCCTTCAAGTGCCGCACGCTGGCCCACAGGAAAGCCACGTCAGACCATGACTCGCCCAGCGGCTGGCCGATCTCATCGACCGCCGCCGCGCGGCGCTGCAGGGTGATGCGCTGATCCAGGGTGCCGGCCTTCATCAGACGCCCATCCCATAGCGGTACGGCTGCAGCAGGTGCTTGACGCCCAGCGGCAGCTCGGCAGTGCCACCAGTGGTGACAGCCTCGCGGTTGGCGTACAGGTTGCCGATCTGCAGCAGGATCGCCGCCATGATGGCGGCATTGATGACAATGCCATTGAGGTCCGGGGCCGGGTCCGCCAGCGTGGCGGCATCGGGGTACACACCGCGCTCCAGGTAGTCCGCGGTGGACTGCTCGGCGGCATCGATGAACAGCTGGATCAGGGCATCCTCGTCGGCATGGTCGACACGCAGATGCAGCTTGGCGGTGGCAAGCGTGACCAGGCTCATTTCAGGCTTTCGGCGTAGGCAACGGCATCAGGATGGGCGTCAATCTGGCCCGATGCTTCAGCCTGCTGCAACTCGGCTGCCGGGATCTCGACCACGTCATCCACTCGGCCGTAGAGGCCATCCATCAGCACGCGCGCCTTGACGCTGGCCTGGGGTTTCTTGGTTGCCATGTGGACTCCTTGCTGGGCCGCCAGGGCCGCAACAGCAGCCCCAGCAGATCACGATCAGGTTGCGCTGTTGACGAACAGCTTGACGGCTGTGGTGTCGAGCAGGTTGGAGCCCGTTCGGGTCCAGCCGCAGAAGCCAACCTGGCCATTCAGGGCGAAAGCGGAGTCATCGAAGCGGCGGATGGCGGTCGAGCCGACCACATCGCGGATCACGAACCGGCTGAAGTCGCCGAATGCGATCGACTTGGCGTTGGCCGCCATGGCCGGCATGTCGTCGTTGACGGTGTAGGCATAGCCCGCAATGGTCGACGGGGTGCCATCAGCAATGCCTTCGGCGTCGCCGGGGTTCCAGATCGGGCGGCCGGTGGTGTCCTTGAGTTTGCGGATCACGGCAACCGAGGAATCCTTCAGCATGAAGCGTGCGCCGCGTGCGCGGTAGGCGCTGTTGACGCTGTGCACCAGGTCGATCAGGTCGTCATGGGTCACGCTGGTGGCGGTGCCGGTGGCGCCGGTCTTGCCGGTCGTTGCGCGGGCGGTCAGGCCCCAGGGCTGGGCGGTGCCGGTGCCGGTGGTGTAGTGCTGGTTGGTGATGCGGGCCAGGCGGGTTGCCAGGCGGTCGACGACGAACTGCACGACATCGATGGCGCTGTCCTGGATCAGCTCGATCGGCAGGGCGATCTTCTTGGAGCTGTACTTGAACGGATTGACGGCGGCGGTGCCGAACGTCAGATCCAGGCTGGTGGCAGCCGCGTTTTCAGCCACGATCTCGCCGACCTCGCTGGTGCCGTCGCTGGTCGGGTAATTCATCGCGTTACCGCCAGCGGTCGAGATGATCTGAGCGACCTCGCGCATGCCGCCAAAGGCCTTCATGGCGTCAACCACCATGGTGGCGATCTCGGCCGGCACGGTGTAGCCGCCCTCAGCCGGGGTCGTGGTCGACATGGCGTTTCGGATGGCAATCGCCTGCTCAGCGGTCACGTTGTTGCCGTGGCGCAGGTACAGCGCAACAGCGGTCAGCGCGTCAATGTTGTCGGCCTGGCCAGCCTGGCGACCGGCAGGGGCTGCGTTCTCGAAGAACTTGTCGGCCTCGAGGTCGCGCATCTTCTCGATGCTCTTGATCTGCGCCTGGATGCGCTCGATCTCGTTGGTGTAGCCGTCAAACTGGCCCTGCTCTTCAGCAGTCCAGGTGGCGGAGCCTTTTTCGGCCAGCAGGTTCTTGGCTTGCTTGGCGAGGTGTGCAGACTTCTCGCGCAGAGCGGTGATGTTTTCCATGTGGAAACTCCTATTTTCAAGTCAGGGGAATCCGCCCCCGGCGGTTTGCAGCGCGAGGGCGCTTAGGCAATCTCTAGCAGTCGCAGACGGTTCCTGGCAGACACAGAAAAGCCCGCATTGGCGGGCTCTGGCGCGGGTGCGGGCTCCGGCTGCAAATCCGGCGGCAGCTTGGGCGCATTGGCGTAGGCCGACAGGTTCCAGGTGTTCTTGGCCACCGACTTGTCGGTGACGCGATCAACAAAGCCGAAGTCGAGCGCCTCCTTGGCGGTGAACCAGGTCTCGGCCTGCATCAGGTCTCGGATCTCCTGTTCATCCTTGCCGGTGCGGCTGGTGTAGTCGTTGACGATCGCGCCTTCGATCTTCTCCAGCACGTCGGCCGTCTCGCGCAGCACGGTCTTGTCGCCCCAGGCCATGATAGTGGCGTTGTGAATCATGAAAAAGGCGCCGTCCGACATCTCGATCTCGTTGCAGGCCAGCGCGATGCTGGTGGCCGCAGAGGCGCACAGCGAGTCGATCTTGGCTACCGTCTTGCCGCGGAAGGCAGCCAGCGCGGCCATGATGGCCCGGCCCTCGAACACATCGCCACCAGGGCTGTTGATGTGCACGTTCAGGGTCTGCACATCGCCGGCCTGGTTGATGGCCTCGATCACGGACAGGGCCGACACACCCCAGTCGGCGCTGATCACGTCGTAGATGTAGAGGCTGGCAGCGTCACCGCTGCGGGAGACGTTGAACGGTCGAGGCGTGCTGGCCTTGTTGTCGACGATCAGCTTGATGAGGTTTTTCATGGCTGCCCTTGTGGGTTGGCTTGCGGGGTTGCTTGAGAGGTGCGCGGATCGAAGATTTCAGCCGCCGCGCCGCCGATGGGGGCCAGCCCCTTGGACTTGCGGATCTCGTCGACCGACATCCAGCCCATGCCGGTGCCGGGACCGCCCAGGGCGGCGCGGTTGTACTCGGCCTGGGCCTTGCTGTCGCCCTCGATCAGGGCGTCGCGGTCAAACTGCAGGAACCGGCCCGTGTTGCGCGGGAACAGCTTGCGGTTGAGCTCCTGCTCGATGCGAACCAGGTGCGGCTGCAGCGTGTAGGTCACGAAGCCGCGCGACATGGACTCGATGCCGCTACCCCAGCTGGTGCTGGCCGATGTCTCGCCGATCATGTGAGGCGGCACGCCAAAAGCGCGCGCGATGTCGATGACCTGGAACTGGCGGGCCTCGAGCAACTGGCTGTCGGCGGCCGACAGGCTCAGCTCCTTGGCTGCAATGCCCTCTGTCAGCACCAGCGGAAGGCGGTGGAAGTTGCCGGCTCCCGAATACTTGGCAGCAAAGGCCTGCTGCAGGCGCTCGATTTGCTCGGCGTTCATCTTGTTGGGCGCATTCAGCACAATGCTGGGGTGCGCCCCGTTGCTGAAGAACTTGCCGCTGTACTCATCCATGGCCAGCGCATTGCCAACTGCCGCGCGGGCCGCGTAGCTGATCACCGACATGGACGTCAGGCCATCGAATCCGAAGCCGGGGAAGTGCAGGATGTCGGCCGGCTCGAACCAGCGGTTGATGCCATGCTCCGCATACGCGACGTAGTAGCGCACCGATCCATCGGCCTGGCGCACCGGGCTGACGCAACCCCACGGCAGCGGCAGCAGCTCGACAACGGCATTGGTCACCGGATTGCGGCGGATCAGCGTGTAGGCATCGCCGCGCAGCAGCTGCGCCATGCTGACGCCCTCCCAGTGGCTGGCCGCCGTGAACTGGGCGGCTGGCTGCTCGTTGAGCTTGAACCAGAGGTCATCACGCGGCAGCCGGGCCTTGATGTCGCCATCGGTGCGGTAGGCGTTGATCGGCAGCGTGGCAATGGCGCCGGCAATCTTCTGGACGCACGCAAACACCGCAGCGACTCGCATGGCCGACACGGGCGTCACCGTCTGCCCAGAAGCGGTTGGCGCGACGCCGAAGGCATCCAGAATGCTCTGGTCGTAGGTGACGTTTTGCGGGCGCACCTCTCCCGTGCCGCGCTTGAAGACTGCGGCGATTCGGTCCATGAGGTTCATAGCTCTACAAAACCCTGGGTTATGTTGTTGGTGACCGGGTTCAGCGACATCAACGTCACCGCATTGAACATGGCCATCAGCGGGTCGATCTTGGCAAAGCCGGCCGCCTGCTTGGTGATGATCACGGCGTTGCCGCGCGGCTCGACCTTGGCGTTGCCGACACACCAGTTCATCAGCGACTGGCCACCGTGGACCAGGACCCCCTCGGCCAGCTTGCGCTCGGCCGTCTTGATGGCGCCGGTCATCTTCCAGCCCTGACTGATGCCGATGATCTTCTCGGGCGGCACGCCAGCGGCATGCAGCGCCTCGATGATGCCGCCCAGGCCAGACGGGTCGACGCCGACCTGGTCGAGCAGGCCGGCAGCCTCGACCTCGGCCACGATGTCGGCCACCTCGGTCACATCGTCGCCAATCTGCTTGACCAGCGTGAGGTCGCCATCCTTGGCAAAGTCATGAAAACGAGATGCCTCGGACTTGCGCCGCTCGAGCACGGACGGATGGGCCCAGGCATGCGTCCATAGCAGCCACTCGTGCGTTTCGCGGCGCCGGCCCAGCACCGCCAGGCCCAGCAAGTCATCCAGTCCGCCGCCGTCAATGCCGACATCCACCACCTCGCACTCGGCCAGGATGGTCTGCAGCGTCACTGGCATCGGGGCCGCCTGGATCTCCCAGAAATCCGCGCCGGCCCAGCGGTCCGACATCAGCGCCAGGCCGATTTCGACGTTCAAATGCTGCGAGGCCCAGCGCCGAAGCTCCTCCTCGCCAGACGCCTGGGCCTGCTCGTAGTCAGGAATCAGGCGGTCCACCGTGATCGACTTGCCCCGGTTCGGCGTCACCATCCACCACTTGTTTGTGTCGCGCCAGTCAATGCCGGGCGGGAACTCGTACAGGATGGGCAGGATCGGCGCCTCTAGCGAACCATCGCGCACCTTGCGCGCCTTCATCAGCTCCGACTTGAACACACCGGCCGGAGCCCGCTCCGACTGGGTCGTGATGTTGACCAGGAAGGCCTCGGGCTGACTGACCAGGCCGCCGCGCAGCTGGCCGATCACGCGGTCAGCGTTGTTCATCTCGCCCATGACGTGGATCTCGTCGATCAGCACGCCCGAGGGCTTAGAGCCCGTCACCACGGACGGGCTGAAGGACTTGACCTTCAGGAAGGCGCCGGTCGGCCGGTAAGTGATCTTCTTGACGTGGTGCTGGATCAGGCACTTGGCCGACAGCACCGGGTCAATCTCGATCATGCCAGCCGCCTGCTTGAATGCCAGGTCCGAAATCTCCTGCGTCGGGCCGATGAACAGGAACTCGCCGCGCGGCCTGGGCGACACCAGCACTGCCGTCAGCAGCAAGGCGGCTGAGTAGGTCGTCTTGCTCGACTTCTTCGGGCACAGGATGAACAGCTCACGGATGTGCCGCACTTGCTCTTCGGCGTCGTAGCTGCCAAACAGCGCCCGCACGATCTCGCGGAACCAGTCGCCGCCGGCCTCGGCCAGCGTCGGGTTGCCCGGCACATCCGGCAGGCGCAGCCGGTTGAACACGGCCAGCGCCTTGTCGGCCATCCTGGCGTCGAGCGGCAGCGGCGGGCACAGCGAAGCCCCCGACTGGATCTTGCTCTGCCAGTCGGGACACGAGGTTTTCCAGCTCATTGCAGCAGGCCGGCCCAGTCAGATCCGTTTTCAGCGACCAGGGCGAACTGCTCACGCTCCTGCTTCTTACCCACGTCGCCCTTCTTGGCGTACTCGTAGGGCATCATGGCCTTGGCCGCGTCGATCCGGTGCTTCAGGTCGGTGAACTGGTGGTTCATCACGGCCCGCAGGAAGGTCAGCGGGTCAGTCCAGACGATGGGCGTGTCCGGGCTCAACTCGAAGGTCTTGGGGCTCAGTGCGGGTGCCGGCTGCTCCTCCGACTTCGCCATGACGCGGATCTGCCGGTTCAGGTACTCGACGATCGACTTGTCCTTGGCCAGGCGCGAGCCAGCCGCCGAGGCGGTACTTGCGCGTGGGCGCGCCGCGGGCGACTCGTC
>JAPOKJ010000005.1 GCA_029977705.1 Burkholderiales bacterium | reverse complement strand
CTGCCGGCGGCAGCCGCAGCGGGCGCGTTCCGTGACCACCTGCTGGTCCATGCCGGGGTGCTGCCGCAATGGAGCGCGGCCCAGACGTTGTCCCTGGGGCAGGAGATTGAATCGGCGCTGCGCAGCCCCGGCTGGCGAACCCTGGTGCGCTACATGTACGGCAACGAGCCAGCCTGCTGGTCCGAGGACCTGCAGGGGATCGAGCGTCAGCGCCTGATCATCAACGCGCTGACACGCAGTCGCTTCGTGTTCGCCGATGGTTCCCTGGAGCTGGATTGCGCCCTGGGTCCGGACAAGGCTCCGCCGGGCGCGGTACCCTGGTTTGATCATCCCCGGCGGGGCAGCCGCGGCACACGCGTCGTGTTCGGACACTGGTCCCAGCTGGGGCTGGTGGTGAACGATGCACTGGTCAGCCTGGATACCGGTTGTGTCTGGGGCGGTCCGCTGACAGCGGTCGAACTGGAGACCGGACAGGTCATCCAGGTGCCGAATCTGGATCGCTGAGGCGGCGCGGCGGTCCCGGTGGTCGGGCCCTGGGCAGGCCGAGGGTCTGGCTGATCACGGTTTCACAGGCATGGGCCAGGTCATGGCGGGTGCCGGCTGGCACGATCCCGTCGCCCCATTCCAGTTGCGCGCGCAACTGGTTGGCCCGCAGGATGCGCCACAGTGAATCGACAAAGGTGATGTCGCCCACGTAGTCGATCGCGTCACTGGGCTGGCCCTGCGCATCCTGATAGCGGATCGACAGGGGGACGACCGGCGCCGGTGCATCGAGGGCCGCCTGCAGGAGGTTGGCATGGAAGGGCTTGAGGCTGCGCCCGTCGTTGGTGGTGCCTTCGGGAAATACGCCGATGGCGCGGCCTTCCCGCAGCGCCCGGGTCAGTTCCTGGATCACGGCATGGACGGCATGGCGACGGGCCCGCTCGATGAAATGGGTGCCGGCTCGCGCTACCAGCAGCCCCAGGACGGGCCAGTCGCGGATCTCGGACTTGGCCACGAACTGGGCCGGGCGCTGCGCATTGATCACCATGATGTCGAGCCAGGACACATGGTTGGCGGCAATCAGGCAGGCCCCGGAGGGCACGGCGCCGCTGACCCGGACATGGATGCCGACAGCCCGCAGCAGCAGCAGTGACCAGTGACGGATGCAGGTCTCGCGCTGCCGGATGCCGATGAGGGGAAAGACCAGAACCTCGATCAGCAGGCCCGCCAACAGCAGCACGAGGACCAGCATCAGGCGCCAGAGGCTGCGAAGGGCCGCCATGATGCCGACGCTGTGCCTGACTGGGCCGGCCTGATCAGGCCAGCGAGTGGGCGATTCGACCGCCCACCAGGGTGTGCAGTGCGCGCCCTTTCAGCTCATAGCCATTGAAGGGGGTGTGGCGCCCCTGGCTGAACAAGGCCTTGGGCTCGCAAACCCAGTGGCGCTGCGGATCGATCAGGGCCAGGTCGGCCACCGCGCCTTCGCGAAGCTGTCCGGCCACTTCTGCCATGCCGAGTATCTGGGCGGGGGCACTGGTCAGGCGGCGCAACAGGGTCAGGGGCGCAACGGCTTCGCGGTCGGCCCATTTGAGGCTGAGCGAGAGCAGCAACTCGAGCGCAGTGACGCCTGGTTCCGCCTCTGCGAAGGGCAGCAGCTTGCCGTCGTCCTCGACCGGGGTGTGATCGGAGCAGACCGCATCGATGGTGCCATCGGCCAGGGCTGCAGCCAATGCCTCGCGGTCGCGCTGGGAGCGAAACGGCGGATCGACGCGCAGGTTGGCATCGAAATAGCCGATATCCATGTCGGTCAGGTGCAGATGATGGACAGCAACATCGGCGCTGACAGGCAGGCCTTCGGCCTTTGCGGCGCGCAGCATCTCGACGCCCTTGGCACTGGACAGGCGGCACAGGTGTACCCGGCAACCGGTCGCGCGCATGGCCTCGAAGATGGTGAACAGGGCGACGGTCTCGGCCATGACCGACACGCCTGGCAGGCCCAGACGGCCCGCCACGGCACCGGCATGGGCGACGCCACCCCGGGCCAGCGCGGGATCCTGGGGATAGAGCCAGAGCGTGAAATCGAAGGTGCGGGCGTACTGCATGGCCCGTACCAGCACCTGGGCATCGTGCAGGGGGGTGAGGGCATGCGAGAAGCCGACACAGCCGGCCTCGGCGAGTTCGGCCATCTCGGTGATAACCTCGCCCTTCAGGCCGGCCGTGAGTGCCCCCAGCGGATACAGGCGCGCCTGATCCAGCGTGCGTGCGCGGTGCTTGAGCATCTCGACCAGACCCGGTTCATCGAGTGGCGGATCGGTATCGGGCGGGCAGCACAGCGAGGTGATGCCGCCGGCCAGTGCCGCCTTCATTTCGGACTCGAGGGTGGCCTTGTATTCATAACCCGGCTCGCGCAGGCGCGCGGCCAGATCCACCAGGCCCGGCGTGACCCAGCAGCCGGCCGCCTCGAGCACCTGCACCGGCGCACCGGCAAGCGCCCGCGCCGTGATCTCGTCGAGCGGGCCGATATGGGCGATATGGCCCCCGGCCACGAGCACATCGGTGGTCTCGTCGCGGCCGCTCGCCGGGTCGAGCACCCGGCCACCACGAATCCACAGGGCTTGTCTGGCGTCGCTCATGATGAAGCCACCATGCTCATCACGGCCATGCGCACGGCAATGCCGAAGGTGACCTGGGACAGGATCACCGACTGCGGACCATCGGCCACCGCCGAGTCGATCTCGACGCCCCGGTTCATCGGGCCCGGATGCATCACGATGGCATCGGGCTTGGCCAGGGCCAGTTTTTCGGGGCTCAGTCCGTAGTACTTGTAGTACTCCTGGGCCGAGGGCAGCAAGGCGCCGCGCATGCGCTCGTTTTGCAGGCGCAGGGTGATCACCACATCAACATCCTTCAGACCTTCCTCGAGACTGGTGTAGACGCGAACCCCCATCTCGCGCAGGCCCGAGGGCAGGAGCGTCAGGGGACCGATGGCCCTGACCTCAGGTACCCCCAGGGTGGTCAGCGCGTGAATGTTCGAGCGTGCCACCCGCGAGTGCAGGATGTCTCCGACGATCGCCACGCGCAACTGCGTGAAGTCTTTCTTGAAGTGGCGGATGGTGTACATGTCGAGCAGGGCCTGGGTCGGATGCGCATGGCGTCCATCCCCCGCGTTGATGACATGCAGGTTGGGCCCGACGTGCTGGGCGATCTGGAACGGCGCCCCGGAACTGGCATGGCGCACGACGAAGATGTCGGCGGCCATCGCCGCCAGGTTGTCGATGGTGTCGAGCAGGGACTCGCCCTTGGCGGTCGAGGACACATTGACGTTCAGGTTGACGACGTCGGCCGACAGGCGCTTGGCCGCGATCTCGAAAGTGGTGCGGGTGCGGGTCGAATTTTCGAAGAACAGGTTGAAGACCGACTTGCCACGCAGCAAGGGAACCTTCTTGATGTCCTTGTCGGCCACGCCGACAAAGCCGGCCGCAGTATCAAGGATGCGGTGGATGAGCGCCCGGGGCAGTCCCTCGGTGGTCAGCAGATGGCGAAGTTCGCCATGCGCGTTCAGTTGCGGATGTCGCTCAGGCACCTTGGCTGCCTCCCTCCAGGCTCAGGAGGAAACGCCCCTGCGGGTTTCGCTCCAGGATGAAATTCATGTCGGCGGGCAACGGATGGACCGCGCCCACATACTGGGCCTCGATCGGCAACTGGCGCCCTCCCCGATCGAGCAGGACCGCCAACTCGACGCTGGCCGGCCGGCCGTAATCGAACAGTTCGTTGAGGGCGGCACGCACGGTGCGCCCGGTGAACAGGATGTCATCGACGAGCAGCAGGTCGGCGCCGGCCACCTCGAAGGGCAGGCTGGTCGATTTCATTTCGGCGGGCAGGCCGCGGCGCCCATAGTCGTCGCGGTGAAAGGCCGAGGACAGCGCCCCCATCGGGCTGGCCATGCCAAGGTCGGCATGCAGGCGCTCGGCCACCCAGGCACCGCCACTGTGGATTCCGACGATGCACAGGGCAGGCTTGCGTGCAAGCAGCTGGCGCACCTGCTCGAGCAGGCGGGCATAGACATCCTCGATGACGGGAAGCGTGGGGGCGGTGGGGGAGCTCATGGCGTGGCGGTGGGCGGTGGGTCCGGATCCGGTGCGAGGGCCTGTTCGGACCAGTATTGTCGCAGGATTACGGCGGCGGCCTCGGCATCATCATCGTCCGGGCGACGCTGGCCGCCCGCGCGGCGCCCGCTGGCCTGGTCACGCTCGCGCATCAGGGCCGCTGCCTCATGTGTGGACAGGCGCTCATCGACGAAGGCCACCGGCCGGCCAAAGCGCTCCCGCAGGGACTTGGCAAAGGCACGGCAGGTGGCGGTATTGGGCAGGGGCTTGCCATCGGGATGGCTGGGCAGTCCGACGACAAAGCCATCCGGGCGCCACTCCTCGACCAGACGGGCCACCTGGACCAGGCGGGTCTGGGGATCACTGGTGCGGATGATGGTCAGGGGCTGGGCCCCGCGGGTGCGGGCATTGCCCACGGCCACCCCGGTTTTCAGACGCCCGACATCAAAGGCCATGCAGGTCTGATCGGCGGCCGGACCCGCCATCAGGCATGCCCCGCTTCCGGAGACAGGAAGCTGTCGATGGCAAAGCCCAGGGTCCCCACCGCCCGCTGGTAGCGTTCATGGACCGGCACGTCGAAGACGATGTCGGCGCGTGCCGGCACGGTGAGCCAGGCATTGCGGGCGAGCTCGCTTTCCAGTTGCCCCCCCGACCACGAGGAGCAGCCCAGGGCCAGCAGCATCTTGTCGGGACCACGCCCCTGCGCGCAGGCCTCCAGGACATCCTTGGAGGAGGTCAGGTGGATGTCGCCCGCGGGCGGCGACAGGGTGGAGGTCCACTCGCCCTTGGGCATGTGCAACACGAAGCCGCGATCGCTTTGCACCGGCCCGCCTTGCAGCACGGCCTGACGGCCCAGGTCCGCGCCCTGAAGGCTCAGGCCGATGCGCTCGAAGACCTCGGCCATAGTCAGGTTGAGCGGCCGGTTGATGATCACACCGAGCGCGCCACGGGGCGAGTGCTCGGCCAGGTACACGACGGTGCCGTTGAAGTGATCATCCTGAAGGGTCGGCATCGCAATCAGGAAATGGCACGACAGATTGATCGATGCGCCATCGGGCGAAGCGTCGCTGTCGTGCCGGGGAGAATGTTCGGTCATGCTGGGCTGCCTTCCTGTCCGCATTGTAAGGGTACTGCGGGACGGAGGAAAATGGCACCCGCGGCCTGCGCTCGAGCCCTGAACCAGGGGGCGCGCCGTCCCCTGCCCTGCCCCCCTTTTCACGACACCCATGACTGAAAGCACCCTGCGCGATGGAACCGGCGAACCGCTGACGCTGGTCTGGCTGCGGCGCGACCTGCGCCTGCATGACCACACGGCACTGGCGCGGGCACTGGCCCTGCCGGGCCGCATCCAGCCGGTCTTTGTCTTTGACACGGACATCCTCGATGCCCTGCCCGATCGCCGCGACCGGCGCGTCGAATTCATCTGGGCGGCGCTGCAGGAGGTCGATGCCGGCCTGCAGGCCGCCGGCGGCCGGCTATGGGTGCTGCACGGCAGTGCCCGCGCAGCCGTGCCGGCCCTGGCGCGGCAACTGGGTGCCCGCACGGTGCTGACCCACGAGGACTACGAACCGGCAGCGCTTGCGCGAGACCAGGCAGTGGCTGAGGCCCTGGCTGCGGACGGCATCGGCTTCGAGGCGCTGAAGGACCAGGTCATCTTTGCACGCTCGGAGGTGATGACCGCATCCGGTACGCCCTTCTCGGTGTTCACGCCCTACAAGAATGCCTGGCTCAAGCGCCTGTCGGCACGGGACCATGCCGAGCAGGTCGTGGACCTGGCGGGTCGCTGCCTGCCGGCCAGTGTGGCGCGCAAGGCGGGCCTGCCGGAGATGCCGAGCCTGGCCGACCTGGGCTTCGCATCCGGCCTGCTGGCCCCGATCGGCGTTCGTACCGGCGTCTCCGGGGCCCGCGCCCTGCTCGATGATTTCGAGACCCGTATCGGCCAGTATGGCCAGGCGCGCGACTATCCGGCGATCAAGGGCCCCTCCTACCTGTCGGCGCACATGCGCTTTGGCACCCTGTCGATCCGTCAGGCAGTGCGTCTGGCACTCCGCGTTCAGCAGACCCGTCCGGCCGACAGCGCGGGTGCCCAGGTTTGGCTGAGCGAGCTGATCTGGCGCGACTTCTATTTCCAGATCCTGCATCATCATCCGCGCGTGGTTTCGCAGGCCTTCAAGCCGGCCTATGACCGCATCCAGTGGGTTCGTGATGAGGCCCTGTTGCAGGCCTTCTGCGAGGGGCGCACCGGCTACCCGCTGGTCGATGCCGCCATGCTGCAATTGAACCAGACCGGCTACATGCACAACCGCCTGCGCATGGTGGTGGCCTCATTCCTGACCAAGGACCTGGGCATCGACTGGCGCAGCGGCGAGGCCTGGTTTGCGCGCCAGTTGCTCGATTTCGACCTGGCGGCCAACAATGGTGGCTGGCAGTGGGCGGCCTCCAGCGGATGCGATGCCCAGCCCTATTTCAGGATCTTCAATCCGGTTTCCCAAAGCGAGCGGTTTGATCCGCAGGGCCGATTCATCAAGCGCTATCTGCCACAGCTGGAGGCGCTGCCGGCCAAGCTCGTGCATGCGCCCTGGCTGGCGGGCGGACTGGCCCTGCAGGCCGCAGGACTGACCCTGGGCAAGGATTACCCGTTGCCGGTGGTCGATCATGCGCAGGCCCGCCAGGACACCCTGGCGCGCTACCAGGTCGTGCGCTAGCTGGGGAAGGTCCGCACAACCTGTCGCGCAGGCGCAGGGGCTCAGGCCAGGGCTGCCTGCTTGCGGGCGCGATGGTCGCCGGTGTAGTCCTTGAGCAGACCGAGCAGGGTCTCCTCGGAGTAAGGCTTGCCGAGGAAGGCGCTGACCCCGAGAGAACGCGCATAGTTCTGATGCTTGTCGGCGGTACGCGAGCTGATCATCACCACCGGCAGGTGGGCCAGTCGCGAGTCACCGCGGATGTTGCGCACAAGATCGAAGCCATCCATGCGCGGCATCTCGATGTCACTGAGGACCACGTCGGGGATCCGGTCCTGCATCTGCTTGAGCGCATCGACCCCATCCTTGGCCAGGATCACGTCGTAACCCTCGCGCTTGAGCAGGCGCTGGGTCACCTTGCGCACGGTCAGGGAATCGTCAACCACCAGCACCGAGGGCGGCGTATCGATCTGCGTGCCCGGTTGCGTGAGCGCGCCGAAGTCACCCATCACCTGGATGCCCATCATGCGATCCTGGCGCTGGGCCAGGGTCACCGGATTGACGATCAGCACGATCTGGCCATCGCCGAGCACGGTGGCACCGGCAATGCCGGGTACACGCGCGACCTGCTGACCAACGTTCTTGACCACCACCTCTTCGTTGCCCAGCACTTCATCGACATGGATGGCGACGCGATGCTGGCCGGCACGGGCGATCAGCACCGGCGAGTAATGCTGGGCCTCCGGTGACACACCGCTGAGCTCGAGCAGGGTACCGAAATACTGCAGGGGCACTTTCTGGTCCTGCCACTGAACCCCTTGCGCCTCATAGGCTGCAACCAGCGGCTGCGGCTTGAGCGGCAGCACCTGCTCGACCGAGCCCGACGGGATGGCGAAACGGTGCTCGCCCACCCGTACCAGGACAACCTGGGTCACGGCTAGCGTCAGCGGCAGGTAAATGGTGAATTCCGTACCCTTGCCCGGATCGGAGTGGGTCTCGATGCGGCCGCCCAGGCTCTGCACCTCAGTCAGCACGACATCCATGCCGACGCCGCGGCCGGCAATCTGGTTGACGGATTCAGCGGTCGAGAATCCCGGCATGAAGATCATTTCGCCGAGCGCCGAGTCGGACAACTCATCGAATTCGGACATCAGGCCGCGCTCGATCGCCTTGGCCCGGATGCGGGGCAGGTTCAAGCCGGCCCCATCATCACGAAACGCGAGCACGACCTCGTTGCCATCCTGGCGGACATTGACCATCAGCTCGCCCGTCTCGGACTTGCCAGCGGACAGGCGCGCCTCGGGGCCCTCGACCCCATGGGCAATGGCATTGCGCAGCAGGTGCTCGACCGGACCAGCCATGCGCTCGAGCACATTGCGATCCAGCTCGGTGCCGCTGCCGCGGATGTCGAGGCTGACACGCTTGCCCAGTTCCTTGGCCGTCTGACGCACCACGCGGTACAAGCGTTCACTGATCGAGCCGAAGGCCACCATCCGCATGCGCATCAGGTTCTGCTGCAGCTCGCGCATCAACTGGCCCTGGCGGGTCAGGTCCTGACCTGCGGTATCGATGGTCCGGTTGATATTGTGCTGAACCGTGGCCACGTCATTGACAGACTCGGCCAGCATGCGGGTCAGCTCCTGGAAGCGGGTATAGCGGTCCTGCTCCAGCGGGTCGAAGTTGTCCGATTCGCGGGCCTGCGCGATCTGCGCCTGCATCTGCACCTCGGCCTGGATCTCGATCTCGCGCAACTGGGCGCGCAGGCGGGCCACGTTCTCATTCAGGTCGGAGATGCTCTGGCGCAGGCTGCTCATGGCGTTTTCAGTACGCGAGCGGACGATCGCCACCTCGCCGGCCTCGTTGACCACGCTGTCGAGCAGGTCGGCACGGACGCGGATGCTGGCCTGCGCTGTCGGTGCCGGTGCAGCCGCTGGTGCCGTACGCGTGCTGCCCAGGGAACTCAGTGCTGGCGGTGCCGGTTCGGCCTGGCCAGCCGTGGCTGGTGCCATGTCGGTCTCTGGTGACGCTTCGCCTTCCTGGCTGACCTGCATCAGTTCGGCATCGATCACCTGGTCCAATGCCGTGGCGCCGGGGACCGGGGCATCGAAGCCCTGTACCTGCATCGCCTCGAACAGCTGGACCACATCATCGTAATCATCGATCAGGGAGGTGATGACCGCCTCGGGCACCTGCGACAGGATCATCGCCGATTCGATGCGGGTCTCCATGTCATGGACACGGTTGCCCAGGACCATGGCACCCGCCATGCGGGCCCCCCCCTTGACGGTGTGCAGCTGACGCATGGCCAGCTGCTGCAGCGACTTGTCGGCCGGGTCGGCTGCAATGGCACGCAGGTTCTGGCCGATCTGCGGCAGATAATCGCGCGCCTCCTCGACGAACAGCGACAGCAGATCCTCGTCGAGCTGCTCCATGCGCTGCTCGGACAATTCGCTGGCCAGGCGGCCGGTAGGGGCCGCCGACGGAGGCAGCACAAGCGGCGCGGCGGGCACCAAAGGGAGGGAGGGCGCCGGCGCGGCGGTCGCGACGACAGCGTCCTGCGCGATCCCCTCGGCTTGCATGGGCTCGGCCGCCACGGGCTGACTCTGGCGATGGACGCGTGCTGCACCTTGTTCGTACAAGGCCTGCGCCAGGCTCAGGGCGTGGGTCTGGTCTTGCGGTTCCTGCTCTTGCGAAAAACGGCTGATGGCCTCGCGCAGCGACGCCAGTACCTGGGCATACTGGTCGAGTTCCTCAGCCAGGGCAGGCAGATGCTCGCGCTGGGTGAGCAGCATGAATTGCTCGAGGCGCTCGGCAATGAGATGCACCTGCGTCAGACCAACCACGCTGGCACTGCCCTTGAGCGAATGGGCACTGCGGGCTGCCGGCTCGCTGGCCGCACGCGAGGCATTGCGCCAGTCGGCAAGGTCCTCGCCGAGCAGCGCCAGAATGCCGTGGCCTTCCTCGATGAAAATATTGAACAGCTGTCGCCCGATCCGGCGATCGCCGATGATGACCTCGTTCTCGGGCGGCGCTGGTACCAGTGCCGGCAAGGGCTCGGGCAAGAGCACGGCCACGGGCTCTGAGGCGGCAACAGGCTCGGCCTGTGCAACAGGCTCGGGCTCGACAACAGGCTCGGGCACTGCAACAGGCTCGGCCTCGGCAACCACGGGCAAGGCCGGCGCGGTGAAGGCCGGAGTCGCCAGCTTGCCATCACGCATCGCCTGCGCCTCGTCCACCATCGGCGCGGGATCGATGACATGGAAGGGGTCCGCCTGCAGGGCTTCGATCCAGACCGCGAACTGTTGGCGGGCCCGTCCGATCAGCTCGAGGAAGCCGGCATGGGCACGGGTTCCGTCGGCCAGGAACTGGTTGAGCAATTGCTCCATGGCCCAGGCCGCCTCGCCGAAATCATTGAGCTGCACCATGCGGCTCGACCCCTTGAGGGTATGAAAGCCACGCCGGACCACGGTCATCTGCGAAGCATCCTCGGGTGCGGCGGCCAGGGCGGCGGCAGCCTCACCAATGCCCTCAAGAACCTCCAGCGCTTCCATCTCGAAGATCTCGCGCAGTTCCCGGTCATCCTCGCTCATGACCGGTGCGGCAGGGAGTTCCTGCAGCGGCGGCACTGGATCGGCAACCGGTTCGGCGGCAGCGGGCAGGGCAGCCTCGATGACCACCTGGACAACTGCAGCGTCGTCGCTGGCACTGTCTTCGACCAGGCGGAAGAAGCCGGTCTGCGGATCGAACTCGAAGCGCTGGTCGAGATTCTGGGCCAATCCGTTCACAAAGAGGGACAGGGCCCCCATCGAGGTGGCCAGGCGCTCCTGCTCGGCCATCTCGGGCGGACGGTCCGCCTTGACCAGGCGCAAGACGCTGTCCGACAGATGACGGGCAGCCTGACTCGGCACGTCCTGTCCGAGCAGCAGCAAGGCGCCCGCAATCTGGGCCAGCGAGGCCCCTGCCTCTGGCAGCCGCGACTTGTCCTTCAGACTGCGCAGGTAAAGGTCAACGCCCTCCTCGGCCTGACGCACGCCCGCCTTGGCCTCATGAATGAAGGCGCTCATCGTCGAGCGTTCCTGGGCCTCGCGACTGAGTTGCGACAGCCAGTGCGGCATCTCCTGCAAAGGCTTGCCAGCGTAGGCTGCCTGAAGGCGATCGACCATTTCACCGCAGCGCGAGGCCATCGCCGTGGCACGCTTGAGGCGCGCCCAGAACAGGCTTTCGGCAAACAGGACCGAGGTGGCCATTTCGACCGCCAGGGCTTCGGTCAACGCGACTGGCCGGCTTTCGATGGCGCGTCCCACCTGAACCCAGGTGGTACCCAGATCAGTGAGCGCGGGGCCGAGCAGCGAGGCGGCCGAGTGAAAGGCTTCGACCAATTCCAGGTACTGCTGGATGGCACCGTGCTTTTTCTGGCTGACCAGGTCCCAGGCTTCCTTGATCGCTGGAATGACCTCCGAGGCACAGCGCTCGGCATCGGCATCGTACAAACCGAAGCGGCTGTTCTCGAAGTCCTCAGGAATGCTGCCTTCGAGCAGGAAGGCATTGCGCACCGGCTCGACACGATCACTGCAATTGCGGGCCATCGCCAGGGAAAAGAGCACCTCGCGATACAGCGCCTCATTGATGGTCCTGCCACCGGCCAGGGTCTCCTTGAGCTGGGCATTCAGGCGCGCGACCAGCCGCTTGACATACAGGTCAACAGCCAGGCTGGACTCGGCCACCGCCTGGAAGACGGCGGCAGCAGCGCGCCAGAACGAATAGTGTCCAAGTCCTTCAGGCGACTGGGCCACGCGCTCGAGCACCGTCCCCAGCTCCGAGGCCAGGTCGGCGTTGACGCCAGCGCGCAGGGTCTTGAGCAGGCCTGCCTCGTACGTCACCCTCAGGCGCGTCTTTTCGTCCGCGGACAAGGGCCGGGGATCGAGAAGAGCGGGCATCAGCCGGGCTTCCTGCGGCACCACGAACAGATCGGCAGGATGCAGGCGTGCCTGACCGCTGAGGGTCTGCAAGGACTTGTAATACGGGAATAGCAGCAGCGGCTCTTCGGGCAATCCGTCGATCAGATCGTCGAGGTACTCGGTGAGCGCCATCAGGGCATGGCGGGTCTCCAGCACCTGATCCGGCGTCCACGCAATCGGCGTTTCGACAGCACTCGAGAATACCCGCTCCAGGGCGTCTGCAAAGACATCGATTCCCGCCAGGGACATCACGCGCAAGGCCCCCAGGCCTTGATGCAACTGGCCAGCGGCACGCGCAAAAAGCGATTCGTCGCGCGGCTGGCTCGCTGCGTACTGTTCAAGGGACAGAGCGACCTGCTCGAAGGCACCCTTGACCTCAGGGAAACACCACTGCGCAGAGGAGCGCGCGGCAGCATCCAGTGCCTGACGCGGCGACGCGATCTGCGGCTGCGCCCTGCCCGATGCCGACACAGCATTGTGCATGTTCATCAACTGGTCCTTTGGGGGTCTGTCCGCCATGGCAAGGCTCTTTTCTTCTTATGACACCTTGAATCGCGACACCGAACTCTTGAGCTCCTGAGCCAGTTCCGCCAATTGCCGGATCGAACCCGCGGTCTGCTGCGTGCCCTCCGAGGTTTGTTCAGTGACCAGCAGGATGCGCTGGATCGATTGGGCCACCGTGCTGGCCGATGAGGCCTGCCGCGAGGTGACCGAAGAAAAGTTTTCGATCAGGTGCGCCAGTTGGGACGACACCGATCCGATCTCGCCCAGGGCCTTGCCGGCCTCGTCGGACAGCTTGGTCCCCTCGACCACGCCAGCGGTCGAGCGCTCCATGGCGGAGACCGCATCCTGGGTATCGGTCTGGATGGTCTTGATGAGCGCCGAGATCTGCTTGGTGGCAGCGCCGGAGCGCTCGGCCAGCCTTTGCACCTCTTCGGCCACAATCGTGAAGCCCCGACCCGCCTCGCCGGCAGAGGCCGCCTGAATGGCAGCATTCAGTGCCAGCACGTTGGTCTGCTCGGTAATGTCGGAGATCAGTTCGACGATCTCGCCGATCTCCTGGGATGACTCGCCCAGGCGCTTGATGCGTTTGGCCGTATCCTGGATCTGGTCACGGATGTCGTTCATGCCGGTGATGGCATTGCTCACTGCGCGTTGTCCGGCCTCTGAAGCCTCCTTGGACTGGCGCGCCACCGTCACCGACTCCGAGGCCTGCGAGGACACGTCATTGATCTGCTGCGCCATGCGCAGCACTGCCTCGCCGGTTTCGCGAATTTCGCGCGACTGCTGCTCGGAGGCGGCCTGAAGACTGGTCGCCGTCAATTGCGCCGTCGAGGAAGCCTCGTTGACCATCGCCGCCGTCTTGTTGATCCGTGCCACCAGGTTGCGAAGCTCATCGACGGTGTAGTTGACCGAGTCAGCGATCGCACCGGTGATGTCCTCGGAAACAGTCGCCTGTACCGTCAGGTCGCCATCGGCCACTTCCTGCAATTCATTCATCAGGCGCAAGATGGCGGCCTGATTCTGATCATTGGTGCGCTTGGCATCGCGCTCGAGTGATTCGGCCTGCTCTTTCTGCAATTCGGCCTCGGTGGTGCGCAGCGAATTCATCTTCACGAAGGTGCGGAAGGCCATCAGGCCAGCCAGCACCGCCAGGAAGGCGCAGGACAGCGTGAAGACCATGCGCCAGGACTCGAACATCCCGGCCGAACCGATCGTCACTTTCTGGAAAATTTCCAGGATGGCTTCGCTCTCGGTCGAGATCAATTGTTCCGAGCGGCGCAATTCGCGCAGGGCAGGCAGGCCCTTGACAAAGAAATTGAAGTCCGGCTCGGCCTTCTCGACGATCCCCTTCAGGTTCGTCAGCGCTCGCCGCACCTCGGGTTGCTTGGCTGCCTCGACGCTCAGGCGTGCATCCCCGTTGAGCAAGGTCTCGATGCCGGCCTTGTACTCATTGAACATCTTGAGCATGGCGGCAGGACTGGCCGCACCAGCGCCCGCATCCATGAAGGATTCCGAAATATCCCGCGCCAGGATCTGCGAATGACCGACCAGCTCATTGGCGATACCCAGTTCACGGGCGGCACTGCCCGCCTGCAGGGTCATCACCGACACCACCTTGGCCTCTTCGTACTGCAGGGGCGCGCTGGAGACCAGGCGTTTGCGTGCTGCAGCCATGTCGAGCAGGAACGCGCGCGAGGCACCGATACGCTGCGCCGCCTTGCCCAGAGGCATCCACTTGGCTGAGGCCGCCTGCATCCGGGCGGCCACCTCGGCTTCGGTGGCGGCTGGCGAGATCGTCGGCAGGCTTGCGGCCATCTGCTCGATGCGGGTGCGGCTGTCCTCCATCTGGCCGAAGGCCTCGGCATCGCCCTTCATCGCCGAGGGCACGGCCTTGGCCATGCGCTGGGTATTCAGCACGATTTCGGTGACCGACTGGTTGAAGCGCGCGTTCTGGGAGAGCGTGCGCGAATCAAGCCAGAGCGACGACACCACGAGGATGAAGGCAATCGCCAGGGTGACCAGGTAGATGCGTAGCTGCTTGGGCAGCGGCATGTCACCGAACAGCCCCTTTGACTTGGGCTTGTAACGGGAAGCGACACTGGGCGGTTTGCCGGGCCTGGCCTGACCGGTCAGGGTGTGTGCGGCCAGCGACTCGAGGGCCGTCGTGGCCATCGACGTGTCGGGCTCGTCGATCAGGGCGGTGTCGAGGTCCTGGCTGCGCTTGCGGCTGAACGAGAACAGCTTGAGGCCCTGGGCTTTCGGGGCGGCGCTGCCGGGTCGGGTCTTGGCCGGGCTGCCGGGCTTCCTGGATAGAACTTTCATTGATTACTCCACCGCCTAGGCGGCCACCGCCATGAATCGCAGGTCCGAGGCCAGCACCGACAGTCGCAGCTCGCGCCATGACTCGCCGCCCGGATCACTCCAGAGGCCACCCTGCCAGGTCTCACTGCCGGTCGGCGCCAGGGGCTTCATCTGCGCCAGGTTGTGCAGCCCCAGCAGGCGCGACACCAGGATGGCGGCATTGATACCCAGCTTCTGGTTCAGCACCAGCAGGTGCGCGTCCTTGCCGACAATGGCCGGACGGTTGCGATGGAACTGGCCCAGGTCGGTCACGCCGATCAGCACACCGCGGTGACTGACCAGGCCACGAAACCAGCCCTGCGTACCCGGCACACGGGTCATGCTATCGGGCAAGGGCACGATCTCGCTGACCTCCTCCAGGTCGATCAGGCACTTGTCATCATCGATCTGGACACCCAGTCGCGAGTCCTTGCTCGCCACGGCCGCATTGTTGATGCGTTCGGTCAACTGGATCTGGAATTCGCGCAGGTTGCGCCGACGAAGGGTCACGATGGGTTCTCCGTCTCAGTGCGCCAGTTCCGCGACACGCGACAGGAACTCCTCGGGCTTGAGCGGCTTGACCATGTAATCCTTGGCCCCCTGGCGCAGGCCCCAGATGCGGTCGGTCTCGGTGCTCTTGCTTGAGCACAGCAGCACCGGAATGTCCCGCGTGTCGGGATCGCGGGAGATGGCGCGCGTGATCTGGAAGCCGCTTTGGCCGGGCATCACCACATCCATAACCACCAGTTGCGGGCGCTCGGCACGCACCTTGATGAGGGCTTCCTCGCCAGTCTCGGCCGTGATCACCTGATAGCCGCGCTTGCCCAGCAGATCCGCCAGAAAGAACCTTTCGGTGGGCGAATCCTCAACCACGAGAATCTTGGTGCTGGCCATCTGAGCTCCTTTGACGCTTCCGCTCATCCAAGAGGTCAGACCAGGCTCAAGGTGAACTTTTCGCTGGGCTTGAACAGATCGACCGCCGGCTGCGGGAGGTCGCCCTCGGGCAGATCCAGCTCGGGAGATTTCAATTCGGGCGCCGCAACTGTTGCGGGGCCGGCGGCCTGCTGGCCGGCACGCTCCTGCTGCGGTGCCTGCTGATAGGCTGCAGCCGCATGTGCCTGGTCGGCTGCCGCTGCGGCCGCTTGTGCGGCCGACACCGGCTCGGGGGGACGGCGCGCAAATTCGGCCACCGCCTGCAACAGGCTGTCCTTGGTGAAAGGTTTGGTCAGATAGTGGTCAGAGCCGACCATGCGGCCCTTGGCCTTGTCGAACAGGCCATCCTTGCTGGACAGCATGACCACCGGGGTGGACTTGAACTTGGGACTCTTCTTGATCAGCGCGCAGGTCTGATAGCCGTCCAGGCGCGGCATCATCACATCGCAGAAGATCAGGTCGGGCTGGTGGTCGGCAATCTTGGCAAGCGCATCGAAGCCGTCTTCGGCCAGCACCACGCGGGCACCGGTCTTGCCGAGAAAGATCTCGGCACTGCGACGAATGGTGTTGCTGTCGTCAATCACCATCACCTTCAGGCCATCGAAGTTGTCGCTTGCGCTCATTTCACACTTCCACCATTTCAAAATCTTCTTTTCGGGCACCGCATTCCGGACAGGTCCAGTTGGGCGGCACATCCGCCCAACGGGTCCCCGGCGCGATGCCCTCTTCAGGTGCTCCGACGGCTTCGTCGTAGATCCAGCCGCAGATCAGGCACATCCAGGTTTGCAGGGGGCTTTGCGTCGTCATTGCACGTTCCTCTCTATTAAGTGGCAAAACTCCCCGAATGTTACCCACTGACCGACAAAGCCGGCCCGGTAGGCGACCAATGGCAGGAGGAACGGCAAGTCGGGTTCAGGCGGCGCTCGTCGGACCACTGTCCGAACCAAGCTCAACGGCATTCGGCCGGGCGCAGCTTGGCTGCCAGGGTGCCGCCGCTGCACACCCAGTTGATCCGGTCGCTCACCGCAGTGCCAGCGACCAGGTTGACGCCGCCCACCTGCGGTTGCAGGGTGAGGGTCGGGCTGCCCGAGGCCACCTTGGCGGTGAAGGTGAGCGTGATCAGACCGGCGCTGGAGACCGCCACCGACGAGGTGTTGACCGTGGCGGTCGGCGCCACGAAGCCGGCGCTGAAGTCGGCATTGCCATTGAAGGCATTCTCGGCCACGACGGTCTTGGCCAGGGCAGCCATTGCCAGCCCTTCGGTGACACGCGAGCGGGCCATGTAGTCCGAAAGATAGACCGGCATGGCCACGGCCGCCAGGATGCCGACGATGGCCACGACGATCATCATCTCGATCAGGGAGAAACCTGCTTGCGTCTGCTTCGGCATCACTTGCTCCAATCGGGCGTTGCTGGTCCTGGACTCAGGGCCAGGGTTTGAGGTCCAGCACCTTGACCATGCTGCCGTCGGCCGCGTCCACCAGCACGGTGAGGTCCCGCTTCTTGCCCTGCAAGGGCACGAAGGCCAGCTTGCGGCCCTGGGTCCAGGGCGCCAGTTGGCGGGCCACCTCGGCTGGATCGTTGTACTTGTCCAGCTCGGCCAGCGGCCGGGCCTTGGCAGCGATCTGGGGTTTGCCCTGCTCCAGCGGCTTGTAATAGCGGAACATGTGACGCAAGTCGATGCCGCTGTGGACCGCCGCGAACAGGATCAGGTCGCGCTCTTCGCGATTGGTGGGCATCTCGGCATAGGCGACCTGGGGATGACCCCAACGGTACTGCCGAAGTTCGGGCGGTGCTCGGACCAGTTCCTCATCGTCGACCTGTGCTGCCGACACCGTCTCGAAACGGTCCACCACGAAGGTCATGTACAGGGGCCGGCTCATCGCCGTCGAATACAGGCCATAGCCCAGGGCCAGTACCTGGCAACAGGCAATGATGGCCAGGTCCTTGCGCAGCGAGGCCTTGCGCTGGTCAAAGACAAGAAAGGTCAGACTGGGGCCGAGAATGACATCCACCCCCAGGATCAGGGCCAGAAGGTGCAGGCCGCCGGCTGCCTCGAAAAAGGGCGAGGGATAGAGCCAGACAACGATCGGGATGGACAGGCACAGGGCCGCCAGCGCGCTGATGGCCAGGTGAAGGGAAAACGCCTTGAGGCGGGCACGCAGGTGTTCGCGCGTCCAGCCACTGCGAAAGTTCTTCTGGGGCTTGCCAGCCTCCATGGAGGACAGGCCAGATTCAGTTTGATTCAGGTAGGCATCCATGATGAAAAGGAAAAAGCGCAGTCAGGTAAAGTGAACAAAAAAAACGGCAGGCCGAAGATCGACCTGCCGCTTTGCCGTCAGGCTGCGATTAGCGGCATTCGGCCGGACGGAACTTGGCACCCAGCGTGCCGCCGGTGCAGACCCAGGTGATGCGATCAGTCGCCATGGTGCCAGCCGTCAGGTTGACGCCGCCGACTTGCGGCTGCAGGGTAATGGTCTTGTCCAGGTCGACTTTGGCCGGGAAGGTGATGGTGATCAGGCCGGCAGTCGACACGGCAATCGACTTGGTGTTGGTGGTGGCCGCCGGGGCCACGAAGCCCGCGCTGAAGTCGGCGTTGCCGTTGAAGGCATTTTCAGAGACCACGTTCTTGGCCACACTAGCCATGTTCAGACCCTCAGTGACCCGCGAGCGGGCCATGTAGTCCGAGTAGGCGGGGATCGCCACAGCAGCCAGGATGCCGATAATCGCCACAACGATCATCAACTCGATCAGGGTGAAACCTTTTTGAACTTTCTTCAACATGAAACTCTCCAATGGATTTAAGTGACTCGCGGGAGACGAGGGGAGAATCGGGAACATCCGACTTCTGTCCTCCCTTGTTGCAGGGGCCGTGCCATGCAACCGGAGTGGTCGACGCGCGCCGACGAACGGTCAGTGGCCCAAACCGAGAGGCGGAACAGGCGAGCTTTTGTGACCTATTTCACGGGGGTTGCCCAAGGCCTGTGGCGCATCGTGTCTACCCCTTTCGGGGGAGGTGACGCGTCTGGTCACCTGCGGCAATTTTCGTCACCCGGGGCGACTTTTTTCGGCACCTTCGCCACCGACTGTAGAGCGCTCGACAGCCGCTCATCGGCTTCAGAACTCGAGCACCTGACCTTGTTCGAGCAGGCTCGGCTGCGGGTAGGCCACCCAGGCCTTGATCTCGCGCGCGGTGGTGGTGACATCCGAAGGCTTGAGGTGCGTCACATAGACCCTGGGCTCGACCTGCAGCTTGGTCAGCTCGTTGGCCAGCTGGATCGGGAACAGGTGCTTGGCGGTCATCGCCAGGTCCTGGTCGCGGTTCGGAAAGGCACTCTCGATGATCAGGTGGCGCAACTGCTTGATGCCATTGACCTGGCGCCAGAAGTCCTCATTCGGTCCGGTATCCCCCGAGAACACCAGCGAGCCCTTGGGGCTGCGCAATTCGAAGCCAAGGGCCGGCACGGTATGGCTGGCCGCCAGCGCACGCACCACCCTGAAGCCGGTCTGGCTACCGGCCGGATCGAGCACCACCTCCTGGCCCACATTGATCGGCTCGAACATCATCCAGGGCCGCTCGTAATGGGGAATTTCGGTGAAGTCGGGCCAGATCACCCAGTTGAAGATATGCTGGCGCAGTGCCTCGATGGTCCAGGGCAGGGCATGAACACGCAAGGGCTTGTCGCGCAGGCCCCCGACCGAGTCGATCATCAGCGGCAGGCTGGCCACATGATCCAGGTGTGAATGGGTCAGAAAGACATGATCGATCGCCGCCATCTCCTGCACGCTCAGGTCCTCGACGCCAGTGCCGGCATCGATCAGGATGTCATGGTCGAGCAGGAACGACGTCGTACGGGCCTTGCCGGCGATGCCGCCGCTGCATCCGAGCACGCGCAGCTTCATCGCGTCACCAGGGCCAGTGAGGCTGGTCGTGCCTCGCGGGCCGGCATCAGACGGGAGATCACCGCACTGGTGGGTGAATAGATCAGCACCGATTCGCTGCGGCCCTGGATCTGCACCGGACCCAGTTCGGTAAAACCAATCTCGCGGACCGCACGCCGGGTCGCCTCGCTGAGCACGATGGGCGTGTCGAAGTCCTTGGTCAGGGACTCCAGCCGGGAGGCCAGGTTGACGGTATCGCCGATCGCCGTGTAGGTGCGTCGCAGGGTCGAGCCCATGTCGCCAACACGCGCCTTGCCGGTATGGATGCCCATGCCCACCAGCAGCGCTGGCAGGCCACGCGAAATGAAGCGGGCCGACAAGGCCTGCGCCACCTGATGCATCTTCAGGGCGGCCTGCACCGCATGGGTGGCATGGTCCTCATCATCCAGGGGCGCGCCCCAGAAGGCCATCACCGCATCACCAATGTACTTGTCGACGGTGCCGCCATGCTGGTGGATGACCTCGGTCATGCCGGTCAGATATTCATTGAGGTACTCGCTGAGCACCTGCGGATCCATGGTCTCTGAAATCTTGGTGAAGCCCCGGATGTCGCAGAACATCACCGTGATCTCCCGCGTCTGGGTCAACTGCTTGCGCGTGCTGGAAGGGTCGTGGGCCAGGCGATCGACCACATCGGGCGACAGATACTCGCCGAACAGTTCGATGATCTGGGTACGGCGCCGGCCCTCGGTGAAGTAGCCCAGACCGAGGTTGCCCAGGCATTGCGCCGCGATCAGGCTCAGGGTGCCGGATACCGGCATCACCATGTCCAGGTTACTGTAGGCCAGCGAAGTCAGGGTCCAGGCACTGAGCGCCGCCAGCAGACCGTACAGCAGCACACCCAGGCTGCCCTGCCAGGCCAGCACCACCGCCATCAGGCTGCCCAGGCCAAGCAGCAGCAGCAGGCTGAGCTGGTGCGAAAAATCGGTGCGCACCTTCAATTGTTGGTCCAGCACGCCGCGAATTGCATGGGCATGCACCTCGACGCCGGGGAAGGATTCATGCAAGGGTGTGGCGCGCAGGTCGGTCAGGCCCGGCGCACTCGAGCCGACCAGCACGATGCGGTCGGCGAACACCTGAGCCGGCACCTGTCCCTCGAGCACCTGGGAGGCACTGAAGTAGCGGAAGTTGCCGCCGCTGCGGCCCTTGCCCATCCGGTAGGGCACGAGCAGGCTCAGCCCCTGCGAGAACGGCAGGCGTGCCAGCTTGCCATCAGGGGCGCGCAGCTTCAATTCATCATCGCCCAGGAACATCTGGTGCGCGCCCAGATACTGGCGCACCGTGGCCAGGGTCAGGGACTCGAACAGTTGGCCTTCGAATTCAGCCATCAGCGGCAGGCTGCGCACCACGCCATCGGCATCGGCAATCGGATTGAAAAAACCTTGGGCCTTGGCCGCCGCGCCCAGACTGGGCAGATTGGCGCCATAGCCGCGCCAGTCCGTCACGCGGGTGCTGGCGGGCAGGATGGCCCTGGGAAAGGCTGGCGCTGGCAGCACGCCGGTGCGGTGCGCCTCGCGCTCGCTCGAAAAATAATAGCCCAGCACCACCGGGTGACGCTCGATCGCCTGCTCCAGGGCCAGGGGTCGTTGCTCGTCGAGAATGCGGTCGGCAAAGACCACATCGAAGCCGATCACGCGGGCCTGCCCCATGCGCTCGATCAGGCGCGCAATGTCGCTGCGCGGCCAGGGCCAGCGCCCCTGCTCGGCCAGGCTTTGCTCATCGATGTCCACGATCACGATGCGCTCATCCAGCCGGGCCGGTTCGCGCGTCAGGCGCAGGTCATAGACCTTGTGATCCAGGTGATGCAGCCAGGAGACCGACTCGCGCCAGCCCGACAGCCAGGCGAAGCAGGCGAGCAGTACGACGCCCAGCGCCAGGCGCCAGAGGCGAGGATGTCGGGACCAGGCGGTGGCCATCACTGAGGCGGCGCGGGCCAGGCCCTAGCGCGAGGCCGTCGTGGCTTGCGCCATGCTGAAGCGCAGCTGGACATCGCCCAGTTGGATCAGGTCGCCGTGGTGGAGCGTGCGCGAGCCCACGGTCACCGCTTCGCCATTGAGCAGGGTCGGGTGCAAGCCTTCCAGGTGGGTCAGATAAAAGCCGTCACGGCGCCGGCCGATCACCGCCACGCCCGAGCCCCGACCGATCTTGAGGATGGCCCGGTCGACCGGCTGGGCCAGACCCTTCAGGGGACCGCTCAGGTACTCGATCCTGCCCTGGCGCAGGCTGGCCAGGGCGCTCGAGACCGCCTGGGCGGGCCTCACCGGCACAGGTGCCTCGTTACTGACCAGTTGCAGCTGGTACACCCCGATGCCTACATAATCACCGGCACGGATCAGCTTGCGCATCACCCGCTTGCCATTGACAAAGGAGCCGTTGCTCGAGCCGGTGTCGATCAATTCATAAAGCTCGCCACGACGCTCCAGCACCGCATGCTCGCCACTGACCGTGACATGGTCGAGCACAATGTCGTTGTAGGGCCTGCGCCCGACACTGAGCCGCGAGCGGTCCAGATCGAAGCTGCGCGGCTCGAATGGCAGACCCTTCATGATCTCGCCACGCTTGACGAGGGTCACCAGCAGCCGGAGACTGACCTCGCCTTTCTGTTCAGGTTCCACGCTGTGCCCTGCCTCTCGTTCCGTTGCCGACCCGCCCGTCAGAGCGTGATCACGATGGCCGAGACGTTGTCGGCGGCGCCCTGGTCCAGGGCGGCATCGACCAGCACGCGGGCCGGATCGTCCTCGCCCAGGGCCAGCACCTGTGCAATTTCAGTGTCGGACAAGGCATCACTCAGGCCATCGCTGCACAGCACGAAGCAGCCGGTGGCGGGTGTTTCCATCCACAGCAGGTCGGCCTCGACGGTCTGCTCGGCACCGATGGCCCGGGTCAGGATGCCCTTGCGGGCACTGGCCACCTCGCCAAAGGGATCCTGCAGGATCGCTGGCAGGGGACCGATCACATGATCACAGGAGACCTGCTGCATCTGGCCACCGCGCCAGGCATACAGCCGCGAATCGCCGACGTGGGCCATCAGGGCACCGGCGGGGGTCAGCCACAGCAGGGTCAGGGTCGTGCCCATCCCCAGACATTCCGGGCGGCGGGCGCTGGTGCGCAGCACCGCGGCATTGGCTTCGTTGATGACACTGGTCATGAGGCTGCCCAGGCTCGCGCGATCCAGATCGGGCGGCTGGCAGTCCAGGCGTCGCTCCAGGGTCTCGACGACCAGCTTGCTGGCCACCTCCCCGGCGTTGAAACCGCCCATGCCATCGGCCATCACATACAGGCCGAGGTCCGGGCGCGCCAGCAGGCAGTCTTCGTTGTGTGTTCGTCCCACCCCGGCATCGGAAGCCAGACTGGCACGCTGGCGAAGGCGGTCGCCGGAAGGCGCAAAGCCGGCAGGTGCAAAGCCGGCCGGGCGGGCACCAGCCAGGGGGCCCGCGGGGCCTGACCCGGGCGCGCCGCCTTTTGCCAGCGGATCGGCCGGCCGAGCGAGGCTCTCGGGCGTGCCGCTGTTGCGATGCAGCAAATCCGCTGGAGAAGCGGACGGAGTTTGGGTCAGGGTAGTCATGGCCCTAGGCTAGGCCCAGGCCATGACGTTTAGAAGGCGCGTTGCCCTGAACGGCAACACCGCCCGATCAGCGGCGGCGCAGCCTCATGCGGACGATGAACGTCCGCACCGGCTTCAGGCGCCGATGGCCTTCTTGAGCAGACGGCCCATCTCGGACGGGTCCTTGGTCACGGTGATGCCGCAGGCTTGCATGACCGCCAGCTTTTCCTGGGCCGTGCCCTTTCCGCCGGAGATGATCGCGCCAGCATGGCCCATGCGCTTGCCCGGGGGGGCCGTGACACCGGCGATGAAGCCGACCACCGGCTTTTTCATGTTGGCCTTGATCCACTCGGCGGCGGTTTCCTCATCGGTGCCGCCGATCTCGCCGATCATCACCACGGCATCGGTCTCGGGATCATCGTTGAACATCTTCATCACGTCGATGTGCTTGAGACCATTGACCGGATCGCCCCCAATGCCCACGGCGCTGGACTGGCCCAGCCCGAGGGCGGTGAGCTGGCCCACGGCTTCATAGGTCAGGGTGCCCGAGCGCGACACGACGCCGATGCGGCCCTTCTTGTGGATGTGGCCCGGCATGATGCCGATCTTCAGCTCGTCGGGGGTAATGACGCCCGGGCAGTTCGGTCCGAGCAGCAGGGTCTTCTTGCCGGCCTTGCGCATCTTGTCGCGCACCACGATCATGTCGCGCACCGGAATGCCTTCGGTGATGCAGATGACCAGGTCAAGATCGGCATCGACCGCTTCCCAGATGGCATCGGCAGCGCCTGCCGGCGGCACATAAATGACCGAGACATTGGCACCGGTCTGGGCCTTGGCGTCCTTGACGCTGGCGTAAATCGGCACACCGTCGAAGTCTTCCCCGGCCTTCTTGGGGTTGACGCCCGCCACGAAGGCGGCCTTGCCGTTGGCGTACTCGCGGCACATGCGGGTGTGGAACTGGCCGGTCTTGCCGGTGATGCCCTGCGTGATGACGCGGGAGTTCTTGTTGATCAGGATGCTCATGCGGGGATCCTCAGGATTTTGATTCGGTTTAGCGGGTCGCAGCGACGACTTTTTGCGCGGCTTCGGCCATCGTGTCGGCGGAGATGATCGGCAGGCCGGAGTCAGCCAGCATCTTCTTGCCCAGGTCTTCGTTGGTGCCCTTCATGCGTACCACCAGCGGCACGGCCAGCCCGACCGCCTTGGAGGCCGTGATCACACCTTCGGCGATCGTGTCGCACTTCATGATGCCGCCGAAGATGTTGACCAGGATGGCCTTCAGGCCGGGGTTGCGCAGCATGATCTTGAAGGCCTCGGTCACCTTCTCGGCAGTGGCGCCGCCGCCCACATCCAGGAAGTTGGCCGGCTCGCCGCCAAACAGCTTGATCGTGTCCATGGTGGCCATCGCCAGGCCGGCACCGTTGACCAGGCAGCCAATGTTGCCATCGAGCTGGATATAGGCCAGGTCGAACTTGGAGGCCTCGATCTCGGCGGGGTCTTCTTCGTCCAGGTCGCGCAGCGCGACGATCTCGGGATGGCGGAACAGCGCGTTCGAGTCAAAGTTCAGCTTGGCATCGAGGGCGATGACCTTGCCGTCACCGGTGAGGATCAGCGGATTGATCTCGGCCAGCGAGGCATCGGTATCCCAGAAGGCCTTGTACAGGCCCTTGAATACCGGGCGCGATTGCGCGAAGGAACTGGCCGGGATGCCGATCTTGCCGGCCAGGTCGTCGGCCTGGGCATCGGACATGCCGGTCGCCGGATCGATCGACAGCTTGTGGATCTTCTCGGGATGCTTCTCGGCCACCTCCTCGATATCCATGCCGCCCTCGCTGGAGGCCATCACAGTGACCTGCTGGGTGACACGATCCACCACCAAGCCGACATAGAGTTCCTTCTTGATGTCGGCGCCTTCTTCGATCAACAGGCGGCGCACCTTCTGTCCCTCGGGACCCGTCTGGTGCGTCTTGAGCATCATGCCCAGGATGTTGCCGGCATGGGTCTTGACCTCATCGAGCGAGCGGGCCAGCTTCACGCCACCGCCCTTGCCCCGACCACCCGCATGAATCTGCGCCTTGACCACCCAGACCGGGCCACCCAGGGTCTTGGCCGCCGCAAGCGCTTCATCCACCGAGAAGGCTGGGATGCTGCGCGGCACCGGCACACCGAATTGCTTGAGGATCTCTTTGCCCTGGTATTCGTGAATCTTCATGGAGATGGGGTCCTTGCGGGGTTAAACCATTTGGGAAAATAAAGCTGCACCAGGGGACCGTCCCTGCGCATGGCATGGCAACGGTCGAACTGGAAGTGATAGTCGTCGTCCTGCGGCGCCTTCGGATCGGCCATCAGGCTGCGCATCTTGTCCTGGAGTTCGGGCTCGCCGGCAAAGGCCTGCACCGCCGCCGTCGGCAGGAACTGGCTCAGCTCGGAGATATGGGTACACCCCTGAACACCGCCCAGGCGCTCCTTGACGGCCTTGCGAAACCCTCTGATCAGGTTCAGGCCGACCAGGCGCTGGTAAGCATCGGCCGCGGTTTCACAGTAGCCCGGGTAAGGATTGCGCCGTGACGTGGCCTGGGCAGCGACGATATTGAAATTCAGGTCGATGGTCAGGCACAGCAACTTGTCATGCATCGGATCGCCGGCCTTGCGATCGCCTGTGGGCAGGGGCGAGTCCCGGGTTTTGATGTCGGCCAGGGTCGCTTCGACGTCCCATAGCTCATCGTCGCGTCGGTACACCTGAATATCGACGGTTCGGGTATGAATGAGCTGGCGTTGAACCACGTCTGGGCTGAAAAAAGCGTTCAGGATCTTGCAGGCGAAGCTGCGATTTTAACAGGCCGCAAAAAATGGAACCGCCCGGTCCGCGGAAGCGGCCGACCGCCGGCATGCCCGCAGGGGATTCTGCTAGGGAAGGCCCGCAAAACCTCTCGCGCCCGCAAAGGCACGCCCCATGAGGCTTGCCAGTGCTGCGCGGGGCCAGCTGCGCCCGTTGGGCACCGGTTCAGCCCAGGTCGGGCTCGTCCCCTGGCCCCATTTTGAGCACTTTGCCGATGATGGCAGGGGCAAAGCCACGGCTGGCCAGAAAGCGCTGCTGGCGCAGGCGGGCCTCGGGGGATTCGGCCTTTTCGCCAAACTTGCGCATCCACAGGGCATGGGCGCGCTCCAGTTCGGTATCGCGGGCCTGGGACAGGGCCGCGCGCGCCAACTCAGGGTCGATACGGTGCGCTTTCAGTTCCTGGGCCAGCCGCAAGGAGCCATAGCGTTCGGCTCGGCGGTGGCTGAGCGACTCGACGAAGCGCTCGTTGGAGAGCAGGCGCAGGGCCTCGAGCTCGTCGAGCACCGCATCGACCCGGGCAGCCGCCTCGGCCTGAAGCTGCCCATGATCTGGCAGATCGTCGGGTGGGCAGTCGGGGTCGATGGCGACGGCATCGGTGGCAGGGCCGTGAGGGGCGTCACGGCCTGCATGACGCATCAGCTTGAGACGCAATTCGCTGCGGCTGTGCTCGCGCGCCGACAGAAACTTCAGCGCACGGCCTTTCAGTGACAGCCTGGGCCGCACCCCCGTTGCCTCGCGGACTCAGGCACCGATCAGGCGGCTTGCTGCTCGCCTTGCGGGCGGGCATTCACGCCGAAATGCTCGCGCACCTTGTTTTCGATCTCGAGGGCGAGCTCCGGGTTCTCGCGCAGGAATTCACGCGAATTGTCCTTGCCCTGACCGATACGGTTGCCTTGGTAGCTGTACCAGGCGCCAGATTTCTCGACCACGTTGGCAACCACGCCCAGATCGCAGATTTCGCCCTCGCGCGACACACCCTCGCCGTAGAGGATGTCGAACTCGGCGGCCTTGAAGGGCGGCGCCACCTTGTTCTTGACCACCTTGACACGGGTTTCGCTGCCGATGACTTCCTCGCCCCGCTTGATCGAGCCGGTACGACGGATGTCGAGGCGAACCGAGGCGTAGAACTTGAGCGCATTGCCGCCCGTGGTGGTTTCGGGGCTGCCGAACATCACGCCGATCTTCATGCGGATCTGGTTGATGAAGATGACCAGGGTGTTGGTGCGGCTGATGGTGCCGGTGAGCTTGCGCAGGGCCTGCGACATCAGGCGCGCCTGAAGCCCGGGCAGCGAATCACCCATTTCGCCTTCGATCTCGGCCTTGGGCGTGAGCGCCGCCACCGAGTCGACGACGATCAGGTCAACCGACCCAGAGCGCACCAGGGCGTCGGCGATTTCGAGGGCCTGTTCGCCGGTATCGGGCTGGGAAATGAGCAGGTCGGGCAGGTTGACGCCCAGCTTGGAGGCGTACTGGACATCGAGCGCATGCTCGGCGTCGATGAAGGCGCAGGTGCCGCCCAGCTTCTGCATTTCGGCGATGACCTGCAGCGTGAGGGTGGTCTTGCCGGAGGATTCAGGGCCGTAGATTTCGACCACGCGGCCGCGCGGCAGGCCACCCACCCCCAGGGCGATGTCCAGACCCAGCGAGCCGGTGGACACCACCTGGATGTCGCGCACGACCTCGCCATCGGCCAGGCGCATGACCGAGCCTTTGCCGAACTGCTTTTCGATCTGGGCGATGGCGGCCGACAGGGCCTTCACGCGTTCGCCGTTGTCTTTCTTTTTAGCGTCTTCCATATTGATGACTTTTTCCATGATGCCGAGCTCCTTGATGGTTGGCAGGTTGAACCAAGGTGCCACCGGGGATCAGTTTGCGGCCGGCCCGTTGCAGCAGGTGCTGCAGGAAGGCCCGACCTTGCCGGGATGACTGGATGGCGGACAGGAGCAATTATGGCAGGGAAGCACTGGATGTGCAAACAGTTACTGGACAAAACAACAGTTATTTGGACTAGGCCGGATGGCCGCCTGTCCGGGCAAAGACCTGCGCCCACAGCAGGCTGAAACAGGCCGTGCGCAATCGTACCTCACGGCGGTCCCCCGGCAGCAACAGGCAGCGGGCGTCCTGCCTGAGCTGTTCGCCGTCACGCCAGGCCCAGCCGAACCAGACAGTTCCGACCGGCTTGTCGGGGCTGCCACCGCCCGGTCCGGCGACCCCGGACACCGACACCGCAAGGGCGACCCCGGCCGCGCGCAGCGCTCCTTCGGCCATGGCGCGCACCACCGGTTCGCTGACCGCACCATGGGCCTGCAGCATGGGCCCGGGGACCTGCAGCATCTGCTGCTTGGCCGCATTGCTGTAGGTGATGAAGGCCCGGTCGAACCAGGCCGAGGAGCCCGCCGTCTCGGTCAGGGCCCGCGCGATCGCACCACCGGTACAGGATTCGGCACTGCACATCATCTGGCCGGCCGATTCCAGTTCGCGGCCCAGCGCGGTGGCAATGCGCACCAGTTCGTCCTCGAGTGCCTCGGCGGGTATCGCCAGCAGTTGCGCGAGCAGCGCCGCCTCGCGCGGATCGGTCGAAGGCATCATGGGCTTGCTCACTGGAATCGCCTCAGGGTCGGTCACAGGGTCGGTGAAAGGGTCACTCAAGGGCCCGATCAAAGCATGATCAAAGGGCCCGCCACAGCGCCAGCGCCAGCAGCGTGTAGAAGGCGGCCAACAGGTCGTCGGCCATCACACCCCAGCCCCCCTTGAGGCTGGCATCGAGCTGTCCGATCGGCGGCGGTTTGAGGATGTCGAAAAAGCGGAACAGCAGGAACACGCCCAGCTGGGTGGAAAAACCGGCCCGCAACGGGGCATCGATCAGCCACAGGATCAGCCAGATCGCCACCACCTCGTCCCAGACCATGGCGCCATGGTCGGAGATGCCCATGTCACGCCCACAGCGCCCGCAGGCCCAGATGCCGATCACCAGGGCCAGCACGAGGATCAGGGGCCAGGCCCAGACCGGCGAACCGATGGCGCGCACCACGAAAGCATTGATCAGCAGGTAGCTGGCCCAGCCCCACAGGCTGCCCACGGTTCCCGGGCTGAACGGCGCCAGGCCGCTGCCGAATCCGAAGGCGATCCAGCGCGACAGGCGCGGCCGCATGAAGGCAAAGTCAGGCGAAATGCTCATGGGCCCGCCCCTCGAATGCCACCGGCCGGTCGTCCTCGTCGACCAGGGAAATACGATCGCCGGCATCGATCTGGCCGACCACGGTCAGGGCCAGGCCGAGTTCCTGGCCGATGCGGCGGATGCGCGGCCGGTTCTCCGGCGCTGCCGTAAAGCACAGCTCGTAGTCATCGCCACCGGTCAGGGCCAGCGACAGGCGCTCCCGGGCATCCAGCCCCTCCAGGCCCGGGCACAGCGGCACCCGCTCGACGCGCAGCTGCGCGCCACAGCGCGAGCGCTCGCAAAGGTGGCCCAGATCGCCGAGCAGGCCGTCCGACAGATCGATCGCGCTGCTGGCCAGGTGGCGCAGCGCCATGCCCAGGGCCAGGCGCGGCTCGGGCCGTTCCAGCCGGGCAAGGGCCAGGGCGGGCACATCGGCCGGAAAACCGGTGCGCAGCGCCTGTGCCGACACCCCCCCGTCGGGCCCGGCAAGGGTGCGCCCATCCAGTCCCTGGGCAGCAGCCATCGCCGCATAGCGACGGCGCACCGCATGGGCTGCACCGCCCAGTTCACCGGACACCCAAAGGTCATCGCCGGGCTGGGCACCGTCACGGCGCAGCGCCACGCCCCTTGGCAGGCGCCCGAACACCGTCAGGGACAGATTGAGCGGCCCCTGGGTGGTGTCACCGCCCACCAGTTCGCAACCACTGCGATCGGCCAGCGCAAACAGGCCCTGGGAAAACGCCTGCAGCCAGGCCTGATCGGCGCGTGGCAGGGCCATCGCCAGGGTAAAACCCAACGGTTCTGCCCCCATTGCCGCCAGGTCCGACAGGTTGACGGCAAGCGCCTTGTGGCCGAGGCTGGCCGGATCCATGTCGGCAAAGAAGTGGCGCCCCTCGACCAGCATGTCGGTGGACACCGCCAGGGTCGCCTCGCCAGCATCGACCAAGGCGCAGTCATCACCGATGCCCAGTACGGCCTTGCGCGCGGGACCGCGGTCAAAAAAACGCCGGATCAGCTCGAACTCGCGCATGGCGGCGGGGCGATGCAATCAGCCGTGCGGCCGCAACCGGGCCGCCAGCTTGTCGAGCACGCCGTTGACGTACTTGTGGCCGTCAGTGCCGCCGAAGGTCTTGGCCAGTTCGACGCTCTCGTTGATGATGACGCGATAAGGCGTCTCGAGATGATGGATCAGCTCGAAGGCACCGGCCAGCAGGATGGCATGTTCGATCGGGCTCAATTCGACCTGTGGCCGGTCCAGGCAAGGCGTCAGCGCCTCGCGCAGGGCCGGCATGTCCTGGATCACCCCCTCGACCAGTCCCTCGAACAGGGGCTTGTCGTAGCGGCGCGCGCCGTCGCGGCCCAGCACGTCGGCCTGGATGACGCCGACGTCCTCGGGATTGAGCAGCCACTGGTACAGGCATTGTAGGGCCAGTTCGCGGGATTTGCGACGCGGGCTCTTGGGCTGGGCGCGCGCAGGCGCCGCATCGCCGGCCGGCACAGGCCCGGTTTTTCCGGTGACGGACATGTCGCGGGTCAAGTCTGGGCCAGGCCCTGCAGGGCGATCAGCAGGTTGGCCATTTCGACGGCACAGCGCGCGCAATCCTGCGCCTTTTCGACGATGCGTTCGGTGGCCTGCTCTTCCGTGTCGCAGGTCAGCACCCCGTTGGCCACCGGGGTGTCCAGATCGAGCTGCACCTGGCTGACGCCCCGACCGATCTCGTTGGAGACCAGTTCGAAGTGATAGGTCTCGCCACGGATCACGCAGCCCAGCGCGACCAGGGCATCGAACTGGTCCGAGGCAGCGAGGCGCTGCAGCACCAGCGGGATCTCGAGCGCGCCCGGCACGGTGCAGGCAAAGATGTCGCCCTGGGCCACGCCCAGCTTGAGCAGTTCCTCGATGCAGGCATCGCGAAGGCCGGCACAGATGTCTTCATTGAAGCGCGACTGCACGATGCCGATGCGCAGGCCATCGCCCTCGAGTTCGCCCTCATAGACGCTGATGCGGGCCGACTTGCGGGCCGGGGTGCGCGACTTGGCGGGCACGGGGGTCTTGCCGGCAGCCGGCTTGGCGGTGGTTTTTCTCATGTGCGGTCACTCATTCGTTCATGCCCGGCTCGAAGCCGGAAACTTTCAGATCGTAGCCCATCATCGAGGGCATCTTGCGCGGTTGGGACAGCAGTCGCATGCGGCCCACGCCCAGATCGCGGAGAATCTGCGCGCCCACGCCATAGGTGCGCAGATCGACCTTGCCGGCCTTGCGGACCAGGTCGCTGCGCACGCCCGGGTTGACATCGAGTTGCCGGAGCGCATCGAGCCGGCCGGCCAGATCATCACCGGCCTGCGAGCAGTTGAGCAGCACCAGCACGCCGCTGGGCTCGGCCGCAATGGCCTTGAGGGCCTTGTCGATAGGCCATGAATGCGAGGAGGTCTGGGCCTCGAGCAGGTCGAGCACCGACATCGGCTCATGTACCCGCACCAGGGTCTCGACCTCGGACTGGATGCGGCCATGAACCAGCGCCAGGTGGGTCGAGCCGCTCGGACCGTCTTCGTAGGCCACCATGTCAAAAGCGCCCCAGGGCGTGTTCATGCGTCGTTCGCCGACCCGCTTGATCAGGCTCTCGTTGGCGCTGCGGTACTGGATCAGGTCGGCGATGGTGCCGATCTTCAGGCCATGCAGTCGCGCGAACTCGACCAGGTCGGGCAGACGGGCCATGGTGCCATCGTCCTTGAGAATCTCGCAGATCACCGCGGCAGGCGTCAGGCCGGCCATCTGGGCCAGGTCGCAGCCGGCTTCGGTGTGACCGGCACGCATCAGCACGCCGCCGCGCTGGGCCTTGAGCGGAAAGATGTGGCCCGGCTGCACCAGGTCGTCAGGGCGGGCGTGGCGCGCCACGGCGGTCTTGACGGTATGCGAGCGGTCCGCCGCCGAAATGCCGGTGGTCACGCCCTCTGCCGCTTCGATCGAGACCGTGAAATTGGTACTGTGCTTGGTGCCGTTGCGGGTGGTCATGAGCGGCAGGCGCAACTGCTCGCAACGCTCTTCAGTCAGCGTCAGGCAGATCAGGCCGCGGCCAAAGCGGGCCATGAAATTGATCGCCTCGGGCGTCACGAAATCGGCCGCCAGCACCAGGTCGCCCTCGTTCTCGCGGTCTTCCTCGTCGACCAGGATGACCATGCGGCCCTGGCGCAATTCTTCGACGATGTCCTCGACGCTGGCAATGCTCTGGGCCAGATCACCCGCGGGAGAAGGATGGACCAGGGTGGGTTTGTTCATGGTTTCGACCTTGCGGAAGATGACGGATGAGGCCGCGTGCAGCGCTGACACCGGGGCCCCTGCAGCATGCAGGCCGGCAGGCTGATGGCTCGCGGGCGGACCCGCCGGCAGCGAAGGGGCGCTGCTCGCGCGACCGGTGGACATTGTACGCTGCCCGATGGCCGCCAGCCGCGCCGGCGGGGACTTTCCGAAAGGGCCGGCAGCTTCGATAATCGCTGCATGCCCCCACCAGGGCTTCGACCAGCCCGCCCCCACATGACCTCCTTCTCGCCCACCTACCAGCCGCTGCAAGGCCGCGAATCGGTTCTCTCGACCTTCGACACCTCCCTGGAGGCCGCCCGCCAGCACGTGCTGCTGTTTGATCGCGACGGGTATTTCTATGGTCTCGATCGCCGGCTCGCCGCCGAAAGAATCCAGGTCTTCCTGCTGGGCAATGCACTGGCCCGCATGGAGATCATCGTGCATGACAGTGACTTCATCGAAAAGCGCTGCCCGCGTCTGGTCGCCGCGCTGCGCCGCTTCGCACCGCGCCTGAGCTTGCGGACCACCGAGAGCGGGCTGAAGCATTTCTCCAAGGGCTTTGCCGTGTTCGATGACAAGGCGGTGATGCGCCGCCCGCACTTCGATCATGGCCAGTGCTACTGGGACACGGACGAGCACGCCATCGGCGCTGCCCGGGACCTGATGGAACAATTGCGGGAACAGTCGAGCGCCGCCCTGCAGGTGCCGACCGGGCTCTGATCCCGCCAGCGGTCCACTTTCCGACCCATCCGGAGGGGACGGGCCCGGCCAGACCGATAGCATCGGCTCCACCTTCTTTCGGAGCCTCCCGCATCGTGAACCGGCCCTCCGCCGTCCCCCCGCCTCGCGTCCACGAACTGGCCTGGTCAGACACGCGCGGGCATCGCAGCCGCCTGTTGCACACCTTTCGGCATCTGCTGCTTGTCTGCGCCCTGGTCATGGCGCCGGAAGCCCAGGCGGCCTGGCCCGAGCGGCCGATACGGATCGTGGTCGGCTTCACCCCCGGCGGAACCGCCGACTCGGTGGCCCGCCTGCTGGCCGCCTCGATGGGACCTCGCCTGGGCCAGACCATGGTGGTCGAGAACCGGGCCGGCGCCAACGGCAACATCGCTACCGAGCATGTGCAGCGCTCGGCACCCGATGGCTACACGCTGTTCTTCACCTCGATCGGTCATGCGGTCAATCCATCGCTTTACAAGGAAGCGCGCTACGACCCGGTCAAGGATTTCACCCCGATCGGCCAGGTCCTGAGCGCCCCCAATGTGCTGGTGGTGCCCGCCAACTCCCCCTTCCAATCGGTGCGCGATCTGGTCAGCCATGCCCGGGCCCACCCCGGCAAGCTGGACTTCGCGTCCTCAGGAGGTGGCGCCTCGGTTCATCTGTCCGGAGAACTGTTCAAGCAGATGACGGGCATCTACATGGTCCACATCCCCTACAAGGGCACGGGCAGCCTGATGCCGGACCTGCTCTCGGGCACGGTCTCGATGGCTTTCCCCAACCTGCCCAGTGCCCTGCCCTTCATCAACAACGGCAAGCTGCGCGCCCTGGGCGTGACCACGGCGCGCCGTTCGGTGTCGGCCCCGCAGATTCCCACGCTGGCCGAAGCCGGTGTCCCCGGCTACGATATGGGCACCTGGTACGGCCTGATCGGCCCGGCCGGCATGCCACCGGAGATTGTGCGCCGAATCAATCAGGAGTTGCGCGCCGTGCTCCAGGACCCCGCCGTGCGCACGCGACTGGCCAGCCAGGGCGTCGATCCGGTCACCGGCAGCCCCGAGGAATTCGCCGATTTCATCCGCCGTGAGACAGTGGCCTGGGCGACCCTGCTCAAGCGCGTGAAAGTGGATCTGAACTGAAACTGCAGGGGCGCTATCGCCCCCGGAGACCCAGATGCAAGCGATCAATACCCTGCTCGATCAATTCTGCCGCCGCGTCGAACAGCGCGATGCCGTCGGCTTTGCCGACCTGTTCACCACCGACGGCGTCTACCATGACGTGTTCTACGGCGCCTTCGAGGGCCGGGCACGCATCGCCGCCATGATCGATGAGTGGTTCTACAAGAGTGCCACCGACTTTCGCTGGGACATGCACGAACCGGTCTGCGACGGCCGCGTGCTGTACGCCCGCTACACTTTCAGCTACCGCTCCCTGCTGCCCGAGGCGCGCGGCGCGCGCGCCATGTTCGAGGGTGTCTCGATCATGCGCCTGCGGGACGGGCTGATCCAGGAATACCGCGAGGTCGCCAACGCCGCCACCGGCTTCGTCGACATGAACTTCGCCCCCGAGCGCATCGCCAAGATCCTGGCGCGCGAGGGGCGCGAACTGAAGAATCGGCCGGAGATGGCACGGCACCTGACATGACCATCAACGATTACACACAAGGAGACCCCATGCGACGCGAACTTCTCAAGCTTGCCCTGGCGCTGCCAGCCTTTTCGGTGGCTGCCAGCCGCGCCTTTGCCCAGGCCTGGCCCAGCAAGCCGGTACGGTTGGTGCTGCCCAGCGGTGCCGGCGGCGGCGCCGACATCTTCGGACGCCCCATGGCCGAGTACCTGGGCAAGGAGCTGAAGCAGCAGTTCGTGGTCGAGAACCGCCCCGGCGCCAACGGCATCCTCGCCCATGAAGCAGTGGTGCGTCAGCCGCCGGACGGCCATACCGTGCTGATCTCCTTCTCGGCGGCCATCATTGCCAACAAGCTGCTGCAGCCCAAGATGTCCCATGATCCGCTCAAGGATTTCACGCCGGTGGCCCAGATCGGCGGTGGTGGCGGCAACCTGCTGATCGTCAATCCCGACCTTCCGATCCGCAACATGAAGGACCTGTACGAGTACGCCAAGAGCAAGAACGGCTCGGCGACCTATGGCTCCTGGGGCATCGCCTCCGGCGGTCACCTGGTGATGGAGATGATCAAGACCCGCACCGGCATGCAGATCACCCATGTGCCGTACAAGACGGTGGCACAGATTTCTCCCGATGTGGTCTCGGGCGTGCTCGGCATCTCGACCATCGACGCCGCCTCGCCCCTGCCCTTCATCAAGAGCGGGCGGGTACGTGCCATTGCCACCCTGGCACCGCAACGCCTGCCCCAGACGCCGGAGGTGCCCACCCTCAAGGAGCAGGGCATCGATTACGAGATCGCCCCGGTGTATGGGGTCTATGTGCCCGCCGGAACACCGAAGGCGATCATCGATGCGCTCAATGCAGCGGTCAACAAGTGGCTGGCCCTGCCCGAGACCATCAGCTACTTCGAGACCAAGCAGAACGGACCCAAGCCCCAGATCCTGTCGGCCGAAGAATTTGCCCGCAAGCAGGATCGCGATGTTGCCCTGTGGCGCAAGCTGATCGAGGACAGCAAGGTCACGCTGTAGGCACCAGGGCACGCATGGCCACGGCATGGATCGCCCCGGCCAGGGCCTGGGCGCGCGGCACCAGCGTATCGAGCACGACGAATTCATCCGGGGTATGCACCATGCCACCGGTCGGCCCCACCGCACACAGGGTGGGGGCGCCGACCGCCGTCGTGAAGCCGGCATCGGAGCAGCCCCCGGTGAAGATGCCATGGGCCTCGAAGCCCGCCGCCTGGGCCGCATCCTTGTAGATCTCGAGCAGGGCCAGGTTCGAGGGGCGCTCGGGCATCGGCAGCATCTCGCCGTAGATCTCCAGTTGCGCGCGCGTGCCGGGCAGGTCCTCGGCCAACGCGATCCTGCGGATCCGTTCGATCAGTTCGGCGCGATCATCGGCATGCACATAACGCAGGTCGATCTGGCAGCGGGCCTGCGGCGCCACCGTGTTCACCGTCTGGCCGCCCTGCACCAGACCGACGTTCAGGGTGATGCCACGCGCCTTGTCGGTGATCGATTCGAGCGCCAGGATCTTGCGCGCCAGGGCGCCGATGGCGCTGGCGCCTTCAAAGAAATTCGCCCCCGAATGAGCCGGGATGCCGGTGACCTCCAGGCGCAGATAAACACTGCCCTTGCGCGCGATCACGACACCGCCCCGGGGCCGTCCCGGCTCGGCATTGAAGACCGCCAGCGCGGTGCGCGCCTCGCGCTCGATGTAGGGACGTGACCAGGGCGAGGAGACCTCCTCGTCGCCGGTGGTCATCATGGTCAGGGGCACCGGCAACACGCCAAAGCGCTGCATGCCCACCAGGATGAAGGCCTGCATGGCCAGGCCGACCTTCATGTCGCTCACCCCCGGACCATAGGCACGCCCGTCCCGTACGGCGAAGGGACGGCGCAGGGTTTCGTCCTTCGGGAACACGGTATCGCGATGGCCCAGCATCAGCACCGTCCTGTCACCCGGGCCGGCGCTGCGCGTCCAGGTCGCCCGGCCATAGGTATCGCCCCCCTCGCTGTGCATCTGCAGGCCGTGCGACGCGAAAAACGCCCCCAGGCGGTCGGCCACCCGATCAACGCCGGCCTTGTCATAGCTGCCTCCGTCGATGTTGACCAGGTCCTCGCACAAGGCCAGCATGGCCGGGTATTGCTGTGCGAGCCATTGCTGCATCCGGTCCAGGCTCATCGGTCGTCTCCCTTGGGGTTGGCGCGCACTGCGCTGCCTGCATTCCAGTTGCCCGAGGTCGCTGCGCGTCGCAAACCCGCATCATGCCAAACTGTGACGCTGCGGTGGCGCCTGCCTTCCGCACGGTCCCGTCCTACGCTTGCCGCCATCCCTGCCTTGTTGAAACGACTCACCCACCTGAAGCAACGCTTCCAGCAGGCCCCCGGGCCGACCCGGGCCATCGCCTGGGCCATGGCAGGCGGCTTCGCGTTCTCGGTCATGAACATGCTGCTGCGCAAGATGTCGCTGCAGATGCACCCCTTCGAGGCCTTGTTCCTGCGCCATCTTTTCGGCTTCGCGGTGCTACTGCCCTTTGTCATCCGGCTCGGCCTGCGCCACTACCGGCCGAGCAGCGTGAAGGGCCAGGTGACGCGTGGACTGGTCCACACCGTCGCCATCAGCCTGTGGTTCTTTGCCCTGCCGCATCTGGCGCTGGCCGACACCACCGCCATCAGCTTCACCGGTCCGATCTTCTCGATGATCGGCGCCGCCTATCTGCTGGGCGAACGCATGCGCGGCGACCGCTGGCTGGCGGCCCTGATCGGCTTTACCGGTGTGCTGGTGGTGGTCATGCCCAAGCTCTCCGGCGGTGGCGGCTGGTACTACCTGGTGATGCTGGCATCGGCACCGGTGTTCTCCTTCTCTGCCCTGCTCAACAAGATCCTCACCCGCAAGGATCCGCCCGAGGTCATCGTCGTCTGGCAGACCCTGACCGTCTCGCTGCTGTCCTTGCCGGTCGCCCTTTATTACTGGGTCACCCCTACGGCCGAGCAATGGGGCATCTTCTTTCTGGCCGGACTGTTCGGCAGCATCAGCCACATGTGCGTCACCCATGCGCTGAAGGCCGCCGACATGTCGGTGAGCCAGTCGGTCAAGTTCGTCGACCTGATCTGGGCAACCCTGTGGGGCTTTCTGGTCTTCAACGACCTGCCCAACCAGTACACCCTTGCCGGTGGCCTGATCATCGTATCGGCCACCCTCTGGATCAGCCGCCGCGAAGCCCGGCGTGCCCGCGAGCAGGCCTCCGCCTAGACCCGCATACCTCCATCAATCACCCAGGAAATAGCCCATGAGCGCCAGCACCCTCGACAAGGACGCCATCCGTCGCAAGTATCTGCAAGAACGCGACAAGCGCCTGCGCGCCGACGGCAACCAGCAGTACGTGCAACTCAAGGATCAGCTCGCCCACTACCTCGAGGATCCCTACACGCCGCTCAAACCCAGGGCCCCCAGGACGAGCCATGTGACCTTCGCCTTCATCGGCGGCGGATTCGGCGGCCTGTGCACCGGCGCCCGCCTGAAAGAGGCCGGCATCGAGGATGTCTGCATCATCGAGAAAGCTGGAGATTTCGGCGGCACCTGGTACTGGAACCGCTATCCGGGCGCGCAGTGCGACACCGCCTCGATGATCTACATGCCGCTGCTCGAGGAAACCGGCCACATGCCGACCGAGAAGTACGCCCATGCGCCCGAAATCCTCGCCCATTGCCAGCGCATCGGCCGCCACTACAAGCTCTACGATCAGGCCTTGTTCCACACCGAGGTCAAGGAATTGACCTGGGAGCAGGCAGACGCCCGCTGGCGCATCCGCACCAACCGCGGCGACGACTTCACCGCGCAGTACATCGGCCTGGCCACTGGTCCCTTGCACGTGCCCAAGCTGCCGGGCATCCCGGGCATCGAAAGCTTCAAGGGCCATTCCTTCCACACCAGCCGCTGGGACTACGAGTACACCGGTGGCGATCCTCTGGGCGCCCCGATGACCCGGCTCGCCGACAAGCGCGTGGCCATCATCGGCACCGGCGCCACCTCGGTGCAGTGCGTGCCGCACCTGGCCCGCAGTTGCAAGCAGTTGCTGGTGTTCCAGCGCACCCCGTCGTCGGTGGATGTGCGCAACAACCAGCCGATCGATCCACAATGGTTCGCCAGCGTGGCCACCCCCGGATGGCAGCAGCGCTGGCTGGAGAACTTTACCGCCAATCAGGCCGGCGGCAATGCCGAGGTCGACCTGGTGCAGGACGGCTGGACCGACCTGGCCCGTCGCATCCGCGCTGCGATCGCCAAGCTGCCCCGTGAGGCGCGCACCGTGCCCAACATGCTGGCCGCCTATGAGGACGCCGATTACCAGAAGATGGAAGAAATCAGGGCCCGCGTCGACACCATCGTGCAGGACCAGGAAACGGCAGCACGGCTGAAGGCCTGGTACCGGCAGTTGTGCAAGCGTCCGTGCTTCCACGATGCCTACCTGCAGGCCTTCAACAACCCCAATGTCACGCTGGTCGACACCGATGGCAAGGGGGTCGAGCGCATCGACGAAACAGGCCTCGTGGTGGCGGGCAAGCACTATCCGGTGGACTGCATCATCTATGCCTCGGGCTTTGAAGTCGGTACCGAGTACAAGCGTCGCGCCGGCTTCGACCTGACGGGTCGTGATGGCCTGAAGCTGTCGGAGTACTGGTCGGCCGGCATGCACAGCAAGCACGGCATGCATGTGCACGGCTTTCCCAACGCCTTTTTCGTGCAGCCGACCCAGGGCGCCAACCTGATCTCCAATGTCCCGCACAATCTGACCGAGGCCGCGCGCACGATTGCAATCCTGGTCCGTCACGCGCGGGAACAAGGCAAGCGGGAGATCGAGGTCACCAAGGAGGCCGAGGATGCCTGGGTCGCCCTGATGCTGACGGCGGTGGGCCGCATGACGCAGTCACCGGATTGCACGCCGGGCTACTACAACAACGAGGGGCTGGATCCGGGACCAGCGGCGCGACTGAATGTCGGTTACCCGGAAGGGGCCACCGCCTATTTCAGGTATCTGGAGGCCTGGCGCAGCAAGGGCGACTTCGAAGGCCTGGCCTTCCGCTAGCCCAACAAGGCCCAGGCCACTCAGCCCGGGTGCTGGCCTTCGCGTCGCGCCTTCTCGGTGCTCAGGGCTGAGCGCTTGTGGCGCATCCGGATGTTGAGCGCCTCGACCGCCAGCGAGAAGGCCATCGCAAAATAAACATAGCCCTTGGGTACATGGTGATCAAAGCCCTCGGCCACCAGCACCACGCCCACCACCACCAGGAAGGAAAGCGCCAGCATCTTGATGGTCGGATGACGGGAGACAAACTGCCCGATCGGGGATGCGAAGACGGTCATCAAGGCCACCGAGGCGATCACCGCAGCGATCATGATGCGCACATCGTCCACCATCCCCACGGCGGTGATGATCGAGTCAAGGGAGAAGACCAGATCGATCACCATGATCTGCAGGATGACGCTGGCGAAAGTGGCCTTGACAGCGCTCGGCGCATGCTCGTCCTCGCCCTCGACCGACTCATGGATCTCGGTCGTGCTCTTGTAGATCAGAAACAGGCCCCCCAGGATCAGGATCAGGTCGCGCCCCGAAATCTCCTGGCCCAGGACGGTGAACAGCGGCTTGACCAGCCCGACGATCCAGGCGAGGACCAGCAGCAGGCCGATACGCATGAACATCGCCATGAACAGCCCGATCCGGCGCGCAAATTCGCGGCGCTCGGCCGGCAGCTTGTCGACCAGGATGGAGATGAAGATGATGTTGTCGATGCCCAGCACCAGCTCGAGCGCGGTGAGCGTTGCGAAAGCCATCCAGGCCTGGGGGCTGGCCAGCAGTTCCATCATGATCTCTCCTGCCCCATGAGCCATGGGAAACTGGTGCCCCCGACAGGAATCGAACCCGTGACCTTCGGTTTACAAAACCGCTGCTCTACCGACTGAGCTACAAGGGCAATGCACGCACAGGCCCGCATTTTAGCCTGAGCGGGCAATGCCCAGGCGCGAATTACTTGATGCGGGTCAGGCGCGGCTTGCCACCGGTCGGCCTGGAGGGGTCGACATCGCCCGCGGGTGGTGCTGCATCGACAGCCGGTGCGGGTTGCGGCGACTGCGGAACCTGGACCTCAGGTGCCTCGCTGGCAGGGACAGCGGAGGTCGCCGTCTCGGGAGCATCGGCCGGTGCCTGAACGACTTCAGCCGGGACGATTTCAGCCGGAACGGTTTGCGACACGGCGACCGGGGCGGTTTCGGAAGCCGCCGCCACCTCTTCATCAGCACCCGAGGCGACCGCCTTCAGGCGCGGTGCGCGGCGGGCCGGTGGCTTGGCCGGTGCTGTGCCCTCGGGTTCCGCCGCCCCTTCTTCGGCGCGGGTCACCTCAAAGGACATGCCCTGACCGTTTTCACGCGCATAGATGGCGCTGACCGCACCTACCGGAATCGAGATGTCGCGGGCCTTGCCATTGAAGCGGGCCTGGAACTCGATGAAGTCATTGCCCATGTCCAGCTTGTGGGTGGCGGTCATGGACACGTTCAGGACGATTTCACCATTACGGACGTACTCGCGCGGCACCATGGTGTGGGCATCGACGAGCACCGCCAGGTAAGGCGTGAAGCCGTTGTCACCGCACCATTGGTGGATGGCACGGATCAGGTAGGGCTTGGTACTGGGTTGGGACATCGGCGCCTTCGCTGTCAGGCCGCCGGCATCAGCGGCGCATCACCTTCTCGGACGGCGTCAGGGCTTCGATGTAACCCGGACGCGCGAACATGCGCTCGGCATAGCGCAGCAGGGGCGCCGCCGTCTTGGGCATCTCGATGCCATAGTGATCGAGGCGCCACAGCAGCGGGGCGATCGCGACGTCGAGCATCGAGAAATCATCGCCCAGCATGTACTTGTTCTTCAGGAAGATCGGCGACAGCTGGGTCAGGCGGTCGCGGATCTGCTGGCGCGCCTTCTCCATGGCCTTGCCGCCATCCTTGGGCGGCTCGCGCTTTTCCAGGGCCTGCACATGCACGAACAGTTCACGTTCGAAGTTGAACAGGAACAGGCGGGCACGCGAACGCATCACCGGATCAGGCGGCATCAGCTGCGGATGCGGGAAACGCTCGTCAATGTACTCGTTGATGATGTTCGACTCGTACAGGATCAGGTCGCGCTCGACCAGGATCGGCACCTGGCCATAGGGATTCATGATCGAGATGTCTTCCGGCTTGTTGAATAAGTCAACATCGCGGATCTCGAAGTCCATGCCCTTCTCGAACAATACGAAACGGCAGCGCTGGCTGAACGGGCAGGTCGTGCCGGAATACAAAACCATCATTGTCTTAACTCCGAGGTGCGAGCCATGACACCGGGATCCTCCGGGTCATGACCGATTCGCCAACAGGCATGAATGAAAAGGCTCAGTTCCCATTGCCAGGAACTGAGCCGGCAGGCCCGGTGTCTTGATGGACACCCACCGCAGCCGCCTTACTTGACGTCTTTCCAGTAGTTGCGGTTCAGGTTCCAGGCCAGAACGGTGAACAGCAGAAGGAACAGCAGGACCCAGGCACCCAGGCTGGTGCGGGTCTTTGCCGAGGGGTCGCCCATGTAGGTCAGGAAAGCCACCAGATCGGCGATCTGGTTGTCGAAGGCGGCCTGGTCCAGGGTGCCGCCCGTGGCCTTGCCCAGCGCGTACTCGGTGCCCGGATGGGGATGACCTTCCTTGATCTCTTCGGTCTTCTCGGTCCGGGTGCCGTCAGCGGCAAAGCTCACCACCGTGCGGGTGAACTTGGAATGCCCGCCCTTCTCATCCTTGACTTCCTTGACATCGGTGATCTCGGCACCGCGTGCGCCTTGCATTTCCCAGAGCACGTTGGGCATGCCCACGTTCGGGAAGACACTGTTGTTCCAGCCGGTCGGGCGGGTGGCGTCGCGATAGTAGGAGCGCAGATAGGTGTAGAGCCAGTCAGAGCCCGAACCAGCGCTCGAGGCACGGGCGCGTGCAATCACCGACAGGTCGGGCGGATTGGCACCGAACCACTCCTTGGCCTGGGCCGCGGGCATGGATACCTTCATTTGCTCGCCGACCTTGTCGGTCGTGAACATCAGGTACTTCTTGATCTGCTCTTCGGTCAAACCGATGTCCTTGAGCCGGTTGTAGCGCATCGCCGACGCGCCGTGGCAGTTCAGGCAGTAGTTGACGAACAGCTTGGCACCGTTTTGCAGGGCGGCCGTGTCATTGAGCTTGGGCGTGGGGAAGTGGTCGAGCGACACGCCCCCTTCGTTGGCCATCGCCGCAGGTGCCAGGGCAGCCAGCGGAAGACTCACCAGCAGGCCCAGGAAAAGATGTTTGAGTGCTTTCATGATTCCGGTCGTGCGAGAGTCGTTTAATGGGCTTCGAAGGTGACGCGCTCAGGCGGGGTCTTGAACGTCCCCATCTTGCTCCACCAGGGCATGAACAGGAAGAAGCCGAAGTAGACGATGGTCAGGATCTGAGACAGCGCCTGGCCGAAGGCCGAGGGCGGCTGCACACCGAAGTAGCCGAGCACCACAAAAGCCACCACGAAGACGCCCAGCACCCAGCCATGCCAGCCCGGACGGTAGCGCATCGAGCGCACCGGGCTCTGGTCGATCCAGGGCAGCGCGAAGAAGATCATCACCGAGGCGCCCATCGCCACCACGCCCCAGAACTTCGGGTCGAAGATGAAGAAGCCGCCCACCATGCCGGCCACCACCACCGTGGCAATGGTCTTGACCGTCTTGCTGCGCGAGGTGAGCAGCACGAGGACCAGGAACACCACCAGGAAGACCGCCAGCCAGAGCATGAAGTCAGAGGTGATTGCCCGCAGGATTGAGTAGAACGGCGTGAAGTACCACACCGGTGCGATGTGCGGCGGGGTCTTGAGCGGATCGGCCGGGATGAAGTTGTTGTACTCCAGGAAATAGCCGCCCAGTTCCGGCGCAAAGAACACGATCAGCGAGAAGGCGATCAGGAACACCGACACGCCCAGGATGTCATGCACCGTGTAGTACGGGTGGAAGGGGATACCATCCAGGGGCTTGCCGTCGGCATCCGTCTTGGCCTTGATGTCGATGCCATCGGGGTTGTTGGAGCCCACCTCGTGCAGGGCAACGATGTGCGCAGCCACCAGACCGACCAGCACCAGAGGGATCGCGATGACATGGAAAGAGAAGAAGCGGTTCAGGGTTGCATCGCCCACCACGTAGTCGCCACGGATCAGCAGCGACAGGTCTTCGCCGATGAAGGGGATGGCGGAGAACAGGTTGACGATCACCTGGGCGCCCCAATACGACATCTGGCCCCAGGGGAGCAGGTAGCCGAAGAAGGCCTCGCCCATCAGGCACAGGAAGATCAGGCAGCCGAAGATCCAGATCAGCTCGCGCGGCTTGCGATACGAACCGTACAGCAGCCCGCGGAACATGTGCAGGTAGACGACGATGAAGAATGCCGAGGCCCCCGTCGAGTGCATGTAGCGCACCAGCCAGCCCCAGGGCACATCGCGCATGATGTACTCGACCGAGGCAAAGGCCAGGGCGGCATCAGGCTTGTAGTGCATCACCAGGAAGATGCCGGTGACGATCTGGATCACCAGCACCAGCATCGCCAGAGAGCCGAAGAAATACCAGAAGTTGAAGTTCTTCGGCGCGTAGTACTCGGAAAGGTGTTCCTTCCAGAGCTTGGTCGCGGGGAAGCGGTGATCGATCCAGCCCAGCAGGCCGGTGGTGGTGACTTGTTTCTCAGCCATGAAGTCTTGCCTCTTAACTCTTGTACGGCGTTCTTGTGCAGCGTGCTTGTGCGAGCGACCGGTCAGGCCTTCTTGTCATCGCCGATCAGCAGACGGGTGTCGCTGAGATACATGTGCGGGGGCACCTCGAGATTGTCAGGTGCCGGCTTGTTCTTGAACACGCGGCCGGCCAGGTCGAAGGTCGAGCCGTGGCAGGGGCACAGGAAACCGCCTGCCCAGTTGTCCGGCAGCGAGGGCTGGGCGCCGGGGGTGAACTTCTCGGTCGGCGAGCAGCCCAGGTGCGAGCAGATGCCCACCACCACCAGGTACTCGGGCTTGATCGAGCGGAACTGGTTCTTGGCGTAATCGGGGGTCGGGTAGGCGGTGCGGGCCGACTTGGGATCAGCGACCTCGGGGTCGGTCTTGCCCAGGCTGTCGAGCATTTCCTTGGTGCGGCGGATCACCCAGACCGGCTTGCCGCGCCATTCGACGCGCTTGAGTTCGCCGGGATTCATGCCTGCGATATCCACTTCCACCGGGGCGCCGGCGGCCTTGGCCCGCTCAGAGGGAGTGAAGGTGCTCACGAAGGGAATCGCAACGGCGGCTCCCCCGACGGCACCGGCCGCGCAGGTGAGTCCGAGCGCGGTGCGACGGGACGAATCCATGGGTTTTGGGGCGTTACTCATGCTTCAGATGGGTTGAATTTTCGAAAAATTCCGGGCGGATCCAGCCTGCAAATCCCCCTCATGCGCCGAACCCCAGGCTCGGCACGATCAGCTAACCCGCTATTTTAACGTATTGGCGCAAGGCACGAGATTTTCGCGATTATTGCGACAGTGCCGCAGCCCCCGGCCCGAGTCTCGCCGGGCGTCCAACGGCCGCCCGGCCGCCACCCGTGGGCCTGAACCGGCCCGGACCTCGCATCTTTGAAATCCCCACCCCGGGTGCTATCGTCACAGTCGTCGGGGCAATACCGCCCGAGCACAGAGAACAAATCAACATTACCGGGGAAGGAAGCAACATGGGCATGATGCAGGAATTTCGTGATTTCGCGGTCAAGGGCAATGTGATGGATCTGGCGGTCGGTGTCATCATAGGGGCAGCCTTCGGCAAGATCGTCGATTCGGTCGTCAAGGACCTGATCATGCCGATCATCGGTGCGCTTGCGGGCAACGTCGATTTCTCCAACATGTTCGTGCTGCTGGGCAAGGTGCCGGCCGACTACAAGGGGGCCATGACCTATGCGGACCTGACCAAGGCCGGCCTGCCCGTGTTTGCCTACGGCAACTTCATCACCATCGTGATCAATTTCCTGATCCTGGCCTTCGTGATCTTCATGCTGGTGAAGTGGTTCAACAAGCTCAAGGGCGAAGCACCACCCGCCGTGCCCGCCGCACCGGCGCCCAGCGAGGTCTACTTGAAGGAGATCCGTGACGCCCTGACGAAGAAGTAGCCGGGCGCCAGCCCGGACGGTTCAGACCGGGTTGGGATCATCCAGAAACATCGCCTCCAGGCCCAGGGCCTGGGCGGCAGCCTGCCCCAGGGCCTGGACGCCATAGCGCTCGGTGGCGTGGTGCCCTGCAGCTGCATACAGGATGCCGCCCTCGCGCGCCACATGGGTGGTGCGCTCGCTGATCTCGCCGCTGAGGAAGGCGTCGCAACCGGCTGCCCGGGCCTGTTCGATCATGTCCTGGGCAGCACCAGTGCACCAGCCGATGCGGCGCAGCGGCCGCCCGGGATCGCCCACCAGCAGGGGCGCCTGGCCCAGTCGCCGCCTGAGCAGTTGGGCCAGCGCCGCGGGCGTCAGCGCCACCGGCAAATCGGCCACCCGCAACAACCCCTCCTCCCCCACGGCCTGTCCGGCCGGCCAGCCAAGCACCTGGGCCAGCTGGGCATTGTTGCCCAGGGTCGGATGCACATCCAGGGGCAGGTGATAAGCCAGCAGGCTGATGTCGTGGGCCAGCAGGCGGCGGATGCGCTCGCCCTTGAGGCCTGTGATGCACGGGTCTTCACCCCGCCAGAAGTAACCGTGGTGGACCAGCAAGGCCTGTGCGCCCTGCGCGGCGGCCCGCTCGATGACCGCCAGGCTTGCCGTGACCGCGCAGGCCAGGCGGGAGACCGGCGCCCGCCCCTCGATTTGAAGGCCATTGGGGCAATAGTCTTTAAAATGTCGGCTGGACAGGGTCGCATCGAGCCAGTTCGCCAGGTCGGCGACGGGCACGGGCTTGTTCGCAGCGCCTTTTCGGCCCACTTTCGAGGCCTGGCGGGATGTCACGGATCGGATCATGCTGAAGAAACTCTGGTTGTTGTTCGCGCAAAGCATCACCGTGCTGCTGGCGCTGCTGTTCATCCTGGCCAGCTTCAGGCCGGAGTGGCTGCCACGCCGCTACGGCGGGGCCAGCCAGAGCGCCTCGGGCAGTGCCACGCCAGTGGGCAGCCCAGTCCTTCCGGTGGCCAAGGGAGCCGGCCAACGATCTTACAGCGAGGCTGCCCAGCGGGCCACGCCTGCCGTGGTCAATGTCAACACCACCAAGGCCGGCAAACGCCTGCCCGAGAACCATCCGCTGCTCAACGACCCCTTTTTCAAGCGCTTCTTCGGCGACCAGCTGCCCCAGGACCGCAAGCCCGCCTCGAGCCTGGGCTCCGGGGTGATCGTGTCGGCGGACGGCTTCGTGCTCACCAATCACCATGTCATCGAGGGCGGAGACGAAATCGAGGTGACCCTGGCCGATGGCCGCTCGGTGCCCGCCCGCATCGTGGGCAGCGACCCCGAGACCGACCTGGCCGTGCTCAAGATCACGCCCAAGGACGGACCGCTCAAGGATCTGCCGGTGATGGCCCTGGGCTCGGTGGAAAATGCCCGTGTCGGCGACGTGGTGCTGGCCATCGGCAACCCCTTTGGCATTGGGCAGACCGTGACCATGGGCATCATCAGCGCGCTCGGGCGCACCCATCTGGGCATCAATACCTTCGAGAACTTCATCCAGACCGATGCCGCGATCAACCCGGGCAACTCCGGCGGGGCGCTGGTGGACAGCGAGGGCCGCCTGCTGGGCATCAACACCGCGATCTATTCACGCAGCGGCGGCTCGCTGGGCATCGGCTTTGCGATTCCGGTATCGACCGCCAAGCAGGTGATGGACCAGTTGATCAGCACGGGCAGCGTCACGCGCGGCTTCATCGGCGTCGAACCCCAGGACCTGACGCCTGAGCTGGCCGAGGCCTTCAAGATCCAGCGCCGCGAGGGCGCCGTCATTGCCGGCGTCATGAAGGACGGCCCTGCTGCCAAGGCCGGGGTCCAGGTCGGGGACGTGCTGATTGATGTCGAGGGGCGGCTGATCGCCAACACGGCGGCCATGCTCAATGCCGTGGCCCAGCTGGTGCCCGAAAGCACCGCCCGCTTCCGCTTCCTGCGCGAGGGCAAGGAGATCGTGATCCCGATCACCGTGGGCAAGCGACCCAAGGCGACCCGCCCGGCAAGGCCGGAATAAGGGACGGCGTCCCCGGCAAGGGCGGCGTCCCCGGCAAGGGCGGCGCCGCGGTCAGCTTTGGCCGCGCGCGGCCGCCGTGACGCTCAGATGCGCACCACCACCCGGCCCCGCACCTGCCCGGCCATCAGGGCCTGCGCCTTGTCCAGCGCAGCCGACAACGGCACCTCCTCGATCATGGTGTCCAGCAGGGCCGGATCCAGGTCGGCGGCCAACCGCTGCCAGGCCTGACGGCGCAGCGCCATCGGCGCCATCACCGAATCGACACCCAGCAGGGCGACCCCACGCAGGATGAAGGGCATCACGGTGCCGGGCAGATCAGGTCCCTGGGCCAGACCGCAGGCGGCGACGGCACCGCCATAACGTGTCTGCGCCAGCGCATTGACAAGGGTGTGACTGCCGACCGCATCCACCACCGCGGCCCAGCGCTCCTTCTGCAAGGGCTTGCCGGCGGCCGACAGCTCGGCCCGATCGATCAGCGTGCCGGCGCCCAGGCGCTTGAGGTAATCGCCCTCGCTGCTCTTGCCGGTCGATGCGGCCACCTGATATCCCAGCTTGGCCAGCAGGGCCACTGCCACGCTGCCCACGCCACCCGTGGCGCCGGTCACCAGCACCTCACCGTCACCGGGCTTGACGCCGTGGCGCTCGAGTGCGAGCACGCACAGCATCGCGGTGTACCCCGCGGTGCCGATGCCCATCGCGGCGCGGGCACTGATCGAGGCCGGCAGCGGCACCAGCCAGTCGCCCTTGAGACGCGCATATTGGCCCAGGCATCCCCAGTGGGTTTCACCGACGCCCCAGCCGTTGTGCACGACACGATCACCCGCCTTGAAGCCCGGGTGACTGCTTTCGACCACGGTGCCGGCCCCGTCGATGCCGGGCACCATCGGCCAGTTGCGCACCACCGGGCTCTTGTTGCACAGGGCCAGGCCATCCTTGAAGTTGATGGTCGAGTAATCCACCTTCACCAGGACATCGGCCGCCGGCAGACGGTCGCTGGCCACGTCCTGCAGGCGGGCGGAGAAACCGGCCTCGGATTTTTCGAGCAGCCAAGCCTGGAACTGGGCGGGAAGGGAAGCAGACATATCGACATCCTGTAGAGGGAAAGAGGGATGGGGCAGCGCACGGATCCAGCGGCCCCCGATGGGCTACGGCATGAACGCTGCGGGCGCGCGACTGCGGCGATAATAGCCTGATGTGCGTGAATTACCGCCCCGCCACTCCAGCCCAGTTGCACCAGGTTTTCAATTGTCCACCGGTGAAGTTCGCCTGGCCTGAGGAGAGCTTTCCCGGCTACAGCGCGCCCATGATCGTGGGCCAGGAGGCGCTGCGTGCCTGTTTCGGGCTGATCCCGCACTGGGCCCGCGACACCCGGCTGTCACGCAGTACCTACAACGCGCGCTCGGAAACGGTGGCCGAAAAGCCGTCCTTCCGGCAGGCCTGGCGGCGCGGCCAGTTCTGCCTGGTGCCAATGCAGGCCTTCTACGAGCCCAACTACGAAGGCGGTGCAGCAGTTCGCTGGCGCATCGAGCGGCGCGACCGTGCCCCATTCGCAGTGGCCGGCCTGTGGGATCGCTGGCTGTCGCCGACCCGCGAGGTGGTGCACTCGTTCACGCTGCTGACCCTCAACGCCGATGGCCATCCGCTGATGGGCCGCTTCCACAAACCGGGCGACGAAAAGCGCAGCCTCGCGGTCCTCGCGCCTGCGCAATGGGGGGCCTGGATGCAGGCCAAGCCGGAAGAGGCGAGCGGCTTGCTGCAAACGCCCGACGAGCAGCAGTATCACTGCGAGGCGGCACCGCTGCCACGCGCCACCCGGGCGCGTCCATCGACGGCGGAACAGGGCACGACCCGATTGTTGGTATAGGTCAAACGACGGGAGCATCGAGCAGGCCTGCCACGGCCTGGGCGATCGCCAGGGAGGAAGTCAGCCCCGGCGACTCGATGCCCAGCAGGTTCACCAGGCCACGGACGCCATGCTGCTGCGGGCCTTGCAGCATGAAGTCCTGGACCTGTCCGCCCGGTACCTGCAGCTTGGGGCGCACCCCGCTGTAGGCCGGCTGCAGGGCCGCATCGGGCAACTGCGGCCAGTAGCGGCGGACCGCCTCGTAGAAGACATCGGCACGGCGCGGGTCCACCTGGTAATCGATGTCCGCCGGATCATCCAGCTCGAGCCATTCCACATCGGGTCCGAAGCGTGCCTGGCCCCCCAGGTCGAGCGTGACATGCACGCCCAGCCCTGCGTTCTCGGGCACCGGGTAGACCAGGCGCCTGAACGGCGAGCGTCCCACCAGGCTGTAGTAGTTCCCTTTGGCATAACGGGTGCGCGGCACACAGTCCGGCCGCAGCCCGTCGATGCGCGCGGCCACGTGACTGGCATGCAAGCCCCCCGCATTGATCACTTCGCCGGCCAGGACCTCGATACCGGCCGCGCGCACCAGCAGGCCCTCGGGGGTCACCTCGGCCGATTCGAAGGGGGAGGCCAGGGCCACCATGCCGCCGGCCTGCTCGAGATCTCCCTGCAAGGCGAGCATGAAGCCGTGGCTGTCGACCACGCCGGTCGAAGGCGAGAGCAGCCCGCCGACACAGCGCAAGTCGGGCTCGAGCGCCCTGACCTGCTCCACGCCCTGCCACTGCAGGTCATGCACGCCACAGGCCCGCCCCTTGTCCAGGAGGGCTTGCAACTCGACCATCTGGTCGGGATGGGTGGCCACGATCAACTTGCCGATCGGGCGCGCCTCAAAGCCTTTTTCCGCCGCATAGCGGTACAGCATCTTGCGACCCTGCACACACAGGCGGGCCTTCAGGCTGCCCACCGGGTAGTACAGGCCGGCATGGATCACCTCGCTGTTGCGCGAGGAGGTGCCAGTGCCGATGGCGTGCGCCGATTCGAGCACCAGCGTGTCGCGGCCCGCGCGGGCCCGCTCGCGGGCACAGGCCAGACCAACGACGCCGGCGCCGATGACCAGGGTGTCGATACGGTCCATGCAGGGTAGTGAGGAGGTCAGCAACAGGTGACGCCAATGGCGGCGCCACCGTAACGATTTTCCGGAAGGTATCACGGGCGCCAGGCGGCATGGGCCACAGGCCACTGCATAATGGGTGCATGAAAAATGTCTTCCTGATCGGGGCCGGCTATGTGGCCGGGCAGGCCGCGCTGTCACTGCTGGCCGGTGGCCATCGCGTCACCATCGGCAAACGGCATCCGGATCGGGGCCTGCCCAATGGCCTGGCGGGTCGGATTGCCGTGCATGCCATGGATGTCGGCGTGCCCGAGGGCTTCCCTGAAGCCTTGTTCGAGGCCGATACCGTCATCTACTGCGTGGCCTCGGACGGGTTCACGCCGCAGCAGTACCAGGCCGCCTACGCCGATGGCCTGGCCCACGTGCTCGAGGCCTTCAGACAGCGCAGCCTGCAGGGCCGACCGCCCGCCTGCCAGCGCCTGATCTTCGTCTCGTCCACCGGGGTGTACGGCCAGAGCAGCGGCGAGCGCGTCGACGAGACATCGCCAGCGCAACCGACTGCCTTCTCGGGCCAGATCATGCGCCAGGCCGAAGAGCATCTGGCCGGGTACAGCCGCCAACACGCTGGGCTGGAAGGCTGCGTGGTGCGTTTCTCGGGCATCTATGGCCCGGGTCGCACCCGCATGATCGAGGAAATCCGCAACGGTAAACCGGTGAGCGCGCGGCGCTGGTCGCAGTACACCAACCGCATCCATCGCGACGACTGTGCCGCCGTGCTGGTCCATCTGGTCGAGCGCGACAAGGTGTTGCCGGTCTATGTGGCCAGTGACACCCATCCGGCGCCCTTTGGCGAGATCGCCACCTGGATGGCGGGCGTGCTCGGCCTTCCCGCCCCTGCGATCCTGGATGAATCCGCCAGTGAAGCGGCCGCCTCCCGGGGGGGCCCCCGCGCCAGCGGTGGTCTGGAGCGCGGCGGTCACAAGCAATGCTGGAGCAGCGGCCTGCTGGCAGAGGGCTTTCGCTTCAGGTACCCCGGCTACCGCGAGGGCTATGGCGAGATGCTCGCCCAGGGCTGACCGGGCTCCCCCTGGCAAGCGATCGCGCCCTGCTGAGCGGGCAGGCGATCGCCTTTCAGCCAGGTATCAGACCGCACAGAAGGCCAACAGTTGCCGTGCCACCTGGTCGGCGGCCTCGCGCTGCGGAAAGTGTCCCACGCCGGGCATCACGATGCGCTCATAGCGGCCCCTGAAAAATGCCTCCTTGCCGGCCGAGGTGACCGGAGGGTTGCAGGGGTCGGCCCCACCATGCAGGATCAAGGTGGGCACCGACAGCACCGGTGCCGGATGCAGGCGCGCCTCGTCTGCATCGTAAAAGGGGTCGCCCGGTGCGAAGCCCCAACGATGAGTGTAGGAATGCAGCACCACCTCGGCCCAATCGGGCTGGCTGAAGCTGCGCGCCGCCTCAAGGAAATCCTCTTCGCGGTACCAGCCCTCGGGAGCCCAGGTATCCCACATGCGCCGCGCGAAGGCCACGCCATCCTCACGCACCGCCTTCTGCCCCTTGGGGGTGTGCATGAACCAGTGATACCAGTAGCGGCTCGCCTGGTCATAGCTCAGGGCCTGTGCCGGGTCATTGGTGCCATAGCCAACCGCCAGCATCACCAGGTGCGAGGCCACGCCAGGCTGCAGGCCGCAGGCATTGGCCACGGCGCGTGCGCCCCAGTCGTGGCCAATCAGGGCTGGCTGGCGCAGGCCCAGGGCGGCAATGAAGTCCAGGAGATCGCGCCCGAGCGCCGACAGCTGGCCGCTGCGCGGCGTGGCAGGGTCGAGAAAGCGGGTCGCGCCAAAGCCGCGCAAGGTCGGTACCAGTACCCGGTAGCCGGCGGCCGCCAAGACGGGCGCCACCGATTTCCAGGTCTCCGGACTGTCGGGCCAGCCATGCATCAGCACGGCGCAGCGGCTGCCCGAGGGGTTGTACTCCTGAAAGGCAATCTCCAGGCGTGGGGTGCGGACGGAGCGGGTGAGCAAATTCATGGGCAGTGATCCCTGGTCGGTTGCAGGCATGCCGGCAATGGCGGTCGGGAGCCGGCAGGGGCCGGGCGTAAAGCCCGAGCCGCCTTTCGTCGATCCATCCGCCGCACGACGACACGATTTCAGGTTATGATTCAACCATGATCTCGCTGCAGACCCTATGCCTGAACCTGCTAAGCCTAGCGCTTGGCCGGGGTCTGCCTGCACGCGCCACCTTGCGCGCCCTCTGATCCTCCCCTGACCCCGGCCCCACCAGCACCATGTCCCCGCAGGGATGAGGTGCAGGGAGGACGCACGACTGTTTTCGTCGCTTACCCCGCGACAACACTCCGGCGCCCGCCCACCCTGATCGGGAAGGCTCCGGCACCGGACCGGACCCCAGGACCATCATGCTCAAGAATCCCAGCACCAAGTACCCGCCCTTCCCCGCCATCGCCCTTGCCGACCGGCAGTGGCCGCAACGCACCCTGACCCGTGCCCCGATCTGGCTCTCGACCGATTTGCGCGACGGCAACCAGGCCTTGTTCGAGCCCATGAATGGCGCGACCAAGCTGCGCCTTTTCAAGGAGCTGGTGCGTATCGGTTTCAAGGAGATCGAGGTCGGCTTTCCCTCCGCCTCGCAGACCGATTTCGACTTCGTGCGCAACCTCGTCGAGGGCGGACACATCCCCGAGGGCGTCACCCCGATGGTGATCACCCAGGCGCGCGAGGAGTTGATCGAACCGACCGTGCGCTCGCTCAAGGGTGCGCGCCGGGCGATCGTTCATCTTTACAACGCCGTCGCACCGGTGTGGCGCGACGTGGTCTTCGGCATGAGCGTGGCGCAGGTCATGGAATTGATCCACGAGCAGGTGGGCATCGTGCGCCGCTACACCGAGCAGTATCCGGATACGCAATGGGTGCTGCAGTACTCTCCCGAGGTCTTCAGCATGACCGAACTGGACGTCTCGCTGCAGGCCTGCAACACGGCGATTCGCGCCTGGGATGCCGGCCCCGGACGTCCGATCATCCTGAACCTGCCGACCACTGTCGAAAACGCGATGCCCAACGTGTTTGCCGACCAGGTCGAGTGGATGGACCGTCACCTCGAGCGGCGCGAGCATGTCATCCTCTCGGTGCACTGCCATAACGATCGCGGCACCGGTGTGGCGGCATCGGAGATGGCGCAACTGGCCGGCGCCCAGCGCGTCGAGGGCTGCCTGTTCGGCAATGGCGAGCGCAGCGGCAATGTCGATCTGGTCACCCTGGCCCTGAACATGTACACGCAGGGCATCGACCCGGGCCTGGATTTCTCCGACATCAATGCGGTGGCAAGGGTTGCCGAAAGCTGCACCCAGTTGCCGATCCACCCGCGCCACCCTTACGTCGGCGATCTGGTCTTCACCGCCTTCTCGGGCTCGCACCAGGATGCCATCAAGAAGGGTTTTGCGGTCCAGAAGCCGGATGCGGCCTGGCGCGTACCTTACCTGCCGATCGATCCGGCCGACCTGGGCCGAACCTACGACAGCGTCATCCGGGTCAACAGCCAGTCGGGCAAGGGCGGCATCGCCTACCTTCTCGAGCGTCATCACGGCGTGGTGATGCCGCGCCGCATGCAGATCGAATTCAGCGCAGTGGTGCAGCGGATCACCGATGCCAGCGAGTCGGAGATGACCGCCGCACAGTTGTGGGAGGTGTTCTGCAACACCTACCACCTGGGCGAGAACGGCGCGGCCGACGAAATCGCCTCCCCGCTGGGCTATCGCCACCACCGCTTGCAGGAACATGAGGGCCGGCAGAATATCGAGATCGAGATCGAGCGCGAGGGTCGCGTGCTGCGCTGTCGCGGCACCGGCAATGGTCCTCTCGATGCAGCCGCCCATGCGCTGGGCATCGGCATCGACATCATTTCCTACGAGGAGCGTGCGGTGGGCACTGGTTCCGACGCGCGGGCCATGGCCATCATCGAGGCCGGCGCCCGTGGCAAGGCAGGCGCACGCTTTGGTGTCGGCGTGCACGCCAACATCGTCACCGCATCGATCCTGGCCCTGCTCAGCGCCGCGCAACGCCTCGGCCTTTCCATCCAGGACAGCGGTGGAGTGCCCGAAGCCGCGCGCCGCGCGACAATCGCCTGATCATCAGCCACAGCGACCAGGAGGTGTCATGAAGGATGCAGCAGGGCCGGCCCGGGGCGGCCGGCAGATCCGGCGACGCCTCCTCAAGACCTCGGCAGCGCAACTGCTGTCGGCGAGCCCCCTGGCGCTCGGGCTGGGGGCCCTGCCTGGCGCTGCCCGGGCGCAGGGCAGTGCGACATCCTGGCCCTCCCGTCCGGTGCGCATCATCGTGCCCTTCCCGCCGGGCGGCACCACCGACAACGTAACCCGCCTCATCGCCGCCGAACTCACCCGCGCCCTGGGGCAACCCGTCATCGTCGAGAACAAGCCCGGAGCAGGCACCGTGATCGGGGTCGATGCTGCCGCCAAGGCGGCGCCCGATGGCCACACCTTCGTATGCGTGGCCAACAGCTTTTGCGTCAACCACACACTGGTTCGAAAGCTGCCCTACGACAGCCTGCGCGACCTGCGTCCCGTCGCCCTGATGGGCATGTCCGAGCATGTCCTGGCCACCCATCCGGGCAGCGGCCTGCAACGGCTGGCCGACCTGGTGCCCAGCGCTCGCACACGTCCCGGCTCGCTCAGCTACGCCTCCTTCGGCCAGGGCACCTCGGCGCACCTGTCCGGAGAGATGCTGCGCGCCCTGCTCGGCATCGATCTGCTGCACGTCCCTTACAAGGGGCAGACACCGGCGCTGGCCGACCTGCTGGCGGGTCAGGTCAGCATGATGTTTGGCAATTGGCCGGAATTTCGCGGACTCATCCAGAGCGGCAAGCTGATCGCCCTGGGCATGGCCACTGCCCGGCGCTCGGCCTACGCGCCCCAGATCGCCACACTGGCGGAACAAGGTGTGCCGCTCGAATCCAACACCTGGAGCGGCCTGCTCACCGCCTCGGCCACGCCCGATGCCATCGTCCAGCGCATGAATCACGAGGTCAACAAGGCGATCGACGCAGCCAGCGTCTCCGAGGCGTTCCAGAAGGGCGGCGTCGCGTCGCTGGCTGGCACTCCCGCCCGTTTCGCCGACTTCATCCAGACCGAGATCCGGCGCTACGCCGAGGTCATCCAGCGCGCCCGCATCGTGGCCGACGCCTGACCCGGCGGCCAGCAACACTGCGACCATCCCGCCATGGCCATCCTCGCCGTCAATGCCGGTTCCTCCAGCCTCAAGTTCTCGCTGCATGAGCCCGGCGTCAGCCCGCAGCGCACCGGACTGCTCAGCGGTCAGGCCGAAGGTCTGGAGCCGGGCGGACATGCCCGTATGCGCTGGAGCGCGGCAGGCCGGCCTTGCGAGGTCGATCTTCAGGCCGGCGCCGCTCCGTCCGATGCTCGGCAGGGCTTTGCCCGCGCGCTGACGCAACTGGGCCAGCTGTTGCACGATCCGGCGATGCCCGCCTTGCAGGCCATTGCCCACCGCGTCGTCCACGGCGGGCTGTTGTACCGCTCGCCGGTCAGGGTCGATGACAAGGTCTTGCGTGGCCTGACCGGACTGTGCTCGCTGGCCCCCCTGCACCAACCCCACAACATCGCCGGCATCAAGGCCTGTCTGGCCGCCTTCCCGCAGGTGCCGCAGGTGGCCTGCTTCGACACGGCCTTTCACGCCAGCCTGCCCGAGACCGCCTGGAGCTATGCCCTGCCCGAGGAGCTGACCCGCCAGGGCCTGCGCCGCTTTGGCTTTCACGGGCTGTCCTATGAATTCATCATGCAGCAGTTGCAGCAGCTGAGCAGCCGGGCGGGCCAGCGTGTGCTGATGGCCCATCTGGGCAACGGTGCCAGCCTGTGCGCGGCCCTCGAGGGCCGCAGCCAGGCCACGACCATGGGTTTCTCGGCGCTGGATGGACTGATGATGGGCACGCGCAGCGGCAGCATTGATCCCGGCATCCTGCTGTATCTGCTCGAGCAGGGCTGGGATCACGCCAGGATCGAGGACCTGCTGTACCGGCGCAGCGGCCTGCTCGGTGTTTCCGGACTGTCCGCCGACATGCGCCGGCTGCGCGCTGCCGACACCCCTGCCGCACGCAACGCCATCGCACAATTCACCTACCGCGTCATACGCGAGGCCGGCGCGATGACCGCCTGTCTCGGCGGTCTGGAGGTGCTGGCCTTCTCAGGCGGCATCGGGGAACACGATGCCTTGCTGCGCGCCGAGGTCGGCACCAGCCTGGCCTATCTGGGGGTGCGACTGGACCCGCAGGCCAATGCCGCCGCCCAGGATCAATCAGCGCGCGCCATTCACAGCGCGGACAGCCGGGTGGAGGTCTGGGTGATTCCCACGGATGAAGGCAGCATCGCCGCGCAACAGGCCGCCGCCCTGCTGGCGGCCGCGGCAGGCTAGCCGGCCGACATCATGCGCTCGACGTAGCGCGCAATCAGATCGATTTCAAGGTTGACGGCCGAACCGGCCTGCAGATGCTTGAGCGTGGTGACCTGGACCGTATGCGGAATCAGGTTGATGCGAAAGACGACAGCCTGCGGCTCGTCGCTCACCTGGTTCACGGTCAGGCTGACGCCGTTGACGGTCACCGATCCCTTGTAGGCAAAATAGCGGGCCAGGGCCCGTGGTGCTGCGATCTCGAGCAACCAGCTTTCGCCGACCGCCTCGAAGCGCCGCACTGTTCCCAGGCCATCGACATGCCCGCTGACCAGATGGCCGCCCAGGCGAGTGGCCAGGGTCAGAGCCTTCTCGAGGTTGACCTCGCCCGGCTGATCAAGCCCGGCGGTCAATGACAGGCTCTCGCGCGAGACATCGACCGCAAAACGCTCGCCCTCGACCGTCACGGCGGTCATGCAGGCGCCCTGGATGCAGATGCTGTCGCCCGGAACCACATCAGCGAGGCCGAGGGACCCGGCATGCACCGTCAGACGCACACCAGCGGCGGCATCACCCAGGGGCTTGACCGATTCGATGCGCCCGACCGCGCTGACAATGCCCGTGAACATGACAGCGGCCGGACGGGAGATCAGCGACGCCGGCGCAGCAGGGCCAACGGCAGCAGGCCGGCCGCCAGCAGGAAAGCGCTGGAGGGAATGGGCACCTGGCAGGAGGTCGGCGCCCCATTGAGATAGGCCGACAGGCCCGACACCGGTGCCGAGGGCGAACCGGTCACGTCATAACGCTGGTCTGCCAGGTTGGCGCACTGGAAGGACAGTTCTAGCTGGTCGATCGACATGTCCCAGGAGCGGCTGCCCGCCGAGGCGAACACCACCTGCAAAAGGCCGCCGGTAAAGAGCGAATCGGCCGTAACGCCGGTCGGGAAGACCAGGTTGGGCAACGAGGGGAAGGTGTTGGGCACACCGCCGCTGACCGTCACCGTGTTGTTGCCGGCCACACCCGAGACGGTCGAGGGATCGTTGCCGATGTTGCTGAAAGTGACGCGATAGCTGACCTTGCCCTGGGTGGCAAAGTCGGGCAGGTTGACCGTTCCGTAGGTCAGGCTGACCGAGCCGGACACGTTGGTGCCCAGATCGATGGCGAACACGCCTGCAGAGGGCGTGGCCGTGATCGGCGGCGTGCGGCCATCGGGGTTGCCCAGCACCGTGATGCCGGAGACGCCGGGAGTGGCCAGCGCCGAGCCGTTGAAATCGTCGAGGACGATCGTGATGACGCCCGCCTGGGCATCGCCAGACGGTACCAGCAAAAGCGAACCGGCGAGCATGCCGGCCGCAACAAGAAGTTGCAAAGAGCGATACACAAAACCTCCTAGGTCAGAGGCACGGCCAATGATTTGGCAGCGGACAACACCCAGCCAGGTAGTGTCGTCCACGTTTTTCTGTGCCACCTATAGTGTACCGGATAAGGTCGTGGCTGACATGACTGGCGCGCGCCGGAGCAGGCGCAATCGCAGGTCGGGACCCAGTTGTTTCATTTCCGAGACATCAAAGTCGATGGACTGCGACAGGCTCGTGAGCGAACCGATGTCGGCCATCCCCTGACCCTGCCCGAGCAGGCGCGGCGCGATGTAGACGAGCAACTCATCGACCAGTCCGGCACGCAGCAACGAGCCATTGAGCTTGTAGCCAGCCTCGACATGAATCTCGTTCAGCCCCCGGGCTCCGAGCAACTGCAGCGCCGCCGCCAGGTCGTTCTTGCCACGGTCATCGCAAGGCACCCACTGCACCTCCAGGCCCCGGGCGCGGGCCAAGGCCTCGGCTGGCGGCTGCCCGTCGGGCCCCAGCCCGGCCAGCAGCAGGGTGGCGCCGGCATCATCGGCCGCCTGCAGGATGCGGGCCCCGCGATCGATCTCCAGGCGCGAATCGATGACGATGCGCAAGGGCTGGCGTGTGGTCGGCACCGACCGCACATTCATGGTCGGGTCATCAGTCCGCACCGTGCCGATGCCGGTCAGCACCGCACAGGCGCGCGCCCGCCAGGCATGGCCATCGGCGCGCGCTGCCTCGCCGGTGATCCATTGGCTGCTGCCATCAGACAGCGCAGTCATGCCATCGAGCGAAGCCGCGATCTTCATGCGCACCCAGGGCCGTCCCCGCGACATGCGCGACACAAATCCGACATTCAACTCGAGGGCCCGATCTCCCAGCAGGCCACAGCGCACATCGATGCCGGCGGCCCTGAGGCGCTCCAGGCCACGGCCGGCCACCTGGGGGTTGGGGTCCTCCATGGCGGCGATCACGCGGCCGACGCGGGCCTGGACCAGGGCATCGGCGCACGGCGGCGTGCGCCCGGTGTGGGCACAGGGCTCGAGCGTGACGTAGACGGTGGCACCGCGCGCCGCGCCGCCAGCCTGGGCCAGTGCCAGCGCCTCGGCATGCGGCTCGCCGGCACGCCGGTGCCAGCCCTCGGCCACCACCTGGCCGTCCTTGACGATGACACAGCCGACGCGGGGATTCGGCGTGGTCGTGAACAGGCCCTTGGCGGCCAGTTCGAGCGCCCGGCTCATGAAGCGGTGATCGGCGTCGCTGAACATGGTCGGCGAAGGCCTTCAGCGCCGCGGCCGGGGTTTGGTGGTGGCTGTGCGAGCGCTGCCCTTGGGCGAGACTTCGTTGATCACATCCGCGAATTCGTCGATGTCCGCAAAGCTGCGGTACACCGAGGCAAAACGCACATAGGCAATCTTGTCGAGCTTCTTGAGCTCGCGCATCACCAACTCGCCGATCTTCTCGGAACCCACCTCGCGCAGCCCCAGGCTGAGCAGCTTTTCCTCGATGCGATGGATCGCAGCGTCGACGCTTTCAGCCGGTACCGGCCGCTTGCGCAGGGCCAGGGCCACCGACCCACGCAGCTTGCGCCGGTCGAACTCCACCCGCGAACCGTTCTTCTTGACGACCGCCGGCAACGACAGTTCGACGCGCTCATAGGTGGTAAAGCGCTTGTCGCACTGGAAACAACGGCGGCGACGCCGGATGGCGTCGCCCTCATCAGACTCTCGGGTCTCGATGACCTGGGTGTCGGCGTGATCGCAGAAGGGGCAGCGCACAGCCCCGACCTCAGCGGCTGCCGTAGACCGGGAAACGCGCCGTCAGCGCCGCCACCTTGGCCCGCACCGCCGCAATGTTCTCGGCACTGTTCGGGTTGTCGAGCACGTCGGCGATCAGGTGGGCGACCTGCTCGGCCTCCGCCTGCTTGAAACCGCGCGTGGTGAAGGCCGGCGAGCCCAACCGGATGCCGCTGGTGACCATGGGCTTTTCCGGATCATTGGGGATGGCGTTCTTGTTGCAGGTCATGTGGGCCTCACCCAGGATGCGCTCGGCATCCTTGCCGGTGATCTTCTTGGCGCGCAGGTCAACCAGCATTACATGGCTCTCGGTGCGCCCCGACACGATGCGCAGGCCGCGCTTGATCAGCGTCTCGGCCAGCACCCGCGCGTTGTCCACCACCTGTTGCTGATATTCCTTGAAGCCAGGCTTCAGGGCCTCACCAAAGGCGGCGGCCTTGCCGGCGATGACATGCATCAGGGGACCACCCTGCAAGCCCGGGAAGACCGCCGAATTGATCGACTTCTCGTGGGCGGCTTTCATCATGATGATGCCGCCCCGCGGGCCGCGCAGGCTCTTGTGGGTGGTCGAAGTGACCACATCGGCATGGGGCACCGGGTTCGGATAGACGCCGGCAGCGATCAGGCCGGCGTAATGGGCCATGTCGACCATGAAGATCGCGCCGATCTCGCGGGCCACCCGCGCAAAGCGCTCGAAATCAATGCGCAGGCTGTAGGCCGAGGCGCCGGCGATGATCAGCTTCGGCTTGTGCTCGCGCGCCTGGCGCTCCATCGCGTCGTAGTCGATCGCCTCGCTCGCGTCCAGGCCGTACGACACCACGTTGAACCACTTGCCCGACATGTTCAGTGGCATGCCATGGGTCAGGTGACCCCCCTCGGCCAGGCTCATGCCCAGGATGGTGTCACCGGGCTTGAGAAAGGCCATGAACACCGCCTGGTTGGCCTGCGAACCGGAGTTGGGCTGAACGTTGACGGCATCCGCGCCATAGATCTGCTTGAGGCGATCGATGGCCAGTTGCTCGGCCATGTCGACGTACTCGCAGCCCCCGTAATAACGGCGGCCGGGGTAGCCCTCGGCGTACTTGTTGGTCAGCTGCGTGCCCTGCGCCTGCATCACGGCGGGGCTGGCATAGTTCTCCGAGGCGATCAGCTCGATGTGATCTTCCTGGCGCTGGTTCTCCAGCTGGACGATCTTCCACAGGTCGGGATCGCTCTTGTCGAGCGTCAATTGGCGGTCAAACATGTTGAAGGGCTCCAAGATCAGGGTTGACTGACATCAGCCAGTCGCTTCGTGCAAAGGCCTCGAAGGACTGACCAACCGGTGCCCAGGCGCGCGGCTCGGGGAAATTCCCCGGGAACGTCCCGAACGGGGACGCCTGCGCTCCACGGTGCTCATTCACCTTGAGGCCGCCGCCAGATCTGCAGGGCCGATATCGCCAGTCGCGCAAGAGCCTGATTCTAGCAGGACAGCCAACGCGGCCCCGGCCTGAAAGGGCCGCCGAACGCCCCTGCGGCCCCCCCTCAGTCCAGGTGAAATACCTCGCCCCAGCCCCGTACCGACCAGCCCCCGTCCCCGTACCAGAGACGATTCACGCCCGTGTTCAGGATCGGCACCAGGGTCCGGTCATGCGCCGGCAGCCCCATCGCGATGCGGTAGACCGAACCGAGCACGCCGCCGTGGGTCACCACCATGATGCGCCGCACCTCGGGCCCGAAGCGCTCGGCACAGCCCTGCAGGGCGCGTCCTACGCGATCGTGGAAGACCTCGATGCTCTCGCCGCCTCCGGGCGGCTGGAACGCGACATCACGCTCGCGCCAGCGCGCGAAGGCCTCGGCATGGTCACGCTCCAGTTCGTCGTGCCGCTTGCCCTCAAAGTGGCCATAGGCACGCTCGCGCCAAAGCGGCTCGATCTGGATCGACAGGCCATGCGCCTGCGCGACCGGCCGGGCAGTCTCGATGGCACGGCCCAGGTCACTGGCCAGCAGCAGGTCGGGAGCAGGCTGGCCTGCCAGGTAGCGGCCCAGGGCCTGCGCCTGGGCGCGGCCCTCCTCATCCAGGGGAATGTCGATGCTGCCCTGGAAGCGCCGCTCCTTGTTCCAGGCGGTCACGCCATGGCGGATCAGGATCAGTTCATGGGGCATCTTGGACATGGGCACTCTTTCGCGATTGCAGCCAGAAACTGACCGGCCCGTCGTTGGTCAGACTGACCTTCATGTCGGCGCCGAAGCGGCCAGTCTCCACGCGCAGGGCCGCGCCGTGCTCATCGCGCGCCTGCGAGACAAACGCGTCAAACAGTTGGCGGCCCAGCTCAGGCGGCGCCGCCGGGGTGAAACTGGGACGGTTGCCGGATCGGGTATCGGCGGCCAGCGTGAACTGGGGCACCAGCAGCAGCCCGGGCCGGGTATCGGGATCGGCACCCGTGTACTGCGCAGCCACCTGCAGCAGTGACAGGTTCATCTTGCCGCCGTGATCCGGGAAGACCCGGTAATTGACCAGCTTGCGCAGCAATGGCCCGACCTCTTGCAGGCCGTCCTCCCGCTCGGCGCACAGCAACACCATCAGGCCGGCCCCGATGGCACCGACCGTGTGCCCGTCCACCACTACCTGGGCGTGGCTGACCCGTTGCAGGAACGCAATCATCGCGGCACGACTGATCAGCCCTTCAGGTGTACCCGGGCAAACTTGCGCTTGCCGACCTGGACCACATAGCTGCCGGCCTCCAGCTTCAAGGCCTTGTCCTCGACACGCTCGCCATTGATGCGCACGCCGCCCTGCTCGAGGTTGCGGTTGGCTTCCGAGGTGGAGGGCGCCAGTCCGGCCTGCTTGAGCAGCATCGCCACCCCCAGAGGGGCGCCGGCGACATGGACCTCTGGCATGTCCTCGGGCAGGACTCCCTGGCGGAAACGGGCCTCGAAATCGGCCAGCGCCTGCTCGGCGGCCTGCCGGCTGTGAAAGCGCGCCACCAGTTCCTGGGCCAGCGCCACCTTGGCATCGCGCGGATTGCGGCCATTCAGGCATTCCTGCCGCAGCGCCTGGATGTCCTCCAGGCTGCGGAATGACAACAGCTCGAAGTATTTCCACATCAGGTCGTCGGAGACCGACATCAGCTTGCCGAAGATCTGCTCGGGAGACTCCGCGATGCCGACATAGTTGCCCTTGGACTTGGACATCTTCTCGACACCGTCGAGCCCGACCAGCAGCGGCATGGTCAGGATGCACTGGGGCTCCTGGCCGTACTCCTTCTGCAGGTCGCGCCCGACCAGCAGGTTGAACTTCTGGTCGGTGCCGCCCAGCTCGAGGTCGCTCTTGAGCGCCACCGAGTCGTAGCCCTGCATCAGCGGGTACAGGAACTCGTGCACCGAAATCGGCGTACCGGCGCGATAACGCTTGGTGAAATCATCGCGCTCGAGCATGCGCGCCACCGTATAGCGGGCGGCCAGCTGGATCATGCCGCGCGAGCCCAGGGCATCGCCCCACTCGCTGTTGTAACGGATCTCGGTGCGGCTGGCATCGAGCACCAGGCTGGCCTGCCGGAAGTAGGTCTTGGCGTTTTCCTCGATCTGCTCGCGGGTCAGCGGCGGACGGGTGTCGTTGCGTCCGGTGGGATCGCCGATCAGCGAGGTGAAGTCGCCGATCAGGAAGATCACCGTGTGCCCAAGGTCCTGCAACTGGCGCATCTTGTTGAGCACCACGGTATGGCCCAGATGCAGGTCAGGGGCAGTCGGATCCAGTCCCAGCTTGATGCGCAGCGGCTTGCCGCTGGCCTGGCTGCGCGCCAGTTTGGCCATCCATTCCGACTGCACCAGCAGTTCCTCGCAACCGCGCAGGGACACCGCCATCGCGGCCCGGACATTGTCGTCATAGGCGGGCGCATCGGCGGTCGGGCCGGATCGAGGAGCAGCGGAATCGGAGGCAGTCATCAAAAAATCGCTTGTCAAGTTCTTAAAAACACCAAGTGCGCACAAAATTTGCTCATCTGCACGCTATGGCTCTCAAAATCAGGCCCCGGCGACCAAGACCGGTGCCTTCGCCCCTCACGGACCCTCGCCTTCCGTCCGTTCGACCGGTGCCATGTGACGGGAATTGCCAGAGCAGCTTATAATGGCCGATCCTGCGTGTCGTAAATCCCTTTCGGGAAGGCGCGCTGCAACACCCGATTTTACCCAAGGCAAAGGCGAATGCCGGCACCTGTCGACGCTTTGTTCAAAAATTTGCAGGCCCTCAAGGCGCTGCCGCAGTCCGTCGGGCCCAAGGCCCGCTGGATCAGCGTCGGCACTGTCGGCCTGCTGAGCGTCGCCTTTGCTGCCTATGGCGTGGCGCCCGACAGTGATGCCTCGGCCGAAGCACTGAGCGTGGCAGTGACCGAAGCCTTGCCCGTCCAGACGGTCGCCCCCGTTGCATCAGCGCCGGCGTCCCGCGCCGGACTGTCCCTGCCGGCCCGCCTCGACCGCTTCGTGCAGGCCGAACGCGTCCGCAAGGGCGATACCCTGGCCAGCATGCTCAGCCGCATGGGCGCCAGCGACCCCGAACTGATCCGCTTCATCAGCAAGAACCCTGTCGCCAAGCCCTTCGTGCGCATCCAGGCCGGGCGCCTGGTCCAGGCAGAGATCGGCAGCGACGGTCGTGTCCATGCCCTGCACTACAACCAGCCCGCGGTCGAAGACGAAGACGGTGAAGTCAGCCCGGGCAAGCGCCTCAGTATCAGCCGCAGCGACGAAGGCTTCTCAGTGCGCCAGGAAGCTGCAAAGCTCGCCTCCTACACAGATACCAAGGTCTTTTCGATTCAAAGCACCCTGGCAGCGGCTGCCGCCGGTTCGCGCGTGCCCGAATCGGTGGCCAACCAGATCGTCGACCTGTTCTCCGACGTCATCGATTTCGAAAAAGAGGCCCGCCGTGGCGATCGAGTCAAGGTGATCTTCGAAACCCTGGCCGACCCGCAAAATCTCGAGGCCCCCGTCCCGGGCCGTGTGCTGGCGGTCGAATGGCTCAGCGGCAAGAAGGTCTACACGGCCGTTTGGTTCGGCGATGCCAGCAAGCCCGACAGCGGCGAGTATTTTGCGTTCGACGGCAAGAGCCTGCGCAAGAGCTTCCTGCGCTACCCCATCGAATTCGCCCGCATCAGTTCCGAGTTCTCAGCCTCTCGCCAGCACCCGATCTTCAAGGACTGGCGCGCCCACAAGGGGGTTGATTTCGCCGCCCCGCTGGGCACAAAGGTTCGGGCCACCGGCGATGGCGTGGTCGAGTTCATCGGCAGCCAGCGCGGCTACGGCAATGTCGTCACCATCAAGCACGGCAAGTACAGCACCACCTACGCCCACCTCAACGAGTTCAGCGACGATCTGCGCGAAGGCAGCAAGGTCCGCCAGGGTGATGTCATCGGCTTCGTCGGCCGCACCGGCTACGCCACCGGCCCCCACCTGCACTACGAATTCAAGGTCAACGGCGAGCACGCCGATCCCCTGACGGCCGAACTGCCCGGCCGCAACCCGCTCGATGCCAACGGCCGCAAGCTGCTGGCCCAGCGCGCCGAGCAGATCAAGACCCTGATGGCGCAATTGGGCGCCGCCAAGCTGGCCAGCTTCCAGTAAGCGCCGCAAGGCATCCGCCATGCGGAGCCCCTCCCCTGCATTCATCGGCCTGATGTCAGGCACCAGTGTCGATGGCGTCGACGGGACGATGGTCCGCTTCGATCCCGCAAGCCCGGGGCGTCCCCTTCACATCGAATCGATGGCACAGGCCTCGCGGGACATGCCCGGCGATCTTCGCGACCTGCTGCTGGCGCTGGCCCGGGCCGACAAGGACCGGCTGAGCGACATCGCAGGCGTCATGGGCGCGCTGGACAGCATCGAGTTGGCCGCGCTCGCCGCCAACCGCCTGAGCGATCTGTACGCCGAGGTGGTCGCAGACCTGCAACGACAGGTGCCCGACACACCCGTGCTGGCCATCGGCGCGCACGGCCAGACGATTCGCCACCGGCCTGCCAGTGGCTACACCCTGCAACTGTTCAATGGTGCCCGGCTGGCGGCGCTCAGTGGCCTGCCAGTCGCCTGCGACTTTCGCTCGGGTGATGTCGCCCTGGGCGGCCAGGGTGCCCCGCTGGTGCCGCTCTTTCATCGCCACCTGCTGGAGAGCCCCGATCAACTGCGGGTGATCCTGAATCTGGGCGGCATCGCGAACCTGAGCCTTTTGCACGAGGGACGTGCCGCCGGCTTTGACACCGGGCCGGCCTGCACCCTGCTCGATGCCTGGTGCCACCAGCAACGCGGCCAGTTGCGTGACGAGGGGGGCCGCTGGGCCGCCACCGGCAAGGTGGATGCAGCCCTGCTCGCGCATTGCCTGCAAGACCCCTATTTCGCCCTGCCGCCGCCCAAGAGCACCGGCCGCGAGCACTTCTCACCCGCATGGCTGCAGGCCTGTCTGCATGCCTGCCCGAACACGGACCGCTCAGCGGCCGACACGCAAGCCAGCCTGAGCGCCCTGACCGCCCGCAGCGTGGCGGCCGCCCTGGCAGCGCACCCGGCCGTCGGGGCCGCACAGGCAGAAGGACGGGCACTGTCGGTATACGCCTGCGGGGGCGGCGTGCGCAACACGCAGTTGATGAGGGATATCAGTGAGGCCCTGCGCGGGGCGCTGGGCGATACGGTCAATCTGCACGACACCCAATGGCTGGGCATCGACCCGCAGGCCATGGAGGCCTGCGCCTTTGCCTGGCTGGCCTGGCAACGCTGGGAAGGTCAGGCGCTCGATGCGCGCACGGTCACGGGCAGTTCGCGCCCGACGGTGATGGGAGCGCTTTACCTGCCCTGAAGCAGGTCCGGCGCAACGGCGTCGAGGGACTCAGGCCGAAAACGAAGAGCCGCAACCGCAGGTGCTGGTCGCGTTGGGGTTCTTGATCACGAACTGCGAGCCGCTGATGTCATCCTTGTAATCGATTTCGGCGCCCACCAGGTACTGGTAGCTCATCGCATCGATCAGCAGGGTGACCCCATCTTTTTCCATGGTGGTGTCGTCTTCGTTGACGTCTTCATCGAAGGTGAAACCATACTGGAAACCCGAGCAGCCTCCGCCCTGGACGAACACGCGCAGCTTGAGCGCATTGTTGCCTTCCTCGGCGATCAAGTCCTTGACCTTGGCGGCCGCATTGTCGGTGAAGATCAGCGGTGCGGGCATTTCGGCGATGGCATTCATGGCAACTCCAGACTATTCGTTACTGGCAGCCAGTTTGAGGCCCGGCCGCCCATTTTCAAGATGCGACAGCGTACCATCAACCACCGCACCATGATGCATTTCCAGTGCCAGGTAATGGATTTGGCCATTGACCCGGGCCTTGGGCTGCAATTCGATCGAGTCGTGGGCCGTGATCGGCCCCACCACCGCCCCGTTGACCATCAAGTGGGCAGCGCTGACCTCCCCTTCGATACGCCCGGACTCGGACAACACCAGGGTCGAGGGCGCCCCTTCCTCGGCCACCACATTGCCCTTGACCGTCCCGTCGATGCGCAGGCCGCCCTTGAAGCGGATATTGCCCTCAATGACCGTGCCGGCACTGATCAGGCTCTCGATGACGACATTCGAGGCGGGTGTCTTCTTGCTGAACATGGCAACTCCTTGCGCACCGGGGCAGCATCGGGACGACGCGCCTGCCACCGGATTCTAAGGCAATCCCCGGGGGTGCACGCCGCATTGAACGCGCAGCCCCTTGGGGCAGCCCTTAGGGTGGCCCCTGAAACGCCCGCCCCTCGCAAGATCCCGCTCAGCGGGTGACGCTCTGCTGGGCGCGCAAGGCGCCACGCTCGAGCACGCGCATCTGGAAACTCTTCAGCTGCGCCCCGGGCGGCACCTCCACCTGACCCTCTACCTTCACATGGCGTGTGAAGTTGAGCTTCAGCCGGTCGGGCAAGGGGCCCTCGGCCGCCTTGGGATCCGGCACCACCAGGGTCAGGGGCTTGCCCTCATGCAGCAGGTTGAGGACCAGCTGCAACTGGCCGCTGAAGGCCTTTTCCTCGCGTCCGCCCTGGGTCACCAGGGCCCGGTAGCGCAGCTGGTTGGGCACTGCATCAGGCGTGATCTCGAGGCTGCGGATGGCAATGATCTCGCCCTGGCCGCTGGAAGGCAGCAGCCGCTCCATGTAGGACAGGTCGGCCTTGAGCTTGGCATTGTCCGCCTCCAGGCTCTTGACCTGGTCCGAGAGTTGCCGCACCGTCGTCTGCTCGACCTTCAGGTTGCTGTCGGACGCATTGACGATGGCGGCCAGGCGCTTGCGCTCGGCACTCTCGCGGTCGAGGTCGGCTTTCAGTTGCGTCAATTCGGCCTGCATGGCGGCGCGCTCTTCGCGGGCATTGCCAAACACGGCCTGCCAGGCCCACAGCGCCAGCCCTGCCCCCACCACTGCGGCCGCCGCAATGCCCGCCACCCGCAGCGGCCACGGCACATGGCGGGTCACGGTGAGCCGGGCAGCGGTGGCCAGGCGGGTACGACGTTTGGGCAGTGCCATCAATCCCCTTTGCGGGCAGCGTGCTGAAAAAGGCGCTGCCGCGCGAGCGGCCGCGCTTGCCGTGTCAGGGCAGTACCGGCACCTGGGTCAGACCGGTGTCCTCCGGCAGACCGAACATCAGGTTCATCACCTGCACCCCCTGCCCCGAGGCGCCCTTGACCAGGTTGTCCTCGACCACCAGGATCGTGATCAGGTCGCTGCCTGGCGGGCGATGGACCGCAATGCGCACCATGTTCGAGGCGCGCACCGAGCGGGTCTCGGGCGTCGAGCCCTTGGGCATCACATCCACGAAAGGTTCACGGGCATAGCGCTTCTCGAACAAGGCCTGGAAATCCACGTCCTGGGCCCCAGGCTTGACGCGGGCATACAGGGTGGCGTGAATGCCGCGGATCATCGGCACCAGATGCGGGGTGAAGACCAGCTTGACCGGCCGGCCGGCAATCGCCTGCAAGCCCTGCACGATCTCGGGCAGGTGGCGATGGCCGCTGACGCCATAAGCCTTGAAATTGTCGGAGGCCTCGGCCAGCAAGGTATGCACCTCAGCCTTGCGACCGGCGCCGGAAACGCCCGACTTGCAATCGGCGATCAGCGAGTCGAGTTCGATCAGGTCCCCTGCAGCCGGCTCGATCAGGGGCAGGAAGCCCAGTTGCACCGAGGTCGGATAACAGCCCGGCAGCCCGATCACGCGCGCCTTGCGAATCGCCTCGCGATTGACTTCCGGCAAGCCGTAGACCGACTCGGCCAGCAAGCCGAGCTGGCTGTGCTCCATCTTGTACCAGTGGGCGAACACCGCCGGATCCTTCAAACGGAAATCCGCCGCCAGATCGATGATGCGCACACCCTTTTCAAGCAGGGCCGGCCCCTGCGTCATGGCCACGCCATGGGGCGTGGCAAAGAAGACCACATCACACTGATCGAGGTGGGCCTCGGCCGGATCACTGAAGGCCAGGCTCACGCGGCGTCGCAGCGACGGGAACATGTCAGCTACCGGCATGCCCTTTTCCGTCCGCGAGGTGATGGCCTTCAGTTCGGCCTGGGGATGTTGCGACAGCAGACGGAGCAATTCCGCGCCGGTGTAGCCGGTGCCGCCAACAATGCCTACCTTGATCATGATGTTCTCCTGGTGCGCCCGGGATCAGGAACGACCCGGCGCATAGATTAACGTAGGGCGCCGTGCGCCCCTTGCACTGGGGGGCGCCCCAATGAAAAAGGCCGCTCCATGCAGGGCGGCCTTGTTCCGGACAGACCCGCCAGGCGGGCCCATCGCAGCGCTTGCGCGCAGGATCAGCGCTTGCTGAACTGCTTGCGACGACGCGCCTTGCGCAGACCGACTTTCTTGCGCTCGACCTCGCGGGCATCGCGGGTCACCAGACCAGCGTGCGACAGGGCGGGCTTGAGCGTCGCGTCATAGTCGATCAGGGCACGGGTGATGCCGTGGCGCACCGCGCCTGCCTGACCGCTCTCGCCGCCGCCGTGCACATTGACCATGATGTCGAAGGCATCGTGCATCTGCGACACCTCGAGCGGCTGACGGACCAGCATGCGGCCGGTTTCGCGCGCGAAATACTGGTCGAGCGCCTTGCCGTTGACGACAATCGCGCCCTTGCCCTTCTTGATGAAGACGCGAGCCACCGAGCTCTTGCGACGGCCGGTGCCGTAGTTGTATTCGCCGATCATGGCTTAGATCTCCAGAGCCTTGGGTTGTTGGGCAGTGTGCGGGTGTGTGGCTTCGGCGTAGACCTTGAGCTTCTTGATCATCGCGTAGCCCAGCGGACCCTTGGGAAGCATGCCCTTGACGGCTTTTTCCAGCGCGCGGCCGGGGAAGCGGTCCTGCATCTTGCCAAAGTTGGTCTCGCTGATGCCGCCCGGGTAGCCCGAGTGGCGGTAGTACATCTTGTCCTGGGTCTTGTTGCCCGTGACACGGATCTTGCCGGCATTGACAACCACGATGAAATCACCGGTGTCGACATGGGGCGTGAATTCGGGCTTGTGCTTGCCGCGCAGACGCTTGGCGATCTCCGCAGCCAGCCGGCCCAGAACCTTGTCAGTGCCGTCCACCACGAACCAGTCGCGGTTGACTTCGTGCGCCTTGGCAGAAAAAGTCTTCATGATCAATTTGTCCAGAGTGGGGAACGGCACCGTCGCCGATCCCCGATTTGACCTGCCGGTCCTTCACTGGCCGCTGGCTGCCCATCGCAGCGCAGACCCGCCATCCGGGAGGCTTCGGGCCCCGTACAGAACCCTCGCATCTCCCCGCGGGATCTCGGCTTGAGATCCCCCTTCAGACTTGATTTCCGGCTTCATCACCCGCTTTTTGCGGGAAAGCCTGCGAGTATAGCATGGCGAACCGCCCCGAAGGCAAGCCCGCCGATAAAAAAAGCCCCGGCTTTCGCCAGGGCTTGAATCCACCAAAGGAGGAGGGTGGAGGAGACATCGTTGGGTTTCGCTGCCGGCACTTGCCTGACTGCTCAACCGATGCGTCAACTTTACGCCAGTCCTTGTTGCGATGCAAGAGAAAATTCTGGAAAAAAGTCTTCCGAGAGTGAAATTTGAGGGATTCCTCTATATTGCATCGCAGCAATTTGTTTCATTTTCCGGTCCAAAAGGTCGATTTGCTTGATTTTGGAACGATCTGCCCGATGCTGGTGCCCCCTGCACGCCGGTCGCGGCTGCGCAGCGCCCCGCCGGGCCCTTCATTACAATGCCCCCTCTGCTCACACCCCCTCAAGGCACAAAGGACCCCGAGACATGGAAGCCACCGTTCGCTGGACCGGACCCCACGGCATGAGTTTCGTCGCTGAGACCGGCAGCGGTCATGCCGTCGTCATGGACGGCGCGCCCGAGGGCGGCGGCCGGAACCTGGGGCCGCGCCCAATGGAGATGGTGCTGCTGGGCACGGGCGGCTGCACCGCCTATGACGTGGTCGTCATCCTGCGCAAGAGCGGCCAGGACGTTCGCAACTGTGATGTGCAACTGAAGGCCGAGCGCGCCGAAACCGATCCGAAGGTCTTTACCCGCATCGACTTTCACTTCACGGTGACCGGCAAGGGTCTCAAGGCCAACATCGTTGAACGCGCGATCAAGCTGTCCCACGACAAGTACTGCTCGGCCTCGGCCATGCTGGCCAAGACCGCCGAGCTGGGCATGACCTGGGAAATTGTCGAGACCGCCTGAATCCGGTGTGAACCGGCCAGGGTCACAGCCTTGCAGCCGTGACCGTCATCACCTTGGCCGCCACCCGCATCGCGGCACGCGCCGGCCATGGAAAGGCGACCGCTCCGGCCACCTGCGCCTTGCGGCCGTGCCGTTCCTCGTCCTCACGCATCCGCGCCACGATCGCCCGGGAGGCCTGGTCCGCCTCGGGCAGCCGCTGCAGGTGCCCTGCCAGATGAGCCTCCACCTGGCGCTCGGTCTCGGCAATGAAGCCCAGACTGACCTTGTCTCCGAGCCGACCCGCCAGCAGGCCCAGGCCCAGGGCCCCGGCAAACCAGAGGGGATTGAGCACCGAAGGCGACGCCCCCAACTGTTCCAGGCGGGTCTGGGTCCAGACCAGATGATCGCGCTCTTCCCGGGCCGCCTCCTGCAACTGCGCGGCAGTCGCAGGGTCCTGTGCCATCAGCGCCTGCGCTTCATAAAGCGCCTGGGCGCAAACCTCGCCCACATGGTTGACCCTCATCAGCGAGGCCGAGAGGCGACGCTCTTCGGGGGAGAGCGCCTCATCGGAGGACTGCAAGGCAGCGGCGGACGACTGGGAGGCCGATGGAGCCGACGACACAGGGCTGGGCAGCGACGAAGGACTTGCCGGTGCGGCGCTCATCAAGGCGGGCGCACGGCCTGCAAGGGCAAGGAGACGGTCGGTAAAACTGAGGGATCGCATGAGCGGAAGATACCAGCGGTCGCGCGCCTCGTACCAGCGGCAGGTTTTGATTGCACCAAAGACTCGCACATGGCTTTCTACCCGGACAAATCAAGAAGTTGGCTTTTTACGACACTCTCCTCCAAACAGTCGTTGCAAACGCACAACAAGGTTGTCGGCAAAAGCCCGATGCAAGGAACTTTGTTTTGCCCGGGGGGCGCTTTTCCGGGAGAATCCACTCAGCTTCAGTCCGAACCGGTTTTTCCGTGGCGCCTGCGTCTTGGAGGATGGATCGGGGAGTTGAGGTCGCTGTGTCGGTACCCAACGGCACGTGGCCGGTTACCTTAAAACTTTGGAGATAAACCTCATGAAAAAATCGCTTCTTGCTGTCGCAATCGCTGCGCTGCCCGCTGCCGCGTTTGCCCAGACGAACGTGACCCTGTACGGTATTGCCGACGTCGGCATCACCTCTGTCAGCGACGGCGTCAACAGCGCCATGCGCGTCGACTCCGGCATGATGTCCACCTCGCGTTGGGGCATCCGTGGCACCGAAGACCTCGGCGGTGGCCTGAAGGCTGTCTTCACCCTCGAAGGCGGTCTGAGAGTGGATACCGGCGCCGCTGACGCCAACGTCTTCCAGCGCCGTGCCTACGCCGGCTTCCAGGGCGGCTTCGGTGAAGTCCGTATCGGCCGTGACTACACCCCCGCGTTCTTGGCCGCTGGCGGCTGGGATGCCCTGGGTTATGGCCTGTACGGCAACGCCCTGAACTACACCGCCATCATCGGTGGTACCTCGGTTCGTTTCTCGAACGCCATCTTCTATGACAGCCCCAACATGGGCGGCTTCAGCGCCCAGGCTGCCTACGGCTTCGGCGAAGTGGCTGGCAACAACAGCGCCGGTCGTGGCTTCTCGCTGGCTGGTGGCTACGCTGCCGGCCCGCTGATGGCCGGTCTGTACTACGAAAACACCAATGATGCCACTGGCAACTCCACCAAGAAGGTCGGTGTGGGCGGCGGCTACAACTTTGGTGCCTTCGGCCTGAAAGCCTCCTGGCAGAAAGTGGATCCGCCCCTGGCGGGCGACAACGTGACCTACTGGTCGCTGGGTGGCAACGTGGCCGTCGGCGCTGGTAACGTCATCGCCCAGTACTCGCGTGCCTCGGCTGAAACCGGCGGCGGTCGCAGCAACACCTTCGGCCTGGCTTACACCTATCCGATGAGCAAGCGCACCACCCTGTACGCAACCGTTGGTCAAGCCAGCAACAACTCGGCTGCTACCCCGACCCTCGGTAACCTGCGTTCGTCGGACAACACGGTCAGCCCCGCTGCTGCCGGCCAGAACGCCCGCGGTATCGGTTTCGGCGTCCGTCACTCGTTCTAATCAAGCCAAGCCCTCACGGGCTTGACCTGACGAACAGAAACGCCAGCGCAAGCTGGCGTTTTTTTTCGTCCGCAGGATGGGGGAGGGTCAAGGCTGACGGCGACCGCGGGACGCTGGCCACGGTCCGATCCTGTCAGGGACCAGCGATTGGCTGAAAAGGGAATAACCGTTTCCCCTCGAAACGGCTTCCACCCAAGCCTTGCATTCAGCCCTTCAGATACCCAATAAAAAACCCCCGACCTTTGCAGGCCGGGGGTTTTCGCTTGGGCCGCCGGCAAGGGCGGCTTCAAACGCGATCAGAACGAGTGACGGACACCGAAACCGATCCGGTCGATGGCGGTTTGCCACGAAGCCGACGGGAAGGCGGTGTCACCGCTGTCGCGGTAGTAGGCCGCATACAGGTCGGTCCGTTTGCTCAGCCGATAGTCATAGCCCAGCGCGTAGACATTACGCACTGCCGAGATGGCACCAGCGCTCGACTTGGTACGTCCATAGGAGACCAAGACCGAACCGGGACCCACCGGCAACGAGGCGCCGAGCTGGTAGCCGTTGTGATCACCATTGGTGATACCGGCGGTCACGAGGCCATCCTTGTCCCGGATCGTCTGGTAGCTGCCGAACACCTTGGCGACCTTGAAGTCGTAGGCCGCGCCGATGCGGAATGCATCCTGGCGAGCCGGCGACGCCGTCACGGGGGTGGCCGTGGCGTTCTTGGTCTGGTAGGCGGCGCTGATCATCAGCGGACCGGCGAAGTAGTTGCCCGACAGGCCAAAACCGCGACCATTGGCCGAGTTGCCCGGGGTCTCATCGCCGAAGGTGTAGATCGCGTTCAGGCCGACACCGGCGAAGTTGTTCGAATAGGCGATCGAGTTCGACCAGCCGGTATCACCGATCAGGTAGCCACGGCCAGCATAGGTGCGCAGGATCTCGGGCGAGAACGAGAACGAGTCAACGAACGGGTTGGCCAGCAGGGTCGACACGAAGTACGGCGTGGTGTTGCGGCCCAGTTGGACGGTACCGAAACCGCCCTGGAGACCGACATAGGCCGAACGGGCGAAGAACTGGTCGCCGGGGAAGCGGCCACCGGCGCCGTTGTCATTCGTGAAGAAGGCTTCCAGCGCGAAGGTGGCTTTCAGGCCGCCGCCGAGGTCTTCACCGCCCTTGATGCCCCAGAAGGAGGTGGTCATGCCACCACTGTCCAGGCGCATGGTGCGATTGCTGCCGGTTTTTTCATTGGCGATATAGGCGTCGATCAGGCCGTACAACTGGACGTTGGACTGAGCCATGGCAGTGCCTGCCAAGCCCATGCCCACGCCGGCGAGAACGGTCGCCATCAGGGTTTTTTTCATGGTTGCTCCAAAGATTGGGTCGGGGGGGGTTGGATGGTGTCCAGGGACAGATTCTACGTCATCCCGACGTCACAAAAGCAGGGGTTTCGGCGAATCAACGACAGCTTCCAGGGGACTGTTCCAGATCGGTGCAGGCCTTTTGGCGGCCTTGCAGCCGTCAACGCAGGATGACGGACAACGACCGACCTCGCACGGTGCGATGGGCACCGAAAAAGCCCGGGCAACGAGCCCCTTCGTGCACATGAGAGGCGTTCAGCCTGAGCGCAGGGCGGCAAGGCCTCGCGGCCCGATCGTCGAGGCGCCTTGAATGCACCAGATTGGCGCATTCAGTGTTGCCAAAATAGCTTCGACAAGTGTCGCGCGAAAGCGACATTTGTTGTTTTTTAGGGATACGCAGTTTGGCAAGCAAGCACTTGGGGAAGGTCCGCAAAGACTCCGCCGCGGGCGCGAGAGGTTTTGCGGACCTTCCTCAACCCGGACCCTGGGTCCTATGCGGCAGGGAATGCCGTGTCAGGGCCAGCCCCCCCAGGGCCATGGCTGCCAGGCAGGCCATCGCCACGGCGATGCCACGGGCCGGCGCCCAATCATAGGCGGCGCCCGCCAGGAACGGGCCGCTGACACATCCAGCCGTGTAGGCGGCAATCGTGACGCTGGTGAAGCGCGCCGTACTGGTCTGGCGAAAGCGCTTGCCCACGCTGATCATGGCCAGGGTGTAGAGGGCACCGCCCAAAGCCCCCCAGACCAGCGCACAGGCCCACCAGGCGGCAGCCTCTCCGGGCATGGCCACCGCAAGGAGGGACACCAGGATCAGCCCGGCCAGGCTGATGGCCAGCAGGCGTGAGGGCGACTGCCGGTCGGCAAGGCGCCCGATCGGCCATTGCATCAGCAGGCTGCCGGTGGCCACTACCCCGGCAAAGAACACCGCATGACCAGGCGGCAGGCCCAGTCGCGTCATCTGGGCCGAACCGATGTTGGAGACGCCCGCCTCGAAGACGCCGCCCACGAATGCGGCCAGCAGCAACACCGGCATGGCACGCAGCACCTGGGGCCAGGAAGCGCGCAGCAGGGGCGCCGGCTCACCGATATCGACCGGCGGGCATCGCCACCAGGCCAGCAACAGAAGCATCAGCGCGAAAGCCAGCATCGCCAGGGAAAGGAACAGCAACTGCTGTGACTGCAGCGCGAGCAGGCCGGGAAGAAAGGGCCCGCAGGCCAGCACCATGCCCAGCAAGGTCTGGTACAGGCCGGTTGTGGCCCCCAGCCGCTCGGCCGGGGCAGACCGGGCGATCACCGTCTCGTTGGCACTCCACATGAAGCTGGAGCCGATGCCGGTCGCCACCGCACACAGGCACATCGCCAGAAAGCCCTGCGCCTGAATCAGCCCGACCGTGGCCAGGGTGTCAAAGGCGATACCCGCGAGAAAAGCCTTGTTCACACCCATCCGGCGGTACACGGTGGCCATGAAGGGCGTGTTCAGGAACACCACCAGGTAGGTGATCATCGAAAAAAAGCCGATGGCCAGTCCGCCATGCCCCTGCTGGGCCAGGGCAACGGCCGCGCGGGGATACAGGATGGCAAAGGGCAGGACCGTCGCGCACAGCGCGAGCGGATAGCACCAGGCCCACTTCATGCGCTGTGCGCGAGCAGTTCGTGGGCGAGGCGGTTGTGCTTCTCGACGAGCATGGCCAGGTCCAAGGCTTTCAATTGCCCGCGCTCGACCACCAGGCGACCTTGCACCAGGGTGTAGTCGGCACGCGGTGAATGGCAGAACACGAGCGCCGCGATTTCGTCATGCACGGCGCCGGCAAAGCCGATGTCATCGAGGCGGAACAAGGCCAGGTCGGCCTGCATGCCCACCTCGATGGTGCCGATGTCGTCACGCCCGAGTACCCTCGCACCCCCCGCACTGCCCAGTTGCAGGGCCTGCCGGGCGCTGAGCGCCGCAGGGCCATGGCCGACGCGGGCCAGCAGCATCGCCTGACGCACCTCGCCCAGCATCGAGGCGCCATCATTGGAGGCGGAGCCATCCACGCCCAGGCCCACCGGGACGCCCATCGCGAGCATCTGGGGAACGGGGGCAATACCCGAGGCCAGACGCATGTTGGAGCAGGGACAATGCGCCACGCCAGTGCCGGTCCTGGCGAAGCGGCGCATGCCGGTCGGGTCGTTGCGCTCATCCAGCTTCACGCAATGGGCATGCCAGACATCCTCACCCAGCCAGCCCAGCTGCTCGGCATATTCGCTCGGCGTGCAATGGAAGCGCTCGCGGGTATAGGCGATGTCCTTGTCGTTTTCAGCCAGATGGGTGTGCAGTCGCACCCCATGAGCACGCGCCAGCAAGGCGCTCTGGCGCATCAGTTCCTGGCTGACCGAGAACGGCGAGCACGGGGCCAGCGCGACGCGCAGCATCGCCCCTGGCGACGGGTCGTGCCAGCGCTCGATGACGCGCTGCATGTCCTTGAGAATGTCGGCCTCGCCCTCGACCAGGCTGTCGGGCGGCAGCCCGCCCTGGGAGCGTCCCACGCTCATGGCGCCGCGACAGGCATGGAAGCGCAGGCCGATCGCCTGCGCGGCCTGCACCTGGTCCTCCAGGCGTACCCCGTTGGGATAGATGTACAGATGATCGGAGCTGGTGGTGCAACCGCTGAGCAGCAGTTCGGCCATCGCCAGCTGCGTCGAGACCTGGACCATCTCGGGGGTCAACCCCTGCCAGATCGGATACAGCGCACTGAGCCAGTCAAACAGTTCGGCATTCTGGGCCGCAGGCACCGCACGCGTGAGCGACTGGTACATGTGATGGTGGGTGTTGACCAGACCCGGAATGACCACATGCTGACGCGCGTCGATGCGCTGCAAGGGATGACGGTCAAGCTCCTGCTCACAGCGCTGCGAGAGCAGGCGCGCCGCCTCGCCCTGGGCAATCGCCGAAATCCGTCCCTGCTCGATCAGCAGGGTGGCATTGCGCAGCACACTGTCGGGGCCCTGCTCGCAGGCCAGGGCCTGCGGGGTAGCCACTGCACGGGCATGTTCGATCAGCACCCTGCCGGTCGGCTGGCCGGCTGACGGTGCGAGGGGGCCGGTCGTACCGGCAGGCGGATGATTCGGTGACATCGCGCAAGAATACTCGACCGATGACATTGACCTGGGGGAAGGTCCGACGGACCTCCTCTAGAATCGCTGCGATGACCTTACCGGCCCGCCGGGCCCCGACTGCCATGACTGCCTCCCAGATTTCCGAAGATGCGCTGCAACCCGACACCTGCCACCCTGTGCATGCACCGGATGGGCGCTCAGGCCTTGTCCCACGCGGGCGAGCGGTCGACCGGCTCAAGGCACGGCTGCTCGCAGGGCTGCGATGGTCGGCCTTGCTGGCCGGGCTTGCGGGCTCTCCCGCCTGGGCCCAGGGTCAGGTGGTGGCCCTGTGTTCCACCGACCAAGGCTGGTGCGAACTGGCGGCGCGGGAATTTACCCGCAGCACCGGCATCAAGGTCCTGCAGGTGCGCAAGGCCACCGGTGAGGCACTGGCGCAGTTGAAAGCGGAAAGCGCCAATCCCAAGACCGACCTGTGGTGGGGTGGCACCGGCGACCCCTTCCTGCAGGCGGCCGAGGATGGCTTGCTGGAGCCATACAGGCCCCGCTACATCAACGATCTGCAGGCCTGGTCAGTGAGACAGTACGCCACCAGCGGCAACATGGTCGGCGGGTTCTATACCAGCGCCATCGGCTTTGGCTACAACGAAGAGGTCCTGCGCAAGAAGAAGCTGCCGCCTCCGAAGTGCTGGGCCGACCTGATTGCGCCGCAGTACAAAGGTGAGATCGAAACCTCGCATCCGGCGGCCAGCGGCACCGCCTACACCATCCTTGCCGGGCTGGTGCAATTGATGGGCGAGGATGCCGCCTTCGACTACCTGCGCAAGCTGCATCGCAACGTCACCCAGTACACCCGCAGCGGAACGGCGCAGGCCAAGAGCGTGGCGCGTGGCGAGGTGGGTATCGGGGTCAGCTTCATGTTTGGCTTCGACAGCGAGCGCTTCGCGGGCTTTCCGGTCAGCACCGTCGCCCCTTGCGAGGGCACCGGTTACGAGGTTGGCGGGATTGCGCTGGTCAAGGGCGCCCGCAACAAGGAGGCGGCCCTGCGCTACTACGATTTCCTGATGAGTCCGGAGGGACAGGCGCTGGGCGCCAAGGCCAACTCGCTGCAGTTCCCGGCGCACAAACAGGTCAGGCTCGACCCGCGCATTCCTTCGATGGACAACGTGCGCCTGGTCAAGTACGACTTTGCGCGTTATGGCGCCAGCAAGGAACGACGCCGCCTGATCGAGCGCTGGGAAAAAGAGGTCGGGGCCCTGCCGCGCTGAGTCGCTGGGCGGCCCGAGTGGACGGCCCGAGTGGGCGGCCCTCAGGCCGAAGGCATCAGGCGGGTGAAGGCGCTGCCATGAAACACCAGGGGTGGCCGGCCCTCATGGCGATGGCGGTGGATGCGGCTGAGGATGATGACGTGATCGCCTGCAGGATGGCAGGCCTCGGTCAGGCACTCGAAATAGGCGGCGCAACCACTGAGCATCGGTACACGACTGCTGCCCTGCTGCGTCGCCACGCCCTGGAAGCGGTCCTCGACCCGGCTGGCGAACTGGCGCGCCAGGGCCTCCTGATCCTCGGCCAGCACCTGGATCACGTGGGCACTGCCCGGGTAGAACGCGCTGCGATGGCTGGATTGCTGGGACAGGCTCCACAACGCCAGCGGCGGCTGCAGCGACACGGTATTGAACGAGCTGATGGTGATGCCGACCGCTCTGGCCTCGGGATCGAGGGCGGTCACAATCGTAACGCCAGTAGGGAAACGCGCGAAGGCATCGCGCAGGGCTCGGGATTCGGGAGTAATGGATGACACGTGGCGGTACAGGCACATAGGCGCCGGCACCTGCCGGTCGATGCCGGATTCTACGTGGCCCGGCCCCAGGAGCGCGCCAAGCCCTTCGATTCGCGGGACGCCAGGGGTTCGGCAGGCTTGCCGGCAGCGGGTAGAATCGGGCCGCTGTGAGCCACGATTCGCCCTCTTCTGCTGCAAGCCTCCACCCTGCCCAGGCAGCGTCCGCGCCGACCGACGGCCAGCCCACGGCCTGGTTGCGCCTGACCGACCTGAAACTGCCGCTCGACCACCCCGAGAACGCGCTGCGCCAGGCGGTCCTTCGGCAGCTGGGTCTGCGCGAGGAGGAACTGCTGCAACTGCGCGTCTTCAGGCGCGGCTATGACGCGCGCAGGAAGAGTGACATCCACTTCATTTACACCCTCGATCTGGAGACCACGCGCACCAGCCTGCCGGGCCGCAACCCGCGTCTCAAGCCCAGCCCGGATACGCGTTATCACTTCGTGGCACGCGCCCCCGAGGGACTGCCGGCGCGCCCAGGCCAGCGGCCAGTCGTGATCGGCACCGGGCCCTGCGGCCTGTTCGCGGCCCTGTCGCTGGCGCAGATGGGCTTTGCACCGATCGTGCTCGAGCGCGGCAAGGTCGTGCGCGAGCGCACCCAGGACACCTGGGGCCTCTGGCGGCGGCGCGAGCTGCAACCCGAGAGCAATGTGCAGTTCGGAGAAGGCGGCGCCGGCACCTTTTCCGATGGCAAGCTGTGGAGCCAGGTCAAGGATCCGCACTTCCACGGCCGCAAGGTGCTCGAGGAGATGGTGCAGGCCGGAGCGCCGGACGAGATTCTCTTTGTCAGCAAGCCACATGTGGGCACGTTCCGGCTGGTCAAGGTGGTCGAGTCCCTGCGGGCGCAGATCATCGCACTGGGCGGCGAGTTCAACTTCCAGAGCAAGGTCACCGACCTGCTCTTCGATGACGCCGGGCCCGACCCTGCGCGCCAGGGCGGCGGCGCCGATGCAAGGCGCACCCTGCGGGGCGTGCGCCTTGAGGACGGCCGCGAGATCCGTGCCGATCATGTGGTCCTGGCCATCGGACACAGCGCACGCGACAGCTTCGAGATGCTGGCCCGCCAGGGCGTGTACCTCGAGGCCAAGCCTTTTTCAGTGGGCTTTCGCATCGAGCATCCGCAAGGCCTGATCGATCGCGCCCGCTTCGGCCCCTTTGCAGGCCACAAGGCCCTGGGAGCCGCCGACTACAAGCTGGTGCATCACGCCCGCAATGGTCGCTCGGTCTACAGCTTTTGCATGTGCCCGGGCGGCACGGTCGTCGCGGCAACCTCCGAGGCCGGGCGGGTCGTCACCAACGGAATGAGCCAGTACTCGCGCAACGAGCGCAACGCCAATGCCGGCATCGTGGTAGGCATCGATCCTCGCGATTACGATCTCGATGCCGACGGCAAGCCGCTGGTGCCCGGGGGGCAGGAAGGCAGCCTGCTGGCGGGGGTGCGCTTCCAGCGTGCGCTCGAGACCCGCGCCTACCTGCTCGGAGGCGAGAACTACAACGCCCCAGCCCAGAAAATCGGCGACTTTCTCGCCCGCCGTCCCTCCCGCGAACTGGGCGAGGTGCAGCCCTCCTATCGGCCGGGTGTGACGATGACCGACCTGGGCAGCGCCCTGCCCGGCTATGCCATCGAGGCGATTCGTGAGGCCATTCCGCAGTTTGCGCGCCAGATCAAGGATTTCGACCTGCATGACGGCCTGCTCACCGGTGTCGAGACGCGGACCTCCTCACCGATTCGCATCCGGCGCCACGACGAGCGTCACCCCCAGGCCTATCAAAGCCTGAACACCCCGGGGCTTTATCCTGCCGGGGAAGGGGCGGGCTATGCCGGCGGCATCATGTCGGCGGCCATCGACGGACTGAAGGTGGCCGAAGCCATCGCGCTGAACCTTTGTCAGGCCTTCAAGGCGCGGCAGGCAAGCTGAGCGCGTGAGGCCCTGCTCAGGAGGCGCGGGTCAGGGGCAGGTTCAGCAACAGGTTCTGGGGTTTGAGGCGCAGGCGTTGCTGCTCATCCATGGCCATCGCCAGATAGACCGGATGACCACGCACCGAAGCGGCCATGTCACCCGGGTCCTCGAAGCGCAGGCTGAACAGGCAGAGCAGCCGCTTGAGCCGATCCTCGGCGACTTCCTGGCCAGTGAACAGATCGTTGAGGATCGAGGAAGCCTGTGCATCCAGGCCCACATGCCAGACCCACTGCGGATCGTCGATCTTTTTCTCCACCTGGACCTTCACCCGAACGCCCAGGAAATGCAGCACCCAGCGCTCGAGAATCTCGCACAAGGCCTGCAGGCCGGGTGAACCGTGATTCAGGTTCAATACCCAGTCATGGCGTTCGACACCAGGGGCCAGGCGTTCGGCATGGGCCTGCTCGCGCTCCCAGAACGCCTCTTCGAGTCCGGGTTGCAGCACATCCAGATCGATGCTGCGGGTGGGCATGTCGCCCTTGCGCAGCAATTCGCCCAGGCTGCCGAAACCGCCGCTGGTGGCAAAGCTTTCGATGGTGGCCTCATCGGCCGCCATCACCGCTCCTTCATCCTGGATGGAGATCTTCTGGCTGCGATACAGCATCTGCGCCGCACGGACATGAAAGGCGCTGGCCTGGGCGCCCAGGATCTGACGCAGGAAGATCTGCGTCAACTGGTGGACAAAGCCGGGCGGCACGTCGACGCCCTGCCCCTGAAACAAGGCCAGGTAGGCGCCCTCGAGGGTCGGCCTGGCCTGCAGGCGGTCACGAAAACGCATCCAGATCCGGTAGTTGTCACGCGCATCCGGGTCCTTCAGGCTCGCCAGCCGGCTGTCCGGGATGGCCTGCCGGGGTGCCGCCATCAGGGCCTCATGCAAGGCCAGTTCGGCAGCGCAGGACTCCGGGATCGGCGCCAGTTCAGGGGCCTGCAACAGACGCCTGAGGAAGTCATCCGTGAGCGCGAGATGGCCCGGCATCTGGGGCGCGGCTGCAAGCAGGTCATGGCCGCAATGCGGCCAGTAGCGATGTTCCATGACAGTCCAGTACAGGTGCGAGCCAGCCGCTTCAGGCCACCTTCTTCAATTCCTCGTCGCGCAGTTCGCGGCGCAGGATCTTGCCCACATTGGTCTTGGGAAGGTCGCTGCGGAACTCGATGTACTTGGGTTTCTTGTAGCCGGTGAGATTCTGCGCGCAGTACTCGGCCAGGGCCTTGTCGGTCAGGCGGTCATTCTTCTTGACGACGAAGACCTTGACCGCCTCGCCGGAGTTCTTGTCCGGCACGCCGATGACGGCACATTCGAGCACGTCGGGATGACTGGCCACGACCCCTTCGACCTCATTGGGAAAGACATTGAAGCCCGAAACGATGATCATGTCCTTCTTGCGGTCGACGATCTTGACGTAGCCACGCTCGTCCATGATGCCCACGTCGCCACTCTTGAAGAAGCCGTCGTCGGTCATGACCTTGGCCGTCTCGTCGGGACGATTCCAGTAACCGGCCATCACCTGGGGACCACGGATGGCGATTTCGCCAGGCGTGCCCAGCGGCACCGGACGCCCGTCATCGTCGAGGATCGCAATATCGGTAGAGGGCATCGGCAACCCGATGCTGCCACTGTAGGCGTCGGTATCGGTCGGATTGCAGGTGGCCGAGGGCGAGGTCTCGGACAGGCCATAGCCTTCGCAGATCGGACATTGGGTCAGCTCGAGCCACTGCCGGGCAACCGCTTCCTGGACGGCCGTGCCACCGCCATTGCTCACCATCAGGCCCGAAAAATCAAGCTTGCGAAATTCCGGGTGGTTGGCCAGGCCGTTGTACAGCGTGTTGACCGCCGGGAACGAGTTGATGCGGTAAGGCGCGATCTCCTTGATCAGGGCCGGAATGTCGCGCGGATTGGGGATCAGGATGGCCAGGCCACCGGTACGCATGCCCAGCAGGCAGCATACGGTCAGCGCGAAGATGTGATAAAGCGGCAGGGCCACCACACCGATCAATTGCTCGGGCAGGGGATCCTTGCGCGGCTTGTTCAGGGCCGGCTGCATCCAGGCCTCCGACTGCAGCACATTGGCGATCAGGTTGCGATGCGTCAGGGTGGCCCCCTTCGACACCCCGGTGGTGCCGCCCGTGTACTGCAGGAAGGCGACATCATCATGGCCAAGCACAGGCGCCTCGAACCGCAGCCGTCCGCTTTCGGCCAGCAAGGCATTGAAGCGGATCGCATTGGGCAGGCTGAACTCGGGCACCATTTTCTTGACATGGCGCACCGCGAAATTGACGACGGTGCCCTTGCCAAAACCGAGCAGGTCGCCCAGGGCACAGACGATGCTGTGGCGAACCTGGGTGCGCGCGATGACCTGCTGCAGCGTGACGGCAAAATTCTCGAGGATGAAGATGGCAGCGGCGCCCGAATCCTTGAGCTGATGCTCGAGCTCACGCGGGGTGTAGAGCGGATTGACATTGACCACCACCATGCCCGCACGCAGGATCGCGGCGATCACCACCGGGTACTGCAGCACGTTGGGCATCATCACCGCGACGCGGTCGCCCTTTTTCAGGCCCTTGGACTGAAGCCAGGCCGCCACCAGGACCGACAACTGGTCCAGCTGTGAAAACGTCAGGCTCTTGCCCATGCCGACATAGGCCTTGCGGGGCCCGAACTTGGCAAACGCCTCCTCGAGCAGCTGGGACAGCGATTGATACTGGTTGTAGTCGATGTCGGCGGGGACGTCCTTGGGATAGGACTTCAGCCAGAAACGGTCCATGTATGTCTCCTTCCTTGCGCGTCTTCGGCGCGAGCGCCCGTCGTGTTGCGGGCTGTTGATTTACCTGCGGATCATGGTATCACCAGGGTCGGGCTTCGACCCCCATCACCCTGGCTTGCAGGCAGGCCAAGAATGCGTTCACGCTCGGCCTTGGGCTTGCCGGACAAGGCCTTGACCGCCTCGAAGAACGGCCCCAGGGGCTGCGGTCTGCCGGCCTGTTCATAGAGCGCTAGGAATCCCGGAAGCCACTCGTTGTAGGTGGCCACGGTGGCCAGATGGGCATTGCCCAGGGTCTGGGCAAAAAAACCGTCGTAGCCCTTGAAGCCGCCCCAGGCCTGTTTGAGCTCGGCATAGTCCCGCTGCAACGCAGCAAAGACGGCCGCCTTGCCGGACCGCTTGGCAGCGTCGTCGACATCGCTGCTGTACAGCGCCTCGAGCGTTGCGCGATGTCTTTTCAACAGCGCCACGAAGGCCTGCTTGCGCTGGTTGAAGGTGTCGTAGGCCTTGCGCAGGCCTTCCCCGTCCGGCCGGGATTGCAACCAGCGGGCCAGCCCGATCTCCTCGACCGCGCTGGCAAAGCTCTCGTTGAAGGGCGTGTCGCCTGCGATATAGAGGACCTGATGTCCCAGCTCATGAAAGATGGTGCGGGCCACTTCAGCATCCGGAAAACGGATGAAGGTGGAGAGCAGGGGATCGTCGAACCAGCCCAGCGTCGAATAGGCCGGGACCCCGGACACATGGGCCTCCAGGCCCTGCCCGCGCAGGTGCTGCGCGTAGCGGTCGGCATCAGCCTTGTCATAAAAGCCGCGATAGGTGGCGCAGCCCACCACCGGATAACACCACTGCTTGAGCGACATCGACAGCTCGGGCGTGGCCACCACGTTCCAGACCACCGAGGGCCGCTTCAGGTCGGCATAGCGGGTGTAGCTGCCGTTGTCCGGCAGCCCCAGCTCCTGACTGGCAAAGCGTCTGGCCTCGCGCGCCAGCGTCAGCTTGGCCCGGAGCCAGGGTTCGGTGGCGGGATCATCAAGCCAGGCCTGCACCGGACGCGCCGCCTGCATCACAGCGAGATGCCCGCGCACGCTTTGCCAGTAGTAACCCAGGCCCTCGCCTGTCGCGGCACATCCTGCCATCAGCAGAAGGCCGGCCAGCGCGGGCAGGAGACGAAGTCGATGCAGGGTGAACATGGGCAAGGGCTCAGCACAGGTCGTTGGGAATAACCGACACCACGACGGGAGGGCCAATGATAGCGTCGGTCGCATCATCTCCAGAGACCAAGGATCCGCCCGCATGAGCGACACCGACACGCCGAAACTGGACTTTGCCGCCCGCGGCGAGAACAACATGAGCTACGGGGACTATCTGGATCTGGACCGGATCCTGAACGCCCAGCACCCGCGCTCGCCCGACCACAACGAGATGCTGTTCATCGTGCAGCACCAGACCTCGGAGTTGTGGATGAAGCTGATGCTGCACGAACTGGAGGCGGCGATCGGCGCGATTGCACACGACCAGCTGCCCCCGGCCTTCAAGATGCTGGCCAGGGTCAGCCGGATCATGGAGCAACTGGTCCACGCCTGGGACGTGCTGGCCACGATGACGCCTCCTGAGTACTCGGCCATCCGCCCTTACCTGGCGCAATCGAGCGGCTTTCAGAGCTACCAGTACCGGTGCATCGAATTTGCGCTGGGCAACAAGAATGCCGCCATGCTCAAGCCCCACCAGCATCGGCCCGACCTGCTCGCCCGCGTACAAAAAGCTTTCGAGGCGCCTTCACTGTATGACGAGAGCCTTCGGCTGCTGCACCGGCGCGGCCTGCCGATTCCGGACAGCCATCGGGAACGCGACTGGACCCAGCCCTATGCCGAGAGCGAGGCGGTCGAACAGGCCTGGCTGAAGATTTATCGCGAGCCGCAGGCGCACTGGGACCTGTACCAACTGGGCGAGGAGCTGACCGACCTCGAGGATGCCTTCCGGCTGTGGCGCTTCCGGCACATGACCACGGTCGAGCGGGTCATCGGCTTCAAGCGCGGCACTGGCGGCACCGGCGGCATCAGCTACCTGCGACGGATGCTCGATACCGTGCTATTTCCCGAGATCTGGCACCTGCGCACCGACCTGTAGCGCAAGCACCGGCTCGACCTGGACGTGGCAGTCATAGAAGGTCGGCCCGGCCCCCAGGTCGGTCAGTTTCTGCGAGGTCACTGCATTGACATTGCGTCCGCCAGGCGCCAGCTTGTGCCACCAAACGCCCCAGGCCGCCACCACACCGGGCCGGGCACGGTCCGAGACCTGGGCCCGCGCCTCGAAAGCGCCGCGCTCATTGAACACGCGCAACATCTGTCCGTCGCTGATGCCGCGCTCGGCCGCGTCCTGGGGATGCAGCATGCAGGCAGGCTCAGGATCCCGCCCCCTCAGGCTTTCAATGTTCACGAAGGTCGAGTTCATGAAGTTGCGTCCCGGTGGCGACAGGCAGGACAGCGGATATTGCGCTGTCGGCGCCTCGTAAGGCGGCAGGTAATCGGGCAGGGGATCGAGGCCAAGGGCCGCGAGCCGGTCGGAGTGGAACTCGCAACGTCCAGAGGGCGTCGGAAAGCCGCCCTGGGCAAAGGGCGCCGAAGCAATCTTGAGTCTGACCCAGCCTGCGGCACGCACCGATTCCAGTGATTCGCCGGCCAGGCGCGGATGCGACCAGTCAATGGCCTCGCGCGCCAGCGCTTCATCACTGGCCTGCAGCGCAGGTTCGGTGAAGCCCATGGCGCTGGCCAGCTGGCGGAAGATCTCGCTGTTGGACCTGGCCTGCCCGAGGGGCGCGATTGCAGGCTCGTTGGCCATCAGGTACCAGTGGCCGTAGGTCTTGTGCAGGTCGAAATGCTCCAGCTGCGTGGTGGCCGGCAGCAGGATGTCGGCAAAGTCAGCCGTATCGGTCTGAAAGTGTTCGATGACCACGGTGAACAGGTCTTCGCGCGCAAACCCGGCAATGACCTTCTCGGACTCGGGCGCCACCGCCACCGGGTTGCTGTTGTAGACCACCAGGGCCCGCAGCCGGTCATCCTGGGTCAGGGCATCGCCGATGGTCGACATGTTCACGACCCGTCGCTCGCCGGCGGGCGCCAGTTCAGGCCGCTCCAGGTCGGCACGCTCGGGCATCATCGCGCTGCTCGAGAGCAGCAGGCCGCCGGCCGGCTCGCGCCAGGCGCCCACCAGGGCTGGCAGGCAGGCCACGGCACGTACCGCATTGGCGCCGCCATGGGTCCGCTGCACCCCATAGTTGAGGCGGATCGCCGCTGGCCGGGTCCGGCCATACTCGCGCGCCAGTTCGATGATGACCTGGGCATCGATACCGCACAGGGCCGCCGCCCGCTCGGGGGGATACTGCGCCGCACGCGCTGCCAGGGCCTCGAAGCCCAGCGTGTGCTGCGCGATGTAGTCGTGATCGAGCAGGTCTTCGCGGATCAGCACATGGGCCATGGCCAGCGCCAGGGCGGCATCGCTGCCGGGCCGCAAGGCAATGTGCTGGTGGCACTTCTCAGCGGTATCGGTGCGCAGCGGATCGATCGCGATCAGCCGGGCGCCCTGGCGCTTGGCGCGCTGGGCAAAGGTCCAGAAATGAAGATTGGAGGTGATCGAGTTCGACCCCCAGATCAGGATCAGGCGCGACTGCTCGAAGGCCTCCACGTCCATGCCCACCTTGGCGCCCAGGGTGTGGATCAGGCCTGCACCACCGGCCGCGGCGCAGATCGTACGGTCCAGGCGGGACGCCCCGAGCCGGTTGAAAAACCGGCCCGCCATGCCCTCGCCCTGCACATAGCCCATCGTGCCGGCATAGCTGTACGGCAGGATGGCCTGGGGATCGACACGGGCAATGGCTTGCAGGCGAGAGGCAATGGTGGCCAGCGCCTCGTCCCAACTGATCGGCTCGAACCGTCCCTGCCCCTTGCGACCGACGCGCCGCATCGGTTGCAGCAGCCGCTGGGCGTGGTAGGTGCGTTCCGGATAACGGGCCACCTTGGTACACAAGGCCCCATGGGTAGGAGGGTGATCCGGATCGCCCCCCACCTTCACCGCCACACCGTTTTCGACCGTGATGTGCAGGGCGCAGGTATCGGGGCAGTCGTGGGGACAAGCCCCCTTCACCGTGCCGTTGCGGGGCAGGGTCCCGGGCGGGACGAAACGCAGGGCTTGGGCATTCATGGCGTGGGGGGCCGCAAAGGGCGTTCGGCAGCAAAAAAGATGGCAAAATGGCTGCAACGGCCGGCCTGCTGACGCAAAGAGCGTCTGGCGCCAGTCGCCACTGGGGCCGGTGCCGGGGCGTTGCATCCCTGTCAGCCGCTGCCCCATTTTTGATGAGAGTATCAAAAACGATGAGACTGGTCGAAGAAATCCTCGCCTCGCATGCCGAGATCGCCGGCATCCGCCGCGACATCCATGCCCACCCCGAACTGCGCTACGAAGAGAACCGCACCTCGGACATGGTCGCGGCCAAGCTCACAGAATGGGGCATCCCGATCCTGCGCGGTCTGGGGGGCACTGGTGTGGTCGGCACGATCCGCAATGGCAGCAGTGCCCGGGCCATCGGCCTGCGCGCCGACATGGACGCGCTGCCGATCCAGGAAGAAAACCGCTTCGAGCACCGCTCGCGCCACGCCGGCAAGATGCACGCCTGTGGCCATGATGGCCATACCGCGATGCTGCTGGCAGCGGCCAAGCATCTGTCCCGGCATCGCAATTTCGATGGCACCGTGCACCTGATCTTCCAGCCGGCCGAAGAAGGCGGTGCCGGTGCACGACGCATGATGGACGATGGCCTGTTCGAGAAATGCCCGGTCGATGCAGTCTTTGGCATGCACAATTTCCCCGGCATTCCGGCGGGCAGTTTCGCGGTTGCGGCCGGCCCGGTCATGGCCTCGAGCAACGAATTCGAGATCACCATCGAAGGCACCGGGTCGCATGCAGCGCTGCCGCACGAGAGCGTCGATCCGGTCATGATCGCCTGCAACATGGCGCAGGCCCTGCAAACCATCATCACCCGCAACAAGAAGCCGGTCGACACGGCCGTCCTGTCGATCACCCAGATCCACGCGGGCGACGCCTACAACGTGGTGCCCAACCAGGCCATCCTGCGCGGCACGATCCGCACCTTCACCGTCGAGGTGCTCGACCTGATCGAAAAGCGCATGCGCGAGATCGTCGAGCAATTGCCGAAAGCCTTCGGCGCCACCGGTTCACTGCGCTTTCACCGCAACTATCCGCCCACCGTCAATCACGTGAAGGAAACCGAGTTTGCCCGCAGCGTGATGATCGACATCGTCGGCGAGAAGAACACGCTGGCCTTCGAGCCCACCATGGGCGGCGAGGACTTCTCCTTCATGCTGCTCGAAAAGCCTGGCTGCTACAACATCATCGGCAACGGCGGCGGTGAACATCGCCATCACGGTCACGGCCTGGGCCCATGTTCGCTGCACAACCCCAGCTACGACTTCAACGACGAGGTCATCCCGCTGGGCGCCACCTACTGGGTGCGCCTGGTCGAGAAGTTCCTGGCCCCCGCCTGAGCCGGCCCGCCCGCCCGTCCATGCTTGCCTTTGTCATCCAACGCCTGATACAGGCGATCGCCGTGATGCTGGTGGTCGCCTTCATCGCGTTCTCGCTGTTCCAGTATGTCGGTGATCCGGTGCTGGCGATGCTGGGCCAGGACGCCACACCGGAACAGCGGGCCGAACTGCGCAAGGACCTGGGGCTGGACCAGCCCTTCTACGTCCAGTTCGCGCATTTCGTGGGCAATGCCACGAAAGGGGAATTCGGGCTGTCCTACCGGCAGGGCCGCAAGGTTTCCACGCTCATGAAAGAGCGCTTTCCTGCCACCATGGAACTGGCCATTGCCGCCTCGGTGCTGGCGCTGGCGGTCGGCATCCCGGTCGGCGTGTACACCGCACTGCGACGGCGCGGCTTCCTTTCCAATCTGTTCCTCATGGTGTCGCTGGTCGGTGTGTCCCTTCCCACCTTCCTGATCGGCATCCTGCTGATCCTGCTGTTTGCTGTCGTGCTCGGCTGGCTGCCGTCCTTCGGTCGTGGCGAGACGGTCGCGCTTGGGGGCTGGACCTCCGGCTTTCTCACCGCCGACGGCCTCAGGCACCTGATCCTGCCCGCCATCACGCTGTGCCTGTTCCAGCTTACGCTGATCATGCGCCTGGTGCGCTCCGAGATGCTGGAAGTGCTGCGCACCGACTACATCAAGTTCGCGCGGGCCCGCGGGCTGAGTGATCGAACCGTCCATTTCGGGCACGCCCTGAAGAACACCCTGGTTCCGGTCATGACGATCACGGCCCTGCAACTGGGCTCGATCATCGCCTTCGCGATCATTACCGAGACCGTCTTCCAGTGGCCGGGCACCGGTTTGCTGTTCATCCAGGCCGTGCAGTCGGCTGACATACCGATCATGGCGGCCTACCTGTGCATGATCGCGCTGATTTTCGTCACCATCAACCTGATCGTCGACCTGCTGTACTTCGTGGTCGATCCGCGGCTGCGCGCCGCTCACTGAGGACAGCCCCATGCTCGACCGCACACTGGATTCGGACGGACTCGACCACGCCTCGCACACCGCGATCATCGAGGGTGCCGGACGCTACCTGGGCCAGTCACCCGCCTTCCTGGCCATCCAGGAATACCAGCGCGACCTGACCCGCCTGCGTCGTACACTGCACCAGCATCCGGAGCTGGGCTTCGAGGAAAACTTCACCGCCGAGCTGGTCGCCACCGAATTGCAGCGTTACGGCGTGGACCGGATCGAGCGCGGCATCGGCAAGACTGGCGTGGTGGCTTCGATCAAGGGCCGCCTGCCCCTGCCGGCTGGCAGCGACGGCCGCACCAGCATCGGGCTGCGCGCCGACATGGACGCGCTGCCGATGAAAGAGGAAAACGAATTTCTGCATCGCTCGCGCAATGCCAACCGCATGCATGCCTGCGGCCATGACGGCCACACCACCATGCTGCTCGGCGCCGCCCGCTACCTGGCCCAGACCCGCCAGTTTGCGGGCACCGTCAACCTCATCTTCCAGCCCGGCGAAGAAGGCTACGCCGGGGCCAAGGCCATGATCGAGGATGGCCTGTTCGAACGCTTTCCGTGCGACGCCGTCTTTGCCATGCACAACTGGCCGGGCCTGCCCGCCGGCAAGATTGCCGTCCGTGCCGGCCCGATGATGGCGGCCGCCGATCGCGTCAAGATCAAGATCGAGGGACGCGGTGGCCATGGCGCCCATCCCTACCTGGCGATCGACCCGGTGGTAGTGGCCGCCCACGTCATCACCGCCGTGCAAAGCATCGTGTCGCGCAACGTCAATCCGCTCGATTCAGTCGTGGTCAGCCTGTGCTCGATGCAGGCCGGCAATCCCGGCGCCATGAGCGTGATCCCGCGCGAGGTCGACATCGAGGGCACCGTCCGCACCTTCCGGCGAGAGACCCAGGACATGGTCGAGGAACGCCTGGCCGGCCTGGTCGAGTCGGTTGCCGCCGGCTTTGGCGCCAAGGCCACGGTGCACTACGAGCGCATCTATCCGGCCACCGTCAACACCCCGGAGGAATCAGCCTTTGGCGCCGAAGTGGCCCGCGAACTGGTCGGCGATGCGCATTTCGTGCCCGACCTCGATCCAAGCATGGGAGCCGAGGATTTCTCATTCATGCTGATGGAACGGCCCGGCGCCTATTTCCGCGTCGGCCAGGGCGGCAGCGACGGCGGCTGCTTCCTGCACAATACCCGCTTTGATTTCAACGACAACATCCTGCCCCTGGGGGCGGCCCTGCTGTCGCGGCTGGCCGAGCGCTGGCTAAAGGCCTGAGGCCGCAAGCGGCACACACCCCTTCAATTCCCACATCCGAGGAGCCTTCATGAACACCCCGACCCTCAAGTCCCTGAGCCTGCGCCTGGCGCTGGGCACCGCACTGGGCCTGAGCCTGCTGACTGGCGCCGCTGTCCTTGCGCCGCAGGCCATCGCCAAGACCTACAAGTTCGCAGATCAGGGCGATGCCCTGTCGATGGACCCGCACTCGCTCAACGAGAGCCTGCAGCTGAGCTTCACCGGCAACATGTACGAGGGCCTGACCGGCCGCGGCAAGAACCTCGAACTGGTGCCGGCTTTGGCCACCAAGTGGAGCAATCCGAGCCCGACCGTGTGGCGCTTCGAATTGCGCAAGGGCGTCACCTTCCATGATGGCACGCCCTTCACCGCCGACGATGTGGTGTTCAGCTTCGGCCGCACCCAGCAGGGCAGCTCCGACATGAAGAGCTACACCAATGACATCGCCTCGGTGAAGAAAATCGATGCCCACAACGTCGAGATCGTCACCAAGGCGCCCTTCCCGATCCTCCCGGACGTCGTCACCGGCGTCTACATCATGAGCAAGAAATGGTGCGAGGAGAACAAGGCTGAAGTGCCGGTCGACAAGCGCAAGGGCGTCGAGAACACCGCATCGTTCAAGGCCAACGGCACCGGTCCGTATCGACTCAAGTCCCGCGATCCGGGCGTGCGGACCGTGCTGGTACGCAACCAGAACTACTGGGCCAAGATCGAGTCCAATATCGACGAGGCCATCTTCACCCCGATCGGCAATGACGCCACACGCGTGGCCGCCCTGGCCTCGGGCGAGATCGACATGATGCAACCGGTGCCGGTGCAGGATGCAGCCCGCCTGTCCCAGAATCCGAACCTTAAAGTGATGCAGGGCCCCGAGCTGCGCACCATCTTCCTGGGCATGGACCAGGCGCGAGACGAACTGCTGTACTCGAGCGTCAAGGGCAAGAATCCGTTCAAGGACAAGCGCGTGCGTCAGGCCTTCTACCAGGCCATCGACATCGAAGCCATCAAGACCCGCATCATGCGCGGTGCTGCAGGACCCACCGCACTGATGGTCGGCCCCGGCATCCGCGGCTTCAGCCAGGACCAGAACAAGCGTCTGCCCTTCGACACCGAAGCAAGCAAGAAGCTGCTCGCCGAGGCCGGCTATCCGAATGGTTTCGAGATCAAGATGAACTGCCCGAACGACCGCTATGTCAATGACGGCGAGATCTGCCAGGCCGTCGCCGGCATGCTGGCGCGGGTCGGTGTCAAGGTGAACCTGGAGGCCGAGAGCAAGGCCACCTACTTCCCCAAGATCCTGTCGCGCAACACCTCGTTCTACCTGCTCGGATGGACACCGGCCACCTATGATGCCCACAACGCGCTCAACGCCCTGATGGCATCGCCGGCCGCTGGCGGACGCGGCCAGTTCAATCTGGGCAGCTACAGCAACGCCAAGGTCGATGACCTGACCGCCAAGATCGCCTCCGAAACCGATCAGGGCAAACGCAATGCCATGATCTCGGAAGCCTTCAAGATCCATTCCGACGAGATCGGGCACCTGCCCCTGCATCAGCAGGCGCTGGCCTGGGGCATGCGCAAGAACGTCGAGTTGATCCAGCGTGCCGACAACTTCAATGACCTGAAGTGGACCATCCTCAAGTGATCGGCGCGCGCTTTCTCGACAGCGACCTGTTCTACAACTTCAAGCGAAGTCCGGTCGCCGTCGGGGCCTTTTCGGTGGCCCTGCTGATGATCCTGGGGTCGGTGCTGGCGCCTTGGGTGGCCCCGCACCAACCCTTTGATCTGGCCACGCTCAGCCTGAACAACTCGCTGCTCCCCCCAGGCTTCAGCCAGGGGGGCCAGTGGGGCTTTCCGTTGGGCACCGACGACCAGGGGCGTGATGTGCTCTCGACCATCCTCTATGGTTCGCGCGTCTCCCTGTTCGTGGGACTCTCCTCGGTGCTGCTGTCGATGTTCCTGGGCATCATGCTGGGCCTGCTCTCCGGTTATGCCGGTGGCCGTCTCGATGCCTTCCTGATGCGGGTGGCCGACGTCCAGCTCTCCTTTCCCGCCATCCTGATCGCCCTGCTGATCAATGGCGTTGCCCAGGCCCTGATTCCCAAGGGCAGTGGCGAGACGTCCCTGGCACTGGCCGTGCTCATCCTGGCCATCGGACTGTCCAAGTGGCCCGACTATGCGCGCACCGTGCGTGGCCAGACCCTGGTCGAGAAAAACAAGGAATACGTCCAGGCGGCGCGCGTGATCGGCGTGTCTCCCCTGCGCATCATGTGGCGTCATGTCCTGCCCAACGTCCTGGGGCCGGTGCTGGTGATTGCCACCATCAATGTGGCCCAGGCCATCATCGCCGAGGCCACGCTGTCCTTTCTGGGCGTTGGCGTCCCGCCGACCTCGCCATCGCTGGGCACCATGATCTTCAGTGGCAACAACTTCCTGTTCTCGGGCGAGTGGTGGCTGGTGGTCTTTCCGGGACTGGCCCTGATCCTGCTGTGCATGTCGGTCAACCTGCTGGGCGACTGGCTGCGTGATGCGATGAACCCCAAGCTGCAATGACTCACCTGACCCCCCGCGTAACGGCATGAACACGCTGCTTGAAGTCCGACACCTGAAGGTCGAGTTCCCGACCCGTCGCGGCGTGCTCACGGCAATCGATGACATCAGCTTCTCGATCGCCGAGGGTGAGGTGCTCGGCATGGTCGGAGAGTCTGGTGCCGGCAAGTCCCTGACCGGCGCTGCCATCATCGGTCTGCTCGAGCCACCTGGACGCATTGCAGGCGGCGAAATCCTGCTGCGCGGACGCCGCATCGACAACCTGTCTGCCGAGCAGATGAGCAAGGTGCGCGGCCGCGAGATCGGTGCCATCTTCCAGGACCCGCTCACCTCGCTCAATCCGCTCTACACCGTCGGGCGGCAACTGGTGGAAACCATCCGTACCCATCTGCCCCTGACCGAGTCGCAGGCACAGGCGCGCGCCATCGATCTGCTCAAGTCCACCGGCATCCCTGCAGCCGAGCAGCGCATCGGCCACTATCCGCACCAGTTCTCGGGCGGCATGCGCCAGCGCGTGGTGATTGCCCTGGCCCTGGCAGCCGATCCCAAGCTGATCGTGGCCGACGAGCCGACCACGGCGCTCGACGTCTCCATCCAGGCGCAGATCATCAGCCTGCTCAAGAAGCTATGCCGCGAGAACGGCACAGCCGTCATGCTGGTCACCCACGACATGGGCGTCATCGCAGAGACCGCCGACCGGGTGGCCGTGATGTACGCTGGTCGCATTGCCGAGCTCGGCCCGGTGGCCGATGTCATTCACCGGGCACAACACCCCTATACCCAAGGCCTGATGGCCTCGATCCCGCAGATCGGCGAGGAACACGAACGGCTGGCACAGATCGATGGCGCGATGCCGCGCCTGAACGCCATTCCCCGTGGTTGCGCCTTCAACCCGCGGTGCCCGCAGGTCTTTGATCGTTGCCGTCAGGACCGTCCCGACCTGATGCCCGCCGGGTCGACCCGGGCAGCCTGCTGGAAGGTGGCCTGAGATGAGCGCAAGTCCCGCACACACCACCGGCACGCCACTGGCTCCAGAGTTTTCGTCCCCGCAAGGCGCCGGCACGGACCCACGTGCAGCCGCACTGGTCAGCGCACAAGGCATCAGCAAGACGTTCGACGTCTCGGCGCCCTGGCTCAACCGCGTGATCGAGCGCAAACCGCGCCAGTTGCTCACAGCGGTGGACGATGTCAGTTTCGAGATCCGCAAGGGTGAGACCCTGGCCCTGGTGGGCGAGTCCGGTTGCGGGAAGTCCACCGTGGCGAGGCTTCTGGTGGGGCTTTACAAGACCAGTACCGGGCGCGTGGTCATCGATGGCAAGGACTTGTCGGAGCTCGACGGTCCACAGGGCGCGGCCCTGCGCCGCCGCATCCAGATGATCTTCCAGGATCCCTATGCCAGCCTGAACCCGCGCTGGCGGGTGGGCGACATCATTGCCGAGCCGATCCGAGAGCATCGCCTCATCGAAGGCAAGGACGCCATCGACGAGCGGGTCGGCGCATTGCTGCAGCAGGTCGGCCTGTCAGCGGCCGATGCCAGCAAGTACCCGCATCAATTCAGCGGCGGCCAACGCCAGCGCATCTCGATTGCTCGCGCCCTGGCCTCCGAGGCTGATTTTCTCGTCTGTGACGAACCGACCTCGGCACTCGATGTGTCGGTGCAGGCCCAGGTGCTCAACATCATGCGCGACCTGCAAAAGGCCCGCCAGCTGACCTACCTGTTCATCTCGCACAATCTGGCGGTCGTGCATCACATCAGCGATCGTGTCGGCGTGATGTACCTGGGCCGTATCGTTGAACTGGCCCCCAAGAAAACCCTGTTCGCTCAGCCGCAGCATCCCTATACCCAGATGCTGCTCGATGCGATCCCCGACATGCACATGAGCGGACGCGCGCGCACCCCTGTATCAGGCGAAGTGCCCAACCCGCTCAATCCACCCAGTGGCTGCACCTTCCATCCCCGCTGCCCCAAGGCGCAGGATCGCTGCCGGCAGGAGCGGCCGTTGCTGCGCATGATGGCCTCCGGGGCGCAGGTCGCCTGCCATCTCGTCCAGGACTGAGCAGGACCTCCTGGCGCTCAGTCGGGGATCAGGCTGATCTCGGTGGCCTGCCAGCTCAGGCGGTAAGGACGGCCGAACTCGAGGACGACCTTGTCAGGCTGATGCCCGAAGGGCAAGCCCTCCAGCAATACGGGGGCAGCATCCCCGAGCGCGTTGCGCAGGCGCTCACGCCAATAGCGCATCATCGCCTCCCAGCCATAGCCGTTGTCGTGCGATGCCGGCTTCCACTGGTTGAAGCTGCCGAAGATGAGGGCCTTCTGACGTGCCAGCACGCCCGCATGAAAAAGCTGGTGCAGCATCCGCTCGACGCGATAGGGATGCTCGGATACATCCTCGATCCAGAGCAGGCCGGGGGCCTCAAACGTCGGCAGATAAGGCGTCCCGACGACACTGCACAGCATCGACAGGTTGCCGCCCCACAGGGGACCGCGACAATGGCCAGCCGAAACAGGGGCAAGGACAGCGTCCGGCAACTGCCATTGCACCATCGACGTCACACCGCGCAGCAAGGCCTCGAAACTGGCCTGCATCAGCACATTGAGCGGCTGGGCACTGAAATCGGCGCTGACGGTGGGCCCGGCAAAACTGCGCGCCCCGGTCTGCGCAAAAAGCGCCGCCTGAAAAGCCGTAAAGTCGCTGTAGCCGATCCATCGCTGGCCCCGGTTCACGGCGCGCGCCACCAGCGGCCAATCGATGCGATCCAGAAGACGGGACACCCCATAGCCGCCGCGCGTGAGCATCACCACCTCGGCCGCGCCACTTGCTGCCTCATGGATCATGGCAAGACGGGTCGCATCGTCACCACCAAAGCGCTGCCAGCCTTCGCGGGGGGCGCGGATGTTCAGGACATGGCCACGCTGGCGCAGGTGATCACAGGCACGGTCAAAAGCCGCCAGATCCAGATGGGCACCGGCCGGGGAGATGATGTCGATCAACATGGCGCTCAGTCTACCTGCTCAGAACGGGATCTCGATGTCCAGCGATTCCTTGATCTCCTCCATCACGAACAGGCTGCGCGACTCCCTGACCCCGGGCAGCGCGAGCAGCCGTTCACCGAGCAGCTTGCGGTAGGCGGTGATCTCGGGGATGCGCGCCTTGACCAGGTAATCGAAGTCGCCCGAGACCAGATGGCATTCAAGGACATGCGGCAGGGCGAGGACCTCGCGCCTGAACTGCTCGAACAAGCCCGCCGATTTTTCAGCCAGGCGCAACTCCACGAACACGAGAAGGGAGCGCTCGAGCCGATGAGGATTGAGACGGGCCGAATAGCCCAGGATGAAGCCTTCCCGCTCCAGTCGCTTGATCCGCTCGCTGCAAGGGGTGATGGACAGTCCCACCTTCTCGGCCAGCTGGGTCAGGCTCAACCGGGCGTCGGCCTGCAGGGTCCGCAGGATGTTGCGGTCTATGCGGTCGAGGCTGCGGGCGGAACTGTCGCCAAGGCTCATCCGGGCACTCCCTTTTCAGGGATTATTCCTGTCTTTCGCATATTTACGGGAATTTTTCTGGCTATTTATCTCTAGGATAGCAGGATCAAACAGCTTGCGAAGGATCTTCCACATGAAAGTCGCAATCATGGGCGCCGGGGTCATCGGCGTCACCACCGCCTACTACCTGGCGCGGGAAGGCGTTCAGGTCACCGTCATTGATCGTCAGGACGGCCCCGGCCTGGAAACCAGTTTTGCCAACGCAGGTCAGCTCTCTCCCGGTTATGCCACCCCGTGGGCAGCGCCCGGGATACCGCTCAAGGCCCTGAAATGGCTGCTCCAGCGGCACGCTCCCTTGTCGATCCGACCGGATGGCAGCCTGTTCCAGTTACAGTGGCTCTGGTCCATGTGGCGCAATTGCTCGCCGGCGCGCTATGCCGTCAACAAGGAAAGGATGCTGCGCCTTGCCAGCTTCTCGCGCGAATGCCTGATCGACCTTAGGCGCGACATCGGCAATCACTACGAAGGCCGGCAGGCCGGAACCCTCCAGGTCTTCCGCACGCACGCGCAATTGCAGGCTGCCCGTCGCGATGTCGAGATTCTGGACCGGCTCGGGATCGAGCATCAGCTCTTGCCGCCCGAGGCGCTGCACAGCATCGAACCGGCGCTGGCAGTGCATGCCAATGCCTTGACCGGAGGCTTGCGCCTGCCGCTCGATGAGACCGGAGATTGCCAGATGTTTGTTCGGGACCTTGCCGCTCGCTGCAAGTCGCTGGGCGTCCGGTTTCTCTTCGGGCGTGAAATCCTGAGCCTCGAGCGGGAGGCGCAGCGCGTCCGGCATCTGCGCCTTCGAAGCGTGGCCACTCCGTCCATCGAGGAGCGCATCGAGAGCGATCATGTCGTGATGGCGTTGGGCAGCTACTCGCGAGGGCTTGCCAGCCAGTTGGGCTTGTCGCTTCCCGTGTATCCGCTCAAGGGCTATTCGCTGACCGTGCCCATCAGCAACAAGTCGGCCGCCCCCCAATCGACGGTAATGGACGAAACCTACAAGGTTGCAGTCACCCGCTTTGATCAGCGCATCCGGGTGGGCGGCATGGCTGAAGTGGCTGGATACGATCTTCGCCTGAATGCCTCGCGTCGCGCCACGCTCGAGAAAGTCTTGCATGAACTCTTTCCCGGAGCGGGCTCAGCCGGCGAAGCCTTGTTCTGGACCGGCCTGCGGCCCATGACGCCAGACAGCACCCCGATCGTCGGCGGCACGGACATCCCGAACCTTTGGCTCAATACCGGCCATGGCACTTTAGGCTGGACCATGGCCTGTGGTTCAGCGCGGCTGCTCAGCGAAATGATTCGCGGCAAGAAGACCTCGATCCGCACCGAAGGGCTGTCCCTGAGCCGCTACCGGGATTCAAACGGAGCGATACGACCCCGGCCCTGGCAGGCCGCCCCCGCTCACTGAGCGCCTGCGCGCGACTTGTATAAGATCAGGTCGCGATAACGCGCCTGCGTCATGGTGCCGGTGTTGTCGGTATCGGTCATGATGGCCACGCCGATCAACCGACCCGGTGCCTTGCCATAGGCCTTCCGGTAATCCTCGACGATATTGCGTCGATGCAGCTGCCAGGTCTTGAGACCGCCCGGACCGGTTGAGGCCACAAGCTTTTGAACCCGCGAAGTGTGCGGGTTGGCAATCAGGGTATCGAGAGGACGCGCGTTGTCCCAGATGTACATCAGCGTGGCGTAGGGCATGTCCTGCCGGGTGAACAATTTGACGCGTTCGAAAAACGCCTTTTCACGAGCGGGCAGCGTCGACTTGTCACCATCGAAGGCCAGCACCACGCGCACCGGACTGTCCTCGGACTCGCGTTCGGCTGCATCGGCGCCTTCCAGCAAATTGCTGACCATCCATGAAAACTCGAGCGTGTCGAAGGCCGCCGGATCGACGTCGAGCCGGTAGATCAGACCAGAGGCTGAAGAACGGGACCTGGCCTCGAGGTACACCCCGCCCTTGTCGCGCTTGAAGCCGTAGTCGGTCTTGCGCTTGAGCGGATGAATGACCCATTTTTCCCAGCCTGCCGGCAACTCACCGGGTTCGACTTCCTTGGGAAACAGGACCAGCGCGCCTTCGGGCACGGTGCGCCCCTGCCGGGAAGTGTCTCGAACATTGCCCGAATCAGCACCAGGACCTGCCTCCATCGAGGTGCAGGCCGCCAGGCTGAACGCCAGCGCAAGCAGCACCCAGCGCAGCATGTGGCGACGTGGACGGTGAAT
>JAPOKJ010000118.1 GCA_029977705.1 Burkholderiales bacterium | reverse complement strand
TCGGCAGGCAGCACCCGGTTGACCAGCCCCAGGGCAAGCGCCTCGCGGGCGTCGATGGAATCGCACAGCAAGGCCATCTCCATCGCCTTGCGATAACCGACCAGACGCGGCAGTCCCCAGGACGTCGAACAGTCGCTGCTCGTGCCCAGCCGGGTGTAGGCCAGGTTGAATTGGGTGCCCTCGGCGGCCAGCATCAGATCGCTGCACATCGCGACCCCGAGGCCGCCACCGGCGACCGCCCCATGGACCGCTGCAATGATCGGCTGAGGCGCGGCATCGAGCAGCTTGATGGCCTCGTGCATGGCCTTGATCAGGGTGTCCGTGACCGCGACGGGATCAGCCTGTATGGCAACCAGATCACCGCCTGCCATGAAGGCCCGACCTTCCCCGGAGAGCAGGATCACCCGCGCCTGCGGGTCGGCCACCACCTGGCGGCACGCAGCCAGCAGGGCCTGTGCCAAGGCGGCATCGATTGCATTGAGGGCACGCGGCCGGTTGAAGCGGATATGGGCAACGCCCTGGTCACGCCAGACCTGCACTGGCGCGCTGGCATCGGTGGTTCGGGCGGGGTAGCTGCTGGGGGAGGATTCGCTCATCAGACACTCCTGGGGGATGACCCGCGCCGGACCATGCCGATCGCGGGGGACAACAAAAAGGCCGGCAGCGTGAGCTGTCGGCCTTCTTGTCTGCTTCTTGTGTCGCTGGACATCATCGCAGGATGATGCCATCAATGTTGGTCGGGACGGCGGGATTCGAACTCGCGACCCCTTGCACCCCATGCAAGTGCGCTACCAGGCTGCGCTACGCCCCGAAGCCTGACATTATAGCCTGAATTCCCGGCACAGCGTGTCAGCCCAGCAGGTGCAGGGCTTCGAGCAGCAGTTTGCGGGCCTTGACCACGTCGACCGGCTGCGGTTCGATGCTCTGCAGGTCAAGGGCCGCAAGGGATTCGCCGTTGGGCGACAAACCCGACAGGGCGGGATCCTCGAAGGCGGCCAGGCCGTCGTGATCGGGTTCCATGCTGCGGTCACCCAATTGGTTGCGCGCGCCGCTGATGGTGAAGCCCTGTTCGTAAAGCAGGTCACGGATACGCCGCACCAGCAGGACCTCGTGATGCTGGTAGTAACGACGGTTGCCGCGCCGCTTCATCGGACGCAGTTGGGTAAATTCCTGTTCCCAGTACCGCAGCACATGCGGCTTGACCATGCACAAGTCGCTGACCTCACCAATGGTGAAGTAGCGCTTGGCGGGGATGGGCGGGAGCGCCGTCTTGGCCTTCTCGTTCATGAGGCCAGTCTCAGCACATCCACAGCCTCGAGGGCCTCGATCTGGGCCTTGAGCTTCTGACTGGCATGGAAGGTCACGACACGGCGTGCCGAGATCGGAATGGCCTGGCCGGTCTTGGGATTTCGGCCCGGCCGCTGAGGCTTGTCACGCAACTGGAAGTTTCCAAAGCCCGACAGCTTGACACTCTCGCCACGCTCCAGGGCCTGACGGATCTCGTCGAAAAAGGTGTCGACCATGTCCTTGGCTTCGCGCTTGTTCAGGCCGACCTGCTCGAACAGCATGTCGGCCAGCTCTGCCTTGGTCAAGGTTTCTTCATGGGCCACCGGCGCCCGCTTGCCTCTCGGGGCGGGCGACTCGTTCTGCCATCCATCGTCCGGGACTGAATCCGACATACCCTGCATGATCCGTACTGTTCTTATTGGCGCAGACGGGCCCCCCAGACTTGGGCCAGATGACCCACCAATGTCTCGATGGCCAGGGAGGCATCTGCATCACTCAATGTGCGGTCAGTATCTTGCATCCAAACCCGGAATGCAAGACTTTTTTCCTTAGTTTCCAACCCCTTACCGCGATATTCATCAAACAACTTGATGTTTTTCACGACATCAAGTTGTGAGTTTGCCGCACGAAGTTCATCCAAAGTCTCAAGTATTTGACCGGCCTGGACGGCCTGCCCGACCAGCACGGCAAAGTCACGGATGACCGGCGGAAAGCGCGACAGCGACTGCGGCTGCGCAATCCGGTTCAGCAGCAAGGCCTGGGCATCGAGTTCCCAGAGCAAGGGCGCCAGCGGCAGGCCCAGCTGCTGCTGCAAGGCCGGATGCAACTCGCCGAGCCAGCCCAGCACACGGCCATCGGTCTCGCTGACACGGGCACTGCGGCCCGGATGCAGGGCTGGCGGCAGCCCATCGGCGGCGGTCACAGCCTGGAAGCGCAGCGGGCGACCCGCAAGCTTCTCGATGTCTCCCTTCAGGTCGAAAAAATCGACGCCCCGCTGCGGTGCGCCCCATTGGTCCTCGAAGGCCGGACCGTAGGCCAGGGCAGCGGCCCGGCGCGGCTGATCCACGCCCTCGACGGACAGGGGCCCGGCCGCCGCCTGGGGATTGGCCCGGAATACCAGCCCGATCTCGAACAGCCGCACCCGGCTGGCCTTGCGGGCCAGATTGCTGCGCAAGGTCTCGAGCAGCCCGGTCCACATCGTGGTCCGCATGCCATCCAGGTTCGAGGCAATCGGATTGAGCAGGGCGATCGCCCCCTGCTCCTTGCCGATGCCGGACAAGGCGGCATCGAGGCGGGCATCGACGAAGCTGTAGGTGACGATTTCCTGGAAATCGCAGGCTGCGATCGATTTTTTCAGGTCGATCAGGCGGCGCCGGGTCTCGGTGCGCGGCCGCATCGGCAGGCTGGCGACCGGCGGGCGCTGTGGCAGATGGTCATAGCCCCAGATACGCGCGATTTCCTCGACCAGGTCTTCCTCGATCATCATGTCGAAGCGATAGCTGGGCGCCTGGACGCTGAAGCCTTCAGCGGTGGGCTGCCAGGTCAGGCCCAGACGGTCGAAGACCTGCCCCATGGTTTCATTGCTGATCGGTGCACCGATCAGCTTGCGGGCACGATCAGCGCGCAGCAGCACCGGCGGCCGCTCGATCAGGCCGCCCGGCTTGACGCTGCCGTGGACCTGGTCATCGACCGGTCCGGCCTGCCCACCGCAGATGTCCAGCACCAGCCGGGTGAGGTATTCCAGGTGATCGACCGTGCTGGCCGGGTCGACCCCGCGCTCGAAGCGATGCCCGGCATCCGTCGAGAAATTGAAGCGGCGCGAGCGCCCCGCCACCGCCGCCGGCCACCAGAAGGCTGCCTCCAGATAGACGTTGCGGGTCTCCAGACTCACCGCCGTCGCATCGCCGCCCATGATGCCGGCCAGGCTTTCCACCTGCTGCTCATCGGCAATGATGCCGACCTCGGCATCGAGGCTGACGGTCTGGCCATTGAGCAGCTTGAGGGACTCGCCCGGCTGCGCCCAGCGCACCGTCAGACCGCCATGGATCTTGTCCAGATCGAAGACGTGGGTCGGCCGTCCCAGCTCGAGCATCACATAGTTGGAGATGTCGACCAGGGCCGAGATCGAGCGCTGGCCAGCCCGCTCCAGGCGGTCCTTCATCCAGGCCGGTGTGGCCGCCCTGGCATTGACGCCCTTGACGATGCGGCCGGCAAAGCGTCCGCAAAGATCGGGCGCCTCGACCCTGACCGGCAGCCGCGCATCCAGGCTCACCGGGGCGGGCGGAAAGTCATGCGCCTTCAGGGCCGCACCGCTGATGGCCGAGACCTCGCGGGCCACGCCGAACACGCTCAGGCAATGGGCCAGGTTGGGCGTCAGCTTGAGCAGGAAAATGCGGTCATCCAGTTGCCCCCAGCTGCGAAAGTCCTCGCCCACCGGCGCATCTGCGGGCAGGATCAGCAGGCCGCTGTGATCCTGCGACAGCCCGAGTTCGGCGGACGAGCACAGCATGCCGTTGCTCTCGACGCCACGCATCTTCATCGGCTTGATGGCGAAATCGTTGGGCAGCAGCGCCCCCGGCAAAGCACAGGGCACCTTGATGCCGACACTCACGTTGGGCGCACCGCAGACGATCTGGTGCACCCCCTGCCCGGTCTCGACCTGGCAGACATTGAGCTTGTCGGCGTTCGGATGCTTGTCGAAGGACAGCACCTGGCCGACCACCACCTTGGTAAAGGCGGGGGCATAGGGATGGGCTTCCTCGACCTCCAGACCTGCCATCGTCAGGCGGTCCGACAGTTGCTCCGAAGTCCAGTCGGGATTGCAGTAGGCGCGCAGCCAGCTCTCAGGGAATTTCATGGGTTGAATTGCGCCAGGAAGCGCAGATCGTTGTCGAAGAACAGGCGCAGGTCACCCACGCCGTAACGAAGCATGGCCAGCCGCTCGATGCCGCTGCCAAAGGCAAAACCGATGTACTCCTCGGGATCGAGCCCGATGTTGCGCACGACATTGGGATGGACCTGTCCCGAACCCGAGACTTCCAGCCAGCGGCCGGCCAGCGGTCCGTCGGGAAAGCGCATGTCGATCTCGGCCGAGGGCTCGGTGAACGGGAAGTACGAGGGGCGGAAACGCACCTCGATATCGGTGCGTTCGAAGAACTGGTTGATGAAGTCCTGGTAGACGTTCTTCAGGTCGGTCAGGCTGATATTGCGATCGATCCACAGCCCCTCGAACTGATGGAACATCGGCGAATGGGTGGCGTCGGAGTCGACCCGATAGGTGCGCCCAGGTGCGATGACCCGGATCGGCGGCTTGTTCATCCGCGCATAGCGGATCTGCATCGGGCTGGTGTGGGTGCGCAGCAGGTGACCGCCTTCGACATAGAAGGTGTCATGCATGGAACGGGCCGGATGATTCTCGGGCGTGTTCAGCGCGGTGAAGTTGTAGAAGTCCTCTTCGATCTCGGGACCATCGGCCACATCGAAGCCGATCGACGCGAAGATCGCCTCGATGCGTTCGGTCGCCAGCGTGATCGGATGCAGCCCGCCCTTGCCAAGCCCGCGCCCGGGCAGTGTCACATCGAGCGCTTCCGAGGCCAGGCGGGCGGCCAGCACCTCGTGCTCGAGGGCCTGTTCGCGGGCCTTGAGCTGGCGCTCGATCGCCTGCTTGGCCTCGTTCAGGCGCTTGCCGGCGATAGACTTTTCTTCGCCCTGCAGCTTGCCGAGCAGCTTGAGCTGGGCCGTCAGCAAGCCATCCTTGCCCAGGAATTGAGCCTTGGCATTGGCCAGGGAGGCGGCGTCGCCGGCCGCCTGGAAGGCGGCACCGGCATCGGTGATCATCTTGTCGAGGTCTTGCATGAGGGTCGATTCGCGGGGGAAAGAGTCATCTGCAAAAGGGTGCGTCGCAGGCATCGGGCATGCGGCGACCGTCCGGCAATGAAAAAAGGGCCAGCGGCCCTTTTTTCACAGTCCCATCGGATCAGAGAATTCCGGTCGGGAAAACTCAGACGGCCGATTTGACCTGTGCGACGATCGCACCAAAGGCCGGCTTGTCATTGACCGCCATGTCAGCCAGCACCTTGCGGTCCAGACCGATGGCCGCCTTGTTCAGGCCGGCAATGAACACCGAGTAGGTCATGCCGTGCTCGCGAACTGCCGCGTTGATACGGGCAATCCACAGCGAACGGAACACCCGCTTCTTGTTGCGGCGATCGCGATAGGCGTACTGCCCGGCGCGCATGACCGCTTCCTTGGCGATGCGGAAGACGTTGTTGCGACGACCGCGATAGCCCTTGGCCAGTGCCAGAACCTTCTTGTGACGTGCGCGTGCGGTGACGCCGCGTTTGACTCGTGCCATGTCGGTGCCTCCTTAAGCGTACGGCATCATGGCCCGAACCGAGGCCATGTTGGTTTCATGCACCGTGACGGCGCCGCGAAGCTGGCGCTTGTTCTTGGTGGTCTTCTTGGTCAGGATGTGGCGCTTGAACGCCTGTCCGCGCTTGACCGAGCCACTGGCGCGAACGCGCAGGCGCTTGGCAGCGGACTTCTTGGTTTTCATCTTAGGCATATGCCCTCAACACTCTCTTTTAATGCCCAACCAGGTGGCCGCTCCCCTGAGCAGCACTTTCAAACCCGTTCGGCTTGTCGACAACCGGTCACCCGGTGCCTTGTGTGATCAGCCCCTCTCGGGACCGACCGGAGTTGCCGGTTTCCCGGCCGCTCCATCCTGCCCAGCCCCGCAAGGGACCGGACTGAAACCTTCATCAGCGCGACGTCAGACGGACGTCGTCACTTTTTCTTTTTCGGCGCAATCACCATGATCATCTGGCGGCCTTCCATCTTGGGAAACTGCTCGACGATGCCCACAGCGTCCAGATCCACCTTGACCCGGTCCAGCAAACGGGCGCCCAGTTCCTGGTGAGCCATCTCGCGACCACGAAAACGCAAGGTCACCTTGGCCTTGTCGCCTTCTTCCAGGAAGCGGGTCAGGTTGCGCAACTTGACGTTGTAATCGCCATCGTCGGTACCTGGCCGGAATTTGACTTCCTTGACCTGGATGATCTTTTGTTTGAGCTTGGCCTCGTGGGCTTTCTTTTGCTCCTGGTACTTGAACTTGCCGTAGTCCATCAGACGACAGACGGGCGGAACGGCGGTTGGCGCGATCTCAACCAGATCGACGTCTGATTCTTC
>JAPOKJ010000043.1 GCA_029977705.1 Burkholderiales bacterium | reverse complement strand
GGCCGCCAGATCAGCAGCGCGATCATCAAGGCGTAGACGATGAAGGCGCCCAGCTTGGGCACATAGTACTTGCCGGCGACATCGGCGATGCCCAGCAGCAGGGCTGCCAGCAAGGGCCCGGTGATCGAGGACGTTCCGCCGACCGCCACCACGATCAGGAAATACACCATGAACTTGAGCGGGAAGGTGGGATCCAGGCCCAGCACCTCGGCACCCAGCGCCCCGCCCAGGCCGGCCAGGCCCGAGCCCACCGCAAAGGTGAGCGCGAAGACCTGATCGACCGGGATGCCCAAGCCGGCAGCCACACGCGGGTCATCAACGCTGGCGCGCAGGCGACTGCCAAAACGGGTGCGGGTCAGCACCGCCTGCAAGGCGATGGTGAGCAGGGCACAGACCATGATGATGAAGAGCCGGTAGTGGCCCACCCCCAGCGCCCCGTCGAAGAACTCGGAGCGACCGCGCAGAAAATCGGGCAACTGCATGATCTGCTGCTGCGAGCCCATGAAAAAATCCATGGCGGCCACCGCCATGAAACTCAGGCCGATCGAGAACAGCACCTGGTCCAGGTGCGACTTGCGGTACATGGGGCGATACAGCGTGCGCTCGAGCAGGGCACCCAGCAGGCCCACGGCCACGAAGCTGATCGGCAGGCACCACAGGAAGGGCAGTTGCAGGCGCTGCATCAGGCCGACCGTGAGGTAGCCCCCGACCATGGCGAAGGCGCCATGGGCCAGGTTGATGAAGTTCATCAGGCCCATCGTCACCGACAGGCCGACCGCCAGGATGAACAGCAGCATGCCGTAGGCAATGCCGTCAAAGAGCAGGGTCAGCATGGTCAGGGCAGGGCGCCGTGTTCGGGGCAGCAGCCGTCAGCGCAGCACGGGACGGACTTATTTGTTCTTGCCCGGATCCTTGACGTCCTTGAGGGTCGCAAATTCCTGGTTGTACAACTGGCCGTTGACGCGTTCGACCTTGCGGATGTAGATGTTGTGCACCACATCGCGGGTCTGGGCATCGATGAACATCGGGCCGCGCGGGCTCTCGAAGATCTGGCCCTTCATTGCATTGAGCAGGGCTTCCCCGGTGCCGCCCTTGCTGGCCTTGGCAGCCTCATAGATCACACGCATGCCGTCGTAGCCGCCCACCGCCATGAAATTGGGGCGCAGGCCGTTGTTGGCTTTCTGGAAGGCCTCGACAAATTTCTTGTTGAGCGGGGAGGGGTGCGAGGCTGAGTAATGGTGCGAGGTCACCACGCCCACCGCCACATCACCCATGGCATTGAGAATGTCATCGTCGGTGATGTCGCCGGTGCCGATCAGGCGGATGCCGGCCTTGTCCAGGCCACGCTCGGCAAACTGTTTCATCAGCGCCGCGCCGGCACCCGAAGGCACGAAGACATACAAGGCATCGGGCTTGAGGTCGCGTACCTTCTGCAGGAAGGGCGCAAAGTCGGGGTTGCGCATTGGCACGCGCAGGCTTTCCACCACCTGGCCGCGGTTGAAGACGAAGCGGTCGCGGAAGAACTTTTCGGCATCGTGGCCGGGGCCGAAATCAGACACCAGGCTCACCACCTTCTTGATGCCGTTGTTCGGCGCCCAGTCGGCGATCGCCACCGCGGCCTGGGGCAGGGTGAAGCTGGTACGGATGATGAAGGGCGAGGCCTCGGTGATGCTCGAGGTGGCGGCCGCCATCACCACCAGCGGGGTTTTCGACTGGGTGGCAATCGGTGCCGTGGCCAGGGCCAGGGGCGTCAGGCCGAAGCCGGCCAGCACGCTGACCTTTTCGTTGACCACCAGTTCCTGCGCGATGCGCTTGGTGACATCCGGTGCGCTGGTGTCATCCTTGACGATCAGTTCGACCTTGCGACCAGCCACCGTATCACCGTTTTGCGCCATGTACAGGCGCGCTGCCGCCTCGATCTGCTTGCCGGTCGAGGCAAAGGGTCCGCTCATGGGCAGGATCAGGCCGATGCGGAACGGGTCGGCCGCGCGGGCAGCAGACCAGGGGGTCGCCAGCAGCGCGGCGGCCGATTGCAGCATGTGTCTTCTTTGCATGTCATGTCTCCCGTCGGCGCCAGGGGAAAGGTCTCCAGGGCATGGCGCAGCCTGTCATTGTAGCGACCCGGCCCGGGCCTCTGTCCGGCTGGTCAATTTATACCCATGGGGGTATAATTCAGGCAGGACCTCATGGCGTGTGCCCTGCCCGCCGGATCGGTTCCGTCCCTGAGCAAGGCCCCGTCATGTCAACAACCGCCGCCCCCGTTCTGGTCGATTCGTTTTTCGAAGCGGTCAGTGCCACCTTCACCCATGTCGTGCACAGCGGGGAGGGCAGCGAATGCGTGATCATCGATCCGGTGCTGGATTACGACCCCAAGTCCGGACGGACCGACACGAAGAGCATGCAACGGGTGCTGGCCCATGTCCAGGCCCGGCGACTCAAGGTGTCCTGGATTCTCGAGACCCATGCCCATGCCGATCACCTGTCGGCGGCCGCTGCCCTGAAGGAGGCCTGTGGCGCCCCGATCGGCATAGGCGAGCGCATCACCGAAGTGCAGGGCGTGTTCAAGCGCCTGTTCAATCTGGGCGATGAGTTCGTGGCTGATGGCCGGCAATTCGATCGCCTGCTCAAGGATGGCGACCCGATCGAGGCGGGCGCCTTGCACGGCGAGGTGATGGCGGTGCCCGGCCATACACCGGCCTGTCTGGCGTTCAGGTTTGGCGATGCGGTCTTTGTGGGCGACACCTTGTTCATGCCGGATGTGGGGACTGCGCGCTGCGACTTTCCCGGCGGCGATGCGGCAACCCTGTACCGCTCGCTGCGCCGGATCCTGGCCTTGCCGGGCGATACCCGCCTGTTCATGTGCCACGACTATCCGCCGGGTGCCCGTCCGGTGGCCAGCCAGACGACGGTGGCGGCCCAGCGCGCGGCCAATGTCCATGTTCGTGACGGCATCAGCGAGGAGCAGTTCGTCGAGATGCGCACCACCCGTGATGCGACCCTGGCCATGCCGGTGCTGATCCTGCCAGCGATCCAGTTGAACATCCGCGCCGGACGCAAGCCTCCGCCTGAGGCCAACGGCGTGAGTTACCTGAAGATTCCGCTCGATGGCCTGTGAGTTGGCCTTCAAGGGGTGTTCAGGAAGCCGGGGTGGGGCTTGGACGCAATGAGTCGGTGCGGACCGCGCTGCTGGCGGCGTTTTGGTCATCCATTTCCATTAGTTGACATAATACATATTATACGCAGTTATATGGACAGCTCAGGAATCGGAAAAGCCCCTTCGAGGCGGCCCTGCGTCCGCTACCATCGGCCCGAACAGCCAGCCCCCGGAGCCTCATCATGACCGCACCACCGCCCACGGATCGCAGGCTGCGTGAGGGTGTCATCGTCAACGTGGTCCGTCCCAGGGATGGCGGGCAGTTGCTGTACATGCGCCGGGTGCTCGGTCGATATCGCGACGAATGGTGGCCCGTGGCCGGCAAGGCCGATCCCGGCGAGACCCCGCTGCAGGCCGCCCTGCGCGAATTGCACGAGGAAACCGCCTTGCAGGCGCTGCGGCTGTATCGGCTGGACCGGCCGATTCCCAACAGTGACCCCGGGTATCGGCTGCATGGCTTTGTGGCCCTGGTCGATGCCCAGGCGCAGGTGCGCCTCAATGAGGAGCATGATGCCCATCGCTGGCTGGATATCGCCCAGACCCTGGAACTGATGCCTTCGTCGATCCATCCCTTCCTGAACGACCTGGCGCGCCGCTTCGTGTGGTGCGAACCCGACCAGCGCTTGCTGTGCTGGCAGGCCGGCCGGGAGGTCAACGCGGTGGCGGCAGGCCCAGCAGGCCAGGCAATTGGGCCATGTCGGTGAAGACTGTTGCGCCAGCAGCTTCGAGCCGGGCAGCTTCCGTCATGGCGGCGTAGCCGAAGACGCGCATGCCGGCCGCGATGCCAGCCCTGACCCCGGTGGCACTGTCCTCGACCACCACACAGCGGCCAGGGTCGGTTTGCATGGCTGCAGCCGCATGCAGGTAAATGTCCGGGAACGGCTTGGAGCGGGGAACGTCGGTGGCGCTGTAGATCCGCCCTTCGAGCCGCTCCCAAAGCCCGGTCAGGCCCAGGGTCTTGCGCATCTTGGCATGGCTGCCGCTCGAGGCCACGCAGTAAGGCACCCTCGCCTGATCGAGCCGGTCGAGCAAGCTGACCACACCGGGCACTGCTTTCAGACCCCGCTCGAAGGCCTCGAAGGTGCGTGCATCCAGTTGGGCCAGAAAACCCTCGGGCACGGGTCGGCCCAGCATGGCCTCGACCTGGCGCAGGCAATCGGCCATGGTGCGTCCGACAAAGCGCTCGAACAGGTCCGCCAGCTGCAGATCCAGCCCAAGGCCGCGCAGCGCCTCGAGAAAGACCTGGTTGGCCAGGACTTCAGAGTCCACCAGCACGCCATCACAATCCAGGATGAGCAGGGCTGGCGGGGATGCCAGACCGCTATTCATGGCCGGGCAGGCGCCTGGGGCGAGCCAGACGATGGCGTGCCGCCCCCTGCCGCGCCGGGGACGGGCGAGGCGCTGCTGCCCGAGGATCCATTGCCGCCCGAAGCCTCGCTGCTGCCATAGCGACGGGCAAAATCAGCCGCTTTCTGGCGCATCCAGGTTTCCTCGGCGGTTTCCTTCAGGCGCTTCCAGTAGTCCGCAGCCGTGTAGCCCTGGTCGTTCTTCAGGGTCGGATCGGCGCCCTCCTCCACCAGCATCCGGGCCATCGATATCTGGCTGTGTCGCGCTGCCATGATCAAGGGCGTCACATTGCCGGGCGAGGCAGCATCGATATAGGCATGCTGCTCGAGCAGCAGGCGGGCCACCGCGACATGGCCACCGCTGGCCGCGTAGTGCAGCGCCGTCCAGCCGGGGCGATTGACGATGGCACCACGCCCGAGCAGCAGCTTGACGGTCTCCAGGTCGCCATGGAGGCTGGCAAACATCAGGGCATCCTCGCCCTGGGCATTGACCTCATTGATCTCGCAGCGCGGATCGCTGGCCAGGGCACGAACCACGGCAAAGGACTTTTCCCGGGCCGCATAGACGATCACCGGACCATGGGTTTTTTCGCGGATGTTCGGGTCGACGCCGCGCAACAGCAACAGCTTGGCGTTATCGACCTTGCCGAGTCGGGCAGCCTCCAGCAACTCGACGCGAGGGTCAGCCCGGGCCGGCGCCTGCGCCAGGATCAGGCAGCCCACGGCAATGCTGACACTGGCAACGCAGCGGCCGATCATGTTTCTCATCTTCATACTCCAAATTAGAAACAGGTGGCAAGCCACTGAAAAGTTTATAGAAATTATTTGTGGTGATTTCCGCAAGCCGATCATGGCTGAGCCCCCGCAGGTCGGCCAGAAACTCGCCGACATGGCGAACGAAGGCCGGTTCATTGGTCTTGCCGCGCTTCGGAACCGGGGCCAGATAAGGCGAATCGGTCTCGATCAGGAGGCGGTCCAGGGGCATGCGCCGGGCCACCTCGCGCAGGCTTTCAGCATTCTTGAAGGTGACGATGCCGGAAAAGGAGATGTAGAAACCCTGGTCCAGGGCGGCCCGCGCCGTCTCCCAGTCTTCGGTGAAACAGTGCAGCACACCGCCAGCCTCGCCGGCGCCCTCCTCCCGCATCAGCCGCAAGGTGTCGTCGCGGGCGGCACGGGTGTGCACGATCAACGGCTTGCGGACCTGGCGGGCCGCACGGATATGCACCCGGAAGCGTTCGCGCTGCCACTCGAGCTCGGTCGCCGGATCGCCCTGGACCCGGAAGTAGTCCAGCCCGGTCTCGCCGATGCCCAGGATCTTGGGGTGATCGGACAGGGCCACCAGTTCGGCGACCGAGGGCTCGCGGCAGTCCGGATAGTCGGGATGGACGCCGACCGTGGCGAACAGTTGGTCGTGCTGCTCGGCCAGTGTCAGGACATTGGGAAAGTCTTCGAGCGTGACGCTGATGCACAGCGCCAGGTCAACCTGATTGGCGGCCATGTTGGCCAGCACCTGGTCAAAGCGCGCCTTGAAGTCCGGAAAGTCGAGATGGCAGTGGGAATCGATATACACCCGCGCATTTTACTGCGCCGCAGTATCGTCCCTGCAGGCAGCCATTCAGAGCGTGTGGGTGGCGCGGCTGGACTTGAGCCCGGCGCCAAGCAGGCCCTCGATCTTGGCGCGCGCCTGCTCGCTGCCCTCGGACTTGTTGAATTGCAGGCCGATGCCCTGCTGACGCCCGGCGGTACTGGTGGGCGAGATCCACACGACCTTGCCCTGGATCGAGAGCTTGGCCGGGTCGTCCATCAGACTCAGGATGACATAGACGTCATCGCCGAGATGGGCCGGACGGGTGGTCGGCACGAACAGCCCGCCACCGGTCACCCAGGGCATGTAGGCGGCATACAGCGCGGCCTTTTCCTTGATGGCCAGGGTCAGGACGCCGGGTCGGGCCGACGAGGGCGGTGCGTTCTTGGCAGTGAGACCGACTCCGGCAAAGGGTGCAGCAGCGGCTTCTGTCATGAAAATATCTCGCTATACCTCAACAACAGCCCTTCGATGAACAGTCGCGGATGGAGCGGATGCTCTGCCAGACGCGGCAGGCTGCGCCAATCGGACTCGAGGGCAAGCAAGGCATGCAGGCTGGTCTGTCGCACGCGTTGATTGGCCACGCCCAGTTGTCCCGGGAAGAAGCGGACCGGTTGGCCCAGCTTGGCAAGAATGAGGTCGGCGGTCCAGGCCTGGAAAAGCCGGGCCACCATGGGCGCCTCGATTGCCGCCAGCTGGGTGACGACTTGGGTCAGGCTAGACTCGGGCAAGCCGGCCAGGCCATCAATGAAAAGCCGATGAGTGGTGCTCTGGTTGCGCCTGACGAGGCGCAGGGCGGCATGGGCCGCGTCGCCGGTCAGGGCCAGCAGTTCCCGGGCCAGATCGGCCGGCACATCCTGCGCCTGCAGCCAGGCCAGATTTTCCTCCAGGCCCGGCACCCGCATCGCATGCAGGCGGCAGCGTGAGCGGATCGTGGGCAGCAGCCAATCGGGATGCTCGGTTACCAGGATGAAGCGACATTCGCCGGCTGGCTCCTCGAGCATCTTGAGCAGGCTGTTGGCCGACTCGGCCTGCATCGCCTCGGCCGGGCTGAGCAGCACGAACTTGCCGCGGCTGCGCTGGGCGCCCACGGTCACGAAACCGGCGCTGGCGCGCACCTGGTCGATCTTGATCACCCGGGAAGGCTTGGCGGTCTTGGCCTGGTGTGGCGCCGGCTCCCACAGCGGGTCGTCGGCCTCCGGGCGCAGCCACAGCAGGTCCGGATGCTGGGGGCTGTAACCGTCTTCGAAGGCATCGATCGTGCCGATCCAGCGGCAGCTCTGGCAATGCCCGCAGGCATCGTGCGCGCGGCGTCCGCCGCTGGCCTGCAGCACCGCTCGCCCGGAGGGATCGCTCTCGCACAGCCAGGCGCGGATCAGATGCAGGGCCAGTTCGACCTGGCCCAGCCCGGCCTGACCGGCCAGCAACAGGGCATGGTGGCGGTCGGCACAGAGCAACTCGGCCAGATCGCTGCGCACCAGGGGTTGGGAACGATCCCGGGGGGTATCGGTGTTCATGCCGGATTGTCCCGACGCCCGCCGGGCAGGGAAGGCTTCATGGCAGCAGCCCGGTGGCCACGGCCGTCGCCACCACCTCGATCGGGGCGGCCGCATCGATGATCACGAAGCGTCGCGGATCGGCCTGCGCCCGTTGCAGGTAGCCGCCGCGCACCCGTTCGAAAAAGGCCAGGTCCTCGGCTTCGAACCGGTCCGCCGCCCGGGCCTGCGCCCGCCGTGCCGCGGCCAGCGCCGGTGGCAGGTCGAAATAAAAGGTCTGGTCGGGCTGCAGGTCGGGGTGGACCAGCGCCTCGAGCCGGGCCACCACCTCGGCGCCCATCTGGCGGCCGGCGCCCTGGTAGGCATAGGTCGAGTCGGTGAAGCGGTCACAGACCACCCAGGCCCCCCGCGCCAGCGCCGGGCGGATCAGGTGATCGAGGTGATCCTGCCGGGCGGCAAACATCAGCAGCAGTTCGGTCTGCAGGGACATGGCCTCATGCAGCAGCAGCCCGCGCAGGCGTTCGGCCAGCGCTGTGCCGCCGGGCTCCCGGGTCTCGACCACTTCCAGGCCGCGCGCGCGCAGGCGCGCCACCGTGGCCGCCAGGTGGGTGCTCTTGCCGGCGCCGTCGATGCCTTCGAAGGTGATGAAGCGGCCGGGTGCCGCGATTTTTGTGGGGGTCATCGCTTGAGCTGGAATTTCTGTACCGCCCGGTTGTGGGCCGCCAGGTCGTCGGAGAACTCGCTGCTGCCGTCGCCACGGGCCACGAAATACAGCGCCTTGATCGGTGCCGGGGCGATCACCGCCTGCAGCGAGGCCCGTGATACCAGGGCGATCGGCGTCGGGGTCAGGCCGGCGCGGGTGTAGGTGTTGTAGGGGGTGTCGGTTTGCAGGTCACGCTTGCGCAGGTTGCCGTCAAAGCGGGCCCCGATGCCGTAGATCGTGGTCGGGTCGCTTTGCAGCATCATCCCCAGGCGCAGCCGATTCAGGAACACGGCGGCCACCTTGGGGCGGTCGGCTTCGGTGCCGGTTTCCTTCTCGACAATCGAGGCCAAGGTCAGCAACTCATAGGGGCTCCTGAGCGGCGAATCGGGCGGACGCGCGGCCCAGGCCTCATCGAGCAGCTTGCGCAACTGGCGGTGGGCATTGCGATAGATCTCCAGGTCCGGCGTGTTGGGCGAAAAAAGATAGGTGCTCGGAAAGAACAGTCCCTCGGGATGGCGTTCGCTCAGCCCCAGCCGCGCCAGCAGGTCGGATGCAGCCAGACCGGCCGTGTCATGGCGCAGGTCGGGATGACGGTCGATGACCTCGCGCATCTGCAGGAATGTCCAGCCCTCGGGGACCCGCACCTCCGAGAGCATCACCTCGCCGCTGACCAGCTTGTCGAGCACCGACTTGAGCGTGAGCGGGGCCTTGAACTGATAGGTGCCCGCCTTGATCTGGTGGGCATCGCCGCGCAGGCGCGCCGCAATCGAGGTCAGGGGCTCGGGCAGTTCCAGGCCGGCGTTGCGCAGCCTGGCGGCGATGCTGCCAAAGCCCTGCCCTTTTTCAACCGTCACCGTGAATTCGGCCTTGCTTTGCACCAGCACCCGCGACTGGTAGGCCTGGCGTCCCCAGAGCCAGCCGGCCCCCAGGCTCAATAGACCCAACAGCAACAAGCCCAAGATGAAAGAGACGACTGCCCGCATGCCTATAATCGGTCCGGTTTTCCGGATGCTTCTGGTTTGAAGGCTGAATTATGCTCGCTGCGCAATATGACCGTCCTCCTGTCGAACAGTGGCTGGCTGCCGTCGGTGCGCACCTGGTCGAGGACGCCCACGGTCCGCAGGCCGAGTTTGCCGGCCCGGCGGCAACTGCGGTGTCCGGCGGCGGGCCATCGTCCCGCATCTGCCCCCTGCCCGACCTGGGCGTGATCCAGGTCAGCGGACCGGATGCCCGCGCCTTCCTGCACGGCCAGTTGAGCAACGACCTGGAAAAGCTGCTGCCCGGGCAGTGGCGCCGGTTTGCCTATTGCAATGCCAAGGGCCGGATGCAGATGAGCGCCCTGGGCTTTTGCACCGGCGAGGACATCACCCTGGTCTGCACCCGCACCCTGGCCGCCGCATTGGCCAAGCGGCTGTCGATGTTCGTGCTGCGCGCCAAGGCCAAGGTCCAGGATGTCTCAGCCCGCTTCGAGATCTACGGGGTGCTGGGCCAGGCTGAAGGCCTGCTGCAGCGGCTGGCGCCGCAGGCAGCCCTGCCAGACGCAGGCGGTCGTTGGCAAAGCGCCGCCCAGGACCCGGTACCGGTCGATCTGCTGGTGCTGCCCGAGGCCGCGCAGGCCTGGCCGGGACAGCAGCCGGCCGGCCCCCGCAGCCTGTGGCTGACGCCAGCCGGTTCCGGCCTCTGGTCCCAGGCCATGGCCTTGGGGATGCAGCCGGCGCCATCCCTGCAGTGGCGCCTGGCCGAGATCGCACAGGGTGAGGCCCGCATCGTGCCGGCCACCCATGAATGCTTCGTGCCCCAGATGCTGAACTTCGAATCGATTGGCGGCGTTGACTTCCGCAAGGGTTGCTATCCCGGTCAGGAAGTCGTGGCGCGCAGTCAATACCTGGGCAAGCTCAAGCGGCGCATGTTCATCGGCTGGCTCCCGGCTGCGTCTGTGCCGGTCCCGGCCCTGCCTGCTGGTGATGTCTGGCCGCAACCGACCGCCCCGGACGCATCGCCGGCTGCGGTCGAACCCGCCGGCCAGATCGTGATGTCGGCCCCGGTGGCAGGCCAGGGCTGTGCCCTGCTGTTCGAGTGCCAGACCGCTGCAGCCCTCGAGGGCAAGGTCGGCCTGCGCGACGATCAGGGCCAATGGCAGGCGATTGCCCTGCGTCCCCTGCCCTACGCCTTGCTGGAAATCTGAAGCGCCATGTGCGTGCTGGCCCTGGACTTCAGGCCGCAAGCCGTTGCAGGCTATCGCCTGCGCCTGATCTCCAACCGCGACGAATTTTTTTCACGCCCGACGCAGTCGGCGCATTGGTGGCGGGTGCCCGGGACGCCGGCCTGGGTGCTGGGCGGCCGCGACCTGCGGGCCGGAGGCAGTTGGCTGGCCATCAGCCGGGCCGGGCGTCTGGCCGTCCTCACCAACCATCGTCGTGGCCTGCCCGCAGGCGGCCAGGAGCGCTCGCGCGGCGAATTGGTCGAGCGCTGGGTGGGCCAGTCGCAGGCGGGCGAGCCGGCCGAGGCACTGGCCGAGACCATTGCCGCCCAGGCGTATCGCTATGCCGGCTTTAATCTGCTGCTTTTCGACTGCCCGCCTGAGCAGCCCGCACGAGGCTGGTCGCTGACCAATCGCGGTGAGGCCGGTGCGCAGCCCCTGGCGGCCGGCATCCACGGCCTGTCCAACGATGTCCTGAACACGCCCTGGCCCAAGACCGAGGCACTGCGGCAGGCGGTTGCGCGCCATCGCGATACCGGGCTGTCGCAATTCCGGCGGGCCGCCCTGGCCGCCTTGCGCGAGGAGCAGACCGCCCCTGATGAGGCCCTGCCGAGCACCGGCATCGATCTGGCGCGCGAGCGCGCCCTGTCGGCGGTGTTCATCCTTCCGCCCCAGCCCTGGGACGAGTCGGCCTATGGCACACGCTGCTCGAGCGTGCTCGACATCGGCCCGCGACAGGCCTCGTTTTTCGAGCAGACCTGGCATCACGAAGCAGCCCAGCGTCATTTCGTCTTCGACCTGCAAGCCCTCCAGTTCTGAATTCGCGCAGGGCCCCGGCGCAAGCCCCGTCCATTCCGCTATCGTCGGACTGGAATCGACCGGCAGATGATGCGGTTGTCCAGAAACGGAGCCTCGCATGTACTTCAAGAATCAGGTCCACCTCACAGCGGACCAGGCCAAGTCCTTTTTCGAACAGCCGGAAGACGGTCCCTTCGTCATGGTCAACCTGCTCAAGTTCAAGTCCCGGGCGGCCTATGCCGATGGTTCGGACGCCGATCTGTCAGGCTTCGATGCCTATCGGCGCTATGGCCGCAAGGTCCGCCACCTGATTCTCAAGGTCGGTGGCACGCCAGGCTATTCGGGACCCGTGACTGGCCTGCGGCTGGGTGAGGTCGAGGAGCTCTGGGACATGGTCGCGCTGGCGGAATATCCCTCGCTCGCGGCCATGAAGGAGATGGTGGAGAGCCCGGAGTATCGGGAGATCGCCAGGCACCGGGACGCAGGTCTGGCCGGCCAGTTGAACATCAAGACCAAGGGTACGCTCGGATAGATCCGCGCGGATGACGCGACAGCCTCGGGCAGGCATGCGGGGCGTCATCAAGTCCGGTACAGGTTGCGGTGCCGCGGGATGATACCGGCAGGGGCGTCCCGGGCCGCCCCGGCGATGAGGCTTGCGCCTTCGATCCTCGCCCGGGCAGACTCCAGTCTCCCCCAAGGCAGGTGCGCCTGCGCTGCACCCGCCCCCAAGCGATCAAGGAGATCCGCGATGTCCGATAAACCCAGCCTCGGTTTCGGGGTGTTCTTCCTGCTCCTGTTCCTGGCCTTGTCCAGTGCCTGGGCGGCTCCTCTGGCCCAGGTCGCGCACTACCACGCCTTCGCCGACCAGTCGGACTGGCTCGGCCTGCCCCATGCCGGCGATGTCCTTTCCAACCTTGGCTTTGCGCTGGCGGGCCTGTGCGGCCTGTATCTGATGGCGCAACGCGAAACCCGCGGCGATCCCCTGCCCGCGATTGAGGCGGCGGCCCTGGCACTGTTTTTTGGCGGCCTGCTGTTGACCGCCTGCGGATCCACCTGGTATCACCTGGCCCCGGATGACCAGCGTCTGCTGATCGACCGCCTGTGCATGGTGCCCGCCTTTGCCGGTGTCCTGTCGCTGGTCTTCGCCCAGCGCCTGGACCGGCGCAGCGCCTGGGCCATCCAGGGCCTGGTGCTGCTCTGGGGGGGCGTGGCCGCCCTGCTCTGGCAGGCCAACGGCAACCTGCTGCCCTGGGCGGCCTTGCAGGTCAGCGGCATGCTCCTGCTGGCCGGCCTGGCCCTGGTGCGGGGACCGGGCCTGCCGTCTGCAACAGGCGTGGTGGCGATCCTGCTGTGCTATGGCCTGGCCAAGGCCTTCGAGATGGCCGATGCCCCCATCCATGCGCTTACTGGCGGCTGGCTCTCAGGCCATAGCCTCAAGCACTGGATGGCCGCAGCTGCCGCCCTGCCGGTGCTGCAAGCCCTGCGGTCGGGGCTCGCAGCCAGGCGCCCGGCCCCTCACTGGTCGGGTGCGCTGCGCTCGTAGTCGCGAATCAGGGCACGCACCGCTTCGGGCATGGCCGCGGACTTGCCCTGCGGCGCAAAGACGTAGACGCTCTCGCCCGAGATCAGGTGATCGGTGCCGCCGCCGGCCTTGTCGCGGTGAATTTCGAAGGCCACCTTCATGCTCGAGCCGCCCAGCCGCGAGGTCCGCACCCGGATGTCGATCAGCTCGTCGAAGCGTGCCGGCGCATGGAACTCGATGGTCGACTTGACGACATAGGAATGGATCAGGAATTCCTCATGCAGGGTCGGCATGCGCTGGCCCAGTTCACGCCAGTACTCGGTGATCGCGACATCGAAATACAGCATGTAGTTGGCATTGAAGACGATGCCCTGCATGTCTGCTTCCGCCCAGCGCACCCGCAGGCGATGGGAAAAGGTGAAAGGGTTTTCAGTCACTTGAGCACTCCGCTGTCCTGGGCCGCCTTGATCAGCTTCTGGGCGTCGGCCTCCAGCAGGAAACCTTCACGCCGGGCCCGCTCGGCAGCCCGCCGCACGGCCTGCACATAACCGTCGTGGTTGCCGTAACGTTCCTGCAGCGAGGCACGGGAATCGGCACGCGCAGCGCGCTCCTCGGGGGTCCGCGCGAAGGGGACCATTCCCCCCACATAGTTGCAGATCTGGCCCTTGTGGAAGCCTGCCGACGTGATGTTCCAGCCCAGGTAGGTGCCCAGCGGGGCATCGAGGAGCACCACCGGCACCCCGCCCAGTTCATTGCCGTCAGGATTCACCTTCGGGGCCCACATGTTCAGCACCTGGCGGATGCCGGGCGGCGCCTTGGACGCCACGCCTGAGCCGTCGAGGGGGCGGAAATCGGGTCCCCAGTCGTAATCGAGCACCGGCATGATGAAGTCGGCTTCAGGCACCGTGGCACGCAGGCCGGGTAGATCGGGCATCCCCAGCGCAACCTTGTGGGCCGGGGCGAGCTGGCCCGCCGCCAGGGTCGGATAGCGGCTTGCGGGAGGCGATACGCCCTTCATCACCCATTGGCGAAAGTGGTGGCGCAGGGCATTGACGGTCTCGGCATGCGGCATCGGATTGGCTGGCAGAAGACCGCGGCCGAAATTGTTGCCCGGACACATGGCCCCTTCGGCCGGCAGACCCTGCCCGGGCAGGCTGCTGTTGAAGCCACCCGCCCCTCCGCCGTGGTTCGAGCTGGCGATGTAGTAGCGCCGCACGTTGTCGGGCAGGGGCAGGTCGCTGCGGCCGTCCGTGCCGATCCATTCAGGGGTCAGCTTCAGGGCCCAGACCTCGGCCGATCCGAAGTGCTCCATGATCTTCGGGCAAGTCCGACTGGCCAGACAGCGGTCGAGAATGCCGGCGGCGGGCAGCCCCCTGACCGGATCCGGATGCGGCAGCCACCATTGCGGGCCCTCGCTGCCGGCCTGGTACAGCTCGAGCACGCCGTCGGGCTGCGCCCAGCGAAAGTTCAGGGCGATGCGCCTACCGGCAATGATCGGCCACAGGCCATCATGCACGGCACCGCCCTGCTCGGCCTGGTTGAAGCCCAGGTGCAGCCAGCCGCGCAGGAAGTTGCCGGACTGCGAGACCCCCCGTGCGATGCTGTGCGTGACCAGGGCAGCGATCGGGTTGGGGGTGCCGGCGTCGTCCTGGCGCGCCGTCTTGAAGAAATGGCCCACATCGCGCCAGGCTGCAAAGCCGATGCCCAGCACATAAGGGTCGGCCGCCGTGAACACCACCTGATACAGGCGGTTCGGATCGAAGCCCTGCTTCAGGCAGATCTGGGTCGGGTCGGGGATGCCGGGAAAGGGATTGCGTTCATCGCAGCGCGCCCAGGCCCAATCGCTGGCGGCCATCTCGCGCTCGTCCGAAACGACGCCTGACTGGCTCTCGCCGCCACGCGAGACCAGCCGCGCCTGGCGGGTGTCCAGGCTGACCGGCTTGTAGGGCACCGGATTGGTCTGGACCAGCAAGGGCTGTGAGGCCGGCCCGCTGCGGTTGACGATGCGCCCGAGCACCTCGCCCGTGATCGGGGTGTTGCCTGGGCCGCGCGCCACCGGCACCTTGAGCCACTGCAGGCCGGTGGCCGAGGCCGTCGGCCTGACCGTGGTGGCACCAGCATTGTCGCCCTGCCAGGCACTGGCCAGCAGCACGTCGCCTGCCTCTCGTTCTTCCGGGGCCATCGGGTAGACGCGGCCGCGGTTGGGAACGTCGTGCCACATCAGGCCACTGGCACGGGCACCCTCACGCGGCTTGAAGATCACGAAACTGGCGACATAGCGCACCTTGCCATCGGCCTCGCGTGCCAGCGCAATGTCCTGGATCAGGGCATTGCCCGGCAACGCGGGATCCAGTTCCCCAAAGGCGCGTCCGGCCACCATGTCGTAGGCCATGGCATTGGCCGAGGCCTGGGGCGAGGCCGGCATCGGCAGGGTTTCGTCGATGACGATGCGGGTGACCCGGGACAGTGCCGGCGCCGCCGGCAGCAGGCAAAGGGCGGCAAGCAAGGCCAGGCTGGGCCCGTACAGGCGGGATCGATTCATATTTGTCTCCGGGGCGGTGCCGCAGCGCAGGGCGACTCCTATACTCTGGCCCTCTTTCCCCGTGACACTTCCACATCTCCATCCCGAGGCAGGCTCCATGAATACTAGCAAGACCGATACCGGACTCCAGTTGCGCACCCTGGTGAAAAGAAATGGCGAGATCGAACTGTCGCTGGTCGAGATCCCCACCCCGCAGCCCAAGGACGACGAGGTCCTTATCCGGGTCGAAGCCTCGCCGATCAACCCCTCTGACCAGGGCCTGTTGTTTGGCGCTGCCGACCTGAGCACCCTGAAGGCCAGCGGCAGCGCGGATCGCCCGGTGCTGACCGGCCGCATTCCCGAGGCCGCCATGAAAGCCATGGCCGGGCGCCTGGATGAATCGATGCCGGCCGGCAATGAGGGCGCCGGGACCGTGATCGCCGCCGGCGCCTCGCCGGCCGCCCAGGCCCTGCTCGGCCGCAAGGTCGCGGCCTTCGGGGGCGCGATGTACACCCAGTTCCGCGCCATCAAGGCCGATCAGTGCCTGGCCCTGCCCGAGGGCACGACAGCTGCGGAGGGAGCCTCCTGCTTCGTCAATCCGCTGACCGCGCTGGGCATGGTCGAGACCATGAAGCTGGAGGGCCACAAGGCGCTGATCCATACCGCGGCGGCGTCCAACCTGGGCCAGATGCTGAACAAGATCTGCCAGAAGGACGGGGTCGAACTGGTCAACATCGTGCGCGGCGAGAAGCAGGCACAGGTCCTGCGCGATCTGGGCGCCCGCCATGTCTGCAACTCCAGCAGCGAGCATTTCCAGGCCGAGCTGACCGATGCGGTGGCCGCCACCGGCGCTACCCTGGCCTTCGACGCCACCGGCGGCGGCAAGCTCGCCGGCCAGATCCTGATGGCCATGGAAGCGGCCCTGAACCGCAATGCCAAGGAATACAGCCGCTACGGCTCGACCACCCACAAGCAGGTCTACCTGTACGGCAACCTCGACACCAGCCCGACCACCTTCACGCGCGGCTTCGGCATGGCCTGGGGCATCGGCGGCTGGCTGCTCTGGCCCTTCCTGCACCGGGTCGGTCCGGTGGCGGCCCAGAAGTTGCGCGAGCGTGTCATCGCCGAGCTGAAGACGACCTTTGCCAGCAGCTACACCCGGGAAGTCTCGCTGGCCCAGGCCCTGGATCCGGCGCAGGTCGCGGTCTACGCCCAGCGCAGCACGGCGGCCAAGTACCTGATCAACCCGTCGGCCTGAGGTCACTGGACGGCCATCCGCCGGGGCCCTGGCGGGTCCGGCCTCAGGCCGGGTTGAAGGCCTCGCGCAGGGCCAGGGCACAGTCCTGATGCGCCTGGCGCGCGGCGCGCACCGCGCCCGCATGCTGGAAAAAGGCATGCACCATGCCGGCATAGACCTTGTCGGACACCGGGACACCGGCCTGGCGCAGCCGCGCGGCATACATCAGGCCCTCATCGCAGAGCGGGTCGTACTCGGCGTGGGCCATCCAGACGGGCGCCAGGCGCGCCAGATCCGGGTGCTGCAGCGGGGAAAATCGCCAGTCCAGGCGATCTTCCGCGCTGCGCAGGTAATGGGCGAAGAACCACTGGATCAGATCGGCATCGAGCAGGTAGCCCTGGCGCAGCCGATGATGGGACGCGGTGTCCTGGTCATGGCTCAGGCCAGGGTAGATCAGCACCTGCAGCCTCAGCGGCCAGCCCTGGTCACGGGCAAACAGGGCACAGGCAGCCGCCAGGGTCCCGCCGGCACTGTCGCCCCCCACCGCCAGTCGGTCGCCATCCACGCCGAGTTCATGCGCCGTCTCGCGCAACCAGGCCAGGGCGGCAAAGGCATCATCGACCGCGCCCGGAAAGCGGGTCTCCGGTGCCAGCCGATAGTCCAGCGAGAAGACCTGGCACTGCCCCTCGCGCGCCAGCATCCGGCACAGCCGGTCGTGGCTGTTCACCGAGCCGATGGTAAAGCCCCCGCCATGCATGAACAGCAGGGCGGGCGCGGGCTGGACCCAGCTGGGCGCCTCGGGGCAATACTGGCGGATCAGCAGGTGGCGCTCCTGGTCGTCGCGACGCTGTGCCCGGCCGACGGCATCGAGCGCCCATTGCGCCTTGAGGCTGACGCGATGGTCGATCACGCTGTCCAGGGCTATTTCGGCAATGTCGAGGGTGCGCACCTGGCGCTCATAGAGGGCACGCGCCGCCTGGGCACCAAGCGCCTGCATGCCCGGATGGGCACGCGGACCGCTGTGCAGGCGGGCAACCGCCTCGATGATGGCCTTGACGTGGGGATCGAGCGGCATGGATTGAACGGGGGCTGAAGCGGGTCCCGGTGGACAGGCCGTGCGGCGCGATCAGCCTTCCTGGGGCACCACGCCGGCCGTGGCGCTGGTCCTGGCGCGACGCGGCGCAATCGCCTCCGGGATCGAGCCTTTGGGCTGGAAGCCACGCCGGATCGCGTCGGTGAAGGGGCGCACTTCCGCCCCGTCGAAGGCCCCCTTGGCCGCCAGCGCCGCATGGGCGGCGGGCAGGTGGTAATGAGGGATGGCCGGGTAGAGGTGATGCTCGATGTGGTAATTCACATGGTGCGGAAAGAACAAGCGGTGCATCAGCACGCCGAACCAGCCCCGGCCCGGCAGGTTGGTACGGGAGGCCTTGAGCGGCGAGTCGTAACCCGCCGGTGCGCCGTGCTCGGTGATGGCGCGCAGGCGCAGCACGAACTGCATCACGGTGACCAGGGGCAGGATCCACAGCAGTCCGTACAGGGCCAGTGCGCGCGCGCCGCCCAGCGCCCAGCACAGCAGCGGCATCGCGACATGGAAGGCCACCACCCACCAGCGATCGCGCCGGGCATCGCGGCGCAGGGCCTCCGAGGTGTCGTTCAGCGGATTGACGCGCCCGCCACTCTCAGAATTGATCGCTGGCGCGCCAAAAAAATAGGCATAAGTCTTGGGTGCGGTCCAGCCAGTCAGGTCGATCAGCAGCTTGCGCATCAGGTAGGCCTTGCCGCGCGGATAGCCTGCGTTCAGGGCCAGATCCGGGTCCTGAGGGCCATACAGGTGGTTGTGATGCAGCCGGTGCGTGACCCGATAGGTGCACATCGAAATGCCCCCGAGGGTGCCCACCAGCCGCCCCACCCCGTCGTTCCAGCGCCGCTGGCTGAACAGGCGGTAGTGGGCGGCCTCATGGGCGAGCACGAACAGCGCCTGCTGCTGGAACCCCATCAGGATCACGCAGGGCACCAGCACGGCCGCACCCAGCAAGGCGCCATGGCCGCCGGCGCTGGCCAGGCCGAAAGCCCAGACCCCCAGCAGCAACAGGCCGGCGATGGCGGACAGGGTCTTGAGGGGGGCGGCCAGCGCGCGCCGGTCGTCCAGGGTGGTCAGGCGACGCAACTCAGCCGCATCGAGCAGTCGCCGTGCCTGGCGACCATCGACGCGGAATTCCTCGCCCCGGGCCGCATCCGCTTGCGCGAGGCCCTCGGCCTTCGTTGTGGCGTCCGTCTTCATGCCCACCCCCTGGCCCGAAGGCCCGTATCAGATCAGCTTGACCACCTGCTTGCCGACATTTTCGCCCTTGAGCAGGCCGATGAAGGCCTGTGGTGCCGATTCGATGCCCTGGGCCACCGTCTCGCGGTACTTGAGTTGTCCGGAGCGCACCATGCCTTCCAGTTCGGTCAGGGCCTGGGGCCACAGGTCCATCCGCTCCGAGACGATGAAGCCCTGCACCTTCAGCCGGTTGATCAGCACCGAGCGGAACTCCTTCATCGGTGCGCCATCACCGTTGTAGCCCGAGATCAGGCCGCACACCGCCACGCGGCCAAAGGCATTCATGCGCTGCAGGACGGTATCCATCACCGTGCCGCCGACATTCTCGAACAGGCCGTCGACACCCTTGGGCACGGCGTCCTTGAAGCGGGCGCGAAAATCATCGGCCTTGTAGTCGACACAGGCGTCAAATCCGAACTCGCGGGTGACGATGTCGCACTTCATTGCCCCACCGGCGATGCCGACGGCATGGCAGCCCCGGGCCTTGGCCAGTTGACCGACCACGCCGCCTACCGCGCCGCTGGCTGCCGACACCACCACGGTCTCGCCGGCCTTGGGCTCGATGATCTGGGTCAGACCCATCCAGGCGGTCACCCCGGGCATGCCCAGCACCCCCAGATAGGCCGACAGCGGAATGCCCTCACCGGAGATCTTGACGAACTGGCGGGCATCGGCCTTGCCAAACTGTTGCCAGCCCAGCCCGCCACGCACCTTGTCGCCCACCTTGAGCAAGGGCGAGCGCGACTCGATCACCTCGCCGACCGTGCCGCCCTGCATCACTTGGTCCAGCATTTGGGGCTGGGCGTAGGACTTGGCATCGTCCATGCGGCCGCGCATGTAGGGATCCAGCGACATGAAATGGTTGCGCACCACCACCTCACCCTCGCCCGCCACCGGTACCGGAGTCTCGACCAGGCGGAAGTTGTCGGCGGTGGGGGCGCCGCTCGGGCGGCTGGCGAGCAGCCATTGTTTGTTCAGGGTCATGGTGACAGTCCTCTCAAGGTTGATCAGCAAAAGGGCCGTCCCGCTCAGGGGGCGGCCGGAAAATCACGGCGTCAGCGCCGCTGCCCCGGGGCGCGGCGGATGGGAAAGGCGCATTGTGCCCCTCATACCGCGGTCACGCCGCCATCGATGGCCAGAATCTGGCCGGTGATGTGCTTGCCGGCATCGGAACAAAACAGCAAGGTGGCCCCCTTCAGGTCCTCGCCATCGCCCAATCGCTGCAGGGGTGCCGCCCGGGCCAGTTGCTCGCCCACCAGTTCGAGCGTGCCCTGGGTCATGCGCGAGGGGAAAAACCCGGGGGCCAGGGCGTTGACGGTAATGCCATAGGCCCCCCACTCGCCCGCCAGTGCGCGGGTGAAATTCACCAGCCCACCCTTGGTGGTGTTGTAAGCCAGGGTTTTCATCGTGCCGGGCGGATTGCCGCGCAGCCCGGTGATCGAGGCAATGTTCAGGATTCGCCCATGGCCCTGCGGGATCATGCAGCGCTTGCCGATTTCCTGGCTCAGCAGGAAGACCGCGGTCAGGTTCAGATTGACCAGCTTCTGCCAGGCTTCCAGCGAATGATCCTCGGCCGGGGCGCCCCAACTGGCGCCGGCATTGTTGATCAGGATATCGACACCGCCCATGGCCGCAACGGCGGCATCGACCAGCGCATGGATCTGGTCAGGCTTGCTCTGGTCACCGGCATGGACATGGACCCGGATGCCCCGCGATTGCAGCTGGGCCTGGGCCTGGGCCAGCTCATCGGCCTTGCGGGCAGCAAGCATCAGCTCGGCCCCCATGTCTCCAAGGGCTTCGGCCATTTGCAGCCCCAGGCCACGTGAGCCGCCGGTAATAACGGCTCTTTTGCCTTTTAGATCAAACAATTGAAGCGTTTTATTCATGTTGAATGAATTGTTAAATTAATTAATCCAAAATATCAAACAAAACACTTCCGAGAAATTGATTGAGAAATTGATTGAGAGATGCGGGTCTCAAAACCAGGCATCCTGCATCGCCAGCGTGGTCTGGTCGAGCTGATCGAGCAGGTCCAGCATGGCGGCCACCTTGGGAAGCTCCCATTGCTGGAAATACCGGTTCGCCTGCAGTTTGCCGCGGTAAAAGTCAGCCTCCTGTGCACTCGCCTTCGGCAAGGCGCGCGCCGCCGCCAGGGCTTGATCCAGCCAGATCCAGGCCAGGGTCAGGTGCCCGAAGGCCTCCAGGAAGACGCTGGCATTGGCCAGGGTGACATCGGGATCGCCCGCCGCGTGAAGGCGGGTGACGGTGGCCAGGGTTCTTGTCAGCAGATGGCCGAGCGCCGCGGCCTGCGCCGCCCATTCAGGACCTTCTCCGGATGCCGCCGCCATCGTCGCCCGGACCCGGCCGGCAAAGGCCTGCAAGGCGGCACCTCCGCCCATGACGACCTTGCGCCCCAGCAGGTCCAGGCCCTGAATGCCGTGGGTGCCCTCGTGGATCGGATTCAGGCGCTGATCGCGGTAGTACTGCTCCACGTTGTAGTCACGGGTGTAGCCATAGCCGCCATGCACCTGGATGGCCAGGCTGTTGGCCTCCTGGCACCACTGGCTGGGCCAGCTTTTGGCGATCGGCGTGAGCAATTCCAACAGCAGATGGGCCTGCTCGCGCACCGCATCCTGCGGATCACCGGCGGCCTGATCGACCAGCAAGGCACAGTACAGGTTCAACGCCAGCGCACCCTCGACATAGGCCTTCTGCGCCAGCAGCATGCGCCGCACATCGGCATGCTCGATGATCGCAACCTGAGGCGCGGAAGGGTCCTTGCCCTTGGGAGGCCGGCCCTGGGGCCGGCTGCGCGCGTACTCCAGGGCATGCAGGTAGGCGGTGTAGCCGACCGTGGTGGCGCCCAGTCCGACGCCGATGCGGGCCTCGTTCATCATGTGGAACATGCAGGCCAGCCCCTTGCCCGCCTCACCCACCAGGTAGCCGACCGCCCCGGCCATGGCCGGCCCGGGGGGCTGATCGAGTAGTGCGCCGGTGCTGGCCGGACGGAAGCGCCCTTCCCCGAAATTGAGCAGGCAGTTGGTCGTGCCGCGAAAACCCATCTTGTGGTTCAGCCCCGCCAGTACCACGTCGTTGCGCTCGCCCAGACGCCCCTGGGCATCGACCATCACCTTGGGCACGATGAACAGTGAAATGCCCTTCACGCCAGGCGTGAGGCGGCCATCCGGGCCGGGGATCTTGGCCAATACCAGGTGGACGATGTTGTCGCTCAGGTCCTGCTCTCCGCCCGAGATCCACATCTTGTTGCCGAACAGGCGATAAGTGCCGTCAGCCTGCGCTTCGGCCCGGGTGCGAATGTCGGACAGCGAGGAGCCCGCCTGTGGCTCGGACAGGCACATGGTGCCGAAAAAGCGGCCCTCCAACTGAGGCTCGACCCAGGTGCTGATCTGGTGGGGCGAACCATGGGCAAGCAGCAGGTTGGCATTGCCCTGGGTCAGCATCGGGTAGGCGGCAGCCGCCACGCTGCCCGCGTTGAACCAGGCAAAGCAGGCCTTTTCGAGCGTATAGGGCAGTTGCATGCCGCCGCGCTCGAAATCCTGCCCGGCGGCCATCAGGCCGGCCTCGCAGAAGACGCGCAGGCTTTGCTTGAGCGGCGCCGGGGTGATCACCTGGCCATCGACGAAGCGGGGCTCCTCCTGATCCAGCAGTTTGTTGATCGGATAGAAGTGCTCGGTGGCAATGCGCTGGCAGGTCTGCATCGCGGCATCGAAGGTCTCGCGGCTGTGATCCAGGTAGCGTGGCAGGCGGGTCAGCTGCAGCACATCCAGCCATTCGTAGAGCAGAAAGTCGAGGTCACGCTGGCTGAGCAGCCTGGAGGGCACGGCACGGGCGGCGGTGGTCATGGATCCATTCCGAATGATTGCAATGCGGCACGCGCGATCGGCGCGCCCCACTCCTGGACAAAATGGCCGCCCTCGGCGACCAGCATCGGTGCCGTCGCACCGCGGATCTGTTGCTGCAACCGTGCCATGGCTGGCGGGCCGAGCACCGGATCCCGGGCCCCTACCGCCAGAAAGCTGGCACCCTGCCAGCGCTCGCCCCAGAAGGTTTCTGCCTCCCGGGCGATAGCGGCCCCGGGAGCCTGCGCTGTCTGCGGCACGAGATTGGGAAAGACGCGCACAGCCGCCTTGTAACGGACATCAGGAAACGGTGCATCGTAGGCATCGGCCTCAGTCGCGCTCATGTCCGGGCGGCCGCGCCGAAGCATGCGACCAATCGCCAGGTCCGGATTCTGGTTGGAATAGGCCTGCCAGGCCGCAAAGCCGGCGCCAAACGACTCGCCGGTGGGCAGGGCCGTGTTCATGGCCAGCAGGTGGGTGAAGCGCTCCGGCATCGCCATCGGCAGGGTCAGGCCGAGCAGGCCGCCCCAGTCCTGCACCACCAGCAGGATGTGGCGCAGGTCCAGGGCCTCGATGAAGGCCAGCAGGGTGTCGCGATGAAAGGCAAAGCTGTGTGCGTCTTCGTTTTCCGGCTTGTCGGATCGGCCGAAGCCGATCAGATCGGGCACGACCACGCGCAGTCCGGCGCCCGCAAATACAGGCGCCATCTTGCGATACACATAGCTCCAACTGGGATTGCCATGCAGGCACAGCGCCACCCTGGGCGCACCGGCAGCGAGACGGCGGGCGGCCGCCTCATCCCCGGCCAGGTCCACGAAGTGCATGCGGGCGCCGCCAAGGGCTGACAAGCCTTCGAGGTAGTGCGGCGCGAAGGGCCAGTCAGGCAGGTGCGCGAAACGCGCGTCGTCGGTCCTGAGCATGGCAATGGCCCTCCTGGCGCCTGATTCGACCTCGGATTGCGCCTGAAGCCGAACCCGTATTAGTGGATCACCTCGAACAGGCCTGCAGCACCCATGCCGCCGCCCACGCACATCGTCACCACGGCCCACTTGGCCTTGCGACGACGACCCTCGATCAGGGCGTGACCGGTCAGGCGCTGGCCCGACACACCATAGGGATGGCCGACGGCAATCGCGCCACCATTGACATTGAGGCGGTCGGCCGGAATGCCCAGCTTGTCGCGGCAGTACAGCACCTGGACGGCGAAGGCTTCGTTCAGCTCCCACAGGTCGATATCGCTGACCTTCAGGCCGGCCCGCTGCAGCAGCTTGGGGATCGCGAACACCGGACCGATGCCCATCTCGTCGGGCTCGCAGCCGGCGACCGCAAAGCCGCGGAAATAACCGAGCGGCTTGAGACCGCGCTTTTCGGCCAGCTTGGCATCCATCACCACGCAGGCGCCTGCGCCATCGGAGAACTGGCTGGCATTGCCCGCCGAAATGACACCGCCCGGCACCGCGCTGCGAATCTGCGAGACGCCCTCATAGGTAGTGTCGGCACGGCGACCTTCATCGTCGGAAAGGGTCACCTCGCGGGTGCTCATCATGCCGGTGGCCTTGTCGGCCATGGCCATGCGTACCGTGATCGGCACGATCTCGTCCTTGAACTTGCCTTCGGCAGCGGCAGCGCAGGCGCGGCGCTGGCTCTCGACGCCGTACTCGTCCATTACCTGACGACCGATGTTGTAACGCTTGGCCACCATCTCGGCGGTCTGCAGCATGGGCCAATAGATCTCGGGCTTGCGGGCCACCAGATTGTCATCGGCCATCATGTGCGTGTTCATCTCGTTCTGGACGCAGGAGATCGACTCGACACCACCGGCCACGAAGATGTCGGCCTCGCCGGCGATCACGCGCTGCGCGGCCAGGGCGATGGTCTGCAGGCCGGAGGAACAGAAGCGATTGACGGTGACGCCTGACACGGTGATCGGGCAGCCCGCCTGCAGTGCGATCTGGCGCGCAATGTTGGCGCCGGTGGCGCCCTCGGGATTGGCGCAGCCCATCAGCACGTCCTCGACTTCGCCAGCCTCGATGCCGGCTCGCTCGATGGCGGCCTTGACGACATGGCCGCCCATGGTCGCCCCGTGGGTCATGTTGAGGGATCCCTTCCAGCTCTTGGCCAGGCCGGTACGGGCGGTGGAAACAATGACGGCTTCACGCATGCTGCGCTCCTTGTTGAGGGGTGTTCGGTGTTGAAAGGTGCTTGGAAAGGGTCGATCAGGTCAGCGAGCTGCCCTCGGCCACACGCTTGAGGATCAGCTCCGCCGGGGTCCAGAACGATGGATCCCCGTGCGGGTTGGCGGCAAAGTCCTTCATGCGGCCGACCATGTTGAACAGGCCGAACTGGTCGGCATACAGCATCGGGCCGCCACGATGCAAGGGGAAACCATAGCCGCTCAGGTAGATCAGGTCGATGTCCGAGGCGCGCAGGGCGATGCCCTCCTCGAGGATCTTGGCGCCTTCATTGACCAGGGCAAAGACCAGCCGTTGCACGATCTCGTCGTCCGAGATCTTGCGCGGCTTCAGGCCGATTTCCTCGCGGTAGGCGGTGATCATGGCATCGACCTGCGGATCGGGGATCGCATCACGCTTGCCCGGCTGGTACTGGTACCAGCCCTTGCCGGTCTTCTGGCCAAAGCGGCCCATCTCGCACAGCTTGTCGGCGGTGCGTGAATAAATCATGTTCGGACGCTCGAGGGCGCGACGCTTGCGGATGTACCAGCCCACATCATTGCCGGCCAGGTCAGCCATCCGGAACGGACCCATCGCAAAGCCGAAGCGTTCGATGGCCCGGTCGACCTGGGCCGGACTGGCCCCCTCATCGAGCATGAAGCCGGCCTGACGGCTGTATTGCTCGATCATGCGGTTGCCGATGAAGCCGTCGCAAACACCCGACACCACACCGGTCTTCTTGATGGTCTTGGACAAGGCCATGGTGGTGGCCAGCACATCCTTGGCTGTCTTGGCGCCCCGCACGATCTCGAGCAGGCGCATGACATTGGCGGGCGAGAAAAAGTGCGTACCGATCACCTCCTGGGGACGCGCCGTGAAGGCGGCGATCTTGTCCACATCCAGGGTCGAGGTGTTGGTGGCCAGGATGGCGCCCGGTTTCATCACCTTGTCCAGTTGCTTGAAAACCTGCTCCTTGACCGGCATGTCCTCGAAAACCGCCTCGACCACGATGTCGGCCTGACCGATGCTGTCGTAGGTGGTCGTGGGCGTGATCAGGGCCATGCGCTTTTCCACTTCCTCGGCACTCATCTTGCCCTTCTTGGCCGAGTTTTCGTAGTTCTTGCGGATGATCGCGATGCCCTTGTCGAGCGCTTCCTGCTTGATCTCGAGCAGGGTCACCGGAATGCCGACATTGATGAAATTCATGGTGATGCCGCCGCCCATCGTGCCGGCGCCGATCACCGCAGCCGACTTGATCGGGCGGATCGGGGTGCTCTCGGGGACATCGGGGATCTTGCTGGCGGCCCGCTCTGCAAAGAAGGCATGACGCAGGGCCCGGGACTCAGGCGTGGCCATCAGCTCGATGAAGGCGGCACGCTCGACCGCCATGCCCTGATCGAAGGGCAGGTCGACGGCCGCGCGGACCGCCTCGACGCACTTGACCGGGGCCGGGAAGTTGCGCGCCACCGCCGCGGCCGTGTTGCGGGCAAACTGCAGGAAGCCCTGGGCATTGGGGTACTTGACCTTCAGGTCGCGCACCTTGGGCAGACCCATGTTCTCGGCCACGGCCTTGCGGGCAAAGGCGATGGCGGCTTCGAGAACCTGGTCATCGACGATCTGGTCAAACAGCCGGGTGCCGGCAAACTTCTCAGCCTTGATGGCGGTGCCCGAGACGATCATGTTGGTGGCCAGCTCCAGCGGCACCACGCGCGGCAGGCGCTGCGTGCCGCCTGCGCCCGGCAGCAGGCCGAGCTTGACTTCCGGCAAGGCCACCTGGGTGCCCTTCTGGGCGACCCGGAAATGGCAGCCCAGCGCCAGCTCGAGGCCGCCGCCCATCACCACCGAGTGGATGGCCGCCACCACCGGCTTGGTGGCCTGCTCCAGTTGCAGGATCAGGCTGAGCAGGTTGGGTTCGCCCAGGGCCTTGGGCGAGCCGAATTCACGGATGTCGGCTCCGCCCGAGAAGGCCTTGCCGGCGCCCGTGATCACGACCGCCTTGACCGCCGGGTCAGCCATCGCGCGGCGCAGGTCGTTGGAGATGCCCACGCGCAAGTCGTAACCCAGCCCGTTGACCGGTGGATTGTTCATCGTAATCACGGCGACATCGCCGTGGGACTGGTATTGGGTTGCCTGGGAATCGGACATGATCACCTCTTGGGTAAAGACAAAGACTGGGCGGGCGGGCCGGACATGGAACGCGCCGACCCTTGCGACCGATGCAGCGGCCTTGCGTTGACCAGGGTACACCCCTGTACCTGGCACCAGCGACGCGATGATGGCGCCTGATGCGCGGACCGCAGGCGATGCGGGTTCATCAGACCTCCAGCCACTCCTTGCGGATCTGGCTATTGGCCCGCAGGTCAGCCGGCGTGCCTTCGAAAACGATCTGGCCATGTCCCATGACGTAGACCCGCTGGGAAATCTCGAGCGCGATGGCCAGTTTCTGCTCCACCAGCAGCACCGAAATGCCGCGATTCTTCAGCTCCTGCAGGTACTCGGCCACCAGTTCGACGATCTTGGGCGCCAGGCCCTCGGTCGGCTCGTCGATCATGATCAGGTCGGGGTCTCCCATCAGGGTCCGGCACAGGGTCAGCATCTGCTGCTCACCCCCCGAGAGCACGCCCGCCTGGGTGTGCTCGCGCTCTTTCAGGCGCGGGAACATCTGGTACATGTCGTCCATGCTCCAGCGCCCGGCCAGCTTGCCCTTGAGGCCCAGGATCAGGTTCTGCTCGACGGTCAGCGTGGGGAAGATGTCGCGGTTCTCGGGTACGTAGCCCAGACCCTTGTGGGCAATCTGGTAGGACTTGAGGCCAAGGATTTCCTCGTCCTTGAATCGTACCGAGCCCTGCCCTTCGACCATGCCCATGATGGTCTTGACCGTGGTCGAGCGTCCGACACCGTTACGCCCCAGCAGGCTGACGATCTCGCCCTTGCCGATATTCAGATCGACGCCGTGCAGCACATGGCTCTTGCCATAGTAGGCGTGCAGATTGGAAACCTTGAGCATGCTCAACTCGCTTCAGTGCGCCAGGGAGGAGCCCAGATAGGCCTCCTGGACAGCGGCGTTGCCGCGAATGCGTTCCGGGGTGTCACTGGCGATCACCTCGCCATAGACCAAGACCGAAATCCGGTCGGCCAGGCCGAACACCACGCTCATGTCGTGCTCGACCATGACCAGGGTCTTGCCCTCGGTCACGCGGCGGATCAGCTCGACCGCATGATCGCTCTCGGAGCGGCTCATGCCCGCCGTGGGCTCGTCGAGCAGGATGACGTCGGCCCCGCCGGCGATGGTGATCCCGATCTCGAGGGCGCGCTGCTCGGCATAGGTCAGCAGGCCTGCCGGCGTATCGGCGCGGGCGCGCAGCCCGATCTGGCGCAGGACGTCCTCGGCGCGCTCGGCCGCATCCTTGAGCTGGCTCAGCCGGTGCCAGAACGAGTACTTGTAGCCCAGGCTGTACAGCGTCGCACAGCGCAGGTTCTCGAACACCGACAGGCGCGGAAAGATGTTGGTGATCTGGAAACTGCGCGACAGGCCCAGGCGGTTGATCTCGTAGGGCTTGCTGCGGATGATGGACTGGCCATTGAGGGTGATGTCACCGCTGCTGACCGGAAAGCGTCCTGAGATCAGGTTGAACAGGGTCGATTTGCCGGCGCCGTTGGGGCCGATCACGGCATGGCGCTCGCCCTTGCCGATCTCCAGATTGACGCCGCGGATGATCTCGGTCTTGCCGAAATTCTTGCGCACATCGCGCAGTTGCAGTGCGGCGGTGCTCATTGGCCGCCCTCCTTCTTGATGCGCGCCTCGATCTGTTCCTGGACAAGATCCCACTGGCGCGCAAAGCCCCGGCGCGCCATCTCGAAAGCCGTCCCGGTCAGCACCAAGGCCACCAGCAGCGTGATCCAGGTACTGGCGGCGGCCGCATCGAGCGTGAGGCCGAACAGTTTCATCTGGGTGCCCCCTGCCGACTCCAGACTCATGTGGTAACCAATCTCGATCAGGGCAATGATGGCGAGGGACAGCAGGAAGCCGGTGACCGCCAGGCCGGCATAGCCTGTCCGCAGGGCCTTGATCAGCCCGAAGCGGGCCACCCTCAGATTGCTCAGGATGATGCCGGCCAGGCCGCCCGGCGCGAACATCACCATCAGCACGAAGAAGGTGCCCAGATAGAACTGCCAGGCCTTGGTGTAGTCGGACAGGGCGATCGCGAAAAATACGAAGATCACCGCCCCCAGGATCGGGCCGAAGAAGAACAGCGAGCCCCCGATGAAGGTGGCCAGCAGGATGCCGCCGGAGCGGATCGCATGCACGTTCTCGCCCGAGACGATCTCGAAATTGATCGCCGACAGGCCCCCGGCAATCCCGGAGAAAAAGGCCGAGACGATCAGCACGAAAAAGCGCACGTACTGAGTGTTGTAGCCGAAGAACTCGACCCGCTCGGGGTTTTCGCGAACCGCATTCGAGATCCGGCCCAGCGGGGTGCGCGAGAAGGCGAACATCAGTGCCACGCAGACGAAGGTCCAGGCGGCGATCAGGTAATACACCTGGGTCTGGGACCCGTAATTGATGCCCAGCACAGGCTGCCCGAACACCCGGTTGGTGGTCACGCCGCCCTCGCCGCCGAAAAATCCCGGGAACATCTGGGTTGCGACGAACACCATCTCGCCGATACCCATCGTGATCATGGCAAAGGGGGTGCCGGACTTCTTGGTGATGACATAACCGAAGAGGATGCCAAACAAGGCACCGAACACGCCACCGACCAGCGGAATCAGGGTCAGCGGAATCGGCAATTTGCCACCGGCCGCCAGGTTGATGGCATGGATCGCGAAAAAGGCCCCAAGGCCGGAAAACACCGCATGCCCGAAGGAGAGCATGCCGCCCTGCCCGAACAGCATGTTGTAGGCCAGGCACATGATGATCCAGATGCCCATCTGGGACAGCAGGGTCAGCGCAAAGCCTTTGGTAAAGATCAGGGGCAGGATGATGAGCAGGACCGCGAAGGCACCCCACAGCAGGGCGCGCCCGATGTTGGCGGGCGCAAAGCGCAATTCCTGCTGGTTGCCGCGGTTGCGCGAGACAGGCGTCAGTCCGAACATGATCAGCCCTCCCTCGTGCCCATCAGGCCCTTGGGCCTGAAGATCAGGATCAAGACCAGCAACAGGTAGGGCAGCACCGGCGCCACCTGCGACACCTTCAAGGCCATCAGCGCAGTCAGGAAGCCATCGCCTGCGGTGCTGGCTCCGAGCATCGAGGCCAGGGAGGCGTCGACCTGGACGGCGAAGGTGAGGATGAATCCGATCAGCAGCGACGCGATGAAAGCGCCGCCCAGCGAGCCCATGCCACCGACCACGGTGACCACAAAGATGATCGAGCCGACCGCACCCGCCATCGCAGGTTCCGTCACGAAGGCAATGCCACCGATGACCCCCGCCAGACCCGCCAGCGCGGAGCCCCCGCCAAACACGAGCATCAGCACCCGCGGGACATTGTGGCCGAGGGACTCGACGGCATCCGGATGGGTCAGAGCCGCCTGGATGACCAGCCCGATGCGGGTACGCGTGAGTACCAGATAGATGGCCGCCAGCATCAGCAGGGACACCCCCATCATGAACAGTCGGAACTTGGAAAGGGTGATGCCGGCCAGCGTCAGGGTGCCCGACAGTTCGTCAGGGACCGGGAAAGGCACGGCCGCGCGGCCCCAGATGATCTGGATGACCTCGAAAATGATGTAGGACAGGCCGAAAGTGAACAGCAGTTCGGGCACATGGCCGTACTTGTGCACCTTGCGCAGGCCATAGCGCTCGATGACCGCGCCGATGACCGCGACCAGCAGCGGCGCCACCACCAGGGCAGGCCAGAAACCGATCCAGCGACTGAGTTGGAAGCCCAGATAGGCGCCCACCATGTAGAACGAGGCGTGCGCAAAGTTGAGCACACCCATCATGCTGAAGATCAGGGTCAGGCCTGATGACAGCAGGAACAACAGCAATCCATAAGAGATGCTGTTGACCACGGACTGGAGAAAGGCTTCCAAGCGGCCTCACCTGATTCGGTAAAGGGATCGGGGACCTGGCCGGGCGGGCCTGGCAGTGCCCCCTGGCGGGAGCACGGCCGGACAACGCCCGGATCAGGCGACGACGGTCAGACTCAGGGCTTGGCGGGCCGCTTCATCTGGCAGGAGGTCGGCTGCGCCGCCACGTAAGCCGGCAGCATCACTTCCTGCTTCCAGCCGTACTTGGTGTTCTCCTGGTCGTACTTGACCGTCTTGCCGTCCACTTTCTGCCAGGTCGCGATGTACACGTTCTGCTGCATCTGGTGGTCGGTGGCGCGCATCTCGATCTCGCCATTGATGCTGGGCAGCTTCAGGCCTTCCATGGCGAAGGCGACCTTGACCGGGTC
>JAPOKJ010000006.1 GCA_029977705.1 Burkholderiales bacterium | reverse complement strand
GCCCCTCTCCGAAACGCCCGATGAGCGTCCCGGGCAACCGTTATCCGATGCCCTTCACCCGCGTGGAACTGGCCGTGATGTCGATTGTCGAGGGCCGGCTCGCCATTTTGCTGGGCTTGCGGGCTGGCCCGCCCGCCCGCGGGCAGTGGGCCCTGCCTGGCGGTGCGTTGCGTATCGATCTGGACGCGAGCCTCGAAGCGGCAGCCCAAAGAGTGGCTCGGGAACGGCTGACCGTGGATCTGCCCTTTCTGCGCCAATTGCAGACCGTGGGCGGCCCGGCGCGCGATCCGCGTGCACCCTGGGCCTTGAGTGTGGTGTACCGGGCCCTGGTCCCGGCCGATGCAATCGCTCCGGTGGCAGGCAAGCGGCTGGAGGCGCTGTCCTGGGTCGCCGTCGACGAGCTTGCTCGTCACGGGACCATTGCCTTTGATCATCGATCGCTGATCGATGCGGCCGTTCAGACCACGCGCAGCGATATTGCGCAACTGCACCTGCCCTTCGAGTACCTGCCACCCAGCTTCACGCTCGGCGAGCTGCAGGCCTGCTGTGAGGCCTTTCTGGGACACGGGCTGGACAAGTCGAGCTTTCGCCGCAAGCTCAGGGACCGGCAACTGCTGGTCGAGCTCGAAGGGGAAATGCGCACCGGACCCTTCAGGCCGGCGCAGTTGTATCGCAAGGCTTAGGAAGGTCAGCAAAACCTTTCGTGCACGCCCGCCTCAGTTGGCGCTGCGCTCGCTCCAGAGCACTCCGCCGCTGGCCCAGTTCTCCTTCCTGACATCGACAAAGATCACATCGACGCCCTCGGGCTTGCTGCCCAGGACGCGGCAACAGGCCTGGGTCAACTCGCGGGCCAGATCGGCCTTTTGTTCCTTGGTGCGGCCTTCAAACAATTCGACGTGCAGGGTGGGCATGGTCTGTCCTTGAAAAGAGGTCCGATTGTATCGGGGCTCATCACAGAGGGCAGGCCATGCAGAGGGCCGGCTCAGTCTGGCTCGCGTATCCGTCCGGCCACGGCACGCACCTTGCCCGGCGCCGCCAGGTAGATCATGACCACCGCCAGCACCGAGAAGGCAGCGGCCAGCCACCAGCCGGGGGCATAGCTGCCCAGCCAGTCGTACAACACCCCGGTGAGCCAGGGGCCACAGGCGCCACCGCTGATCGCGATCAGCATCAGGGTGCCGAAGATGCTCCCAAAGTGCTTGCCCTCGAAGATTTCGGAAGGGATGGCGCCATAGACCGAGGTCACGCCATAGCCGAGCAGACCCTGGGTAAGAATCATCAGCCACAGCATCACGGTACTGGGTTGGGCCAGCGGACCGGCGCCCAAGGCCAGCAGGGCCGCGTAGGTGGCGACAAAGCCCAGGTTGCTCAAGGCCCAGACGTGCTCGCGACCGATGCGGTCGGACAGCGCACCAAGCGCAATCTGGCCGGGAATGCCGGCCAGGCTGACTGCCCCCAATGCCCAGGCGGCGCCGGCCGCCGAAAAGCCCACCTCGACCAGATACTTGGTCTGATGCACCTGCACGGCATACCAGGCATACATGGTCGCAAAGTAGCCCAGGGCCAGCCACCAGAAGCGTCTTGTGCGCAGTGCGCGCGCCAGGGTCCAGTCGGTGGCGGCCCACTGTGCATCGACGATGTTGCTGCGCGGCCGGGAAGCGCCGGGTGCAGTCGATGGCGCAGCATCGCCATCGGGCTGAAGGCCCAGGTCGGACGGCGTCCGGCGCAGCAGGAAGGTCAGCGGCAAGCCGAGGCACAGCACGACGATGGCCAGCATCAGGCAGGCATGGCGCCAGCCCTGTGCACTGATCAGCTGCTGCATCCAGGGCAGAAGCACGATCGAACCGATACCTACCCCGGAAAAGGCCAGTCCCATGGCCAGTCCGCGCCGGCGCACGAACCAGTTGGGCAGGTACAGGGACTGTCCGCTGTAGCCCAGGCAGACACTGCCCAGACCGATCAGCACGCCCAGGGTCAGGTACAGGTGCCAGGGCTGACTGGCCAGGGTGGCCAGCCCGAGACCGGCCACCACTGCGAACACGCCCAGCAAGGACACCCACTGCGGCCCTTTCAGGTCCATCAGCCGGCCCAGCAGCGGACTGCCGAAGGCCGAGACCAGAAAGCCGAAGGAGAACGCTCCTGCGGTGACGCTGCGGTCCCAGCCGTACTCGGCAATGATCGGTGGCAGCAGCAGGGAAAACGCGGTGCGGGCATTGACGCCCATGGCCATGGTCACGAATGCGACCGAGATGACGATCCATCCGTAGTAGAAGGGCAGGCCACGGGCAAAGGCTTTGATCATGGAGCAGCGATACGGTGGGGTGCAGGACCTTCAGCAGGCGTGGATCAGCAAGTGAAATGACAGGGCTGATACGGAACGCGGCGCCAATGGCGCAGCGCCCAGTCGCTACCATGACATGAATTGCCTGCCGGCCCCGCCACCGCGCAGGTAAAGCGGACTGCCGCCCCCGAGAACGCCCACCGGAGCCCTCATGAAAGAAAGCCATTCCGACTTCATCACCGTGCGCGGCCTGAAGCTGCATTGCCACCGCTGGGGTCCGGCGCAGGCGCCCATCGTGGTGATGCAGCATGGCTTCCAGGATGTTGGCGCCTCCTGGCAATTCACGGTCGATGCACTGCAGGCCCGGTTCGGGGACCGCTGGCAGATCATCGCGCCTGACCTGCGCGGCTATGGGCTGTCGGACTGGAGTGGTGCCGACAGCTACTGGTACCCGGACTATCTGGCCGACCTGGATGCCCTGCTCGATCATTACAGCCCGGAATTTCCGGTGCGCCTGGTCGGCCACAGCCTGGGCGCATCGATCGCCTCGGTGTATGCCGGCCTGCGCCCGGATCGGGTCAGCCACCTGGTCAATGTCGATGGCTTCGGCCCGCCTTCGATGCGCCAGGATCCCGCGCCAAGGCGCCTGGCCAAGTGGCTGGCCCAGTTGCATGACGACACGCCGCAACGCCCCTATGTCGACTTCGACGAGTTTGCGCTGCGCATGCAATCGGAAAATCATCGCCTGACGGACGAGCGCGCCCGCTTCATCGTGCAGCACTGGGGCAAGCTCGATGAGGCCGAGGGTGGCGTCGTGCGGCGCGCAGATCCTGCCCACAAGCGCATCAATCCCTTGCCCCTGACCCAGGACGAGATCATCGCCATCTGGCGCCAGACACAGGCCAGCACCTTGTGGATCGATGGCGCACAGTCAGGACTGTGGCAAAGGCTGACGATGAACCCCGAGGATTTCGATGCCCGCATGGCGGCCTACCAGGACCTGCGCATCGAGCACATCGAGGACGCCGGCCACAACGTGCATCATGACCAGCCCGAAGCCCTGGCACAGCTGATCGGCGAATTTCTCTGAAGGAACCTGTACATGGCTGACAACGTCAAGGTCGAGCGCCACAACGGCTGGGCCGAACTCATCTTCAACCGGCCCGAGCGCAAGAACGCGATCGATGGCCCCTTCGCCGAGGACTTTCTGGCAGCCCTGCAGGATCTGAACGGCGATGCACAGATCCGGGCCATCGTGCTGCGCGGCGCTGGCGGCGCCTATTGCTCGGGGCTGGACCTGAAAGCCTTCAATGCCGAGCCCAAGCCTGACTGGGTGGCCGGTTTCCATGCGCGCTGGCACGAGGTGCACTGTGCACTGGCGGAAAGCCGCAAGGTGCTGATCGGAGCGCTCGAGCGCTACGCCATCAATGGCGGTGCGGCGCTCGCCCTGGCCCCCGACCTGCTGGTGGCCGGCGAGACCGCCTTCCTGCAGGTGGGCGAGGTGCAGATCGGCATGGGCGCACCCAAGAACATGGCCTGGTTGCTGCTGCGCTTCAATGAGGCGGTTGCGGCGCGGCTGACCTTGCTCGGTGACCGGGTGGCCGGTCCGGAACTGCTGCGCCTGGGCATCGCCACCGAGGTGGCACCGGATGACCAGGTGGTGGCCAGGGCCCGGGCCCTGGCCGAACGTATCGCCGCCTTCCCGTCCGATGGCGTGAGCAGGATCAAGAGTTCGATGAGGGCGGCCAGTGCCTTGCGCTCGCCGCGTGACTGGTTCGATGCGGTCCAGGCGCATGATCCCCTGGCCAAAACGGGCGCCGTCGCGCCCGCAAAGGTGAAATGATGGACTTGCAGGCCTTTCGTCTGGAGGTGCGCGACTTCGTGCGCACACAGTTGCCCGAGGTGGTTCGTGAGAAGGTGCGTCTGGGCGTCGAGCTGAGCCGCAGCGAGAAACGCGAGTGGGAGGTTCGGCTGCGAGACAAGGGCTGGATCGCGCCCAGCTGGCCGGTGAAGTGGGGGGGCCCGGGCTGGAGCCCCGAGCAGCGCACCATTTTCCTCGAGGAGATGTCGATCAACGATGCCCCCGAGGGCAATGGCCTGACCTTCGAAATGGTAGGGCCGATCCTGATCACCTATGGCACCCCCGAGCAGCAGCAACGCTTCCTGCCGCGCATGGTCTCACTCGAGGAGGTCTGGTGCCAGGGGTACTCCGAGCCCAACGCCGGCTCCGATCTGGCCTCCCTGTCGACCCGGGCCGTGCGCGAGGGCGATCACTACATCGTCAACGGCAGCAAGATCTGGACTTCCAATGCGCACAACTCGGACTGGATATTCTGTCTGGTGCGCACCGACCCGCAGGCCAAACCGCAGCTGGGAATCAGTGCCCTGCTGATCGACATGAAACTGCCCGGTGTATCGGTGCAACCGATCATCGGCATCCATGGCTGGCGCTATTTCAACCAGGTGTTCTTTGACAACGTCAAGGTGCCGGTCGATCTGCGCGTGGGCGCGGAAAACCAGGGCTGGACCGTGGCCAAGGGCCTGCTCGACCATGAACGCCTGAACCTGTCACGGGTGGGCGAGAACCGCCGGCGACTGGCTCGCCTGCAACGGGTGGGCGAGACGGTGCACGAGGCCGGTGTGCTGCTGCGCGACCGTCCCTGGTTCCGCAGGCGTTACCGCGAACTGGAGGTGCGGCTCGAGACCCTGGCGGCCACCGTGATGCGCTATCGCCGCATTGCCGAATCCGGCGAGGGCCTGGGTCCGGACGTCGGCATGCTAAAGCTGGTGGGCAGCCGTCTGGTGCAGGACATGGAAAACCTCACCGTCGATGCGATCGGGCCCGAGAGCCTGCCCTATGACAAGGCCGCGCACTCGCAGTGGGGACCGGCCTGGCCGCAACTGGATGACCCCCATCCACAAGGCCTGCCGCCGCGCAACGAGTACGCCATCACGGCCGCCTCGCGCCGCTTTGTCAGCCGCGGCTACACCATCGCCGGCGGCAGCAGCGAAGTCCAGCACAACCTGCTGGCCAAGCAAGTCCTCGACCTTTGAGAGCACGCGCATCATGACCCTGATTTCAAAAGCGCAGGACAGCCTGCTCGACGATGACCAGCGCATGCTGGTCGATGCCGCCCGCAAGTGGATCGAGCGCCGCTACAGCACCGAACAGCGCAAGGCGATCCGTGCCAGCGCCGAGGGCTTTTCCAGGGAGTGCTGGGCCGAGATGGCCGAGATGGGCTGGCTCGGGCTGGGCCTGCCCGAAGAGGCTGGTGGCTTTGGCGGCGTGCAGGAGGCAGCCCTGGTGGCCGAGCAACTGGGCCGCGCCCTGACGCTCGAGCCCTGGCTGGGCTGCATAGCGCTGGCCGCGCCGGTGCTGGCGGCTTCGAGCGCGCCGGCCGCCTCGAGCCTGCTGGCCCGCGTCACCCAGGGCGAGGAACGCGTGGCATTGGCCGCCTTCGAGCGCCAGGGCCGTCACGATGCCTTCGATGTCCGCACGCAGGCGCTGGCAACGCCGCAAGGCTTCGTGCTTCAGGGTCACAAGACCCTGGTCCTGGGCGGTGCGCAGGCGGGTCAATTGATCGTGCTGGCGCGGCTGACAGGCGGCGCGCGTGAACGGGCCGGCCTGGGCCTGTTCCTGGTGCCGGCCAGCGCCACCGGCCTGCAGCAGCGATCACTGCCCAGCTACGACGGTCGCTTGCTCAGTGAACTGGTCCTTCAGGATGTGGCGGTTCCTGCCAGCGCCCGTATCGACCAGGATGACCAGGCCTGGTCCTGGGTCGAAGCCGCACTGGATCGCGCCATTGTGATGCAATGTGCCGAATGCGTGGGTGCCATGGACCGGCTGATCGACATCACGCGCGACTACACCCTGCAGCGCAAGCAGTTCGGCCGCAGCGTTGCCTCCAACCAGGTGGTGCAACACCGTCTCGTGGACCTGTGGGTGACGGCCCAGCAGTTGCGCTCGGTCACCGATGCGGCGCTCGATGCCCTGCAAGGCGATGCCGCCACGCGAAGCCGCATGGTCTCTGTGGCCAAGGCCTTTCTGTGCAACCAGGGGCGACTGGTCGGCGAGGACGGCGTGCAATTGCATGGCGCCATCGGCATGACCGACGACTACGTGGTCGGTCATTACTACAAGCGACTGGCCGCCTCGGTCAATTTCCTGGGCGACGAGAACTGGCACCTCGAGCGGCTCGATGCACTCGAGGGCCTGAAAGCGGCCTGAAGCGGATCACTCCGGTTCGATCTTCGCGTCGCGCACGACCTTGCCCCAGCGCGGCGCCTCGGTCTTGATCAGGGCGGCGAACTGCTCGGGGGTGCCGCCACCGACTTCGTTGCCCTGGGCAATCATCTTGTCCTTGACTTCGGGGTCCTGCAAGGCCTTGTTGCAGGCGGCATTGAGCTGCTGGATGATGGCGGGGGGCAGGCCCTTGGGGCCGATCAGGCCCTGCCAGTTGAGCACCTCGACCTCGGGATAGCCCTGCTCGGCCATCGTCGGCACATCCGGCAGCACCGCCGAGCGCGTCCTGCTGGTGATGGCCAGCGCCCGCATCTTGCCGCCCTTGATCGAGGGCAGTGCGGCATACATCTGTTCGAACATCAACTGAACATGCCCGCCCATCAGGTCGGTCGCGCCTGCCGCGCCACTCTTGTAGGGGGTGTGCGTCATGTCGATGCCGGCCACATGCTCGAACAGCGAGGCGCTCAGGTGATGCGAGCCGCCGATGCCACCCGAGGCATAGATCAGCTTGCCAGGAGCCGCCTTGGCAGCCGTCACCAGATCCTTGACGCTCTTGTAGGGCGAGTCCGGCCGCACGGTGAGTACCAGCGGACCCTTCTCGATCAGGCAGATCGGAATCAGGTCCTTGAAGGGATCGAAGGGCAGCTTCTTGAACAAGGCATGGTTGACCGCCAGGGGTGCGAAGTTGCCCATGCCGATGACATAGCCGTCCGGCTTGGCCTTGGCAATCAGGTCGGTACCGATGTTGCCGCCGGCGCCCGCCTTGTTGTCGACCACGATCTGCTGACCCAGGATCTGGCTCATCACCTTGCCGACCTGGCGCGAGCGCAGATCGGCATTGCCACCGGCGCCGTAGGGGCAGACCCAGGTGATCGGCTTGCTCGGGTACTTGTCCTGGGCAATGGCAGCGCCGGGCAGCAGCAGGGCCGAGGCACCGGCTTGCAGGATCTGGCGTCGTTTCATGAAATATCTCCGTTCGTGTCGGGCATGCTTGCCTGACGATGGGCGCAAGATTACCTCATGCACCGGCTGACTACCAGTTCCACAGGGTGCCGTCGTGCTGCAGGCGGTTGACCGGCAGATAGGCGCGCTCATAGGGGAAACGGGCTGCCAGCTTCTCATCGATATCCACGCCATGGCCAGGGCTTTCACCACAGTGCATGAAGCCCTTGTCGAAACGGTAATCGTGCGGAAACACCTCGTCGGTCAACGGCACATGCGGCATGTGTTCCTGGATGCCGAAATTGGGGACCCAGGTATCGAAGTGCAGGGCCGCCCCCATGCATACCGGTGACAGGTCGGTGGCCCCGTGACAGCCGGTGCGCACCTGATAGAGCGAGGCCAGATCGGCAATGCGCCGAAGGTGGGTAATGCCGCCGGCATGCACCACGGTCGCACGGATATAGTCGATCCACTGGTTTTCGATCAAGGCCTTGCAATCCCAGATGGTGTTGAAGATCTCGCCCACCGCGATCGGCGTGGTGGTGTGTTCGCGGATAAGCCGGAACGCGTCCTGGTTCTCGGCCGGGGTCGGGTCTTCCATCCAGAACAATTCGTAGGGCTCGAGCGCCTTGCCCAGACGCGCCGCCTCAATCGGTGTCAGCCGATGATGCACGTCGTGCAGCAGGTGGATGTCAGGGCCGACCGCCTGGCGCACGGCATCGAACAGCCGGGGCGTGTGGCGCAGGTATTTCTCACTGCTCCAGTCATGCTCGCTGGGCAGGGGGCCATCGGCGGGCTCATAGAAGCGCTGGCCCTTGGCCACGCCGTAGACCTTGTCGAGCCCGGGCACACCGGACTGGGCCCGGATGGCGATGTAGCCCATTTCCTTGTGACGCAGCACCTCATCGACGGTGGCACCGATATCCGGCCCATTGGCATGCGCGTAGACCATCACCCCGGTACGGCTGCGTCCCCCCAGCAACTGGTAGAGCGGCATGTTGGCCGCCTTGCCCTTGATGTCCCACAAGGCGGTATCCACTGCAGCGATGGCACTCATGGTGACCGGTCCGCGCCGCCAGTAGGCCCCCCGGTACAGGTACTGCCAGATATCCTCGATCTGCGCCGGGTCGCGGCCGATCAGGCAAGGAATGACATGGTCGTTCAGGTAACTGGCCACGGCCAGTTCACGCCCGTTCAGGCTGGCATCCCCGATGCCGTACAGGCCCTCGTCCGTTTCGATCTTCAGGGTGACGAAGTTGCGTCCGGGGTTGCAGACAATGACGCGGGCATTGCGGATCTTCATGGTTCAGGGTCCTGTGGAGGCATCAGGGCGGGCTGTCGGGGCCGTCGGGGCCATGGGGGCCATCGGGGTGTCAGGGGCGGTCAGGGCCGCAAGCGCGGCCAGCACCCCCCTGTCATGGATGCGCTGCCAGTGCCCGGCCACCGCCTCGCGCCAGGCGCCATGCTGTGGCAGGAGTGTGCCCCAGATCGCAGGCAGGCCACCCAGGGCCTGCACGCTGGCCCGCGCATCACCGGCATGCTGCAGCGCCAGCGCCTGAAGCGGTTGCGCCATCGGATCGCTCAGTGGCAGGGGCTCGCCCTGCGCATCGCGTCCCAGCGACAGGTGCATCCAGGCCGCCGCGGCAAATGCCAGGCGCTGTGGCAAGCGGCCCGCCTGCAGGCTGGCCTCGATGGTGGGGACCCAGCGCTGCGGAATCTTTTGCGAGCTGTCGCTGGCGATCTGCAGCAGGCGATGGTGCAGGTGGGGATTGGCAAAACGCTCCAGCAGGCTCTCACGATAGCCCACCAGATCGGGCCGCTGCAGTGTCGGTGCGACCTCGAGATCCATCAGATCGAGCAGGTAGCCACGCAGCGGCGCATGCCCCACGGCATCGCTGACCGTGGCCATGCCGGCCAGCGTACCGATGCAGGCCAGGGCACTGTGGCTGGCATTGAGCATGCGCAGCTTGGCGGTTTCGTAGGGTCCGACATCGGGCACCACGGTGACGCCGGCACCGGCCAGCACAGCCGCATCGGTGGGATCGGCAAAGCGGTCCTCGATCACCCATTCCCAGAAACCCTCGGTTGCCAGCGCAGCCTCGTCACGCACGCGCAACGCCTGGGCGGCACGCGTCAACAGTGCTGGCGTCGCGGCCGGCACGATCCGATCGACCATGCTGTCCGGGAAAGCCACGTGCAGCGCGATCCAGTCGGCCAGCGCCGGTTCTGCCAATCGGGCAGCCGCGAGCAGTTGCTGTTCCAGGCGACGGCCATTGCGCTGCAGGTTGTCACAACTGGCGATGGTCAGTCCCTTCCCGCCGGCCTCGCGACGGGCCCGCAGGCCATCCAGCAGCAGGCCGTGCAGGGCGGGGCCATAGCCCTTCTCGGTGACGGTCAGGGTGACCCAGCGCGTGCCCGGCGCGGCGATCGCCGCCACCACGCGCGCCGGCTCCTGGCTGGCCAGCGCAGCCCCGCACAAGGCGCCACCGATGCGCCAGTGCTCGCCGTCCCGATCGGCGATGTTCACCGCATACAGCCAGGACTGGGCCGCCAGCGCCTGCAGCTGGCTCGCCTGGCGCATCGCCACACCGAAGACCTGCCAGCGCGGATCGCCTTGCGAGAGCAGGGTGTCGAAGACCAGCGCCTGGTGGGCACGGTGAAAGGCGCCCAGGCCGAGATGAACGACACCGGGTTGCTGCGCAGGCGGCTGCATCGGGCCGGCTGTTTCACGCAGCAGATGCGCCGGTACCTGCACGCCCTGGCCGGCCAGTGTCGCCAGGCGGGCCGGTGCAAGGCGCCCGGGCAGGCCGCTGTCCGACGGCGTCATTGCAAGGCCCTGCCCTACTTGTAGAACATCTTGGGCAGCCACAGCACCAGGGAGGGGAAATAGGTGATCAGGATCAGACTGCCCAGCAAAGGCACGAGCCAGGGCAGGATCGCCATGGTGGTGCGCTCGACGCTCAGTCGGGCGACGCGGGCCAGCACGAACAGCACCATGCCCATCGGGGGATGCAGCAGGCCGATCATCAGGTTGAGCACCATCACCAGGCCGAAGTGGATCGGATCGACACCCAGTTGCTGGCAGATCGGCAACAGGATCGGCACCAGGATCGTGATGGCGGCGGTTGGCTCGAGAAAGCAGCCGACAAACAGCATCAGCAGGTTGGCCATCAGAAGGAACACGTTCGGGTTGCGGGTGAACTCGAGCACCCAGGCGGCGATGGCGGAGGTGACGCCGGTGGCGGTCAGCATCCAGCCGAAAATGCTGGCGGCCGCGACGATGAACAAGACCGTGCTGGTGGTCTCGACGGTATCGAGACAGACCTTGACGAACATCCGGAAACTGAGCGTACGGTACCAGACAAAGCCGAGCACCATCGCCCAGATGCAGGCGGCGATCGCGCCTTCGGTGGGCGTGAAGATGCCGGTGGTCATGCCGCCGATCAGCAGCACCGGCGTGAGGATCGGCAACACAGCCTGGAAGCGGAAGATCTTGTCGGCGGCAAACAGGGCGATCAGTCCGACAAGGACTGTGGCCTGCGGCGGCGTGTTCAGGTAGGTGACCAGCGCCCACAGCACCAGGGGCCAGGCCAGGACCACGGCCAGTTCGGTCAGGGCCTTGATGACCTTGGGCCACTCGAACTTGATGTCGGCCCCCCAGCCATGCTTGTGCGCGAAATAGGCCACCGTGGCCATCATGGCCAGCGCCATGAAAACCCCCGGCAGGATACCCGCCAGGAACAATGCGCCGATGCTGACATTGCCCATCATGCCGTAGATCACGAAGGGCAGGCTGGGCGGAATGATCGGTCCGAGCGTGGCGGAAGCGGCGGTAACCCCGACTGCAAACTCGGTGTCATAGCCGTGTTCCTGCATTGCCTTGATCTCGATGGTCCCCAGACCTGCAGCATCGGCGATGGCGGTGCCGCTCATGCCGGCAAAGATGACCGAGCCGACCACGTTGACATGGCCCAGCCCTCCCTTCATCCAGCCGACCAGGGCGAGCGCGAAACTGTAAATGCGGGTCGTGATGCCGGCGTTGTTCATCAGGTTGCCGGCCAGGATGAAAAAGGGTACGGCCAGCAGGGGGAAGCTGTCGATGCCGGAGATCATCCGGTGAATGACGACGAAGGGCGGCAGGTTGCCGCTCCACAGGATATAGGCCAGCGAGGCGCCAGCCATGGCGATGGCTACCGGCAGACCGGTCGCCATGAAACCCAGGAAGATGATTTTCAGCATGAGGACCCTCAGCGATCGAGCATGGTGGACTCGGGGCGCTCGAGCACCGAGTAGCCGCGTTGCCAGTGCACCCGGGCCACCAGCAGGGAGCGCAGGAACATCGCGGCAAAGCCGAACAGGCAGACCCCATAGACGATGTTCATCGGCAGATCAACGATGGTCATCTTGTAGTTGTCCATCTTCTGCATCATCATCCAGGTGAGCACCACGGTGGCGCCAAAGAACAGCACCCGCAGCACATCGACCAGCAGGGCCATCGCACGGGCCGCCTGCTTGGGCATGAAGCGGTAGAAGAAATCGACCTGGATGTGATTGTTCTTGGCCACCCCGACCGCCGCACCCACGAAGACGGTGGCGATCAGCAGGTAGCGTGCGATCTCCTCGGTCCAGGCGGCCGAGTCATTGAGCACATAGCGGGTCACGAACTGCAGCAGCACGGTGGCTCCCAGCAGCCAGAAAAAGCCCAGGGCGATCCAGGCCTCGGCCTGCGTTCCCGAAAAATCGACGGCTTCGTCCTCGACATGGAATTGACCGTCGTCGCCGACGATCTTCTGGCTCTGGGCAGGGGAATGTTCAGCTTGCATGGCGCACCTGGAGCAATCGGTTGCGTGCGCCACCCGTCAGGGACCGCGCACGGCATCAACAAGGAGGCGTGGCCTTGCCGCCAGCGGCAGCAAGGCCTCATCGGCCGTCAAACCTTACTTGATCGCCACGATGCGATCGTAGTCCTTCTTGTCATAGCCCAGCGACTCGACCGTCTTGGCCTTGAGCACGGCATCGACAAAGCTCTGGCGGTTGATGGCATGCACGCCCAGGCCCTTCTTCTTGAACTCGTCGATCAGTTCGGCCTCACGCTTCTTGATCTGGTTGGTGGCACGGGCTGCGGCTTCGAGAGCCACGTCGGTGAAGACCTTCTTGTCGGCATCACTGAGCTTGTTCCACACGTGCGGGGCCACCTGGGTGGTCAGGCCATCGACGATGTGGCCGGTCAGCATGATGTGCTTTTGGACCTCATAGAACTTCTTGGCCTCGATCGTGGTCAGGGGATTTTCCTGGGCATCGACCGTACCGTTTTGCAGGGCCAGATAGACCTCGGCAAAGGCAATCGGGGTCGGATTGGCGCCGCAGGCCTCAGGCGTGGCGCGATAGGCCGGCACATCGGGCACGCGGATTTTCAGCCCCTTCATGCCGGCGCAGTCGGTGAAGGCCTTCTGTGCCGTCGTGTGGCGCGCCCCGTAGTAGGTGTAGGCCAGTGTCTGGATGCCAGTCTTGGCGCGGTAGCCGTCGATCATCTCCTTGAACACCGCGCTCTTGCTGTAGGCAATCAGGTGGTCGGCATCACGGAAGATGAACGGATAGTAGGCCACGCCAATGCGCGGATAGCTGCGCGCCGCAAAGCTGGGGCCGGAGATGATCATATCCACCGTGCCCAGGGTCAGGCCCTGGTTGATGTCGGTCTCCTTGCCCAGCGTCGAGGCGGGAAAGACCTGGATCTCGTAGCGCCCGCCGGTGCGCTTCTTGATTTCCTCGGCAGCCCACACCGATTCGGTGTGATACGGCTCGCTGGTCTCGTAGACATGGGCCCACTTCAGCTTGGTCTGGGCCTGGGCCATGCCGGTGGCGCCCATTGCACAGGCCGTGGCCATTGCACCCAACGCCCATTTCATCATCATTCGTTTGCTCATCATGGTCTCCTCACAGGTGGAACAGGACGGGTGCCGGCACGGCCGGCCCCCTCTTCAAATCAGGATCTTGATCGGACTTTACGCCAGCTGACACTGAAACGGGCATGGGCCCGGTCCAGATGTTCCTGCATGCAGCGGCGCGCGTCTTCCGGCTCATGCGCCTGGATGGCCGCCAGCACCGCCTCGTGCTCATCGACGGCCTTGCGCCAGGACGCGGCGGTTTCGAAATGGCCGCCCAATCGCGCAAACACCGGCCCGCGCCGCGAATCCCAGAAGGACTGGACGGTCTCGGCCAGCACGGCATTGCCACAGGCCGCTGCAATCGCGGCATGAAAGTCCCGATCGCCCTGCAAGGGCATGACGCCGGCTGCGGCGTCGTCCCGCATCCGCTGCAGGGCCTGCTTCATGGCGCTGACATCCTTGCGCCGGGCCTGGCGGGCGGCCATTGCCGCGACCTCACCCTCGACGACCTGCCGGGCACGGATCAGCTCGAGCGGCCCCCATTCGTCGCGGGCCGTGCCGACGGCCGGGCTGCGTGCCTGGCGGGCCTGTACATAGACCCCCGAGCCGGTGCGCACCTCGACCAGGCCCTCGACCTCCAGTGCGATCAGGGCCTCGCGCACCGAGGGGCGACTGACGCCCATTTGCCGGGCCAGGTCGCGCTCGGCCGGCAGGCGATCACCGATTCCGAACGAGCCGGCACGGATGCGCTGCGCCAGCTGATCGGCAATCTGGCGGTACAGGCGCTGCGGTTCGACGGAAGGGATAGGCACGGCGGGCGTTGATGGCGGCAAAGGACGGGAGTAACGGGTTTGCATCGGCAGGGCAGCAAGCCCATCTGGTCAGACCAATCTGGTCAGACCAATCAGGCCGCAGTGTCCCCGCTGCGTCGGGCTGCGTCAAGCCGGGTTCCATTTCGCTTCATGTCCGGCCGGTTTCATGTCATGCTGACAAGCACAGGCCCGCGCCAGAGCTGCCGGGTGATCTCCCCACGACCAGAGGCCGCCATGCCCACGCTCATCGAACGCATCACCCTGCGACAGATCGACCTGCCCCCGAAGGTGCTGCGCACCGACGCCATCCAGTCCTTCGTGACCCAGGAGACGATCCTGCTTTCACTGCACACCAGCGACGGCCTGCTCAGCACCGGCTATGCCTACACCATCGGCACCGGGGGCTCCTCGGTGATGGCCCTGCTCAAGGACCATCTGGCGCCGCGCCTGCTGGGCCGCGACCCGGTCTTGATCGAGGCGATCTGGAAGGACTTGTTCTTCCACACCCATGCCACCGCCGTGGGCGCCATCACCAGCCTGGCCCTGGCCTGCGTCGATACCGCCCTGTGGGACTGGCGCGCCCGCAGCCAGCGTTTGCCGCTGTGGCAATTGCTCGGCGGCGCCCAGCCGCGCGTGCCGGTCTACACCACCGAGGGCGGTTGGCTGCACCTGAGCCCCGAGGAACTGGTCGACCAGACACTGCAGGCCCAGGCGCAGGGTTTTCGCGGTGCCAAGATCAAGATCGGTCGCCCCCATGTGTCCGAAGACGTGGCCCGTCTCGCCGCCGTGCGCCAGGCAGTGGGCCCCGGCTTTGACCTGTTCACCGATGCCAACCAGGGCTTCAATCGCAGCGAGGTGGTGCGCCGGGCCCATGCCTTCGACGGACTGGATCTGGGCTGGATCGAGGAGCCCCTGCCCGCCGAGGATGTCAGCGGCCATGTGCAATTGCGTCGCCACACCCGCATTCCGGTGGCAGTGGGCGAATCGATGTACCACCTGTCCCAATTCCGCGAATACCTCGAGCAGGGGGCCTGCTCGATCGTTCAGCCCGATGTGGCCCGCATCGGCGGCATCACGCCCTGGATCAAGACCGCACACCTGGCCGAGGGCTTCAACGTGCCGGTATGTCCGCATTTCCTGATGGAATTGCATGTCAGCCTGTGCGCTGCCGTCCCGAATGCCCCCTGGGTGGAGTACATCCCGCAGCTGGACGAGGTGACGCGCAGCAGCATCCAGGTGCACGATGGCTTCGCGATTCCGCCGGACGAACCTGGCCTGGGCATCGACTGGGACTGGCCGGTGATCGCACGACGCCAGAAGGCGGAAGTCACCCTGGCCACCTGAATCCTGCCCTGAAAATCAGGGCTCGACGATGTTGAACATCACACCGAACTCGTCGAGCATCCCGAACAACTCGCCCAGAGCCTCGCGACGGCCCTCGATGACCAGCACGCCCTTGGTGACGAGTTCGTCAAGGCTGGCCTGGCGGGTCATCACGGCCACCAGGGCCGCGCGCGGCATGCGCACCTGCGTCTGGGCATCGGCGCGCTCGCAATCAAGGCGGTAACTGAGCACGCAGTTCTCGAGGTTGCTGGCCACCTTGTCGCCACTGTCGCTGAAGTGCCAGTTGATGACCAGGTGCCGTCCTTCGGCCTTCTCGGGCAGGACACGGATGGCGAGCATGTCGAAGATCATGTCACTGCGCAGCGCCTTGACCGAGTCGCCGCCGCCGGCTGCCCGCATCGCCTGGCGCGGCGCGCCCTGGCGCATCTCGATGGCCCCCTGCAGGTAGGCGTTGCGCCAGGTCGAGGCCTCGGCCTGGAAGGCCATCTGCTCGAAGGCAGCGATGCACAGGTCGCGCGCCGCCTGGTTGGAAGGATCGGCAAACACGAGATGGTTGGCGATCTGCGCCACCCAGCGATACTGGCCCTTGTCGAAGTCGGCGCGGGCACGCTGCAGGGCGGCCTCGGCACCCCCCATGTACTCGACCAGCTTGGCCGCGTAATCGGCCGGTGGCAGGGCATTCAGATTGGCCGGATTGGCGTCATACCAGCCCAGGTAGCGCTGATAGACCGCCTTGACGTTGTGCACCAGAGCCCCGTAGTAGCCGCGCAGATGGAATTCGTTGGACAGGCTGTGCGGCAGGCGGATGGTTTCCGCAATCTCGACCGCGGTCAGCCCTTTGTTCATCAGGCGCACCGCCTGGTCATGCATGAAGCGGTACAGGTCGCGCTGCTTGGCCAGCAGGCCGGTGATACGGGCCTGGCCGAACTTGGGCCAGTGGTGCTGGGCAAAGACCAGGTCCGCATGCGGCGCATAGTGCCGCAGGGCGTGGTCGATGGACTTGCTCCAGGCCAATGCATTGCGCGCCTGCGCCCCGCGGATCGGCAACAGGTTGTGCATCAGGTGGGTGACGTTCTCGGCCGTGTTCAGGGCCCGCATCTGCGGAAAGAACAGATGCATCTCGGCCGGCGCCTCGGTCTCGGGCGTCAGCTGGAAGACGATCTCGACGCCATCGATGCGATGGGTCTCGACCTCCTCACGGATTTCCACGGTGGGCGCGATCAGCGAGACCACGCCCCGCGCCGTCACCTTGCCCAGGCCGGCATCGACCTGCCCCTCGACCCCCGCTGGAATCAGGGGGCCGAACTGGTACAGGGCGCGCCGCTGCATCGCCGGTCCGGCGATCAGGTTTTCCGATACGGCCTCCTGCAGGAAGCCCGAGGGTGCGATGACCTGCACCTGCCCGGCATCGACCTGCGCCTGGCTGATCACCCCCTTGACACCGCCATAGTGGTCCACGTGGCTGTGGGTGTAGATGACTGCCACGATCGGCCGGGCTGGCCGATGCCGCAGATACAGGGCCAGGGCTGCCCGCGCCACATCCACCGTGGTCAGCGGATCGATCAGGATCAGGCCGGTATCGCCCTCGATGATCGACAGGTTGGCGATGTCGAATCCGCGCACCTGATAAATGCGCTCGCAGACCTTGAACAGGCCATGGATGCGGTTCAGGCGCGCCTGCCGCCACAGGCTCGGGTTGACCGTATCGGGGGCCTGCTCCGCCTCGAGAAAATCGTATTGCGCAAAGTTCCAGACCACGCGGCCCTCGGGATCCTTGATGACCGGCTCATCCCAGGTGCCAATGAAGCCGGCACGGGCATCCGCAAAATCCTGACCATCCTCGGGGGGCATCTGCTCGCTGAAGGCCAGGTTGGCGGCGCGGGTGATGTCGGTGGCGGTGCTCATGAGGGGGTCTCCGTGGGATCTCGCAGGGGTCGTCGGTGGCTGGCAACAGCTGCGTCAAGTGTAGAGGAAAGGCCCTGAGAGGACGGGCCTGGATGTGCACGGATGCCTTCCCGGGGCCGGCTTTTTGGGCGATGATCGGCGCATGCTGCCCCCCTGCCCCACCCGCCCTGCCCGGCCGACCCCCGTCCACCCCCTTGCGATGCGCCTGCGCCGGCCCCGTGCCGCGCTGCTGCTGCTGTGCCTGCTGGCGGCAGGCTGCACGGTGGCTGATCGCCTGAACATACCGGTACCGCAGGTGTTGAACCGGCAGCCGCCCGCCCCGCCCAACGAAAAGCCGGGCTTCGTGCACAGCATCGTGCGTACCTCCTATGACGGGGTGAGCGACGACCTGTTGACCGCAGGCTTGGGCAAGACCGGGCTGGGCTCGGACCAGACCCCCGCCTTTGCCGATCCCCTGCGGCCCACGGCCGCCGAGTTGCGTCGTCGCGCCATCCACACCAACTATCGGGCAGCGCACGACATGCAGGAGGCCGGCGGCTATGGCCGTCTGCACGGGCCCAATGTCGATGGCAACGGCCAGGTGCAGCCCGGCGAGGGCCTGATCGCCGGCGTCGAATACCTGGCATTTGCGGACGATGGCAGCGGCCAGAAGAACGTGACCCTGATGGTGCAGATCCCGGCGCGTTTCAACAGCGCCCGCCCCTGTCTGGTGGCGGCTCCGTCCTCCGGCTCGCGCGGCGTCTACGGAGCGATCGGCATGGCCGGCGAATGGGGCCTGAAGAAGGGCTGCGCAGTGGCCTACACCGACAAGGGGACCGGACCCGGTGCCCATGACCTTTCACGCGACCGGGTGATCGGCCTGCAGGGCGAGGTGCTGGAGGGACAGGGCAAGGCGCGCAGCGCCCAGTTCGTCGCCGACCTGCTCCCAGGGCGTCGCAGCGCCTGGGCCGCCGAGCATCCCGGCCGCCATGCGATCAAGCATGCCCACTCGCAGCAAAATCCCGAGAAGGACTGGGGCCGCGATGTCCTGGCCGCCATCCGTTTCGGCCTGTGGGCGATGAATGAGGAACTGGTCACGCCCAACGAACAAGGCTTCAAGCCGGTCCGTCTCACGGCGCAGAACACCCTGGTGATGGCCGCCGGTGTCTCCAACGGTGGCGGCGCCGTGCTGCGGGCCGCCGAACTCGACCTTGCCGGCCTGATCGACGGGGTGGTTGCCAGTGAGCCCCAGGTGCAGCCCGCGATGACGCGAATGATCCGCATCGAACAGGGCTCGCGCCCCATCGAGCGCTTCGGCCTGCCCTTGTTCGACTACATCACCCTGGCCAACCTGTATCAGCCCTGTGCCGCCTACGCGCCCTCGCTCAGCAGCGCCCCCGGCCTGGCCCTGATTCCGCCCCCGCGCGCTGCCGGTCGCTGTCAGGCCTTGCGCGCCGCCGGCCTGCTCAAGACGGATACGCCACCGGCGCAGGCCGAGGAAGCCCTGGCCCTGTTGCACCAGAGCGGCTGGTTGCCCGAGTCGGATATCCTGATCGCGAGTCACTACGCGCTGGCCACGCCGGGCATCGCCGTCAATTACGCGATGAGCTACGCGCGCGCCAGCGTCGTCGACGAGCTGTGCGGCTTCGGCTATGCCGGTGCGGCGCTGCCCGCCGGAAAGCCGGTCCAGGCACCGCCCGAAGTGCTGGCCGGCATGCACGGCAACAGCAGTGGCATCGTGCCCACCAGCGGCCTGGCGATCATCAATGAGGCCGATCCGAATGGCCCGACCGTGGACGCGCTCAGCGTGTCGGCGAGCACCCGTCGCCAGGACCTCAATGCCGATGGCGCCCTGTGCCTGCGTGCGCTGCTGCAGGCGCAGGGCGCGGCCGGCAGCACGGCGCTGCGGCAGCGTCAGGGCCTCGATCTGCGCCGGGGCCTGGAAGAGGTCAGGGCCAGCGCCAACCTGCACGGCAAGCCGGCCATCATCGTGCATGGACGCAGCGATGCGCTGGTGCCGGTCAACCACTCCTCCCGCCCCTACTTTGCGCTGAACCAGGCGATCGAGGGTGCCGACAGCCGGCTGCGCTATATCGAGGTGACGCACGCGCATCATTTCGACGGCCTCAATGGCCATCCGGCCTTTGCGGGGCTGGCCACACGCTTCGTACCCCTGCATCCGTACTTCCTGCAGGCGCTGGACAACCTGTATGAGCATCTGTCCGGCCGAAAGCCGCTGCCCGACTCACAGGTCGTGCGCACGCAACCGCGCCGCATCGACAAGGAGCAATTGCAGCGGCTCGATGCGCGCCATGTGCCGGCCTATCCGCTGGAGGCGCGCGGCGGCAACCGCATCGTCTTCACCGGCCAGACCCTGCTGATCGCCGACTGAGGCTCAGGGCTGCCCGGACGTCTGGCGCCGGCGGGCCGCACGTCCCAGCAGCCAGGCCAGCGCCGACCAGACCAGGCTCAGTCCGAAAGCCAGCAAGGCGAAGGACAGCGCCTGCCAGCCCTGCGCCTTGAGGGCACCGAAGGCCTGCGCCGACAAAGTGTCGCCGCCCCGGTGAACCAGCGTGTCGATCACGTTCTTGGCGCGGTACTTCTGCTGCGCGGGCAGCACGTTGAACAAGGTTTCGCGCGCCGGCTTGCTCAGCGCATACTCGCCAGCGCGGCGCAGCACGCCAAAGGCGATCAGGGTCAGCAGCCCGGGCCAGATCGCCATGGCTGCAAAGCCGAACACCGACAGCACCGGCAGCGCCATCAGCATCAGCACGATGCCCAGACGCTGCATCAGGGCACCAAAGGCCAGCACCTGGATCAGCAGGGTCAGCAGGTTGACCACCAGATCGGCCAGGGACAGCAGCCGGATGCGCTCGCGCGGATCACTGACCGCTGCCGGCAGCAACTCGACCTGCTGGAAATAGAGCAGGGTCGACAGGCCTGCATAGAGCATCAGGAAGGCGGCCACACCGAGCAGGTAGGGTGAGCGCAGCACATCGATCAGGCCTGACCAGATGCTGCCGCCCAGGGCTGCATCCTCGTCGGCCGCCGCCCCCGTGCCCCGCCCGCCGAGCCGGCGCAGGGCAAGGATGCACAGGATGACAGCCCCCAGGAAGCTGGCCGAGATCAGCACCAGGCCCTTGGCCCCGAGCAGGCCCACCAGGCTCGAGGTGATCACCGGCCCGGCCAGCGCTCCAGCCGTTCCGCCGGCCGCGATGAATCCGTACAGGCGACGGGCCTGGGCAAGATCGAACAGATCCGCCATGAAGCTCCAGAACACCGAAACCGCAAACAGGTTGAAGACACTGACCCAGACAAAAAACAGCCGCGCCAATACCGGCGTCAGCGACGGTTGCGAGGCCGTCAGGTGAAAGGCCCACCAGAAGGCAAGCAGGTTGAGCGCAAAGAAGCCATACAGCCAGGGCAGCAGGCGCCGCCGCGGCACCACCCGTGTCAGCCAGCCGAACAGCGGCACCATCACCAGCAGGGTCAGGAAGACATCCCTGAACACCTCGTTCAGGCGACCCGCACCAATCTGCACGCCCATCTCGTCGCGGATCGGACGCATCACGTAGTAGCCGGCGATCAGGCAGAAAAAATAACCTGCCGCCAGCAGGCTGGCGCGCAACTCGCCCGGCTCGGCGCGGGTCAGCCGCAGCAGGCGTTCGCGCATCAGGCGCTCTTGGCCGGATGCAGGATCATCCGCATTGCCAGGCTCGCCGCTGCCAGGCCCATGGCCGCCGTCACGGTGACGATCGAGCCGTATCCGGCGCAGGCCAGCGGGGCGCCAGCCCCCGCGCTCATGCCCTGCGCGCCATCCCCGCCCTGCCCTGCGGCAAGGCCACCCCGCCCGCCCGAGGGCTCGATCGAGTACACCGCCCGCAGGCCGAAGCGGCGGCCGGGTTCGCGCGCAAAGCCATACTCGCGGCGCAGCCGCGCGCGCAGGTTGGCGATCAGGGCATCGCCCTTGATCAGGGCCACATCCTCTTCACGCAGCGCCAGCGGATCGGTGCGGCCGCCTGCAGCACCGCAGACGATCAGCCCCTGGCCGCGCTGGTGTGCCAGGGCCGCCATCGCGGCCTTGGCGCGCACCTGATCGGTGGCATCGATCACGACGTCGGCAGCGGCATCGATCAACTGGCCCGCGCTATCGGTCTCGACGAAGGCATCGATCGCCTGCACCCGGCACTGCGGCGCGATGTCGGCGATGCGCTCACGCATCGCCTCGACCTTGGCTGCGCCCAGGGTGGAGCCCAGGGCATGCACCTGGCGGTTGATGTTGGACTCGGCGACGTGATCCAGATCGATCAGGTCAAGGGCGCCGATGCCACTGCGCGCCAGCGCCTCGGCAGCCCAGGAGCCGACGCCACCGATGCCCACCACCACGACCCGCGCCGCACGCAGGCGGGACAGGCCCGCCGCGCCGTAAAGCCGGTCCAGGCTGGCAAAGCGGCGCGCGTCCTCGTCCAGGACCTGATCGCTCATGGCGGGCTTGCCAGGCTCAGGGAATGAGCAGGGTCGAACCGGTGGTCTTGCGGCCTTCCAGGTCGATGTGGGCCTGCGCCGCCTGCTCGAGCGGATAGCGCTGGTCGATCTGGATCTTGATCTTGCCGGCACCGACCAGCTTGAACAGGTCGGCCGACATTTCCTCGAGCGAGCTGCGATTGGCGGTATGGGCCATCAGCGAAGGGCGGGTCACATACAGGCTGCCCTTGAGCGCGGTCAGGGCCACCGGTGGCACCGGACCGGAGGCATTGCCGAAGCTGACCATCAGGCCGAAGGGCTGCAGGCAATCGAGCGAGGCCTGCCAGGTGTCCTTGCCCACCGAATCGTAGACCACCGGCACCATCGCGCCCTTGGTGATCTCGCGCACCCGCTCGACGATGTTCTCTTCCTTGTACATGATGATGTGGTCACAGCCATGGGCCTTGGCCAGCGCCGCCTTGTCCTTGGAGCCGACCGTGCCGATGACGGTCACGCCCAGGGCCTTGGCCCACTGCATCGCGATCAGGCCGACCCCGCCGGCGGCCGCGTGGAACAGGATGGTCTGGCCCTTTTGCAGCTTGTAGGTGCGCCGGAACAGATACTGCACCGTCAGGCCCTTGAGCATCATCGCCGCGCCGGTATCGAAGTCGATGTTCTTGGGCAACTTGACCAGGTTGTTCTCGGGCATGTTGCGGATGTCGCAATAAGCGCCGGTGGGCGCTCCGGAGTAGGCGACCCGGTCGCCCACCTTGACCAGCCTGACGCCCTCGCCCACGGCCGTCACCACGCCCGCCCCTTCCATGCCGATGCCGGCCGGCATCGGCTGGGGGTACAGACCCGTGCGGAAATAGACATCGATGTAGTTCAGGCCGCAGGCATGATGGCGCACCTGCACCTGGCCCGGTCCGGGCGGGCCAAGGTCGACCTCCACCAGTTTCATCACTTCCGGTCCGCCGGGTTGCTCGATGCGGATGACACGCGCTTTCTGGGTCTGGCTCATGAGAGATTCCTTCGGGGTTGCAGTGGGTGGCAGGACTTCAGGAGATGCGGGATCAGAAGGTGCCGGGGTAGGCACCGCCATCGATCAGCACGTTCTGGCCGGTGAAATACGAGGCCTGGCTGCTGCACATGTAGGCGCACATCTGGCCGAACTCTTCGGCCGTGCCGAAGCGGCCGGCCGGAATCGTCGACAACCTGGCCTTCTCGGCGGCCGCCACATCGGTGTTGGCGTTCTTGGCCTGGGTGATGAAGTTGTTCTTCAGGCGATCGGTGTAGAACATGCCAGGCAGCAGGTTGTTGATGGTGACATTGTGGACCGCCACCTTGCGAGCGGCGCCCGCGACGAAACCGGTCAGGCCCGAGCGTGCGCCATTGGACAGGGCCAGGATGTCGATCGGGGCCTTCACCGCACTCGAGGTGATGTTGACGATGCGTCCCCACTTGCGCTCGATCATGGGATCGAGGGTGGCCTTGATCAGTTCGATAGGAGTCAGCATTTTGGCATCGATCGCCTTGAGCCAGTCCTCGCGGGTGAAGGTGCGGAAATCGCCCGGGGGCGGGCCGCCGGCATTGTTGACCAGGATGTCGACCTGCGGGGCCGCGGCCAGCACGGCCTTGCGACCGGCCTCGGTGGCAATGTCACAGGCCACGGCATGCACCGTCACCCCTTTGGCACGCAGGCGCGTGGCGGCCTCCTCCAGTGCCGCCCCGGTGCGCGCATTGATGACCAGGTTGACCCCTTCACCGGCCAGCGCCTCGGCACAGCCATAGCCCAGGCCCTTGCTGGCACCGCACACCACGGCCCACTTGCCGCGAATTCCGAAATCCATGTTGACTCCTGACATTGATGGGGGCGCACCCCCGGTAAACAAAAAATTCGTTCCGCCCGGAAAGCGGCCTCAGCGCCGGCCCCCGAGCGAGCCCAGAACCCCGCGCACGATGGCCGAACCGATACGCGAGCCGATGCTGCGGGCCGCGCTCTTGGCCACCGACTCGAGGATCGAGTCCTTGCGGCCATTGCCCTTGAGCAGCCCGCCCAGCGAATCGAGCACGCCATCCTTGATCCGCTCGCCCACGCCGCCCGGCGGAATCCCTGAGGGCGTGGCGCCGCCGGGGGCAGCAGCCGGGGCCTGACCGGTCCCCTTGATCTTCTCGTAGGCCGACTCGCGGTCCAGCGTCTGCTCGTAGACGCCGGCCAGCACCGACCCGGCCATCACCGACTGGCGCTCCTCGGTGGTCACCGGTCCGATGCGCGAAGACGGCGGCAGCATGAAAACCCGCTCGACCATGCCGGGTCGGCCTTTCTCGTCGAGCAGCGATACCAGCGCCTCGCCCACACCCAGCTCGCCGATCACCTGCTGGGTATCCAGCTTCGGGTTGGCCCGCATGGTCTGGGCCGCCGCCTGCACCGCCTTCTGGTCGCGCGGCGTGAAGGCCCGCAGGGCATGCTGCACGCGATTGCCCAGCTGGCCCAGCACGGTATCGGGAATGTCCAGCGGATTCTGGGTCACGAAGTAGACGCCGACCCCCTTGGAGCGGATCAGGCGCACCACCTGCTCGACCTTCTCCAGCAAGGGTTTGGGTGCCTCGTTGAACAGCAGGTGGGCCTCGTCGAAGAAGAACACCAGCCGCGGCTTGTCGCGGTCGCCCACCTCGGGCAGTCGCTCGAACAGGTCGGACAGCAGCCAGAGCAGGAAGGCGCCATACAGGCGCGGCGCATTGAGCAGCCGGTCGGCAGCCAGCACGTTGATGACACCGGCGCCCTGCGGGTCGGTCTGCATCAGGTCGTCGACGTTGAGCATCGGCTCGCCAAAGAAACGGTCCGCGCCCTGGCCGTCGAGCACCAGCAGGCTGCGCTGGATCGCACCGATCGAGGCCGCCGAGATGTTGCCGTACTCGGTGGTGAAGTCGCGGGCATTGTCGCCCGCCCACTGGAGCATGGCGCGCAGGTCCTTGGCATCGAGCAGCAGCAGGCCACGCTCATCGGCAATCCGGAACACCAGATGCAGCACCCCTTCCTGGATCTCGTTGAGGCCGAGCATCCGCGACAGCAGCAGCGGCCCCATGTCGCTGACGGTGGCCCGCATCGGATGGCCCTTCTCGCCAAAGACATCCCAGAAGGCCACCGGAAAGGCCCGAAACGGTGGCATCGGCCAGCCCAGCTGATCCAGGCGGGCCTTCATCTTTGGATTGGAGGCCCCCGGCTGCGACAGTCCCGCCAGGTCGCCCTTGACGTCCGCCATGAAGACCGGCACACCGGCCCTGGAAAAGCCCTCTGCCAGCACCTGCAGCGAAACCGTCTTGCCGGTTCCGGTGGCGCCGGTGATCAGGCCGTGGCGGTTGGCCAGGGGCAGCAGCAGGCTCAGTTCCAGGCCCTCGCTGCGGGCGACGGGGAAGGCGTCAGGGGCGTTGCTCATGGCTCGGCGTGGCTTGCGGGCGGGTGGATCGGAAAGGGTGGGCGGCGGCCGGTTGGATGCGCCTGCCGGAATTATGTCCGAGTTGCGCCGGCCCCGGGCACCCCGAATGATAAAATCGGCGCTTCGCAGCCCGCACTGCAATCCCCCGCATACCCACCGGGCCCCTCCAGCATGGCCGGGGTCCGGCGACCGAGAAGGAGTCTCCCCGCATGGCCGGTCATTCCAAATGGGCCAACATTAAGCACAAGAAGGACCGCGCCGACGCCAAGCGCGGCAAGCTTTTCACGCGCCTGATCAAGGAAATCACCGTGGCGGCCCGGATGGGGGGCGCCGATCCCTCGATGAACCCGCGCCTGCGCCTGGCCGTTGACAAGGCCTCTGACGGCAACATGCCCAAGGACACCGTGCAGCGGGCCATCCAGCGCGGCGCCGGCGGCCTGGATGGGGCCAACTACGAGGAAATCCGCTACGAGGGCTATGGCATCAATGGTGCGGCCGTGATCGTCGATTGCATGACCGACAACCGCACCCGCACCGTCGCCGAGGTGCGCCATGCCTTTTCCAAGCACGGCGGCAACCTGGGCACGGACGGCAGCGTCGCCTTCCTGTTCAACCATTGCGGCCAGCTACTCTATGCACCCGGCACCCCCGAGGACCGCCTGATGGACGCGGCCATCGAGGCCGGCGCCCAGGATGTCCTGACCGACGAGGAAGGCGGCATCGAAGTCATCACCGCCCCGAACGAGTTTGCCGCGGTCAAGGAGAGCCTGGAGAAGGCCGGCTTCAAGGCCGAGGTGGCCGAGATCGTCATGAAGCCGCTCAACGAGGTCGAGCTCACGGGCGACAACGGCCTGCAGATGCAGAAACTGCTCGACGCGCTGGAAGGCCTGGACGATGTCCAGGAGGTCTATACCAGCGCAGTGGTTGCCGACTGAGCCACGCAACCCTCAACAAAGAAGTGAGATTCGCTTGAAGATTCTGGTGGTGGGCAGTGGTGGCCGCGAACATGCCCTGGCCTGGCGTCTGGCACAGTCACAGCGCGTGCAGCGCATCTATGTGGCGCCGGGCAATGGCGGCATGGCGCGCGAGCCCGACCTGACCAGCTTTCCGACCGACAAGATCGAAAGCCTGGCCGCCTTCGTCGAGCGTGAAGAGATCACGCTCACCGTGGTCGGGCCGGAGGCGCCGCTGGCGGCCGGCATCGTCGACCTGTTCCGCCAGAAGGGCCTGAAGATCTTCGGTCCGAGCAAGGCGGCCGCGCAGCTGGAATCATCCAAGGACTTCGCCAAGGCCTTCATGGTCCGGCACAACATCCCCACGGCCCGCTACCAGACCTTCACCGACCTGGCCGCCGCCCACGCCTATGTCGATGCGCAGGGCGCACCAATCGTCATCAAGGCCGACGGCCTGGCCGCCGGCAAGGGCGTGGTGGTGGCGATGAGCCTGGCCGAGGCCCACCAGGCCCTCGATGACATGCTCGGCGGCCAGAGCCTGGGCCAGGCCGGTGCACGGGTCGTCATCGAGGAATTCCTGCAGGGCGAGGAGGCCAGTTTCATCGTCATGGTCGATGGCCGCAACATCCTGCCGCTGGCCTCCAGCCAGGACCACAAGCGCCTGCGCGATGGCGACCAAGGCCCCAACACCGGTGGCATGGGCGCCTACTCGCCGGCCCCGGTGGTGACCCCGGCGGTGCATGCCAAGGTCTTGCGCGAGATCATCCGCCCCACCGTCGAGGGCATGGCCGCCGATGGCATCCCCTACACCGGCTTTCTCTATGCCGGGCTGATGATCGACCCGCAGGGCGAGGTCAAGACCCTCGAATTCAATTGCCGCATGGGCGATCCCGAGACGCAGCCGATCATGGCCCGTCTCAAGAGCGACTTTGCCACCGCGATCGAGGCCGCCATCGACGGCCGGCTCGACCAGATCGAACTCGAGTGGGACCGCCGGACGGCACTGGGCGTGGTGCTGGCCGCCGCCAACTACCCGGCCACACCGCGCAGCGGCGATGTCATCGAAGGGCTGCCCGAGCGCGGCAACCCGGCCGGCAGTGATGTCCTGGTGTTCCACTCCGGCACCCAACTGGTCGACGGCAAGGTGCTCACCTCGGGCGGCCGGGTCCTGTGCGTCACAGGCCTGGGCGACTCGGTCAAGATGGCCCAGGACGTGGCCTACGAGGCGATCAACAAGATCAAGTTCGCCGGCATGCAGTTCCGTCGCGACATCGGCTTCCGTGCCCTGCCGCAACGCCTGCGCAAGGCGCGCTGATGGGCGGGATCACAAGCCCCATGACCGCCCTCGCCCACGCCGACAAGCTCGCACCGGTCAAGGACTATCTCACCGGCCTTCAGGCACGCATCGTGGCCGGCCTGGAGACACTCGATGGCGGCCAGTTCCTGCGCGACGAATGGGTGCGGCCCCAGGGCGGCGGCGGACGCAGTTGCGTGATCGAAAATGGCGCCCTCTTCGAGCGCGGGGGCGTCATGTTCTCGCATGTCCATGGCCACAATCTGCCGGCCTCGGCGGCCGCAGCGCATCCCGAGATCGGCGGTCGCAGCTTCGAGGCGATGGGCGTGTCCCTGGTGCTGCATCCGCGCAATCCCCATGTGCCCACGGTGCATCTGAACGTGCGCTTTTTCCTGGCCAAGGCCGTGCCCGGAAAGTCCGACAGCCACGATATCTGGTGGTTCGGGGGCGGCATGGACCTGACGCCTTTCTACCCCGTCGAAGAGGATGTGCGCCACTTCCATGCCACCTGCAAGGCGGCCCTGGATCCCTTCGGCCCGGAGTTCCATCCGCGCTACAAGCAGTGGTGCGACGAGTATTTCTTCCTCAAGCATCGCAACGAGGCGCGCGGCATCGGCGGCATCTTCTATGACGACCTGAACGCTCCCGGCTTCGAGGCCAGCTTCGCGCTGACGCGCTCGGTCGGCGATGCCTTCCTGCCGGCCTATCAACCCATCGTCGAGCGGCGGCGCGGCCAGGCCTGGAGCGAGCGCGAGCGCGATTTCCAGTTGTACCGGCGCGGTCGCTATGTCGAGTTCAACCTGGTCTTTGATCGCGGTACGCTGTTCGGGCTGCAGTCAGGGGGCCGCACCGAGAGCATCCTGGTCTCGATGCCGCCGCTGGCCCGCTGGGCCTATGACTGGTCTCCCGCACCGGACAGCCCCGAGGCCCGGCTGTACCGCGACTTTCTGCCGGCACGCCATTGGGTCTGAGCCCTCGCATCGGGCTGCTGGGCGGCAGCTTCGACCCGATCCACCCCGGTCATGTCGCCCTGGGCAGGGCGGCCGCGCTGGCGCTGGGCCTGACCCGGATCCGCCTGATGCCGGTGGCCCGCTCCTGGCAGAAGGCCCAGACCAATGCCGATGCCCAGCAACGCCTGGCCATGCTGCAACTGGCCCTGCAGGACGAAGGCCTGGCCATGCCCGCCAGCGATGGCGCCTGCCAGTGGCAGATCGACCGCCAGGAGATCGATCGCGGTCCACCCACCTACACCATCGACACCTTGCTGGCGCTGCGCGCCGAATTGCGCGCCAACGGCCAGGGCGACACGCCCCTGGTGCTGATCATCGGCAGCGACCAATTCGCACGCATCGACACCTGGCATCGCTGGGAAGAGCTGCTCGATCACTGCCATATCGCGGTCACCACCCGGCTGCCGGTCCTGCTCACGCAGATCCAGGGCGCGGCACTGGCCTTGCTGCAGGACAAGGGGGTACCGGCCCTGCCACAGGCCCCAGCGGGTAAAATCACCACATTCCGGATGCAGGCCGTTCATTTGTCCTCCACCCAGGTGCGCGATCTTCTTGCCCGTGACCGGGCCTTGGGCCTCGGGCTGCTGCACCCGTCCGTGGCAGCCTATATCGCGCAGCACGGGCTGTATCCGGCGGCCTGATCATGCCGGCCTCCCTCCCTCCTTCCCAAGCGCTGCCTCGCGACGCTTCAACCGCAAAGGTCAACATGGAACTTCAAAGCCTTCAGGCGATCGTGGTCGACGCCCTCGAGGACATCAAGGCACAGGACATTCACCTGTACGACACCACCGGGCTGACCAGCCTGTTCGATCGCGTCGCGATCGTCAGCGGCACCTCGAACCGGCAGACCCGTGCGCTGGCCAATCACGTGCGCGACAAGGTCAAGGCCGCTGGCGGCCACGTGATCTCGGTCGAGGGTGAGGAAACCGGTGAATGGGTGCTGGTCGACCTGGGCGACATCGTCGTGCACGTGATGCAACCGGCCATCCGCGCCTACTACAACCTGGAAGAGCTTTGGGGTGGACATCGCCTCGAACTGCACCCGCCCAAGCCGATCGTTCGCAAGAGCGCCCGCAAGGCCGCCGAGGCAGCAGCCGCCGTCGCCGCCGAAGCCGCAGCCAGCGCCCCTGCAGCACCGGTGCGCAAGCGCGGCCCACGGCCCGACCAGGTTCCGGCCGAGGCGCCGGCACCCAAGCGCAAGCCACGCACCAGCCCCGCCATTGCCGGCAAGAGCACGGCCAAGGCGCCGCGCCCCAGCACCCGCTCGCCCCGCAAGGAGGCCGCTGGCGAACCCGCCCGCAAGGCGCCCGCACGCAAGGCCGCTGGCGAAGGCGCACGGGCACCCGCCCGCAAGGCACCGGCCCGCAAGCCGGCCACCGCAGGATCAGGCGCGCGCAAGTCCAAGACACGCGCTTGATGCACTGACCGGCACCGGCCTGCCCTGACATGCTGATCCGCATCATCGTCGTCGGCACCCGGATGCCCGCCTGGGTCGACGAGGTCAGCGCCGATTACAGCCATCGCCTGCCGCCCGACATCCGCATCGAGTGGGTCGAGGTCAAGGCCGAAAAGCGCAATGACAAGCGGGCGGGCCCGGACGAAGCCGAGCGCTGCATGAGCCGCGAGGCCGAGCGCATCCTGGTGGCGCTGCCCCATGATGCGCACCGGGTGGCCCTGGACGAGCATGGCCAGCAACTGGACAGCCCGCAACTGGCGCAGCAATTGCAGCGCTGGCGCGAACAGGCGCGCCCGGTGGCCCTGTTGGTGGGCGGCCCGGACGGCCTGCATGGTCCGCTCAAGGCCTCCTGTGCGCAAAAGATCAGCCTGTCCCGGCTCACCCTGCCGCACCCCCTGGTGCGCGTGGTGCTGGCCGAGCAGTTGTTCCGGGCCTGGAGCATCCTGGCCGGCCATCCCTACCATCGCGCCTGACATGTATCGCCCCATTTACCTGGCTTCCAAGAGCCCGCGCCGCCAGGAACTATTGCGCCAGTTGCAAGTGCCCTTCGAGGTGTTGCTGCCCGACGATGCCGAGGCGGCCGAGGCCCTCGAGGCCACGCGCGGTGGCGAGCGTCCGAGCCAGTATGTCGAGCGGGTCACGCGCGCCAAGATGACGCTGGCCCTGGCCACCCGCGCGGCACGCGAACTGCCCGATCGGGCCGTCCTGACCTCCGACACCACGGTGGCGCTGGGCAGCCGCATCCTGGGCAAACCGGCCGATGCCCGGGAAGCGGTCGAGATGCTCAAGACCTTGTCCGGCCAGACCCACCGCGTGATCACCGGCGTGGCCGTGGGCCAGGGCAACTGGCTGCGCATCGCGCTGAGCGCCTCGCGGGTGCGCTTTGCGCGCCTGTCGGCCCGCGACATCGCCGACTACCTGGCCAGTGGCGAGGGCTTCGACAAGGCCGGCGGCTATGCCATCCAGGGACTGGCGGCCCGTTTCGTGCGCGACATCCAGGGGTCTTACTCCGGTATCATGGGCCTCCCGCTTTTCGAGACCGCCCGGCTACTGAGCGCCCATGCCCGCAGAAGAACTCCTGATCAATGACACCGCACACGAGACCCGCGTCGCGCTGATCCAGCAAGGTGCGCTGCAGGAACTGCATGTCGAGCGGGCCGCCACGCATGGGCTGGTCGGCAACGTCTACCTGGGCAAGGTCACCCGCGTGCTGCCGGGCATGCAATCGGCCTTTGTCGATTGCGGGCTGGAGCGCGCCGCCTTCATCCATGTGGCAGACCTGTGGCAGGCACGCCCGGGCAGTGGCAACAATGCCGCCTCGCTGCCGATCGAAAAAATTCTCTACGAAGGTCAGAGCCTGCTGGTCGAAGTCCTCAAGGACCCGATCAGCACCAAGGGCGCCCGGCTGACCACGCAGATCAGCATCGCAGGCCGCCTGCTGGTCCACCTGCCGCACGACGGCCATCTCGGCGTGTCGCAGAAGATCGAGAGCGAGGAGGAACGTACCCGCCTGCGCAGCCTGCTGCAGGCCCTGGTGCCGGCCGATGAAAAAGGCGGCTTCATCGTGCGCACCTCGGCCGAGGATGCCACCGAGGACGAACTGCGCGCCGACATGGATTACCTGCGCAAGCGCTGGCGCCAGGTGCTCGAGGCCAGCCGCCTGAAGCCAGCCCCGTCGTTGCTCTACCAGGAACTGAGCCTGGCCGAGCGAACCCTGCGCGACCTGGTCACCGCCACCACACAGCGCATCCTGATCGATTCGGAAAGCTCGCTGGCCCACCTGAGCGACTTTGCCCAGGCCTACACGCCGAGCGTGCTGGGGCGCCTGAAGCTGCACCGGGGTGATCGGCCGCTGTTCGAGCTGCATGGCGTCGAGGACGAAATCACGCGCGCGCTGTCGCGCCGCGTCGACCTGAAATCCGGCGGCTACCTGATCATCGACCAGACCGAGGCCCTGACCACGATCGACGTCAATACCGGCGGCTTTGTCAGTGGCAAGAATTTCGAAGACACGATCTTCAAGACCAACCTGGAAGCGGCCCATGCGATCGCACGCCAGTTGCGCATCCGCAACCTGGGCGGCATCATCATCATCGACTTCATCGACATGAGCAACGCCGAACACCGCGATGCCGTGCTGCAGGAATTGCGCCGCGCCACCGGCAAGGATCGCACCAAGTCGAGCATCAGCGGCTTCACCTCGCTGGGGCTGGTCGAGATGACGCGCAAGCGTACCCGCGAATCCCTGGCCCACCTGCTGTGCGAACCCTGCGCGGTATGTCAGGGCAAGGGCGAGATCAAGACCGCGCGCACCATCTGCTTCGAGATCCTGCGCGAGATCGACCGCGAGGCGCGCCAGTTCAATCCGCGCGAATTCCGCATCATCGCCTCGCAGTCCGTGATCGACCTGTTCCTCGAAGAGGAATCGCAGGCCCTGGCCACGCTGGGCGACAACATCGGCAAGCCGGTGTCGCTGCAGGTCGAGACCCAGTACTCGCAGGGCCAGTACGACATCGTGCTGTCCTGACCGCCCCCGGCAAGGGATGCGATGAACCCGCATCCCCGGGCACGGACGGACTCAGTCGCGCCCAAGCGGCGGGTCGTACAGTTTTCCGAAGCGACGCTTGAGCACCGTGCTCCAGCGCGCCTTGAAGGAAGGCTGCGGCGGGGACTGCAGGGCCTGCAGCGACCAGGGCTCGCCGCGTCTGAGGTAGTGACGCCCGAAGCTGGACTGGCTCACCCCCCACTTGGCCAGGAACTGCGCAGCGCCGTCGTTCTTGACCACACGCCCGGTCGACTTGCACTGGAAGTGATACACGCGGCTGGCGCCCACGCCCTGGAAATGGCGGCAGCCGGCCATCCACATCTTCATCGCGAAATCGGTGTCCGAGGCCATCCCGGGCGACAACTCCACGCTGTAGCCACCGACCAGATGCCACCAGCGGCGATGCACCAGGGCCGGCGGCCAGGTCGAGCCGCACCAGTCACCGTGACGATGCGCCATGAAACCGTCCAGCAGTTCGTCCTCGCGCAAGCCCTCGACCGATGTACCGTAGTCGGCAACGATGACACAGGGATTGCGCGAGAAGGCCGGTTCGATCATCGTCGCCGAGAGCATGCAGGGCTGCCGGAGCGGGTCCGCCGGCAGGGCCGCCAGCAAGGCCGTATCCCAGCCCGGCAGCGCGATCATGTCGTCGTTGAAATAGACGATGAACTCGTGCTGGCTCATCGCCGCCGCCTCGTTCACGGCCAGGCAGATGCCCACATTGCCCTCACTGAATGAGTGGCGGATGCCACTGCTTCGCGCCCACTCGAGCGTGCCGTCGCTGCCCTCGTTGACGTGCAGGATGATCTCGTGCGGATGCGCCGAATGCCTGCGGATGCTGTCGACACAGGCCTTCACATAGGCCAGGTTGTTCCAGGTCGGGATGATGATCGAGAACATGGCGCTTGCCTTCAGGAGGGGGACAGGTCAGGTCCGGATGACACGGCCGGATGCGCCTGCAGCCGGTTGGCCCACAGGCAGACCAGCACCGGCATTCCGATCGCAAACACCATGCGTCCGCTGTTGTGGTTCAGGAAGGTCTGGGTCAGCCCGAACACCAGATAGCACAGGTCCAGCAGCACGATCAGTGTGGCCAGGTGGCGCAGCACCGGATCCCGGGCCCGCAGGCTGCGCCAGGCCAACAGCAGCGGCAGCAGATACATGATGCACAGGGCGCTAGCGGAGAACACGCCGCCGCGCACCAGGGCCTGCAGGACGTCGTTGTGCACATGCGACCCCGAGATGCGCACCACCTCGGCATAGTGGCGCTCGGCCACGATGGCATCGCGCCGCGCCACATATTCGGCGCGGCTGTGACCGAGCAGCGGCCGCTCGGCAATGATGGTGCGGGCAATGCTCCAAAGCGCAATGCGCTCGTTCAGCGAGCCCTCGGTCTGACCATGATCGGCCCAGGCCCGCCAGTCACTGGCCGCCATCGCGATACGGTCGTGCACCGGCGAGCGCAGCAGCAGTGCCGCCAGCAGGAGCAGCAGCGCGATGGCCGCGAGTCGGGCGGCACGATGCAGACGCAGCCAGTGGCTGGCGCGACAGGCCAGCCACAGCACCGGCAAGGCCGGCAGCAGGGCCAGCCATCCACCGCGGGTCCCCGAGAGCACCGAGGCAAACAGCCCGGCAAGAAAGCCCAGCACCGCACCGGCGCGCAGGCGCCGGGCCGACGCGCCGTCTTGTCCGTCCACCAGCACCAGCCCACTTAGGCAGGCCAGCCCGAGCCAGATGCACAGGTTGCCGAACTGGATCACGAAGGTAAAGCCGCTCGCCCTGGCCGCATCCTTGACCAGGTACTGCCACAAGGCCACCGCCAGACAACCGAGGGCGCCCGCCACAAAGCCCCAGGCCAGCCATGACGGTCGGCTGGGCTGGCCGCGCAGCGCAAACCAGATCAGCGGCGCAAAGACAAAAGGCAGGGTGTCATCGAGTTCGCGCAGGCCGTTGCCGTGATAAAAGTGTACGAAGACCTGCATCAGCCCATAGGCGAGGCAGGCCAGCACGACGCGCCGTGCGGACCTGGCCGCGTCCGCTGCGTCGAGGGGTGCTCGCAACAACGGCAGGGCCTGCCCGGACCAGAGGCGCCGCATGCCGATCACCCAGAGCAGGACACCGGCCAATGCATACCCGGAGGGCACCGTCAGGCAAAGCCCGCCCAACAGGAAACAGGCCAGGTCCAGCGGCGAACGCCAGGGCGCTTTCAGGTCAGGGTTCATCAGGACTGGGAGCGGGCCAGGTAGTACTTGAAGAAGGTATAGCGCGCCCCCAGCCAGGCCAGTTGCAGGCCGCCCCCTCCATCGAGCCAGCCGGCACGCAACAGGTAGCTGCGCAGGAAGGCAAACAAGGCCGAGACACCGGCGCGCAGCCAACCGCCCCGACCCTGGCGGGCCAGGGTCTGAGCCGACAGGCGGGCATAGCGGTCGTACTTGGCACGGGCCTCGGCATAGTCGGCAATCGAGTCATGCCACAACAGGCCTGGCAGTTGTTCGACCGGCTCACGGGTCTGCACGCTTTCGTGGACCGGTACCTCCGAGAAGCGGCCAGCATCCCGGTGGAACAGGCGCAAGGGACGGTCACGGCCCCAGTCGCCATGACGCATCGCCTGCCCCCGGTACAGGTTCAGGCGCCGGAAACGATAGGCACGCGGTGCGCGGGGATCGCAAGCGGCACGGGCCATCGCCTGCACGATGCTGGCGGCAAGGGTCTCGTCGCACCATTCATCGGCATCGAGCGAGAGCACCCAGTCATGAGTGGCGGCAGCGACCGCGCGATTTTTCTGGATCCCGAAGCCGGGCCAATCCGTTTCGATGACCCTTGCCCCCAGGCGACGCGCCAACTCGACCGTGCCGTCGGTGCTGCCAGAGTCGAGCACCACGATCTCCTGCACGAAGTGCAAGGCGCGCAGACAACGCTCGAGATCGGCCGCCTCGTTCATCGTGATCAGGACCGCCGACAAGGGCATCCTCGCCGGCGATGCAGGGCGATCGGAGGGCATCTGGGGATCCGTCGACATGCGCGAATGTTAACCTAGGGTCCGGATCCACAAGGATCGCTCCCGCCGTATCGGACCCGCTGCAAGGGCTCGACCGGTCCGGCCCGAGCCGGTTCCCCTTTGCCTCGCGCACTGCACCGATTCGCCATCAACCATGTCTGCCCTGCTCGTACGCCTGCCCAACTGGATCGGTGACACCGTGATGGCCCTGCCCGCCCTTCAAGCCCTGCGGCAGGCTGGCTTTGCGCTGCACCTGGTCGGCAAGGGCTGGGCCCCGTCCCTGCTGGCCGGGCTGGGCGTGCCTGTGAGCCCCTACCCTGCCGGGTTTCGAGCCCGAGTGAAACTGCTGCGGACCCTGGGGCAACAGCACGGCCGTGACATCCTGGTGATGCCCAATTCGTTTTCGGCGGCACTGGAAGCGCGCTGCGCCGGCTTGCGCGTCAGCGGTCACGCCCATGAGGGACGCGGCCTCCTGCTTCAGCAAAGCCTGCCCCTGGACACGACGCTGCATCAGGTCGCCCGCTTCTGGCGTCTGGCCGGACTGCTCGCAGGTGCAGCGCCCGATCCCCACCCCTTGCAGGGCGATGTGCCCGCCACGCTGAGCCTGCCCCTGCCCGAGGCGGCGCGCGACGAGGCCCGGGCCCTGCACCACGCCATGGGCGGTGCCTACCTGGTGTTGTGCCCTTTTTCCACTGGCACCATCAAGGGCAAGAGCCGGCTCTGGCAGGGCTGGCCGGCCCTGATCGATGCGGCTGCGGCGGATCCGGAACTGCAGGCCCTGCAATGGGTCGTCTGTCCCGGCAGGGGCGAGGTGCTGGCGCCAGATCTGGCGGCCCGGGCGGCAAGCGCGGTTGCAGGCGGCAGCGCGCGCCTGAGGGTGCTGGAAAACGTCGGCCTGACCACTTATGCCGCGCTGATGCAGCAGGCCGTGTGCACCCTGTCCAATGACTCTGGCCCCTCGCATCTGGCGGCAGCGGTCGGTGCCCGGCAGATCACCGTCCTCGGCCCCAGCGATCCGCAGGAAACCCGCCCCTGGAACCCGGTCGCGCTGACCCGCGGCGGACACGATCAGTGGCCGCAGGAAACCGACATCTTCGCGGACCTGAAGCAGCAGTATCGGGCTTGGCAGGCGGGCCAGGCCTTGCCTGCGGTTCAGGCCGGGGCCGGCAGGCCGCGTCCGTAAAGGCGGGCATAGGCCCCGCCCAGCGCCAGCAACTGGGCATGACTGCCCTGCTCCACGATGCGACCCTGGGCCATCACCAGGATGCGGTCGGCCCGTTCGATGGTGCTCAGCCGGTGGGCGATGACGATCGTGGTGCGGCCCTTCATGGCCCGTTCGATCGCGCGCTGCACCGCCTGCTCGGTGACATTGTCGAGCGCCGAAGTGGCCTCATCCAGAATCAGGATCGGCGCATCGCGCAACAGCGCCCGGGCCAGGGCCATGCGCTGCTTCTGGCCGCCCGACAGGCGCGCCCCACGCTCGCCCAGGTTGCCATCGAGCTGGCCGGGCAATTGCTCGACCGCCTCTTTGAGCTCGACCTCCTCGAGCACGCGCCACAGGGCCGCATCATCATGCGGCCGGGCCATGCCCAGGCACAGGTTGTAGCGCACCGATTCATTGAACAGCATGGTGTCCTGGGAGACCAGCGCCATCTGTGCGCGCAGGCTCTCGAGCGACACCGATGCCGCATCAATGCCATCGATGAGAATGCGTCCGCTGCTCGGCGTCAGCAGGCGCGGAATCAGGCTGACCAGGGTGGTCTTGCCGCCGCCGGATTCACCCACCAGGGCCAGCACCTCGTTGGGCCGGATGTCGAGCGACAGGTCGTGCAGCGAGGCCTGTTCGCTGCCCTCGTAGCGAAAGCCCACCTGCTCGAAGCGGATGGCGCCACGTACCGGACCCAAGGCAGTGGATGAGGTCTCAGCCTCGATCGGCCGGTCCAGGAGCGCAAACACGCCCTCGGCGGCTGCGATGCCGCGCTGCAATTGCTCATTGATGTCGGCCAGGTGCTTGAGCGGCGCCAGCAGCATCAGCATGGCGGTGATGAATGACACGAAGCCGCCCACCGTGGTCTCGTTGCGCTGGGTCTGCAACATCGCGATGGTGACGACGCATGCCACCGCCGCGGCCGCCAGGGTCTGGGTGATGGGCGCCGTCGCACTGCTGGCCACCGTGATGCGCATCGCATAGCGACGCAACTGGTCGATGGTGCGGCGAAAGCCTCCCTGCACCTGACCAAAGGCCCCGAAGACCTTGATTTCCTTGTAGCCCGACACTGCTTCGTTGACCACCCGCGTCAACTCGCCGGTGGACTCGAGGCTGGAACGATTCAGGTGGTGCATGCGCTTGCTGTAGGCGCGGATGATCAGCGCCATGACCGGCACCAGCACCAGCACGATCAGGGTCAGCTTCCAGTTCAGGTAGAGCAACCAGCCGAGCAGGCTGAGCACGATCAGGCTGTCCTTCACCACCACCGTGACCGTCTTGGTGGCCGCCTGCGTGACATTGCCCACTTCGAAGACGATCCTGGAGATCAGCAGGCCCGAGGCATCGCGCTGGAAATCGGTCGCCGGCAGGCGCAGCATGCGCTCGAACATCTGGCAACGCAGATCGATCAGCATCTTGTTGGCGAGCCAGTTCATCGCATAGCTGCTCACGAAGGTGGCGATGCCGCGCACGGCAAACATGCCGATCAGGGCGGCCGGCACAAACCAGAGCGGAAACCCGGTCTTGTTGACGAAACCATTGTCCAGCAGGGGGCGCAGCAGGGCCGGGAACAGCGGCTCGGTGAGTGCCGCCACCACCATGGCCGCGATGGCCACGACAAAGGCGATCCGGTAAGGCCGGGTGTAGCCCAGCAGGCGCTTGTAGACGGCGTAACTCGAGCTCACGGAGGCAGACGCGTTGGGGGCTGGCAGTTGGGGCAGATGCGCGAGTGTAACCGAGCCCCTGGCCTGCAAGGGCAGGCGGTTGGAGATACGGGCTGCAGGGGTGCGGTCGGGCGGGGGCCGCTGTTCAGCCCCGGGCTTCAGCAGTAAAATGAACCCATGATTCTTGATCTCGAAGGCCTGTCGCGCCTGCCCACCCGCACCGAGCCTTATCTGCATCTGGTGATGCCGGATTTCATCCGCAAGGAGCATCAGCCCCAGGTGCTGGCCGATTTCCCTGCCATTCCCGATGCCGGCCTGTACTCGCATGACGAAGTCGAGGTCAAGGGTGCGTTTGCCCAGACCATGGACGAATTGATGGGCCCGGCCTTCGAAGCCGCCATGTCCAAGGCCTTCGACCTGGACCTGTCCCGATACCCGAAGGTCTACACCATCCGGGGTCACACACGCGCCAAGGACGGCAACATCCACACCGACAGCACCACCAAGGTGGTGACCGTGCTGGTGTACTTCAACGAGAACCCCTGGACCCAGCCCGGCGGCCGCCTGCGCGTCTTGCGCAGCGGCACCGACCTGGAAGATTTCAGCGAAGAGGTCGCCCCGAGCGGCGGCACCTTGTTGGCCTTCAAGCGCAGCGACAAGAGCTGGCACGGCCATCACCCCTTCGTCGGGCCACGCCGCGCAATTCAGCTGAACTGGGTGATCTCGGACTGGGTCGTCAAGAAAGACGAACTGCGCCACAAGCTGTCGGCCAGGATCAAGGCCTTCAAGCGCTCGGGCATGTAGCACCGGCGCGCCGCAGGCGCCGCGCTCAGCGGCGCTGTTCCAGTGCCGCCGATACCGCGGCCTGCACCGCATCGAGGGCGGGCACCTGCCCGACCCCGCCCAGGCTGGCGCAGAAGGCCGGTCCGGTCACGCCGGCCAGGGCCGGATCGAAATCACAGTAGATGCCCACCGTGGGCCGCTCCAGCGCGGCAGCCAGGTGGGTGAAGCCGGTATCCAGGCCCACCACCAGGTCGCAGGCAGCAAGGACGGTGGCCGCCTGGGCGACCGTCACGAAAGGCGGAACATGTCCCTTGATGCGCGCCGCCAGATCCTTGGCCATGACCTCTTCGGCCGGGCTGCCCCAGAACACCGCGATCTCGAGACCGGCGCGGCGCAACTGCTCGCCCACCGCTACCCAACGCTCCAGCGGCCAGTGCTTTTCCGGACGGCTGGCATGCGGGATGAGGATGGCAAAGGGCGCATCGCCGGGCGGACGCCAGAACGGCGGGCCAACCTTCAGGCCATAGCGCGGCGCGCCCTCTGGCAGGCGGTAGCCGAGCAATTGCGCGGCCAGTGCGCGCGAGCGCGGCACCAGATGCAGTTGCCGGCTGACCTGTCCCTTGCGCCGGTAGAACAGGGAGGACAGCGGCTCGCGCAGGCCCTGCCAGGCAAAGCCCTCGAGCGGACCGCGCGCCATCGCCCCCAGGATCACACTCTTGGCGATCTGTCCCTGGAAGTCGATGACGCGGTCGTAGCGCTTGCTGCGCAGCACGTGACGGAAATCAGCCAGGGCCGCACGGGTATCCGATTTCCACAGCGACTTGCGCCACTTGCGCCAGGCCACCGGGTGCACCATCCGCACGCCCGGGTGCAGGGCAGCGATGGCGGCGAAGGGCTTTTCGACCAGCCAGTCGATCTCGATGCCGGGCACCTGCTCGATCATGTCGGTGATCGCCGGCAGGGTCAGCACCACATCACCCATCGAGGTGACCCGAACCACCAGGACCCGCATCGTCATACCCGCCGCTCCGCCTTGAGACGCCGCAGCCGCATCAGCGCTTGCCCGCCTCGGCCAGCAGGGCCGGGTTCAGACGGGCGTCGTTGTACATCTTGAACTGGCGATAGACCTTGAAGTAGGCCTGACCGCCACGCGTCTCGGCCAGCAGGCGGTCCAGGCAATCGCCCAGATCCTGGCGCTGTTCGAGCAGACGCTCGAGCTTGACCCGGGTCGCATCGAGAAAGGCCGCATCGACATCGCTGCGCTGCAACTGCCAGCGCATCGCCTTCACCTTCAGCGCCATGATCGACATGCGGTCGATCATGCTGCCGGCGGTCTCGCTGGACAGGCGCGCGCCCGCGGCCGGGCGGCTCACCGGCGAACTGGTCTGGGCCGAGTCGGCACTGACCAGACCCAGGGCGATCAGCAGGAATTCGTCGACGCGCTCGGTGGCATCGTTGCGCGCCTGGTTGTAGCGGTCGATGTTGCGCTTGTTGGCGGCGATCTCGGCATCGCTCACACGCGTGCGCCGCGCCAGATCCTCCTCGTCCCACAGCAGGCAATTGTTGCGATGGTTCTCGGCAATCCAGCGCCAGACATCGGCCGTGCCGGCAGCGCTGTCAGCCGGCTGCTGCGGTGGCCAGGCCGGATCGGCCAGACACTGGTCATGAAAGGCAATCACCGACAGCCGGTTCACCGGCTGCGCAGGGGCGGGGGAATTCACGATGGACAAGTCCTGTGCAAAGCGGCGGGCAGGCTGAGCGACGCCGGGAAATTCGAGGCCATGATCAGCACGACCGCATCAATATTCGACCTCGACCGAGACCGGCTTGAGGCGCTGCCGGATCTCGCTGACGAGGGTGGGATCAGCCCGCACGCGCCAGGCATCGCCCAACTGCAGGCTGCAGGCACCGCAGGCATCCTGGATGTCCAGGATCACCGGCAGTGAACCCAGGAAAGGGCCCATGACCGTCTTGAGCGCAGCACCGTCGAATCCCTGGCGGGTCTCGCTCAGGCGGATGCGCAAGGCCTTGCCGAATTCCTGACGCGCCTGGCCCAGATCGAGCACCTTGTCGACATTGATGCGCACGCCGCCCGAATAATCGTCCTTGCTGATCTTGGCCTGCACCACCAGCAACTCGTCCTCACGCACGATGCTCTTGTGCTTTTCGTAAAGCTCGTTGTAGAGCGGAATCTCGAGGCTGGCACTGCTGTCATCGAGCATCACCACCAGCATCTTGCCGCGCCGGGTCATCTGGGTGCGCAGAGACGCGACGATGCCGGCGACCCAGATCGGCGACTGCCCGGGCGCGACGTCCTTGAGCCGGGTGCGCGCGAAACGGCGTACCTCCTTCTCGTGGGCGGTGAACAGGTGGCCGCTCAGGTAAAAGCCCAGCGCCTGCTTTTCCTCCTGCAGGCGTTGCCGCTCGATCCAGGGCTCGACCTCGATCCACTGCGGCGCGATGCCCGAAGCCGGGTCTTCTTCCCCGAACAGGCTGACCTGGTTGATCGAGGCCAGTTGCGCATCGGCACTGTCGATGGCGCGTCCGACGTTGGCCAGCAACTTGCCGCGGTCCTCGTCGAGGGCATCGAAGGCACCGGCCCGCACCAGGGCCTCGATGGCCCGGCGGTTGACCAGCTTGCGATCGACTCGGGCGCAGAAATCAAACAAGTCCCTGAACGGACCGGCCTGCCGCGCCGCGATGATGTTGAGCACCGCATTCTGTCCGCAGCCCTTGACCGCCCCCAGGCCATAGCGCAGGGTCGGCTTGCCACCGGGCACATCGACCGGCTCGAACAGGTACTGCGAGCGGTTGACATCGGGCCCGAGCACCTCCACCCGGTTGGTCTTGGCATCGGTGACGAACAATTGCACCTTGTCGGTGTCGCCCATGTCCGCGGACAGGGTGGCCGCCATGAACTCGGCAGGGTAGTGCGCCTTCAGCCAGGCTGTCTGGTAGGTGACCACCGCGTAGGCGGCGGTGTGGGACTTGTTGAAGCCGTATTCGGCAAACATGGCCATCAGGTCGAACAGCTGGTTGGCCAGCGATACGCTGTAGCCCTTCTTCTCGGCGCCCTCGCAGAAGATACTGCGATGCTCGGCCATTTCCTCGGCTTTTTTCTTGCCCATCGCGCGGCGCAGCAGGTCGGCGCCACCCAGGGTATAGCCGCCGATGATCTGGGCGATCTGCATCACCTGTTCCTGGTAGACGATCACGCCGTAGGTGGGTTCAAGCGTCTTCTGCAGGTCGGGGTGGAAGTAGTCGATCTTCTGCTGGCCCTTCTTGCGCAGGATGAAGTCATCGACCATGCCCGAGCCCAGCGGCCCGGGGCGATAAAGCGCGAGTACGGCGATGATGTCCTCGAAGCGGTCGGGCTGAAGCTTTTTCAGCAGCTTCTTCATGCCGTCGCTTTCCACCTGGAAGATCGCGTTGGTGTTCGCATCGCGCAGGATCTGGTAGGCAGCCGGGTCGTCAAACTTGAGGGTGGCCAGATCCAGCCCCAACTCGGGATGGCGCTGCCGGATGAAGCGCACCGCCAGATCGATGATGGTCAGGTTGCGAAGACCCAGGAAGTCGAACTTGACCAGGCCGACCGCCTCGACATCATCCTTGTCGTACTGGCTGACCACGCTGGCCTCGGCCCCGGGCTGCTTGTACAGCGGACAGAAGTCGGTCAGCTTGCCCGGCGCAATCAGTACGCCGCCGGCATGCATGCCGACGTTGCGGGTCAGGTCCTCGAGCGGACCGGCCAGGGCCAGCAACTCGCGCACCTCGTCTTCGTTTTCCTCGCGCTCCTTGAGCAGGGGCTCCTGCTCGCGCGCCTTGTCCAGTGACAGGGGCTTGTTCTGCTCGACCGGAATCAGCTTGGAGAGCTGGTCACAGAAGTTGTAACCCATGTCGAGCACTCGGCCGGCATCGCGGATCACCGCCTTCGAGGCCATCGTGCCAAAGGTGGCAATCTGCGATACGGCCTGCGCGCCATAGCGCTGACGCACGTAGTCGATCACCTTGTAGCGGTTGTCCTGGCAAAAGTCGATGTCGAAGTCGGGCATCGACACCCGCTCGGGATTGAGGAAGCGCTCGAACAGCAGGGCGTAAGGCAGGGGATCCAGATCGGTGATGCCCAGCGAGAAGGCCACCAGCGAGCCGGCGCCCGAACCACGCCCCGGGCCCACCGGCACGTCGTTTTTCTTCGCCCAGTTGATGAAGTCGGCCACGATCAGGAAGTAGCCGGAAAACCCCATCGCAACGATGGTGTCGCACTCGAAGGCCAGACGCGCCTGGTAGGTGTCCTGCTGGGCCGCCCGTACCGCCTCGTCGGGAAACAGCTTGAGCATGCGCTCCTGCAGGCCGGCCGCAGCCAGCTCCTTCATGTAGTCGTCCAGCGGCTGGCCATTGGGGGTGGGAAAATCCGGCAGGAAGGCCTTGCCCAGTTGCATGGTCAGGCTGCACTGGCGCGCGATGCGCACCGAGTTCTCGAGCGCGCAGGGCAGGTCGGCAAACAACTCGGCCATCTCGGCCTGGGTCTTGAAGTACTGCTGCTCGGTATAGCGGCGGGTGCGGCGCGGGTTGGCGAGGATTTCGCCCTCGGCAATGCACACACGGGCCTCATGGGCACGGAATTCCTCGCGGGCCAGGAACTGCACCGGATGGGTTGCCACCACCGGGATGCCCAGACGGGCCCCGAGCCTGGCCGCCAGGCGGGTGTGACGCTCATCGGTCTCGCGGCCGGCACGCTGCACCTCGAGAAAGTAGCTGCCCGGAAAACGCCGCAGCCAGCGCTGCGCCAGCTGGTCGGCCGCTGCCTCGCGATCGGCCAGAAGGCTCTGCCCGACATCGCCCTCGGCGGCGCCCGAGAGCACGATCAGGCCCCGGTTGCCGGCGACCTCGCCTTCATCGAACCATTCGGCCAGCAATTCGCCCCGACCACGGTACTCGTTCTCGAGCCAGGCCCGGCTCAGCAATTCGCACAACCGCAGGTAGCCGCTGCGATCACGCACCAGCAGCAGCGCCTTGAAGGGCCGGTCGCGATCCTTGGCATTGGTGATCAGGACATCGGCGCCCAGGATCGGCTTGAGGCCCTTGCCGCGCGCCGCCTTGTAGAACTTGATCCAGCCGAAGGTATTGCACAGGTCGGTCAGGGCGACGGCCGGCTGCTGGTCCTTGATCGCCGCCGCCACCAGCCCATCGAGACGGACGATGGAATCGGTGATGGAGTATTCGCTGTGGACACGCAGGTGCACGAAGTTCATGCCCCACATTTTACCCCCCTGCGCCGCAGACGGAGCCGGCGGTGCTGATCCTATAATGTCGCCCGATGTTCCTGAATCTGGCCACCTACCGCTTCGTCGATCTCGACGACCTGCCCCGCCTGCGCGAGCAATTCCTGGGCTGGGGCGAACAGTGGTCCCTGAAAGGCACCATCCTGCTGGCGCCGGAAGGGATCAATGCCTTCCTGTGCTGCACCCAACCCCAGTTCGAGGCCCTGCAGGAGGCCCTGCAGGCCGATCCGCGCCTGGCGGGCCTGGACTGGAAGCACAGCCAGTCCCCGCAACAGGCCTTCAAGCGCTGGAAGGTCAAGATCAAGTCCGAGATCATCACGTTCCGCAAGCGGGGCATCCGGCCCCAGGATGCCCGGGCCGAATCGGTCAGCCCGCTCACCCTCAGGCGCTGGCTCGATGCCGGCCATGACGACGAGGGCCGCCCGGTGCGCCTGATGGACACCCGCAACGACTATGAGGTGGCGCTGGGCAGCTTCGAGGGCGCCATCATTCCCCCCATCAAGCGCTTCACCCAGCTGCCCGACTGGATCGCCGCGCAGCCTGAAACCTTCAAGCGCGAACGCATCGTCAGCTTCTGCACCGGCGGCATCCGCTGCGAGAAATCGGCCCTCTACATGGCCTCACTCGGTTACGAGAAGGTCAGCCAGCTGGAGGGCGGCGTGCTGCGCTACTTCGAGCAGGTCGGCCAGGCGCACTGGCGGGGCGCACTGTATGTCTTCGATGGGCGGCGCGGTGTCGATCCGGCCCTGCAACCCGTGCCCCCCGGCACCGTCGAGGCGCTGGAGTCCCGCCATGGGCAGTGAAGCTGACCGGGCAGCGCCCGCCCTGCTCGCCCCCGAGGACCTGCGCGGCATACGGGGCGTGCTCACCGATGTCGATGACACGCTGACCCGCGAGGGCAAGCTGTCGGCCAGCACCTATCGCTGCCTGTGGCAGTTGCATGAAGCCGGCATTGACGTGGTGCCCGTGACCGGACGCTCCTACGGCTGGGCCCACATGATGCTGGCGCAATGGCCGGTGCCCGCCGTGGTCACCGAAAGTGGCGGCGTCGCGCTGTGGCGCGAGGCCGGCGCGGGCGCTGCTTCCACCCTGCGCGTGGACACCTTCGACGAGCCGCAACAGGTGCAACAGCAGCGCGAGCGCCTGATGGACCTGTGCGCGCAATGGCTGCGCGACGCGCCGGGCCTGCGCTTTGCCAGCGACAATGAGCTGCGCCGCGTCGACGTCGCCATCGACTATTGCGAAGAGGTGCCGCGCGTGCCGATGGCCCAGGTCCTGGCCCTGATCGAAAAGATCCGTGGCGCCGGCTTCCAGGCACGCCACAGCACGGTCCACATCAATGCCTGGCATGGGCATTTCGACAAGGGCCCGATGGCCCTGCGCCTGCTGCAGCAATGGCGTGGCATCGATACCCGGACAGCTGGCCAGGACTGGCTGTTCATCGGGGATGCCCCGAACGACCGATCGATGTTCGCCAGCTTTCCACGCTCGGTCGGCGTGGCCAACATCACACCCTTCCTGTCCGATCTGGGCGATGCGCGGCCCGCCAGGCTGACCCGGGCCTCGCATGGCGCAGGCTTCGAGGAGATGGCCGCGCTGCTGCTGGCGGCACGCTGAAGCCTGCCGGCATGCTGGCTCAGGCCAGCTTCAGGGCCACCTTGGCGACCCGCGCGCCGTAGGCAAACCCGGTATCCACATCGCCCTGGGGCGGGCTTTGCTCGGCCGGTACATTGTCGGCCTGGGCCATCACGCCAAGGTAGGCCCCCAGACGATTGAGCGTGAGCGGATCACCGGGCTTCTGGCTGGGCAGCATGCCGGTGCCGACCCAGATCATGCCGTGCTGCATGGCCAGCACATTGAAGTACTGCAGCGTCGACAGCTTGTCGCCACTCATCGACAGCGAACAGGTGAAGCCGCCGGCCACCTTGTCCTTCCAGCCCTGGGTGAACCAGATCTTGGCACTGGTGTCGGCAAAAGCCTTGAAGGGCGCGCTCGGGCCGCCCATGTAGGTCGGTGCACCGAAGATGATGGCCCGCGCCTGGTTCATCAGTTCCCAGTCGGCGTCCTTGAGTTGCGCCAGATCGATGAGCACCGCATGGGCGCCGGCCACCGAGGCCGCACCGGCCTGCACGGCCTGGGCGATCTTGCGGGTATGGCCGTAGCCCGAATGGCAGGCGATGACAATGGTGTTGGAGGAGGACATGGTGTTTTTCCGAGGACAGGTGGGAGGTAAAGGGTTTGATTCAGGCAGGCAGGTCGAAGACCAGCACTTCGGCACCCTGGGCATCGGCCAGTTGCAGTTCAGTCTCATCGCACAGCATCAGGGCATCACCCGTGTCCAGCACCTGTCCGTTGGCCGACAGGCGCCCCTTGATCAGGTGCACATAGGCCTGACGCCCCGGGGCCAGGGGCAACCGGGTGCTCTCACCGGCATCGAACAGGCCGGCATACAACCGCGCATCCTGGTGAAGGGTCACCGAGCCCTGGGCGCCGTCCGGTGATGCGACCAGGCAAAGCTTGCCGCGCTTGTGCTCGGACTCGAAGCGCTTTTCCTCATAGCCGGGCACGATCCCGGTCTGCGACGGCTCGATCCAGATCTGCAGGAAGTGGGTCTGGCCCGCAGCCTCATGGTTGAACTCGGAGTGCATCACGCCCGTGCCGGCGCTCATGCGCTGCACGTCGCCGGGATGGATCACCGAGCCATTGCCCATGCTGTCCTTGTGCGCCAGGGCGCCATCGAGCACATAGGAGATGATTTCCATGTCGCGATGACCATGCGTGCCAAAGCCAGTGCCGGGCGCGATACGGTCCTCGTTGATGACGCGCAGCGGGCCAAAACCCATGTGGCGCGGGTCGTAGTAACCCGCAAACGAAAAACTGTGGAAGGACTTGAGCCAGCCGTGGTCGGCATAGCCGCGCTCGGCTGAAGGGCGCCTGATGAGCATGAGGTTCTCCTGCGGGAAACGGGCAGATGCCAGGACGGCACCAGAGAAACCGGATGATACGGTCGCCATCGCCACCGGCGGGGTGATTTTTCGATGGCAATGATCAATTATTTTGATGATATGGTCATGCCATTGATCAGTATTTTAAATTTAACGAATCTGCCGATTTCATACACCTGCCCTCAAGCCTTGCCAGCATCATGATCTCGCTCGACGCCCTGGTGGCCCTGGACACCATCGCCCGCAAAGGCAGCTTTGCCGCGGCCGCCCAGGCCCTGGGCAAGGTCCCCTCGGCGCTGTCGTACCAGATCCGCAAGCTCGAGGAAGAACTCGATGCCCTGCTCTTTGACCGGCGCAAACGGCGCCTGCAGCTGACCCCGAGCGGCGAGGTATTGCTCAGTCAGGGGCGCGTCCTGCTGGAGAGCGTCGAGAACCTGCAGGCCATGGTCCGCGAATCGGCCAGCGGCTGGGAGCAGGGCCTGCGCATCACCTGCGACAGCGCCTTGCCGATCGTGCGCCTGCACCCCCTGATCCGCGACTTCGACCGCCAGCAGGCGCCAACCCGACTGGTGCTGCAGCAAGAGACCTTGTCGGGCAGTTGGGAGAGCCTGCTCGATGAACGCTGCGACCTACTGATCGGGGCCATCGACGATGCCCCTGCACAGGTGCATGCCTCGGGCCAGATCAGCGTGCGGCCCCTGGGCGCCATGGATTTCGCCTTCTGCGTGGCCCCCTCCCACCCGCTGGCCAGCCTGGCGCCGAACAAGCCGCTCGAGCCCGATCAGTTGCGACCGCACCGGGTGGTCGCCGTCGCCGACTCGGCAAGACACATCAGTCCCCGAAGCTTCGGCCTTCTGGCGGGCCAGCCGGTGCTCACGGTAGCCACCATGCAGCACAAGCTCGAGGCACAGGTGGGGGGCCTGGGGATCGGCTATCTGCCGCGCTATCTGGCGGCCAGCGCCCTGCGCAGCGGTGCCCTGATCGAGCGCCGCATCGCCGAGCCGCGGCCGGCGCCCGGCATGGTCTACGCCTGGCGCCGTACCCGGCCGGGCAAGGCCCTGGCCTGGTGGCTGTCCCGCCTGCAGGTGGCCCAGGTCCGCAAGCGGCTGCTGCAGGGCGAGGAGATGCGGCCATGACGGGTTCAGCGCCACCATCCGAAGCGCAAGCCGCGCCGAAAACACCTGTCGTCCCCACGCCCGGGACCTACATCGGCCGCTTTGCGCCCAGCCCCAGCGGCCCACTGCATCGCGGCTCGCTGGTCGCCGCCATGGCCAGCTACCTGGATGCCCTGGCCCATGACGGCCAGTGGCTGCTGCGCATCGAAGACATCGACACCCTGCGCAGCCGCGCCGACGCTGCTGCCGCCATCCTGCGCGACCTGTCGACCCTGGGCTTTCGCTTCGACCCGCAACGCCTGTGGTACCAGAGCCAGCGCCTGTCGCGCTACCAGCAGGCCTTCGACAAACTGACGGCGCAGCACCTGCTCTATGCCTGCCGCTGCAGCCGCAAGGAGATCGCAGACTCGCTCAGCCAGCGTGGCATGACCGACGCACGCATCTACCCGGGGACCTGCCGGCCTGATCGCCCGGCGCTTTTCGTTGCGCCCGCAACCGCACCGCTTCGGGCCTGGCGGGTGCAGGTCCCGGCACGTCCGATCCGCTGGACCGAAGGCGACTGGCTGAGCCCCCGCGCCAGCCCTCTGGCGGGCCGGACGCAGAGCGAAAATCTTGCCCAAAGCCTTGGCGACTTCGTGATTGCGCGCCCGGCGTCAGGTGCCGGGCTGGACTGGACCTACCAGTTGTCGGTGGTCGTCGACGATGGCGATGCCGGCATCACCCATGTCGTGCGTGGCCTGGACCTGATCGACTCAACCGCGAGGCAAATCCATTTGCAGCAATGCCTGGGACTGCCGACGCCACACTACTGGCACTGCCCCCTGGTGATGGGGGCCGACGGCCAGAAACTGTCCAAGCAGAATGGCGCGGCAGCGATCGACACCCGCCACCCCCTGCCGCTGCTGCAACAGGCCTTGCGCGATCTGGGTCTGCCCGCCGTCGCCATGAATGGCGAGTCGCTTGCCGAGTTCTGGCTCAAGGCAGTGGCGCAGTGGCGCCACCTGCGGCTCGGCCGCGAGGCCGTCCGCTGATGTTCAGCGCTTGCCGCCGAGCAAGGCGGCGACCGGTGCAGCGGGTCGGCGCAGCCCGGTGATCGGCCGCGCCTGCACGGCGGCTTCGACCGGTGCGGGCGTTGGCTCGGCCGCTGGCTGTGCGTCGGCGTCGTAGGGCTTGTAGAAGAAGGGATCGTTCGATTGTCCGGTGACGCTGGGCATGCTGGCCGGCGCACGGCGCGGTTCGCGGGTACGCGAGCGCAACTCGCGCACGGCCCGGTCCTCGCGCGGCGGACGTTCCTCTTGGCTGCCGGACGCCTCACGGCTGCCGCGCTCCTCGCGAAAGCCCCGCTCCTCGCGCGGCATGCGCGCCTCGCGCGGGCCCCGCTCATCGCTGCGACCGCCTTCGCGGGCATCGATATCGAGGGCCTCGACATCGAGCTTGCTCTTGGTCAGCTTCTCGATATCGGCCAGCAGGCGACCGTCCTCGGAGGACATGATCGACAAGGCCAGGCCACTGGCGCCGGCGCGACCGGTACGGCCGATGCGGTGCACATAGTCTTCCGGCGAGTACGGCAAATCGTAGTTGATGACCGCCGGCAGCTCGGCGATGTCCAGACCCCGGGCCGCCACATCGGTGGCCACCAGCACGCTGGTCTTGCCGTTCTTGAAGTTGTCGAGCGTGACCAGCCGGTCCTGCTGCGACTTGTCGCCATGGATGGCATCGGCATTCAGGCCAAGCTTTTGCAGGTGACGGGCCAGGCGACCGCAGCCGATCTTGGTGTTCGAGAACACGATCACCTGGCTGAGCGCATGCAACTGGATCAGGTGGGCCACCGCATTGCGCTTGGCCTCGGTGGAGGCCACCTTGTACACCTTCTGGGTGACATTTTCGGCGGTGGCATTGCGGCGCGCGACCTCGATCGTGATCGGGTCGGTCAGGAAGGTACCCGCCAGGCGCCGGATCTCGTTGGAGAAGGTTGCCGAAAACAGCAGGCTCTGGCGCTGCTTGGGCAAGGCGCGCACGATGCGCTGGAGGTCGGGCAGGAAGCCCATGTCCAGCATGCGGTCGGCTTCATCGAGCACCAGCACTTCCACCTGGGCCAGACTGACCGACTTTTGCTCCATGTGATCGAGCAGGCGTCCCGGCGTGGCCACCAGCACTTCGCAGCCATTGCGCAGCGCCAGCAGTTGCGGCTTCATGTCGACACCGCCAAAGACCACGGCGCAGCGCAGCGGCGTGTGCTTGGCGTAATCGCGCAGGTTGGCGAAGATCTGGTCGGCCAGTTCGCGGGTCGGCGCCAGGATCAGGGAACGTACCGGATGCCGGGCTGGCGAGGTGCTGGTGTTGGCGTGGGGCAGCAGCCTTTGCAGCAGCGGCAGACCGAAGCCAGCGGTCTTGCCGGTGCCGGTCTGGGCAGCACCCATGACATCGCGCCCCTGGAGGACGACAGGAATGGCCTCGGCCTGGATCGGAGTGGGCGTCTGGTAGCCCATCTCGGTGATGGCCCTCAGGATCGTGTCACTGAGGCCGAAATCTTGAAAAGTGGTCAATGAAGTCTTGATAAGAACGATAGCACCGGGATTTTAGGACGTTTCCGGGCCGATCGCACCCGATTTCAGGCTGGACGGCGCGATTTGCGCCTTTTTCCGCAACTATTTGTTGGAGATTGGCCCTTTGGTGCACTTTTGGGACTGCCAGGCCGGTCGCGCCTGCCGAAACCGGCATCGCGGGCACTGGATATACAATCAGTGGCTCCCGCCCAAGCCCCGACTGTCTTGACTTCGCCCGCCCTGCTCGACCTGCCTCCCGTCCTGTGCTTCATCGACGTCGAAACGACCGGGATGTCGCCGCAGCGCGGCCGTGTCACCGAAGTCGGCATCCTGCGCGTCGAGGACTGGGCCGGGCCGGCCCCGCGGCTGACACAGTGGTCGAGCCTGGTCAATCCCGAGGAAGCGATCCCGCAGCCGATCCAGGCCCTGACTGGCATCACCCCCGAGATGGTGCGCGAGGCGCCCCGCTTCGAGGCCATCGCCGGGCAGGTGCTGGCCCTGAGCGCCGACGCCATCTTCGTGGCCCACCAGGCTCGTTTCGACTACGGCTTCATCAAGGCCGAAATGGAGCGATGCGGCCAGGCCTTCCAGGCCCGTACCCTGTGCACCGTGCGGCTGTCGCAGGCGCTTTTTCCGGACACAGGCGCCCATGGCCTGGATGCACTGATCGCCCGCCACCAGTTGCCCTGCAGCGGTCGCCACCGGGCCCTTGGCGATGCCCAGGTGCTGTGGTCCTTCCTGCAAGTGCTGATGGGCAGTGTCGAGCCTCCGGCACTGGCCCTGGTGCTGCGCAAGCTGATGCGCCACCCCAGCCTGCCAGCCCACCTGCCGCCCGACCAGTTGCAGCAACTGCCGCGCACGCCCGGCGTCTACAAGTTCTACGGGCTGAACAAGCATCCGCTGTACATCGGCAAGAGCATCAGCCTGCGCGACCGCATCGGCGAACATTTCTGCGTCGATCATCGCTCCGAGCGCGGCATGCGCCTGGCCCAGGAAATCCGCCGCATCGAGTGGGAGCAGTGTGCCGGCGACTTCGGCGCCCGCCTGCGCGAGATCGTGCTGATCCACCAGGAGATGCCGGCCCACAACATCGCCCTGCGCAAGCGCGAGCAGGCCCTGTGGATCAGCATCGATCCCGACAGCGCCCAGATCGGCCATCACCCCTGCCATGAGCCGGCCCCCGAAGGCCTGGACCTGTTCGGCCCCTTCGTGAGCAAGGCCGCGGCGCGCCACCATCTGACCGGCCTGGCCCGCGAGGCCCACCTGTGCCTGCAGACCATGGGGCTTGAAAAGCGCTCGCGGCGCGAGCGCGACAACGAACCCCTGCGCCCCTGCTTCAATCATCAGATCGCCCGCTGCAAGGGGGCCTGCTGTGGCCTGGAGACGGCGTCGCAACTGGCGGCCCGCCTGGCCGATGCACTGGCGCCGCGCCGGCGTCCGCCCTGGGTCTGGGGGCCGCTGTGCATCGAGGAGCCGGCCACCGACTATCCGAGCCTGCGCTTTCATCATTTCGACCAGTGGTGCTGGCTCGGCAGTTCGGCCAGTGACGCGTCTGCGGCGCACAAGGGCGACGAGGCGAACCAGGCCGCCGGCCGCTTCGACCTGAACCTGTATCACCTGCTGCGTCCCCTGCTGGCCGATGCCACGCCCGACGAGCAGGCGGGCAGCGCGCAGGCCGGCGGGCCAGTATCCGGGCGCGCCGGCTGGCGTCTGATGCTGGATGCAGCTGGTCAGGCCCTGGCCGCGCCGCTGCTGCAGGCGGCCGCCTGAACGGCCTCAGCCCTGGCCGCGAATGCGGGCCAGCGTCGATTCGATCAGCGAGCGGGCAATGCTCAGGCGCGGCGGCAGGGACGGCAGGTTGTCCTCGGTGAACCAGTGCGCCTCGGCAATCTCGGCGGTATCAGGCCGGATGTCGCCGCCGACCCAACGCGCGGTAAAGGCAATCATCAGCGAATTGGGGAAGGGCCAGCTCTGACTGGCGAAGTACTCGAGCCCATCGACCTCGACGCCCACTTCTTCGCGGACCTCGCGCACCACCGCCTGTTCGATGGTCTCGCCGGCCTCGAGAAAACCGGCCAGCGCGCTGAAACGGCCCGGAGGGAAATTGACGCCCCGGGCCAGCAGCAGCTCGCGTCCCCGCGTCACCAGCACCATCATGGCTGGCGAGATGCGCGGGTACACCGTCAGCTTGCAGGCCGGGCAACGCTTGGCACGCTCGCCGGCCGCCCGTTCGGTGGGCGTGCCACAGGCCCCGCAAAAGCGGTGCGTGCGGTCCCACTCGAGGACCTGGACGGCACGCATCGCCAGCGACAGCGGCAGGTCGTCGAGAACGCCGAACCAGTTGCGCAAACCGGCCGCCCGGAAACCCTCGGGAGCGGCGCCGGGTTCGAAATCATCCGGGACTGCGACCGCGAAATGCGGTTGCCCGTCGAGCAGGCCCATCGAATGCACGCGGTGGCCCTCAAAGCCGGCGCTGCGGGCCTGGCCCCAGGTCATCATCATGGGCTGCTCGGCCCGGTTGATGTAACGGTCCAGATGAAAAAGGTGCACCAGCGCCTCATCGCTCAGTTGCAGGTCAAGGCGCGGTTCGAAGTGGGAGGGACTTTGCAGCATGGCGGGCCATCAGGATGCCGGGCATGGGAGCCTGCCCGGCCGGTTCGTCGGAAAGCGAATCAGCTTAGCATGCAGGCTGCGGGCAAGGGATGCCCGGACACGGAAAGGAAACACCCCCCATGCGCATCTGCATTCTCGGCGCCGGCTCACTGGGCTGCGCCATCGGCGGCATGCTCAGTGCCGCTGGCGAAAACGTCTGGCTGGTCAACCGCAATGCGCACCAGGTGGAGGCCCTGCAGCAGCGCGGCCTGATCATGCGGCTGGAAGGCCAGGACCGGGTCGTGCCAGTGCGCGCCGTGCAGGACTGCGCCCACATCCCGCCGCAGGAGCAGGCGATGGATCTGATCATCGTGCTGGTCAAGTCCTTCGACACGGCCGCTGCCATCGCCCAGGCCCGGCCCCTGGTGGGCAAGGACACGGCCGTGCTCAGCCTGCAGAACGGGCTCGGCCACGAACGCATCCTGGGCGAGGCGGTCGGCCCCGACAAGGTGCTGGCCGGACGCAGCTATGTCGGCGGCCTGCTCATCGCCCCGGGCCATGTGGTGGCCGGCGTGCGCGACAAGGCCAATGTGATCGGCGAGTTCGATGGCCGCCAGAGCCCCCGGGTGCGGGCCATCGAGGCCTTGTTCCACCAGGCTGGCCTGGCCTGTCAGGCCAGCGACAACATCCTGGGCATCATCTGGGACAAGCTGCTGGTCAACACCGCCACCGGGGCCCTGGCGGCCCTGACCGGCCTGCACTATGGCGAGCTCTACCAACTGCCCGAGGCCCAGGCGGTGGGTGTGGCCGCCGCAGCCGAGGCCCTGGCGGTGGCACGGGCCCAAGGCATCCGACTGGGCATCACAGATCCGCTGCAAGCCTGGCAAAGGGCCAGCGCCGGACTTCCCTATGAGTTCAAGGCCTCGATGCTGCAAAGCCTCGAGCGCGGGTCGCGCACCGAGATCGACTTCATCAACGGCGCCGTGGTGCAGGAGGCCCGCCGCCTGGGCATTGCCACCCCGGTCAATGACACCTTGCTGGCTGCCGTCCATGGTCGCGAACACCTGTTGGCGTGGCAGGCGCGCCAGGGCGCGGCCAAGCCCTGACTTGCAGCCGCCGCTCGCAGCGCGAGAAGGCCTGCGGGCGGGCTTGGGCAATAAAAACTACGTGTTTCCACTTATATCCAAGAAATTAACCAGTTCGTACATTTCGCCCATGACAAACCGGTTTCACCGAAGAAAGACCGGGCCAACGGGAGGAGCCCCATGCTGGATCGACTGATTGCGCGCTATTGCCGCTGGCTGGAATGGGCCATGGCCCTGGCGCTGGGCGTGATGGTGATCCTGGTGTTTGGCAACGTGGTCCTGCGCTATGGCTTCAATGCCGGCATCAGTGTCTCTGACGAGTTGTCGCGCTGGCTCTTCGTCTGGATCACCTTCCTGGGCGCGGTGGTGGCCCTCAACGACAAGGGGCACCTGGGTACCGACATGCTGGTGGGCAAGCTCGGCCCGCGCGGCCGGAAGCTCTGTCTGGCCGTCACCTACGGGCTGATGCTGTTTTCCAGTTGGCTGCTGTTCAGCGGCGCCTGGCAGCAGGTGCAGATCAACTGGAGCAGTACCAGCGCCGTGATGGAAGTGTCGATGAGCTGGTTCTATGCCTCGGGCATGGCCTTCGCAGTCCTGGGCGGGCTGATCATCCTGCGCGACCTGTGGAAGCTGCTCAGTGGCCAACTCGGAGACGATGACCTCATCACCATCCGTGAATCCGAGGAAGCGGCACTCACCAGCGAGTCCTACGAAAAAGCCTCGAAGGAGGCAGCATGACCATCGCCGTCTTTCTCGGCTCGCTGCTGGGCGCGATGGCGCTGGGCGTCCCCATCGCCTTTTCGCTGCTGCTGTGCGGAGCCGCGCTGATGTGGCACCTGGACATGTTCGATGCCCAGATCCTGGCGCAGAACGTGGTCAATGGTGCCGACAGCTTTCCTTTGCTGGCGGTGCCATTTTTCATGCTCGCCGGCGAGATCATGAATACCGGCGGCCTGTCGCGGCGCATCGTCAATGTCGCGATGGCCCTGGTCGGCCACATCCGCGGCGGGCTCGGCTACGTCGCCATCATCGCGGCCTGCGTGCTGTCGGCCCTGTCGGGCTCGGCGGTTGCCGATGCGGCGGCCCTGTCCAGCCTGCTGCTGCCGATGATGATTGCCGCTGGCCATGACCGGGCGCGCTCGGCAGGGCTGATCGCCTCGTCCGGGATCATCGGCCCGGTCATCCCGCCCTCGATCGGCTTCGTGATCTTCGGCGTGGCCGGCAATGTGTCGATCTCCAAGCTGTTCCTGGCCGGCATCGTGCCTGGCCTGATGCTGGGCGCCGCGCTATGGCTGACCTGGTGGTACGTGGCGCGCAAGGAAAACATCCAGCCGGCACCCCGCAAGAAGGCGGCCGAGGTGCTCCAGGCCGTGCGCGAGGCCGCCTGGGCCCTGGTGCTGCCCCTGATCATCATCTTCGGCCTCAAGTTTGGCGTCTTCACGCCCACTGAAGCGGCCGTGGTGGCGGCCGTGTATGCCCTCGTGGTTGCCCTGTTCGTGTATCGCGAGGTGTCCTACCGGCAGTTGCTGCCGATCTTTGTCGCGGCCGCCAAGACCAGTGCCGTGGTCATGTTCCTGGTCGCAGCCGCGATGGTCTCGGCCTGGCTGATCACGGTGGCCCAGTTGCCCGACAAGATCGTCGGCCTGCTGCAGCCGCTGATGGACAGTCCGAAACTGCTCATGGTCGCCATCATGGCCCTGGTGATGGTTGTCGGCACGGCGCTGGACATGACACCCACCATCCTGCTGCTCACGCCGGTGCTGATGCCAGTCATCAAGGCCGCCGGCATCGACCCGGTGTACTTCGGCGTGCTGTTCATCATCAACAACTCGATCGGTCTGGTCACACCACCGGTGGGCACCGTGCTCAATACCGTGGCCGGAGTCGGGCGCATTCCGATGGACGAGGTCACCCGCGGCGTCATTCCCTTCATGATTGCCGAATTCATCCTGTTGTTCCTGCTGGTCGCCTTCCCGGATCTGGTGATGATTCCGGCGCGCTGGTTGTACTGAGCGGGCCGCACAGGTCTCACCCACCCCTCCGTCCCTTTGAACTGACTCGTCCTGCCCCCGCAGCCCCTCTTTTACGTCCACTTTTCACATCACTTTTCGTCCCCCCGGAAACCCTCAGCCATGAAACGCCTCTTGCTCAAATCCCTTGTGGCCAGCCTTGCCCTGGCCGCCCTGCCCCTGTCCCATGCGGCCGACATCAAGGAGCGCAGCCTCAAGTTCGCGACGCAGAACCCGAAAGGGCACCCGATCGTGATCGGCATGGAAAAATTTGCCGAAGTGGTGGCGGCCAAGTCGGGCGGCAAAATCAAGATCAACCTGTTCCCGGGCGGTGTGCTCGGCGGCGATGCACCGACGGTGTCGGCCATGCAGGGCGGCACCATCGACATGGCCTCGATGAACTCGGGCATCCTGGCCAGCCAGGTCAAGGAATTTGCGATCTACGACTTCCCCTTCCTGTTTGCCAACGAAAAAGAGGCCGATGCCGTGGTCGATGGCCAATTCGGCAAGATGATGCACGGTCGCCTGACCGAGAAGGGCCTGATCGGCCTGGGTTATTTCGAACTCGGCTTTCGCGACATGACCAACAGCCGCCGTCCGCTGAACAAGGTCGAGGACATTGCCGGCCTGAAGATCCGCGTCATTCCCAATCCGATCAACCTGGACTGGGTCAAGGCCCTGGGCGCGAACCCGACGCCGCTGGCCTTTCCCGAGGTGTATGCCGCCCTCGAGCAGAAGGCCATCGACGGTCAGGAAAACCCGCTGACCGTGATTGCCGCCAACAAGTTCTACGAGGTGCAAAAGCACCTGGCGCTGACGCACCATGTCTACAACCCGCAGTCGGTGATCATCAGCAAGAAGACCTGGGACACGTTCAGTGCCGACGAGAAGAAGATCTTTGCCGAAGCCGCGCTCGAGGCCACCAAGGCCAATCGTGCTGCCTCGCGCAAGCAGGCCGCCGAAGTGGTCGACCAGCTCAAGAAGGCGGGCATGCAGGTCACCCAATTTGATGCCAGCGAAATGAAAAAACTGCGCGACAAGATGAAGCCAGTCATCGACAAGTACTCCGAGATCGTCGGCCCTGGCACCACCAAGGCCCTGATGCTGGAGCTGAACGCCCTGCGCGGCGCCCGGTAAGGGCTTGACTTACCGACACCTGGCAACGGGACCCTCATGATCACCGGCAACACCTTGCTCATTGCCCACATCGGCTATCCGACCTTCGCGTTCAAGTCGCCGATGATCTACAACCCCTATTTCGAGCAAGCCGGCATCGATGCGGTGGTCGTGCCGATGGGCTGTCAGGCACCCGATTACCCAGCCTTCCTGCGCGCGGTGTTCACGCTCACCAATATCCGGGGCGCACTGATCACCATGCCGCACAAGGTGACCACGGTGGGCCTGCTCGATGAAGTCTCGCCGACGGCGCGCATCGCCGGCGCCTGCAATGCCGTGCGCCGCGATGGCAACGGCCGCCTGCAGGGAGACTTGTTCGATGGCGAGGGCTTCGTGAGGGGTATCCGGCGCAAGGGGCTCGACCCACGCGGCAAGTCAGCCCTGGTGGTGGGCAGCGGGGGCGTGGGCTCGGCGATCGCCGCATCGCTGGCGCGTGCCGGCGTCGCAGCCCTGGGCCTGTTCGACCTGCGGGAGCGTGCCGCCGAGGGCCTGGGGGCGCGCCTGCGCGAACACTACCCGGCGCTTCGAGTGAACACCGGCAGCAATGACCCCTCTGGCTACGACCTGATCGTCAATGCCACGCCGATGGGCATGAATGAGGGCGACCCCCTGCCCATGGACATGAACCGCATCAGCCCCGGCAGTTTTGTCGGAGAGGTGGTGATGCGTACCGAGATGACGGCCTTCCTGCAGGCGGCGCGCGCGCGCGGCTGCCGCATCCAGGTCGGCTCGGACATGCTGTACGAGCAGATTCCCGCCTATCTTGAGTATTTCGGGCTGCCCGGCACCTCGGCCGAACAGTTGCGCGCACTGGCTGCCTGAACCCCGCCGGGCCAGGCCGGCGGCTTCTCACTTTGCAGCTTCGGCGGACGCGCCCGGGCGGCTGACCGTGATAGCCTCGCCGCATGAGATTGCTGCTCGGCCCCCAAGACCCCCACCCCTTCACCGGCATGGATGTGCCCTGGCTGCTGGCCGAGCGCGCCCGCACCCGCCGCGACCATCCCTTCATCATCTGGGAACCCTTCGATTCGCCACCGGTGAGCCTGAGCTACGGCCAGTTCCTGCATCGTGTCGGCCGGGTGGCCGGCGGTCTGGCGCGGCGCGGCGTGCGCCAGGGCGAGTATGTGCTGATCCACATGGAAAACAGCCTGGAATGCCTGCTGGCCTGGTATGCCTGCACCTGGATCGGCGCCGTGGCGGTGACCACCAATGCGCGTGCGGCCGACGACGAACTGACCTATTACGCCGACCACTGCGGCGCGGTATGCGCCATCACCCAGCCCCGCTTTGCGGCGCGCGTGGCGGCCTCGTGCAAGGGCCTGCGCTGGATGGTGGTGACCGACAACGACGCCGGTACGCCGGTGTCCGGCGCCACCGATGCCGCCTCCAGCTGGGCCAGCCTCGATGCCGAGGCACCCCCGATGCGGCCGCATGATCCGCTGGCCCCGTGCAGCGTGCAGTTCACCTCGGGGACCACCTCGCGCCCCAAGGCCGTGCTGTGGACCCATGCCAATGCCCTGTGGGGTGCGCGCATCAATGCCGTCCACGAGGACCTGCGCCCGGACGACGTGCATCTGGTGCATCTGCCCCTGTTCCACACCAATGCCCAGGCCTACTCGGTGCTCGCCACGCTCTGGATCGGTGCGACCGCCGTGGTACAGCCGCGCTTTTCGACCAGCCGCTTCTGGCCGGTCTCGCTGGCCCATGGCTGCACCTGGACCTCGATGATCGGCTTTTGCACCAAGGCCCTGATGACGATCGATGTGCCGGCCCATCACCGCTACCGGATGTGGGGCATGGGCGCCATCGCGCATCCGCTCGAGCAGCACTTCGGCATCAAGACCCTCGGTTGGTGGGGCATGACCGAGACCATCACCCATGGCATCGTCAGCTCGCCCTACCTGAGCGCCGTCAATGGTGCGATCGGTCGACCCGCGCCCGAGTACGAGATCGCCATCGTCGACAACGACGAGCGGCCGGTGCGCGAGTCGCGCGCCATCGCGCCCGGAGGTTCCGGACACCTGCTGATCCGCGGCGTGCGCGGCCTGTCGCTGTTTCGCGAATACCTGGGCAATGCCAAGGCCACTGCCGACAGCTTCGACCCCGAGGGCTGGTTTCGCACCGGCGATCGCGTCAACCTGCTCGAGGACGGCACGATCCAGTTCGGCGATCGCGACAAGGACATGCTCAAGGTCGGTGGCGAGAATGTCGCCGCCTCCGAGATCGAGCGCGTCATCATGCTGGTGCCTGGCGTGGGCGAGTGCGCCATCGTCGCGAAAAAGCATGCCATGCTCGACGAGGTGCCGGTGGCATTCGTGCTGCCGGCCGCCAATGCGCCGGCCGACCTGTCCGCGCGCATTGCCGCTGCCTGCGCCGCGCAACTGGCCGATTTCAAGCAGCCCCGCGAGATCCGCATGGTCAGCGAATTGCCCCGCTCCACGCTCGAGAAGATCGCCAAGGCCGAACTGCGCAAGCAGCTGATCGCCGAAACACCGAAAGCAACATCCTGAAGGAGTCCTCCCATGAATGATCGCGTCCTGACCACGATCGATGAACAAGGCATCGCGCATGTGCGCATGAACCGTGCCGACAAGATGAACGCGCTCGATCCGGCGATGTTCGAGGCCCTGGTCGCTGCCAGCGAATCCCTGCGCGCCAATGCCAAGGTGCGCGTGGTGGTGATCTCGGGCGAGGGTCGCGCCTTCTGCGCCGGCCTGGACATGGGCCGCTTCCAGGCGATGAGCCAGGGCGGGGGCACCGGCCTGCCGCAGGCCCGCGACCTGCGCACCCGCACCCATGGCCTGGCCAATTCGCCGCAGCAGGTGGCCTGGGGCTGGCACACCCTGCCGGTGCCGGTGATCGCCGCCGTGCACGGGGTCGCCCTCGGTGGCGGCCTTCAGGTGGCCCTGGGCGCCGATATCCGCATCGTCCATCCCGAAACCCGGATGTCGGTTCTCGAGATCAAATGGGGCCTGGTGCCGGACATGGCCGGTGTGCCCCTGCTCAAGCATCTGGTGCGTGCCGACCATCTGCGCGAGTTGACCTACACCGGGCGCATGGTGCTGGGTCCTGAGGCCGTCGAACTGGGTCTGGCCACCCGACTGAGTGACGACCCGCTGCGCGATGCGATGGCCCTGGCCCGGCAGATCGCCGGCAGCAACCCGGACGCCATCCGTGCGGGCAAGCGGCTGATGAACCTGACCGAAACCGGTGGCCCCGCCGAATTGCTGATGGCCGAATCGGTCGAGCAGCAAGCCATCATCGGCAGCCCGAACCAGACCGAGGCGGTGCGTGCCAGCCTGGAAAAACGCCCGGCCAACTTCAAGGACCCGGTGGCATGAGCGGCGGCTCCGGCTCCCCTGTGATCCAGGCCGTCATCTTCGATTTCGGCGGGGTCATCTCGTCGAGCCCCTTCGAGGCCTTCAGCCGCTATGAAACCGAGAAGGGCCTGCCGGCCGGCCTGCTGCGCAAGGTCAATGCCACCAACCCGCACGACAATGCCTGGGCAAAACTCGAGCGCAGCGATATTGGCCTGGAGGCCTTCGATGAGGCCTTCGCCGCCGAAAGCCGCGCGCTGGGGCATGAAGTGCCCGGCCGTGATGTGCTGCCCCTGCTCTCCGGTCACATCCGCCCCGAGATGGTCGAGGCCTTGCGCCGCCTGCGCGCACGCATGAAGATCGCCTGCATCACCAACAATTTCAAGGCCATGAGCGTCAGCCCGATGGGGGCCTTGTACAAGCAGGAAATCATGGGCCTGTTCCACGAGATCATCGAAAGCGCCAAGGCCGGCGTTCGCAAGCCCGACCCGCGCATCTACCAGATGATGCTCGACAGGCTGGCCCTGCCGGCCAGTGCCTGCATCTATCTGGATGATCTGGGCATCAACCTGAAGCCGGCTCGCGAGATGGGCATGCACACCATCAAGGTCGGTGATGCAGCGCCTGCCCTGGACGAACTCGAGCGGCTCGTGGGCTTTGCCCTGCGTTAGGCGCACGCGCAGGAACCCGATGAGGCACAGCCAGACACCGTGAGCACCGATACCCTGCCCGCCCTCGCCGAGCTGCAGGCCCGTGCAGCCGGCATTGCCCTGCCGGCCCTGCAGACGCCCCTGCTGTGGCAGGCGGTCGTCACCGTCTCGCCGCGCCAGGATCTGGGTACCTCTCCGCTGGGGGAACGCTGGATCATCCCGATCACCGGTGGCCGATTCTGGGCTGGCCCCGGCGCTCCCGGGCTGTCCGGCCAGGTCTTGGCCGGTGGTGCCGACCGACAGCTGATGCGCGCCGACGGCGTCAAGGAACTGCAGGCCATCTACGAAATGCAGACCGATGACGGCGCCCTCATCAGCGTCCACAACCAGGTCCTGATCGACGAGGCGCGCCAGCCCGTCCGATACGCCCTGTCGCGGGTGCTGGTCACCGCGCCCGAGGGCCCCTGGCAATGGCTGAACCGCCGCATCCTGGTGGGCAGCCTTCATCCGCTGGCACCGGCCCTGCAGGCCGTGCTGGTCCGTGTCTACATGCTGGACGATTTGCCAGCAGCCTGAAACCAACCGGAGCGCCTCCATGGGATATAACGACCCGATTGCCATCCCGGCCGTCACGGCTGCACAGATCGCCGCGTACCATCGCGACGGTTTCGTGGTCATCGACAACGTGCTGAGCGAACAGGATGTGCAGGACCTGCGCCGCGTCACCGACGAACTGGTCGAGCGCTCGCGCAGCGTCAGCCAGCACGACAGGATCTACGATCTGGAACCCACGCACAGCGCCGAACAACCACGCGTTCGCCGCATCAAGTCGCCCACCGATGTGGATCCGGTGTACGACAGGATCATGCGCCACCCCGGTATCCTGGCCGTGCTGCAGGCCCTGATACACCCGGCCATCCGCTATGACGCCTCCAAGCTGAACCTGAAGTCGGCCGGCTATGGCGCGGCGGTGGAGTGGCACCAGGACTGGGCCTTTTATCCGCACACCAATGACGATCTGGCGGCAGTGGGCGTGATGATGGACGACATGCTGCTCGAGAACGGGCCGCTGCTGTGCATCCCGGGCAGCCACCGCGGGCCGGTGTACGACCATCATGATGCCGAGGGCTACTTCTGCGGCGCCATGGATCCTACCCGCCGTGAACTCGACTTCAGCCGGGCCGTGCCCCTGACCGGCAAGGCCGGCAGCATCACCGTGCACCATGTGCGCACCGTGCACGGCTCGGCGGTCAACACATCGGACAAAGAACGGCGCCTGCTGCTCTACCAGTATCGCGCCGCCGACGCCTGGCCCCTGCTGGCCAAGAATCAGGCCCCCTGGAACGATTACAAGAACCTGCTGCTCTGTGGCGAGGATGATCCGATGGTGCCCCGCTGCACCAATGTGCCGGTCCGCCTGCCCCTGCCGGCGGCGCTGAACCAGGGCTCGATCTACGAGAACCAGCGCTCGCTCAGGCAACCGTACTTCGGAACGGCGGACGCACCCAGGCGTTAGGGAAGGTCCCTGGGGAAGGTCCCTGGGGAAATTCCCTGGCTGCGCGCCTGCCTCCGGGTTCTCAGCGCAGCAGCGGACCGCCGCCCAGGTAACAGGCGCCGTGCCCGTACAGGGACTGCACTTCCTGTCCCTTGAGCATCGGCATGTCCATCTTCACCTTGTAGCCAATGCGCGTCTGGATGTAGGCCAGGTGGCGATAGCCTTCCGGGAAGGTGGCGAGCAGGTCCTTGTCCAGCTTCAATTGCGCGGAAGGGTCGACCGGATCGATGCGATCCTTCTCGTAGATCGGCTGACGGTGCAGCAGCTTCCACTGGCCTTCGTGGCGGATCACGAAGTCAAAGAAGCGTCCCGTGCAGACGACATCGCACAGCACCGGACCATCGACGCCCTCGACCATGCCACGCTGCGAGATGGTCATCTTGGTCTGCGCCAGGCCGCGGTCGCCATTGATCTCGACCGAGCTGCCACCCAGAAAATGCAGGATGCTCACGCCCTTGTCCCAGCCCTCGCGGGTGACGCGAATGAAGTCCTGATAGGGTCCCTGGAACCAGGTGGCCATCATCACGCCTTCCGGATGCCAGACCGTGGCAAAGCGGTCCCAGTCGCCTGCATCCCGCCAGATCGCCCAGTTCTCGATCATCTGACGGATGGCCTGCACATCGGCGCGGGTTTGCGGATCGTTCAGATCCGTCACCGGGGCGCTCATCCCGGGCATCATGCCAAACACGTGATCAACTCCTTGTAGGGATCGGCGCCCTGCGGCAGCCTTCCTTGCTCTTGCTCAAACAATGCGCGTCTTGCGGTCGGCCCAATATTTCTCGCGCAGCGGCTTCTTGTAAAGCTTGCCGGTGGGCAGGCGCGGCATCTCGTCGATGAAATCGATCGAGCGCGGCACCTTCTGGCGCGACAGGTGGGCCATGCAGAAATCGATCAGCTCCTGGGCCAGGGCCGGACCGGCGGTGACGCCGGGCATGACCTGGATGACGGCCTTGACCTCCTCGCCCAGGTCCTCGTTGGGCACGCCGAAGACGGCAGCATCGGCCACCTTGGGGTGGGTGATGAGCAGGTTCTCGCACTCCTGCGGATAGATGTTCACCCCGCCCGAGATGATCATGAAGGTGGAGCGGTCAGTCAGGTAGAGAAAACCGTCGTCGTCCACATAGCCGACATCGCCCACCGTGCTCATCGTGCCATCGGCCGATCGCGTCTCGGCGGTACGCGCCGGGTCGTTGAAATACTCGAAGGGCGTGGCCGTCTTGAACCAGATCTCGCCCGACGTGCCCTTGGGAACCGGCTGCATGTTCTCATCGAGAATGTGCAGGTCGCCCAGCAGCACCTTGCCTACCGACCCGCGATGGGCCAGCCACTCCGGCGTGTCGCAGGCGGTAAAGCCCAGACCCTCGGTCGCCCCGTAGTACTCGTGGATGATCGGTCCCCACCAGGCGATCATCTGTTCCTTGACCTGGGCCGGACAGGGCGCGGCGGCATGCACCGCGATCTCGAGCGAGGACAGGTCGTATTTCGTGCGTACGCTCTCGGGCAGCTTGAGCATGCGGCTGAACATGGTCGGCACCAGCTGGCTGTGCGAGACCTTGTACTTTTCGACCAGCTGCAGGTAGTGCTCGGGATCGAACTGCTCCATCACGATCACCGTGCCGCCGTTGCGGATGGTCAGGGCCACCGCCGCCTGCGGCGCCGAGTGATACATCGGGGCGGGCGACAGGTAGATCATGTCGGCCCGGTAGCGCCACAGCTTGTTCAGGAAATCGAACAGCGGCAAGGGCTTGGCAGGAGGATTCTCGGGCAGGGGACGGACGATGCCCTTGGGCCGCCCGGTGGTGCCCGAGGAATACAGCATCGGTGTGCCCAGCCATTCATCGGCAACCGGTGTGGTGGGCAGGCCGGCGACCGCCGAGGCAAAATCCTGGAAGGGTGCGATATCGCCCTGCGCATCGACCACCAGCACCAGGGTCACGCCCGGCGCCTGTTTCAGGGCCTCGCGCGCCACATCGAGGCGCGACATCGACGTGACCAGCGCCTTGGACTCGCTGTTGTTCAGGATGTAGGCGAGCTCGTCGGCCTTCAGGTAGGAATTGACACAGGTGTAGTACAGGCCGGTGCGCTCGCCGGCCATGCAGGTCTCGATGTACCGGTTGTTGTTCTCCATGAACATCGAGAAGTGATCGAGCCGCTTCAGGCCATGCCGGCGCAACAGGTGGGCCAGCTGGTTGCTGCGCGCCTCGACCTGGGCGTAGGTGATGGTCTCGCCACTGCTGGCCATGATGAACGCCGGCCGGTCGGGATGGGTGACCGGGAACTGTCCCGCATACATGCTGCTGTCTCCTTGTCGATCTCCGGCCGGCTTGTGTGCGGCCTGTCTGGCAAGCTTACACTGCCGGGGCGGGCTATTGCCAGCCGCCTCCCAGGGCCTTGATCAGGGCGATGGTGGCCGCAAGGCGCTGACCCTGCAGGCCCAGGGCGGCCCGTTGCGCCGACAGCTCGGCGGTCTGCGCCGTGACGACGTTCAGGTAGCTGACCAGACCCGCCTTGTACTGGTTGGTGGCCAGTTCACTGGCCTTCTCGGCGGCCTTGACCGCGAGCTGCTGCTCGGCACTCTCCTGCTCGAGCACGCGCAGCGCCGCCAGTTGATCCTCAACCTCCTGCAAGGCCCCCAGCACCACGCTGCGATAGGACGCGACGGTCTGGTCATAGCTGGCCTGGGCCTGGGCGGTGACCGCCTTGCGCGCGCCGGCATCGAACAGGGTCATCGCCAGCGCCGGGCCCAGCGACCAGGTGCGGATCGGGGCCGCGAACAGGTCACTGAGGACGGGGCTGCGCAAGCCCGCCGAGGCATTGAGCACGAGCGAGGGAAAGAAGGCCGCCTCGGTCACCCCGATCTGGGCATTGGCGGCCGCCACACGCCGCTCGGCTGCCGCCACATCGGGCCGTCGCTCGAGCATCTGGCTGGGCAGTCCCTGCGCCACCTGCGGCAAGGGCAGGAGCCGGGTCGATCCGGGTGCCAGCGAGAAGGCAGAAGGCGCCTTGCCCAGCAGTACCGCCAGGGCATGCTCGAGCTGGGCCCGCTGGATGCCGGTATCGGTGTACTGGGCCTTGGTGCTCAGCCACTGGGTCTCGGCCTGCACCACGTCGATCCTGGAGGCCACGCCGGCGGCATAGCGGTTCTGGGTCAGCTTGAGCGAGCGTTCGTAGCTGGTGACGGCGCGCGCCAGCAGGGCAGCCTGGGCATCGACCACGCCCAGCGCTGCATAGGTGCTCGCCAGTTGGGCCTGCAGGCTCAGGGCGGTCGCCATGAGGTCGGCCTGCGCGGCTTGCGCCGTCGCACCACTGGCCTCGATGCTGCGGCTGACACGCCCCCACACGTCCACTTCCCAGCTGGCCGAGGCCCCAAGACTGAAGTTGCTGGTCGGGTTGCTGATCAGGCTGGAGTTGCCGCGGGTGGCACCGGCACTGCCACTGATCGCGGGCAGTCGCGCCGCACTCACCTGCTGCAAGGCCGCGCGAGCCTGCCGGTACTTGGCCGCCGCCAGTTGCAGGTTCTGGTTGTTCTGGGCCACCTCATGCATCATCGCATCGAGCCGCGCATCGGCAAACACCTGCCACCAGGCCCCCTTGGGCAGGGTATCGGCGGGACGGGCCGGCTTCATCAGCGAGAGCGCTTCCTTGTACTGCTCCGGCACGGGCGCCGCTGCCGGCAGGGGCGCCGGCACCTGATGGTCCTTGCCCACCGTGCAGGCGGCCAGCGTGCCCAGCAAGGCGGCGACCAGTGCCAGGCCCAGGACCCGGGCAGCATGCAGCGCAGGGCGGCATGATGCATCACGAATGACATGCGCGGGCACACGAAAGAGCGTGACCGGGTGCGTGAACAGGCCCCTCATCATGCAGGTTCTCCAGGATTGAGCACCGCCGGCACCACCGGCGGTCGGGGCTTGCGGGCAAAACGCCGGCGCAGCCGATCCAGCGACAGGTACACCACCGGCGTGGTGTAGAGCGTAAGCAACTGGCTGACCAGCAGGCCGCCCACAATCGACACGCCCAGGGGCTGGCGCAACTCACCGCCATCACCGGTCACGATGGCCAGCGGCAGCGCACCGAGCAGCGCCGCCAGGGTGGTCATCAGGATGGGACGCAAGCGCAGCAGGCAGGCCTCGTGAATGGCCCGCCTGGGGTCGCTCTCGCCGCGCCGCTCGGAGGCAATGGCCACATCGATCATCATGATGGCGTTCTTCTTGACGATGCCGATCAGCAGGATCACACCGATGAAGGCGATGATGTTGAACTCCATGTCGAACAGCATCAGGGCCAGCAAGGCACCGATGCCGGCCGAGGGCAGCGTCGAGAGGATCGTCAGCGGGTGGATCAGGCTCTCGTACAGCATGCCCAGCACCAGGTAGATCGCCACCAGGGCCGTCAGGATCAGCAGGGGCTGGCTGGCCAGCGATGACTGGAAGACCTTGGCACCGCCTGCAAACGAGCCGGCAATCGCGCTGGGCACACCGATCTTGTCCAGGGCCTCGCGGATCGCGATCGTGGCCTGGCCCAGCGACATGCCTTCGGCCAGGTTGAAGGAAATCGTGCTGGCAGCAAACTGGCCCTGGTGATTGACCGACAGTGCGGCATTGCCGGGAACCACCTGGGCAAAGGAAAGCAGCGGAATCGCCTGACCGTCATTGCCAATGAAATAAATGTCCTTGAGCGCCTCGGGCCCCTGCAGGAAACGCGCATCCGCCTCCATCACCACCCGGTACTGGTTGAGCGGCTCGTAGATGGTCGAGACCAGGCGCTGGCCGAAGGCATCGTTGAGCGTGGCATCGATGGCGCGCACGTTCACCCCCAGGCGCATGGCGGCATCGCGATCGATCTGCAGGCGGGTCTGCAGGCCCTTGTCCTGGGCATCGGTGTTGACATCGGCCAGCTCCTTCAGGTTCGACAGGGTGGCCCGGATCGCCGGCTCCCAGCGACGCAGCAGTGCCAGGTCATCGGACTGGATCGAATACTGGTAGGCGGCATTGCTCTGACGACCGCCAATGCGCAGGTCCTGCCCCCCCTGCAGGAACAGGTTGGCCCCGGGCACCCTGCCAAGCTTGGGCCGCAGGCGCGCAATCACGGCCTCGGCCGAAACGCCGCGCTCCTTCAAGGGCTTGAGGACGACGAACATGAAGCCCGAATTGCGCGAGCCGCCGCCGGTAAAGGCCGTGACATGCGCGACAGCCGGGTCCTCCTTGACGATCTCGACGAAGCGGCTGACCTTCTGGCTCATCGACTGGAAGGAAGTCGCCTGGTCGGCCTGGATGCCGCCCATGATCAGGCCAGTGTCCTGGGCCGGGAAAAAGCCCTTGGGTACGATGGTGTACAACCAGATGTTGAAGGCGATGCTGGCAAAGAACACCAGCAGCAAGGTCTTGCGGTGATCCAGGGCCCAGGACAAGGAGTGGCCATAGCCACGGCCGATCGCGTCAAACAGCCGTTGCACCAGGTTCCTGCCCTTTTCCCTGCGTTCGACCGGTTGCGCGCGCAACCAGTGTGCGCACATCATCGGCGTGGCCGTCAGCGAGATGACAAGGGACACAAGGATGGCCACCGACAGGGTCACCGCAAACTCGCGGAACAGGCGGCCGACGATGCCTCCCATGGCCAGGATCGGGATGAAGACCGCCACCAGCGAGACACTCATCGACACCACCGTAAAGCCGACCTCGCGGGCGCCCTGCAAGGCGGCCTGCATCGGCTTGATGCCCTCTTCGATGTGGCGCATGGTGTTCTCGAGCACCACGATGGCATCATCGACGACAAAGCCGGTGGCCACGGTCAGCGCCATCAGCGACAGGTTGTTCAGGCTGTAGCCGAGCAGGTGCATGGCGGCACAGGTGCCGAGCAGCGACACCGGCACGGCGATGGCAGGAATCAGGGTGGCCCGGGCACTGCGCAGGAAGGCATAGACGACCAGAATGACCAGCGCCACCGAGATCGCCAGGGCCCGCTCGACCTCGCGCAGCGAAGCGCGGATGGTGGTGGTGCGCTCGAGCACCACATCCATGTCCAGGGCTGCGGGCACCGAAGCCTTGAGCAAGGGCAAGGTGGCGCGCACGCGCTCGACCGTCTCCAGGATGTTGGCCCCCGGCTGGCGATAGACCAGCAGCAGCACCGACGGCTTGCCATTGGTCAGGCCCATGTTGCGCGAGTCCTGCACCCCGTCGGTCACCGCGGCCACATCGGACAGCCGCACCGGCGCATTGTTCCGGTAGGCCACCACCAGGGGCAGATAGTCCCTGGCCCGGCGCGCCTGGTCATTGGCACCCAGTTGCCACTGGCGGTACTCATCGTCGACGAAGCCCTTGGGCCGGTTGACATTGGTGGTCGCGATGGCCGAGCGGACCTCCTCGAGGTTGATGCCACGGGCCGTCAGCGCCGGCAGGTCGAGGGCCACCCGCACCGCAGGCAGGGCACCGCCGCCTACCGTCACCTGCCCCACGCCTTCCAGTTGCGAGATGCGCTGCGACAGCACGGTGGAGGCGGCGTCATACATCTGGCCGCGGGTCATCGTCTCCGAGGTCAGCGAGATGATCATCACCGGCGAGTCGGCCGGATTGACCTTGCGATAGGTGGGATTGTTGGGCAGGCTGCTGGGCAGCATCACCCGCGCTGCATTGATCGCGGCCTGTACCTCGCGGGCTGCGCTGTCGATGTTCTTGCCCAGGTCGAACTGCAGGGTGACACGGGTGGCCCCGAGCGAGCTGGAGGAGGTCAGTTCGGTCACCCCCGAAATCGCCCCCAGGGCGCGCTCGAGCGGCGTGGCCACGGTGGCGGCCATGGTCTCGGGGCTGGCGCCCGGCAGGTTCGCGGTGACCGAGATGGTCGGAAACTCCACCTGGGGCAAGGGCGAGACCGGCAGCATCACGAAGCCGAGCACACCGGCCAGCATGATCGCCAGGGTCAGCAGGCTGGTGGCCACCGGCCGCCGGATGAACAGCGCGGACATGTTCATGCGGCAGACGCCTGACGCCGCGCACGCCAGCGGCGCGCGGCACGATCAAAGGCCAGATAGATGACTGGCGTGGTGAACAGGGTCAGTACCTGGCTGACCAGCAGACCCCCGACCATGGTCAGGCCCAGGGGTTGGCGAAGCTCGCTGCCCATACCGCCGCCCAGCATCAGGGGCAAGGCGCCGAGCAGGGCCGCCATGGTGGTCATCAGGATCGGGCGCAGCCGCAGCAGGCAGGCCTGGCGGATGGCCTCGTGCGGCGTGGCGCCCCGATGCCGTTCGGCCTCGAGCGCAAAATCGATCATCATGATCGCGTTCTTCTTGACGATGCCGATCAACAGCACGATCCCGATGATCGCGATTACATTCAGGTCGTTGCGGGTGAGGATCAGTGCCAGCAGCGCACCGATACCGGCCGATGGCAGGGTCGAGAGAATCGTCACCGGATGAATGTAGCTCTCGTAGAGCACTCCGAGCACGATGTACATCGTGACGATCGCCGCCAGCACCAGCAGCACCTGGTTCACCAGCGCCGCCTTGAAGGCCAGGCTGGCACCCTGGAACTGGGTGCGGATGCTCGGTGGCAAACCGATCTCAGCCTGCGCCGCCTCGATCGCCTCGACCGCCTGACCCAGCGAGTGGCCCGGCGCCGGATTGAAATAAACGGTGGCTGCCGGGAACTGGTTGAGCTTGTTGATCACCAGTTGCGCCGGCTTTTCCACCACTTGCGCCACCGATGCCATCGGCACCTGGGACGCAACGCCGTTGACATTGCCTGGCACGTACAGCCGGGCAATGTCCTCGGGGGTTCGCCGAAACTCCGGACTCGTTTCGAGCACGACCCGATACTGGCTGGCCTGCGTAAAGATGGTCGACACCAGACGCTGGCCGAAGGCGTTGTATAGGGCATTGTCGATGGCTGCCACCGTCACGCCAAGTCGCGCGGCCGCATCACGATCGATCTGCACATAGGCCTGCAGGCCACCGATCTGCTGGTCGGTACTCAATTCGCGCAATTGCGGCAGGGCCTGCAGCCGCTCCATCAGTCGGGGCACCCACTCGGACAGGGCGGCCGGATCGGAGCTGTCGAGGGTGAACTGGTAGGCCGTGCGGCTGACGCGGTCGTCGATCGTCAGGTCCTGCGAGGGTTGCAGGTAGAGCACGATGCCGGGAATGCGGCTGACCCGCTCCTGCAGGCGCGGAATCAGCGCCGCGGCGCGCGGCCTGCCGGACTCGAGCGGCTTGAGATTGATCATCAGGCGGCCACTGTTGACCGTCTGGTTGCTGCCGTCGACCCCGATCAGCGAGGCCACGCTCTCCACTGCGGGATCCTGGATCAGTTCCTGCACCAGCGCCTGCTGGCGATCACCCATCGCGGTGAAGGAAATCGTCTGGGAGGCTTCGGTGATGCCCTGGATGGCACCGGTGTCCTGCACCGGAAAAAAGCCCTTGGACACCACCAGCGACAAGGCCACCGTCAGGGCCACCGTGGCAACCGCCACCCACAGCACCAGGCCTTGCCGCGCCAGAACCCAGTCCAGGGCCCGGGCATAGCCATTGACCAGATGATCAAAGCTGCGTCCCAGGGCCTTGAGCCAGCCGGGCTCCCGGTGTTGCGATTCCGGCTTGAGCAGGCGCGCGCACATCATCGGCGTCAGGGTCAGCGACACAATTGCCGAGATCAGGATGGCAATGGCCAGGGTGATCGCGAATTCGCGGAACAGGCGTCCGACCACCTCACGCATGAACAGCAGCGGGATCAGCACCGCGATCAGGGAGACTGTCAGCGACAGGATAGTGAAGCCGATCTGGCGGGCTCCGGTGATGGCGGCGCGCATCGCGATCGAGTCGCCGGACGCTTGCGCGTCCTTGACCTGGCCTGCGGCCAGGTTAGCCTGCGCCGAAACATTGCCCGACATCTCTTCGAGATGCCGGGCAATGTTTTCAATCATCACGATGGCGTCGTCGACGACGAAGCCAGCGGCAATCGTCAGGGCCATCAAGGTGAGGTTGTTGATGGTGAAGCCGGCAAAATACATCGCAGCAAAGGTCCCCACCAGTGACAGCGGTACCGCCACACTGGGGATGAGGGTGGCCGGCACACTGCGCAGGAACAGGAAGATCACCATCACCACCAGGGCAACCGCCATGGCCAGTTCGATCTGCACGTCGCGAACCGATGCGCGAATGGTGATCGTGCGATCGGTCAGGGTGGTGAGCGTGACAGCCGCCGGCAGGTTGGCCTGCAGCTGGGGCAGCAACTCCTTGATGCGATCCACCGTCTCGATCACATTGGCACCGGGCTGGCGCTGCACATTGAGGACGATCCCGGGCTCCTGGTTGGCCCAGGCAGCCAGCCGAACGTTCTCTGCGCCATCGATCACACGGGCAACATCACCCATGCGGATCGGCGCACCATTGCGATAGGCGATCACCAGCCGCCGGTACTCGGCGGCGCTGACCAGCTGGTCATTGGCGTCGATGGTCGAAGCCCGCAGGCTGCCATCGAAACTGCCCTTGGCCTGATTGACATTCTGGTTGCTGATGGCGATACGCACATCCTCCATCGACAGGCCCATCGCGGCCAGGGCCCGCGGATTGACCTGCACCCGCACCGCCGGCTTCTGTCCGCCCGACAGGGTCACCAGACCCACACCCGTGACCTGGGAGATCTTCTGCGCGACACGCGTCTCAGCCATGTCCTGCACCTTGGGCAGGGGCATGGTGGCACTGCTCAATGCGATCGTGAGGATCGGCGCATCAGCCGGATTGACCTTGTTGTAGACCGGGGGTGCGGGCAGGTCGGAGGGCAGGAAGGTGGCGGCCGCGTTGATGGCCGCCTGGACCTGCTGCTCGGCCACATCCAGACGCAGCTCGAGCGAAAAGCGCAAGGTGATGACCGAGGCACCACCACTGGAGGCCGACCACATCGCATCCAGCCCCGGCATCTGTCCGAACTGGCGCTCCAGGGGCGCCGTGATGGACGAGGTGATGACATCGGGGCTGGCCCCCGGGTACAGCGTCGTCACCTGGATCGTCGGATAGTCGACCTGGGGCAAGGCGGACTGCGGCAGCAGCCGGTAGGCCACCAGGCCAGCGATCAGCACTGCCAGCATCAGCAGGCTGGTGGCCACCGGTCGCCGGATGAAGACCTCAGAAAAATTCATGGCTTGGTGCCGGCGGCGTCGGCTGCGCCCGCCTCACCTGCCTCGCGCGCCGCGCGGCGTGCCCGCAAGGCTGCCCGTTGTTCCGGCGTCATGTTGCGGATGGCCTCTTTTTGCTCAGGCGTCAGGGCATCGAAGGCCGCCTTCTGCTCGGGCGTCCATTCACGCTTGCCGGTGCCGCCCGCTGCGGGGCCGCGGGGCCGCTCCGGGGTGCCTGCCTCGGGGGCTGCGCCACCGCTCGGGCGTGCCTTGCCGCTCGTCTCCTCGGCAGCATCGCCCACGGGTTTCGCCGCGCCCCGGTCTGCGCCCTTGCCCGGCCTTGGCGCCTGGGCGGCTGGCACATCAGCGCCCGCCTTGCCTGCAGCAGGGGCTGCCGCAGCGGCCGGCGTCCCACCCGGGGGTGAAGCGCCGGCACCTGCCGGAGCTGCGGGAGCAGCGGGCGCGGCAGGCGCAGGCGGCCCCCCTGCGGCCCCGGCCGGACCCGGTGCACCGGGCCCTCCGCGTCGCCGCATCGAGGGCGGCGGGCTGACGGTGGTCACCGGCGCACCTTCGCGCAACTTGTCGGCGCCATCGATCACCACCGATTCGCCCTCACTCAGGCCCTCGCTGACCACGATGCGCTCCCCAATCGGGTTGCCCAGGGTCACGCGGCGTACCGAGGCGGTTTTCTCGGGCGTGACGACGAACACGAAGGTGCCTTGCGCGCCGCGCTGGATCGCGCTCTGCGGCACCGTCAGCGCACCTGGCAAGGTATCGACGATGACCCGCACATTGACAAACTGGCCTGGAAACAATTTGCCCGACTTGTTGCCGAACCCCGCCTTGAGCCGCGTCGAGCCGGTGCTCGGATCGGTCTGGTTGTCGATCGCCAGCAGACGTCCGCCCTCGATGGGCGTGCGGCCATCGCGGTCCAGGGCCTGGACCCGGATCACCTCGCGCTTGTCCTCGGCCTGCTTGAACCTGCTGATCACCAGCCCCATCGATTCCTGGGGGACCGAGAACACCACGGTGATCGGAGACACTTCGGTGATCACGACGATGCCATTGGCATCGGCGCTGCGCACCATGTTGCCCGGATCGACCTGGCGCAGACCGGCACGTCCGGCAATCGGTGCAGTCACGGTGGCAAACGACAGGTTCAGCTGGGCGGTGGCCACGGCGGCCTTGTCGGCCGTGATCACGCCCTGCAACTGCTTGACCAGCGCGGCCTGGGCATCGACCTGCTGGGCTGCGATCGAGTCCTCGGCCAAGAGCTTGCGGTAACGCTGCAGGTCCAGCTGGGCGATATCGAGCTGGGCCTGGTCCTTGGCCAGTTGTCCCTGCACCGAGGCCAGGGCCGCCTCGAAAGGACGACGGTCCAGTCGCGCCAGCGCCTGTCCCTTCTTGATCGCTGCGCCTTCCTTGAAGGTCAGCGCCTCCAGCAGCCCGTCGACCCGCGCACGCACCACCGCCTGCTGCCGCGCCGTAACCGTGCCCAGGGCATTGACCAGCACCGGCACATCGCCAACCCGCACCTGATCAATGACCGCCGGCACCGGCCGGTTGCGATCAGCACCAGGCCCCCCCTTGCGGGCGCCGTCCGCCTTGCCTGCCGCAGGTGCCGCATTGCCCGATGCTGCGCCCGGGGTCACCCCTGCGCCAGTTGCCGGGGGGGCGGCACCCTGCTGCTGCTTCCAGTACCAACCGCCGCCGGCCGCCGCAGCCACCACCGCGACCACGACCGCCGCTGTCTTGAACCCGCTCATCGTCGCCCACCGTTTTCCAGAGACCCAGTGCGACCCATTGTAGCGCCGGGGGAGCGGTCAGACGCGGCCGCAGGCCGCTGCGCCAGATCACTGCGCCTGAAGTACCCCGCGACGGATCTGGTCCAGCTCGAGTGATTCGAACAAGGCCTTGAAGTTGCCCTCGCCGAACCCGTCGTTGCCCTTGCGCTGGATGAACTCGAAGAAGATCGGACCGAGCAGGTTCTCGGAAAAGATCTGCAGCAACACCCGATCGGCCTCGCCATCGATCAGGATGCGCCGCTCGCGCAGCGCCTGAAGGTCTTCTCCATGGCCCGGGATGCGTGCATCGACGGCCTCGTAGTAGGTGTCCGGCGTGTCCAGCAGCTGGATGCCGCCCGCCTTGAGGCGGTCCACCGCCGCCGGCAGATCCGAGCAGGACAGCGCCACATGCTGGATGCCTTCGCCGTGGTACTTGTCCAGATACTCCTGGATCTGGCCCTGCGCGTCATTGCCCTCCTCGTTGATCGGGATGCGGATCTTGCCGCAAGGCGAGTACATCGCGCGGGACTTGATGCCGGTGACCTTGCCCTCGAGATCGAAATAGCGGATCTCGCGGAAGTTGAACAGGCGCTCGTAGAAGCCGACCCATTCATTCATCCGTCCCCGGTAGACATTGTGGGTCAGGTGGTCGATGCTCAGAAACCCGTGGCCCGCATGCTGCGGCTGCACGCCCGGAATCGGCTCGAAGTCCACGTCATAGATGCTGATGTTGCCGATGTCACCGGCTTTCGCACCGTTCTTGCCCGGCCAGCGGTCCACCAGATAGATCAGCGAATCGCCAATGCCCTTGATGGCCGGGATGTTCAGCTCCATCGGCCCGTTCTTGCAGTCGATGCCCCAGGCGCCCAGCTCCTGGGCCCGCTCGTAGGCCGCGCGGGCATCCTGCACCCGGAAGGCCATGGCACAGATCGACGGACCGTGCAGGCGCGCAAAGCGTTGCGCGTAGGAATGCGGCTCGGCATTGATGATGAAATTGATCTCCCCCTGGCGATAAAGCGTGACCTGCTTGTGACGATGGCGGGCCACGGCCTGAAAGCCCAGGGCCTCGAACTGACGACCCATGGCAACAGGATCCGGCGCCGCAAATTCAATGAACTCCATGCCGTCGGTGCCCATCGGGTTGTCCCAGACGGCGCTGCGGGCGAGGTGTTTTTCGGGGGCGTTCATGGGCGTGTCTCCGGTGCAGGTTGATATCGGAAACAATAGGCCATGTGGCGCGCAATCGGCGTTCGTATTGAACGGTAAAATCCGATTTATATGCAATTATATTGCTTATAAATATCATTATTTGATCATTTCTTGCAACTGAAAACGATATCGCCGCAATCCATCCTGTCGCCTGCCAGTCCCGGATGCGGACTGGCCAGTCCGGGCCGCTCCCCGCCGGAGTCGAAAAGCCGGTCCGGCATGCCCTGCCGGGCGCCGTTGCGAGATACCATCGACGCCATCACTTCCAACCCTGAATCGACAAGGATCCCCCATGACTGAAGCTCTGATCATCGACGCCTGCCGCTCACCGCGCGGCATCGGCAAGGCTGGCAAAGGCGCATTGGCCGACATGCATCCCCAGCACTTGGCCGCCGCCGTGCTCAAGGCCCTGGCCGAACGCACAGGCATCAACACGGCCGAGGTCGATGACATCATCTGGGGCACCAGCGCCCAACGCGGCCCGCAGGCCGGCGACCTGGGCCGCATGGCCGCGCTCGATGCCGGCTACGACATCCGTGCCAGCGGCGTCACACTGGACCGCTTCTGCGGCTCGGGCATCACCTCTGTGAGCCTGGCCGCTGCCAGCATCATGTCCGGCTTCGAGGACCTGATGATTGCCGGTGGCACCGAGATGATGTCCATGCCCGGCCGACGCAGCGATGACGGCCCGATGATGATGGACGCCGGCAACCTGCACCTGCGCGCCCAGCACCCGCAATCGCATCAGGGCGTATGCGCCGATGCGGTGGCCACCCTGGAAGGCATCTCACGCGCCGACCTGGATGCCCATGCGCTGGAGAGCCAGCGCAAGGCCGCCTACGCCATCGCCAACGGCCACTTCAAGAAGAGCATCGTCCCGATCCACAGGGTCGATGGCACGCTGGCCCTGGATCACGACGAGTATCCCCGCCCGCAGACCACCCTGGAAGGGCTGTCGCAGATCAAGCCGGCCTTCACCGCGCTGGCCGATGTGCCGCTCGATGACCGGGGCACCACCTATCGCAGCCTGATCCTGGCCAAGTATCCCGACCTGAAGATCGAGCATGTGCACCATGCCGGCAATTCCTCCGGCGTCGTCGATGGGGCCGCCGCCCTGCTGCTGGCCTCGCCGGCCTATGCCAAGAAGAACGGCCTGAAGCCGCGCGCCCGCATCATCGCCGCCGTCAATGTCGGCGATTCCCCGACCCTGATGCTCAACGCGCCCGTGCCTGCCGCCCGCAAGGCCCTTCAGCGCGCTGGCCTGACCATCGATGACATCGACCTGTTCGAGATCAACGAGGCCTTCGCTGTCGTGTCCGAAAAATTCATCCGCGACCTCAAGCTGGACCGCAGCAAGGTCAACGTCAATGGCGGCTCGATCGCGCTGGGTCACCCGATCGGTGCCACCGGCTCGATCCTGATCGGCACCGTGCTCGACGAACTCGAGCGTCGCGACCTCAAGCGCGGCCTGGTGACGATGTGCGCCGCGGGCGGCATGGCGCCGGCGATCATCATCGAACGGGTCTGATCAGCATCGGATACGCCGCCTGACACCAGGCGGCCCGGTGCTCCAGCCTCAGGGCACCCGCACGAAGCGCTGCGCCCGCTTCCCGGTATCCACCTCCGAGGTGTAGACCGAGCCTTGCGAATCGATCGCGATGTTGTGCACCCAGTGGAAATCACCGGCCTGGCGACCGGGGCGACCGAAGCTGCCCATCACCGCGCCGGTTTCACGCAGCACGATCTTGACCTCATTGTTGGTGCCATCGGCGATCAGCAGGTAGCGCTGGCCCGGGTCCTCGGTGGGGATCATGTCCCAAACGGACCCGGAGCCGCGGGTGGCAGGGTCGTACACGAACTGGCGCACAAACTGGCCGTTCCTGCGGAATACCTGCATCCGGTTGTTCATGCGGTCACACACGTAGACGTACTCGTCACGCGTCAGACGCACGCAATGCACCGGGTTGCCAAACTGCGCCGACTCGGGGTTGTAGTCCGGGATCTTGGCATCGTCGGGACGATTGCCATAGGCTCCCCAATGGCGCTTGTACTTGCCGGTGGAGGCATCGAAGACGATGACACGACGGTTGCCATAGCCATCGGCCACGTACAGTTCGTTGGCCTGGGCATCGACTTCCATGTTGGCCGGCCGGCCCAACTGCTCGGGGTCATTGCTGCCCTTGCTGGCGCCTGGCTTCCCGATCTGCAACAGGAACTTGCCCTCGGGGGTGAACTTGAGCAGCATGTGGTCGGTCGCCGCATTGCCACCGAGCCAGACATCGCCCTTGGGATCGATGTAGATACCATGCTCATTGGCGGGCCAGTCGTAACCGGATCCCTTGCCACCCCAGGCGCGCAGCAGGTTACCCTGGCGATCGAACTGCAACACCGGCGGCGCCGCGACGCAGCAGCGCGAGCGCGGCGGGCTCAGGGCAGCGCCCTTTTCGTCCTCGGTGAGGGTCAGCGGCCGATGAATCAGCCAGATGGTGTCATCACGGGCGACCGAAATGCCTGCCACCTGTCCCAGGATCCAGTTGTTCGGCAAGGGCTTGGGCCAGGTGGCATCGACCGCATAGCGGGGTCCGCCACTGCCGGCCGGGCTGCCCTCGACACGCTGGACCATCGGAGCGCAGGCGATCAGGGCGGCCACCAGGCCGAGCGCACCAAGCCAACGGCCCACGCGTGAACACTGCTGCAACATGATCTTTCTCCTGAGCTTGATCACTGCATCATGCACGAGGGCGCGGCGCACGAGCCTGGCGCAGGCTGCATTTGTGAAAAGCCCCGCCCGGTCCCGCAATGCGCTACGCTTGCCGACCGGAACGATCGCCCCCTGCCCTCACCACGACCACGAGCACCGCCCCCATGCAACGACGACGCCTGCTGCAGATCTCTGGCTGCCTGCCCTTGCTGGCCGGCCACCCGGCCCATGCCCAGTCCTGGCCCTCCCGGCCGACCCGGGTGATCGTCGGGTTCCCGGCGGGCGGTGTGGTGGACGTGATGGCACGCGCGGTCACCGACCGCATCGCGCCGACCCTGGGCCAACCCCTGATCATCGAGACCCGCCCCGGTGCAGGCGGCAGCATCGGGGTGGGCGCCTCGCTTGCCGCGCCCGCCGATGGCCATACCTGGCTGGTCAGTTCGAACTTCCTGTTCGTCAACCCGGCCACCGATGCCAACGCCAAATGGAAGCTGTCGGACTTCGAGCCGGTGGCGCGCTATGCCCTGTCCCCCAGTTTCCTGCTGGTGCCGGCCTCCTCGGGCTGGAAATCACTGCGCGATCTGGTGGCCCATGCCCGCAAGAACCCGGGTCTTCGTTTTGGCGATGGCGGTGCGGGGACGACCCAGGCCCTGGCCCTGCAGATGCTGGCACTCAAGGCAGGCCTGCAGCTCGAACCGGTCGGCTACAAGGGCGCACCGCCGATGGTGCCGGATCTGGCCGCAGGCCTGCTGCAGTTGTCGATCATTCCCTCATCGGTCGCGCTCTCGGCGGTGGCCACCGGACGGGTCAGGGCCCTGGCCACCACCGGTGAGCAGCGCTCGCCGCATCTGCCCGATGTACCGACACTGGCCGAGTCCGGTTATCCGGAGGCCACGGCCCTGTCCTGGTACGGCATCCATGTACTGGCCGGTACGCCGCCGGCGATCGTGCAGCGCATTGGCCAGGCGATCCAGGCGGCCTGCGCCAGCACCGAAGTGCGCGCACGGCTGTTCGCCTCGGGCGGCCAGGAGGCCTTTCTGGACAGCAGCGCCTTCAAGGCCTACGTCGATGCGGAAGCGCGGCGCTGGCTCAAGCTGCTGACGCCCTCGCCGCGCTGATCCTGCCCTGCCATGATCCGATCGATACCCCGCCATCCATCGGCCTCGCCAGCATCAGGACTGTCCAGGCCCGGGCACAGGTTCCCCCTGGTCGCAGGGCTGGTCGCGCTGGCCCTGCTCGCCGCCTGCCAGCCCTCAGGGCCTGCGTCCGATGCTGCCGGCGCGATCAGCGCAAGCACGGCACAAGCCCATCGGCAAAGTGCCGGCGAACTCGACCTGCAGTCCAGGCAGGCCTTCGAGGACGCCGAACGCGGACTGATCGCACGTCCCGCTGGCCAGATCCGCGGACCTGCGGGCGAGGTGCTGATCGACTTCGAGGCCTGGGGATTTCTCGAGGGCAAGGCCCCGCCCACGGTGAACCCGAGCCTGTGGCGTCATGCCCAGCTCAATGCCCGTGCCGGTCTGTTCAAGGTCAGCGAGGGGCTGTACCAGCTGCGCGGCTTTGACCTGGCCAACATGACCTTGATCGAAGGCCGCAGCGGCTGGATCGTGGTGGATCCGCTCACGGCCCGCGAGAGCGCGGCAGCGGCCATCGCCTTCGCGCACCAGCATCTGGGCAAGCGGCCGGTCAGCGCGATTGTCTACACCCACAGTCACGGCGATCACTTCGGTGGCGTGCTGGGCGTCATCAGTGCGCAGGAGGCAGCCGCACGCAAGATCCCGATCATCGCGCCCGAAGGCTTTGTCGAGGAAGCCACCAGCGAAAACCTGCTCGCCGGCATCGCCATGGGCAGGCGTTCGATCTACCAGTTCGGGCGTGACCTGCCGCGTTCGGCCACCGGCAATGTCGATGCCGGCCTGGGCAAGGCCCTGGCTTATGGCACGGTCGGCCTGCTGGCGCCCACCCTGTTGATCAGCAAGGCCGACCAGGCCATGAAGATCGATGGTGTGCCCTTCGTCTTCCACAACATGCCCGGTGCGGAAGCGCCGGCCGAACTCAGTTTCCATCTGCCGGCGCACAAGGCCTATGGTGGTGCGGAGATCGTGGCCCAGACCATGCACAACCTGCTGCCGGTACGGGGCGCGAAGGTTCGCGATGCCTTGCGCTGGTCTTCATACCTGCAACAGGCACTCGACCAGTTGGGCGACACCGAAGTCGTGTTCGCCCAGCATCATTGGCCGGTCTGGGGTCAGGCGCGCATCCGCCAGTTCCTGGTCACGCAGCGCGATGTCTACAAGTTCACCCACGACCAGACGGTGCGCCTGCTCAATGCAGGCCTGACGCCTGCCGAGATTGCCGATCGCATCCGCCTGCCCGCCAGCCTGGCCAGCCAGGCTGCAGCGCGTGGCTATTACGGCGACCTGCGCCACAACGTGAAGGCGGTGGCGCAGTTCTATCTGGGGCACTACGATGGCAATCCGGCCAACCTGGACCCGCTCCCGCCGGTCGATGCCGGCAAGCGCCATGTCGCCCTGGCGGGCGGCATGGACAAGCTGATGGCCGCGGCACAGGCGGCCTACGATGGCGGCGATCTTCGATGGGCAGCCGAGCTGCTCAACCATGCCGTGATGGCCCAGGACGGTCATGCCCCGGCCAAGGCTTTGCTGGCCCGCACCTACGAACAGATGGGCTATGCCGCTGAATCGAGCACCTGGCGCAACAGTTACCTGAGTGCGGCCCGGGAGTTGCGCGAAGGCCTGCCCAAGACCACCTTGAATCGCGCCCTGGTCAGCGACATGCTGTTGCAAACACCCGTCGAGCGTTTTCTCGAGGCGATGGCAGCCAGCCTCGATGCCCGGGCTGCCGAGGGGATGCACCTGAAGGTCAATCTGGCCTTCACGGACAGCCAGGAGCATTTCGTCCTGTGGATCGACAACGCGGTGCTTCACCACAAGGCTGCGCCACCCGCGCCCGATGCCGATGTCAGCCTGAGCCTGACCCGACCCCTGTTCGTCAAGATGCTGACCCGCAGCGCCTCATTGAAGGACATCTTGCTCGGCCCCGACCTGTCGGTCAGCGGCAACCGTTTCGATCTGGTACGCTTTTTCAGTCTGCTCGACAAGCCCGACGGGCTGTTTCCCATCGTCACGCGTTGAAGATTTCCCGGCTGCAAACGGCTGCATCCGCCCCTTCCACCTGAACAGGACCCACCCCGGATCATGCCCTTGCGCACGAAACCCGACTTTGTTGACGACTATCTGCCCGCCCTGCTGGGTCAGGCCAGCGAGTTGATCTCGGGGCAGTTCCACCGGGTCGTCCGCGCGCATGGCTTGTCGGTCTCTGAGTGGCGGGTACTGGCCAGCCTGGCGGGCGGCCAGGCGATCAGCACCGGTGAGCTGGCTGCCCTGTCGCTGACCAAGGGCCCGACCGCCACCCGGCTGCTCGATCGCATGCAGGCGCGCGGCCAGATCGAGCGGCTCGAGGACAGTGCCGACCGGCGCGTGACCCGGGTGCGAATTACCGCCGAGGGCAAGCGCACCGTCTCGAAACTGATCGCCCTGGCCCAAGAGCACGAGCGTCGCGTCCTCGAGCCTTTCGGCCTGGATCGCGCCGAAGACCTGAAGGCCACGCTCAAGCGGATCATCGAGCTGCATCGCATGGGCTGATGCCAGCGCGCGCCCGGGGGGCAACTCAGATATAGAACTCGACCGCGGGCAGGGGCTCGCCCGCATGCAGCAGGTCGACCCGCTTGCAGGCGATCTTCCACTGCCCTGCCTGGCGGCGCAGGTCGTGCCAGGCGATGCCGGGAAGGCTCAGGCTGCGCCCGCCCCGCAACTCGGTATAGATGAAGGCCGTGCGCAACCGCAGGGAATCCTCTCCTGCCAGCCCGGCCTCGATCTGCGGCAGTTGCATCAGGTGATGACATCGGCCGCGAGGCTGCTGTGAAAAGGCCTGCGGACTTTGCACCCGCCGCACGCGGATCTGGCGCAGCAGATGATCATCATAGAGATGGGCCACCTGGTTGAGCGGGTCGGTATGACGGGCATCGCCAGGCAACCAGTACCAGCCATCAGGCGTGAACAGATCGAGCCATTGCTCGTAACGTTGCTCATCGAGCAGGCGAGCCTCATGCAACACGAAGGCGATCGGGTCCGCGAGGTGGGCATCGGCGGCACTCATGTTGCCCCCTCATCATCTTCCTGGCCCATGCACTGGGCCCAGGCCTGGTACTGATTGCGCAGCAAGGCCTCATCGATGCCGCTGACCTCGCGCGGCGGGCAAGCATCAGCGCCGCCCCGGCCCCCGCGATGCAGGCTGATCCAGGGGTTGCCATTGGCCGCCAGCTGCCTCTGGATGCCTTCGAACAGATGCAAGTCATCGTGGGCGACGATGGACATCGGGGAGAACACCTGGCGGTTGTAGAGCAAGGCGCTTTGCAGCATGGCCGCCGGCGCGCCAACCGGCTCGAAGGCCCAGGCCTCGAGAACGGTGCGCCCGGCCGAGATCGGGCGCAGCACGCGCATCACCTGCGGCGAACCCTTGATGGCCATCGAGGGGTAGAAGACGACATTCTGCGGGGCAAAGGCCATCACCTGACGCGTACGCTCGACCCCATGGGCCGCCTCGAGCGCCGCGCCGTAATCGCCCAGGTGAGCGTAGGAGGTGTGAATGCTGGCATGGGTGCCCAGGATGCTGTGCCCATGCGGCAGCACCCGTCCGCCCATCTCCTCGAAGAACCGGTAACCCGAGGCAAAGGGCAGCAGCTGGCGGACCGCCAGGGTCGGCTCTGAGCCCGGCCCCTGACCGTCCCAGACCGTCTGTGCCGATTGGGTGGCCGAGGCATGGGTCGTCACCGGATGGAAGGCATCATTGATGTTCTCGAGATAGATCTTCCAGTTGGCTGCGAATTCGGTGCGCAAGACGCCGCCGGCCACACGCAGCCGGCCCTCGGGAGAGCGATCGGCGATCAGCTCGAGCGCCACGAGCAGTTCACCCAGGCTCTGTTCGAAGCCCGGGCCTCGCGCATCGGCGCGGGCAAACACAAAGCCGCGCCGCATCGCCACCTCGCCGTAGCGGGTCATGCCCTGGCAGGCCGGGCTGCTGTCGAAGCCGGAGGCCTCGTAGCCGGCGCGCAGCGGCACGCCCAGCAGGCTGCCATCGAGCCGGAACGACCAGCCGTGATACGGGCACCGCATCGCCCGCCCGGCCTGTCCGGACGGCTCGCTCTTGAGCGGCGCCCCCTTGTGCGGACAGCGGTTGTGCAGGACGTGAATGGCACCGCCCTCCCCGCGGATCATCAGTACCGGTTGACCGGCCAGGATCGTGGTGATGAAGTCGCCCGGATTGGGGACCTGGCTGTCATGGCCGACGAACAACCAGCTGCGCGCCCACAGTCGCGTCATCTCGGCCTGGAAGACGCCTTCATCCCGGTAGATGTCGCGGTGGATCTGCTCGGGCTGCACCAGGGCGGCCAGCGCCGCGGGGCTCCAGTGACGCGCAATCGCATGCGTGGGCATCATGGTCGGATCCGGATTCAGCACATCGGCCAGCGCGCTTCGAAGCGACAACCCCGACCGGGCTGCGACACGGCGCAGCGGCACTCATGAACCTGCGAAGGCTCCGCGCCCAATTGCCGCACCAGGGCGGTGAACATGCCCAGGATCGGCGCACAGACCTGCTGCGGCGTGGCCACGCCAGCCCGTGAAGGCAGGCTGGCACAGGCCTGCGCCCAGCCGGCCACGAAGGGACTGTCCTCGACGTCCAGGGTCAGGATGCCGGCCGAGTAGCTCATCTGCCAGCGCCCCCAGCCCAGATCAGCGGCGGCCTCGCAGGTGCTGCGCATCAGGGCCGAGGCATCGTGACCGACCGACTGGGCATAGGCGCGCAGGCTGTCGGCGCCATGCTCGGCAACCGATGCGGCAAAGGCCTCGAGCATCGCGCTGCGCACGGCCGGGTCGGCGCGCAGCAGGGCACCCATCAGGACATCCGGCCGCATCATCAAATAGCGCCGGGCACCGTCCTGGATGCGGCCGCCTTCGGCCGGCCAGGACAAGCGCTCACGCAGGGCCGTCATGTACGCCTCACTTGCCCAGCAGCAGCGCGGGCAACCAGGTCGCGATGGGCGGCACGGCCAGCACCAGCGCGATCATCAAGGCCCCCATGATCACGTACGGGGTCACGGCTGCGAAGATCTCACGGGTGGGGATCGATGAGGGCGCCACGCTGCGCATCGTGAACAGCAGCATGCCGAAGGGCGGTGTGAGCAGGCCCAGTTGCATGCAGATGAGATAGACCACACCCCACCACAGCGGATCCCACTGGAAGTGCTGCACCATCGGCATGAAGAAGGGCAAGGTCAGCAGCATCATGCTGACCTGGTCGACGAAGCAGCCCAGGATCAGCAGGATGACGATCATGCCGGCCAGCACGGCCCAGCCGGGCAGGCTCGCCCCCTGCACCAGGGACACAAAGCCGTTGGTGGCACCCGAGAAGGAGAGGATCTGCGAGAAGGCAGTGGCGCCGATGATGATGAAGAGGATGACGCCGGTGATGCCAGCCGATCCGGCCAGGGCCTGCATCAGCACCTTCCAGGTCAGGACCCGGTACAGGCCGCAGACGATGACCGTAGCCAGGGCGCCCAGTGCGGCACTTTCGGTGGGTGTGGCCCAGCCGGCCGACATGGCAGCGATCACCATCACGAAAATCAGCACCAGGGGTGTGACATTGATGACCAGGGGCCCCCAGCGCTCCCAGCCCTGTACCGGGGCACCGGGATCGGGTGGCGCCAGTTCAGGGTGGCGAACCGCGCTGTAGATGATCCAGCCCAGGAACATCGCGGCCATCAGGATGCCGGGCACCACGCCGGCGATCAGCAGGCCCGAGATCGAGATGTTGGCCAGGCTGCCCAGCAGCACGGTCAGTGCCGAGGGTGGAATCAGCATGTCGACCCCGCCGATGGCCATGATCGGCCCCATCGCCAGGCGCGGGTGATACCCGCGCTTGAGCATCTGGGGCAGCAGCAGGCTGCCCAGCAAGGCGGTAGTAGCAATGGTCGAGCCGGAAATCGCGGAAAACACGGTGCCCGCCACGATGGCCACCACACTCAGGCGTGCCGGCAGGCCACGGATGGCGCGGTCAAAGCCGTCGATGGCGCGCATCGCCAGGCCCGAATGAAACAGCACTTCGCCCATCAGGATGAAGAAGGGAATGGGCGTGAGCGAAAAATTGGTCACCGAGGCAATGCTGTTGCGCACCACCTGCATCATGCCGGCCTCGCCGCCCAGGTAGACGAAGGCCCCCACGATGTTGATCGCCAGGAAAGCAAAGCCGGCCGGCAGGCCGACCAGCAGCAGCACGGTGAGAATGCCGAACAGGATCAGCAGGCTCTGCCACCAGATCATGTCCTGCTCCCGCTCTCATCGGCCAGGCCGCTGGGAAACAGCACGCGCCGGCCGCACTCGAGGGCCAGCATCGAAAAGCCGATCGGCACCGGCAGGAACAGCCACCACTCGGGAAAGACCAGTGCCTTGAGCACGACGCTGTCGGCCGCCCTGCTGTCGAGCAAGGCCATCACCCCGTACCAGACCATCACCAGGCTGACGACCAGGCCCACCAGCGAGGAGATGCGGTCCAGTCGCAACTGCGCAGCCGGCGTGAGCTTGGCCCCCAGCAGGTCGAGGCGCACGTGCTGGTTGCGCCACATCAGCCAGGGCGCCGCCGCCAGCGTGGCAATCGGCATCGCATATTCGGAGACCTCGTTGATCCAGGTCACCGAGCCCAGGCCGATGTTGCGACCGACGACGTCATAGCAGACCAGCAGGGTGATCACGGCGACCGTCGCCGCCGCCACCGCGCCGCAGGCGCGCATCAGCCAGGCATGCATTGCGAACTCAGCGCTTGTCCGGCGCCATCATCTGGCGCAGCTTGGGACCATGGGTCGGGCTGGCCTTGATGACACCCTCCCAGCCCGCCTCGAGCGACAGCGTCTGCAGCTTCTTGGCTTCGGCCGGCGGCAACTGGATCACCTGGATGCCCACGGAGTTCTGGCGGATGCGGTCGACGGCCGCATCCTTGCCCGCCATGTCGGCATTCAGGCTTTCCAGCCAGACCGCCTGCTTGTTCAGGAAGTCCTTCTGCTTCTGAGTCAGGCTCTTCCAGGTCTTGGCACTGAAGAGCACGCCCAGCTCGATGTTGTAGAAGCCTGGCTCGACCCGGTACTTGGTCTTTTCATGCCAGCCCAGATCGAAGATACCCAGCAGGGGCCAGCCATAGCCATCGACCACGCCCCGGTCGAGCGCGGTATAGACCTCGCCCGGTGCAATCTGCATCACAGAGGCACCCATGCGGGTGAAGAACTCGCGATAGATCGGCGCGATGCGGATCTTCAGGCCGGACAGGTCGGCCTTGTCGATCTTCTTGTTCAGGTAGATGTGATACGGCACGCCATCACCCGTGCGGGCGAAGTAGTACAAGCCCTTTTCCATCATCAGGGTGTTGAGGAAGTCGACCGTGCCGTTCTTGCGCATCTCGGCCCAGGGCACGGTGGCGTAGTTCAGGGCCAGCGACTCGGGCGACACACTGGCCACGAACGAGGTCGTGGTGTTGGCCAGGTCGACCACACCGTTGCGAAGGGCCGCGCCCTGCTCCATGGTCGGGATGTTCTTCGGGCCACCCAGGTAGTTGATCTGGACGATGCCCTTGCCTTCCTTGTTCACCTTCTCGACGAAGCGCTCGAAATTCTTGGCGTAATACGTGCCTTCCTGAAAGCCGTTGACGGCCTTCAGTGTGACTTCCTGCGCCAGCGCCGGCGCGCTCAGGGACAGCCCGGCCGCCAGGCTCAGGGCGGCCGTGCCGGCCAGGGCACGCAGGTGGCGGCGACGCGGCGCGGCGGGGGAAGCGGACGAATCGTTCGCTGAAAGCGGGGCGGTGCGCAGGTTCATGTGGGGTTTCTCCTTGCGAAAACAGGCGTCGGAAACAATCAGACCAGAGACAGCAATCGGGTGCTAGGACAGGGTGTCGTCAACCGCAGGACGGTACAGCCCGGCATGACGCAACATGCCCAGGGTACGCAGCAGCACGTCACGCCGATACGCCGGGACATCCCGGTCATGATAATCGTAAAAGCCCTGACCGGTTTTGAGCCCCAGATGGCCCTGCGCGATCAGCTGGTCCAGCACCTTGGGCGCACGGTAGCGCTGGGCATCGATGGTCGAGGACATTTCGCGGCTGGCGTGATGCAGGATGTCGGCCCCCCCGAAATCGATGAACTCGACGACCCCCAGGGCTGCAAAGCGCAGGCCCATGCCAAAGCGGGTGGCCTTGTCGATCTCCTCGGCCGTGGCCGCCCCCTCCTCGATCATGCGGGCGGCCTCATTCATGACCAGCGCCTGCAGGCGGGGCACGATGTAGCCCGGCGTTGCCCCGCACACCACCGGCAGCTTGCCGATCGCCGTCATCAGGTCGCGCGCCTGGGCGAGCACCGCTGGGCTGGTGCCCGGATGCACCGACAGTTCGACGACGGGAATGAGGTACGCCGGATTGAGCCAGTGGATGTTCAGGAAGCGGCCGGGATGCTCGATGAGATCGACCAGTTGCGTCACCAGGATGCTGCTCGTGGTCGAGGTCAGGATCGCGTCGGGGCGACACATGCGGTTCAGGGCGGCGAAGGCCTCGCGCTTGGCCTGCAGGGTCTCGGGCACCCCTTCAAAGACCAGTTCGGCATCGGCCAATGCGGCGGGCGCACCGGCCAGGTCCACATACTCGATGCGCGCGGCAATGCGCGCCACCTGATCGGCACGGATCGCGCCCAGCTCGACCAGGGCCTGCAGGCTTGCCTCGATCTCGGCCCTCGCCTCCTGGGCCAGTCGGGACCAGTCCTGGGCCGAACGGGCCTTCAGATCGACCAGGGCAATGCGATGGCCGGCATAGGCAAAGGCGATGGCAATGCCACGCCCCATGCGTCCCGCTCCTGCTGCTGCGAATCGGGCCATGGGTTCAGGCTCCCAGATGCAGCCGCTGCTGCAAGGCGGCCGGTGTCAGGTCCGCAAGCCCGAGGCTCTCCAGGGTGCGGGGACCGCGCCGCAGGTCCCGTCCGAGAAAGCCGCCCACGATGGCCAGCAGGCCCTGCGTGATCGGCGCATCCACGCCAGCCCAGCGTGCCACCGAGGCCTGCAGGGCCAGGCCGATCTCAGTGTCCTCGCTGATGTAGCGATGGGTATGCAGGTCGATGTGCTCACGCCAGTCGCCCGACTTTTGCAGCTTCTTGTGGGCATCGCCGTACATCCAGCGATCGTTGTTGTAGTGGTCGGCCAGCGGGTAATGGGGCGCGCCATAGCCGAGCGCCTCACGGATGGCCACGCGCTCGCGATCGAGCGCATCGGTGACCGCACGTACCGAGGGCTGGGTGCCTTCGGTGTGGATGTCCCACTTGTCGAAATGCTGCAGCGGTGCCGCATTCATCACCATCAGGGGCGGGTGGATGATCGGCCCGGCATTCATCAGCGCACCGGACAGGGCATCGCCGCAGGCATGCACCGCCGGGTAGGCCCTGGCAATCACGGCCAGCGCTGCGTCGGCCTGGCTCGCCGGGTACACGCCGGTGGGCAGATGGATGGCACGGATGGTGACATTGACCTCGCGCACGCCATGCTTGCGGGCCAGATAGGGCAAGGTGCCGGTCTCGGCCCACAGCACACGGGCGCGGTTGCCAGCAGCCCGCACGAGCTGCGCCATCACGTAAGCGCCGAAGGTGCCGGGCGGCAGGAACACCACCTGGCCATCGACCAGATGCGGGGCCATCGCCCGGGCGATGTCCTGCTGGGCGATCGCGGGGGAAGGAATGACGATCAGTTCGGCGCCGCGCAGGACCTGACCGATGTCGGCACTGGCCAGGAAGATCGGCACCTCGCGTGCACCACGGGCGTCCTTGAGCGTGATCGCACCGGCATCGATGACCGGCTGCAAGGCCTGGGCATCACGGCGCCACAACCGGACCCGGTGACCCGCTTCAGAAAGATCGGCAGCCGCGGCGTAACAGCCATGCCCGCCCCCCAACACTGCAATGTCCATCAGCCCCTGACCTCCTCGAGGACGTTCAATTACTTTACTTTTCAACTATTCAAAAGTCAACTAATCATCGGGCGGCCGGGCCCGCCGGCAAGCGCACCAGAGACGCGCATGGGTGGCAAGCGGCAGCGCAGCGCGGCGCAAGATCCCGTACGATACCCCCAGAGCCAGCCCGGCCCACCGGCCGTGTGCCGGCGCAGGGGCCTTCCCGGCGCAGATGCAGCGACGGCCCCCATCGCCCTGCCCTCACATGCCTCGGAGTTTCCATGAGCCTGATCTCGCAAACCCCCATCGTCCTGGCCGGACCGCTGCGCGCGCCCGCCCAGATGCTGGCCGAACAAAGTTACGGCGGCCACAAGAGCGTGCATGATGCCGAGTCCGCGGCCAAGCTCGGCCTGCGCGGCGCACCGATCGAGGGGCCGACTCATTTTTCCCAGTTCGAGCCGCTGGCCGCAGCCCTGTGGGGCGAACGCTGGTTCAGCCATGGCTGCATCAGCGCGCATTTCCAGAACATGGTCATCGAGGGCGAGCAGGTGCAGGCACAGCTGAGCATCGCGGGACCCGGTGCGACCCATGGGCAGATCGACGCCCGCAAGGCTGACGGCACGCCGGTGCTGACCGGCACCGCCTCGATCGGCCCCGACCATGGCGAGACCGCCCTGTCAGGCCGGCTCGCCGCTGCCAAGGCCAGTCCGCCGGCGCAATTGTTCATCATCGACGTCCTCAAGGTCGGGCAGCGTGGCCTGAAGGACGAGACCCTGACCGTCACCCTGGACACCCACCTGGGCGACCTGTATCCCTTCACGCCACGCCAGAAACTGGCCAGCATCACCGAGCACCTGGCCTTTCATCAGGATGGCGCCAGGACACCCTGGGGCGGTCCGATCTTTCCCTTCGAGATGATGAGCGTATTGACCGGTTCCTTTTCCAAGAGCGCCGGCTTCATTGCCCGCCAGCCCTCGGTCGGCCTGTTCATCGACCTGGAGGTCCGGATGCTGGGGACACCGGTCCTGGTGGGCAAGACCTATCGGCTGACGCGCGAGATCGTCGCGATGGGTGCCAGCAAGCGCACCGAGTCGTATTGGACCCTGTCGACGCTGCTCGATGGCGAACGGCCGGTATGCGAGGTGCTGCTGCACCAGGGCGTGTTCAAGGCCTCGTATCCGCACTACCCGGTGCAGGCCGCCTGAAAGAAAAACGCCAGCGCTGCCCCTGGAGGCAAGCGCTGGCGCTTTGGTCTGCAGCCCGCCGGACAAGCCGGCAGGCAGCCACCGATCAATACACTTCGAACAGGCCGGCGGCACCCATGCCGCCGCCGATGCACATCGACACCACGACGCGCTTGGCACCGCGGCGCTTGCCCTCGAGCAGGGCGTGGCCGGTCAGGCGGGCACCGGTCATGCCGAAGGGGTGGCCGATGGCGATCGAGCCGCCATTGACGTTGTACTTGTCGGGATCGATCCCCAGCTTGTCGCGGCTGTAAAGGCACTGGCTGGCGAAGGCCTCGTTCAGCTCCCACAGGTCGATGTCATCGATCTTCAGGCCGTGACGCTTGAGCAGGCGGGGGATTGCAAACACCGGACCGATGCCCATCTCGTCGGGCTCGCAGCCGGCCACCGCCCAGCCACGGAACGCGCCCAGAGGCTTGAGGCCGCGGCGCTCGGCTTCCTTGGCTTCCATCAGCACGACGGCAGCTGCACCATCGGACAGCTGGCTGGCGTTGCCGGCCGTGATGAACTTGCCCGGGCCCTTGACCGGCTCGAGCTTGGCCAGCCCTTCGAGGGTGGTGTCGGGGCGGTTGCACTCATCGCGATCGACCGTGTAATCGACCAGGGACTCGGCCTTGGTGACCTTGTCGACAACCTTCATCTGGGTCTTGACCGGAATGATCTCGTCCTTGAACTTGCCGGCGGCCTGGGCAGCAGCCATCAGCTTCTGCGAACGCAGCGAGAACTCGTCCTGGTACTCGCGACTGATGTTGTAGCGGGCCGCGACGATGTCTGCCGTATCGATCATCGGCATCCAGAAATCGGGCGAGATCTCGGTCAGGCGCGGATCCCTGCCACCGCCGCCACCGCCCTGGAAGGTGATCGAGTCGACCCCGCAACCGACCATGATGTCGGCGCCTTCCTCGACGATGGTGTGGGCCGCGTAGGCGATCGCATTCAGGCCCGAAGAACAGGCGCGATGCAACGTGACGCCTGAGGTAGTGACCGGCAGGCCGGCCAGCAGGGCCGCGGCACGGCCCACGTTGCCGGAGGCCGCAACGCAGCCCGCCACCACATCCTCGACCTCTTCGGGGGCCACCTTCGAGCGCGCCACGGCATGCTGGATGGCATGACCGAGCATGGTCATGTTCGAGGTGTTGTTGAATCCGCCGCGGCCGGCTTTGGCCAGACCGGTACGGGCATAGGAAACGATGACGGCTTCGCGCAAGATGTGCTCCTTTGGGGATGATGTCCGCGCCGATCGGCAGATCCGGTCGTGGACGCGGGAAAGGCGCCCGAGCAGGTCAGGGGCGCACCTTTGGCAACGATGGTAGCGAAAAGTCCTGCCCGCCCTGCGGCCGCACCCCGAAAAGCGGTCCGGCCCCGCGCGTGGCGGGTCCGATCAGGCGACGGGTGGCGCCGAGCCGGCGGCCTTGGCTGGCCAGCACAGTGCCAGCACCTCGGGCGGCCAGGGCCGTGACTTACGCGTCTGGCGATCGATGCCCACATGCACCAGACGGCCCCGCCCGACCAGGCGCGCGTCGCTGGTCCCGGTGGACCACATCTCGACCCGGTGCTCGAGACTGGAGCGGCCGACCCGGGACACCTGCAACAGGCAGGTCACCTCGCCAGGCACGGCGACCTCGTGGAGAAAGTCGTACTCGGAGCGCGCCATCATCGCGGAAAAGTCCGGCAAGGCGCCCCGCAGTCCCATCGGCACATACCAGCGCTGCAGGGTGCGGTTGATGAACACCGCGTAGCGCGCATTATTGACATGGTGGCTGAACTTGTCTTCGGGACGATCCTCCTCGGTCACCGGGATGACGAGCTCGAAGCGACGCAGCGGCGCCTGGGCAGTCACCGTCTCGAGCAAGCTGGCCGCACGGGCCTGGGGGGTGAGCGCCTGCCCGGCGGGCAGCGTCACCGCCCCATCGCCCGGCCACAACTGCTGCACCTGGGCCGCGCCGCTGTCCAGGAACAGGGCCAGCGCAGACCATTCCTGGGCCAGCGCCTTGAGGGTCTGCTGCACTGCGCCGGAGTCGCGAAACAGGATGCTCATGGCCGGGCTGGAGGCGCTCAGGCGCAACAAGGCCACACGCTCGAATGAGCACAGCGAGGCCCAGAGCGGACCGATCCTCAGTTGCCCCGGAATCGGAAAGGCCTCGTCATACTCGTGGGCGTAGGTGGTCACCGCGGCGTCGAGGGGCACATGCAGGCTGAGCGACTGCGGCTTTTCATCGAGCGCCTGCAGCGACTCGCCGCTGATCGCCGACAGCGACACCCGCAGGGCATCGAGCGAGGACGCCGGCAACAGGAATTCGAAACAGCTGGCTTCGTTCATGGCCAATTCCCTCAGGTTTTTTGCAACCCCAGGCGCTTCATCAAGGCACTGGTCTCGGCCAGTTCGCGGCGGATGTCAGCCGCGAAGCTGGCTGGCGATTGGCTGAGCACCGACTGCCCGCCCGATTCGGACAGGAACTTGCGGAACTCCTCGCTGCTGGCCACGCGCCGAAAGGCCGCCTCCAGCTTGAGCACCCGGTCCCTGGCCATGCGCGCCGGGCCAGCCACACCTCCCCAGGCCATGTACTCGTAGCCCGGCAGGGACGCGGCCTCGGCCACGGTCGGCACATCGGGCAGGGTCGGCGAGCGCTGCGCGCCAGTCACGGCCAGGATGCGCACCTTGCCGGAGCGGGCCACACCGAACACGCTGGAGAGCAGGCCGGAGACAAAGTCGATTTCCTTTTGCGCGACAGCAAGCACCGACTCGACGGCACCCTTGAACGGGATCTGCACCGCGACCAGGCCGGGTCGCATCATCACCAACTTCTCGAAGGCAATGTGGCCGGGCGAGCCATTGCCCCCTGCGCCATAGTTCAGCTTGCCGGGATTGCGGGCCATCGCTGACAAAAGGTCCCCCAGGCTGCGGTAGGGCGAATCGCTGGCCACCGCGATACAGAATTGCGAGGCGGTCACGCGCAGGATCGGTGAGAAGTCACGCGGCAGATCGGGCTTGCCCTCCATCGCCTGCAGGATCAAATGACCGGAGTGCACGTAGCCAAGGGTATGACCATCGGGCGGCGCGGTGGACACCACCTGGGCCGCCAGCAGGCCAGCCGCACCGGGCCGGTTGACCACCAGCATGTTGTGCCCGAGCAGCGCCCCCACACCGTCGGCCAGCTTGCGCGCCGTCACATCGACGCCACCACCGGCCGGCGAGCCCACCACGAACTGCATCGCCTTGGCCGGGAAGGGTGCCGTCTGCGCCCAGGCCGGCAAAGCCCCCGCCAGGCCGAGCGGCGCAACCAGCGAGCCGCGCAACAGGCTGCGGCGCTGCGCCCGAAGGGCCACCCGCCCTGTCCGGTCGAGCCGACTCATTGATCGGCCACCGCGTTGCGGGCCTCGACCTTGGCGGCCTTTTTCAGGTCCTTGCGGTCATCGCCCAACTGGAAGTCGACATGATGCAGGCGTCCCTCGAAACGAAACGGGGCGGCATAGGCATCGGAAACCGTCGAGCCCTGGTCCGAGCCGACATCGAGCCCGTAGAAGGATTGGCGCCAGGGCATCTGGACCACCTCGCCGCTGCCCACCTCCTGGCCATTGACCAGCAGGGTGACCCGGCCTTCATGCTCGACCGTCTTGTCGTAGCGCGCGGCCAGTTCGCACAGCCCGGCCGGCAACTCGATGCTGCTGCGGATGCAGCGCATCTGGCCAAGCCGGTTGTAGACGTAGTGCAGCCGGTTGTCCAGGACATAGAGCGCGTAGCCGCCCACGCGCGAGCCGCTCGCAATCAGCGCACCTTGCTGCGTGGTGCTGCTGCGCTCGATGCGCGCGCTGATGGTGTGCGAGCGGTTGCGGGTATCGGGTACGCCAAAGCGGTCGATGTGCGGGGTGCCGGGCAGGTAGCGGATCGCACTCGGATTGGCCTGCTTGCCGGGCTTGCGCAGCACGAACAATTCGACACCCCGGTCATCGAGCGGCAGCACGTTGTAGCGACCGGCCTCGGCCCACCAGGCCGCAATCATCTGCTGCAGCTTTTGCGGCTCGGCCTCGGCCAGGTCCCTGGTCTCGGAAAAATCGACATCGGTGTGATAGAGGGCCCAGCGATCCTTGTCGAAATCCTCGCCCTGACGGTGCAGGGCGACCGCCTTCCAGCCGTCCTTCCAGAGGGCGCGATGGCCCAGCATCTCGTAGTACTGGGCGGGCTTTCGGCGCGGCGCCTGGGCATCGTCGAAGGTGTAGGCAAAGCTGGTGCCCTCGATCGGCAATTGCGGCACCCCCGCATACACCTGGGGTGCCTGGATCCCGACACACTCGAGGATGGTTGGGGTGATGTCGCTGACATGGTGATACTGGTGACGGATGCCCCCGCCCTGCCTGATGCGCGCCGGCCAGTGCACGATCATCGGGTCGAGAATGCCGCCCTCGTAGGTGTTCTGCTTGTAAAAGCGCAGCGGCGTATTGCCCACCTGTGCCCAGCCCTTGGGGTAGTTGTTGAGCAGGTTCGGCCCGCCGATCGCATCGATTTGCGGCAGCATGTCGGCAGCGCTCTGGCTGAGCTGGTTGAAATAGGCCAGCTCGTTGGTGACGCCATCGTGGCCGCCCTCCTGGCTCGCGCCATTGTCGGAAAGGAACACGATCAGGGTGTTGTCCAGACTGCCGATGCTGCGCAGGAACTCCACCAGGCGACCGATCTGCACATCGGTGTGGTCCAGGAAGGCCGCAAAGGCCTCCTGCATGCGGGCGTACAGGCGACGGCGGTCCTCATCCAGGCTGTCCCAGGCCGGCACGCCGGGATTGCGCGGCGACAGCACCGTGCCCTCGGGCACGATGCCCATCGCCTGCTGGCGGGAAAACCATTCGGCGCGGGTCTGGTCCCAGCCCTTGTCGTAGCGCCCCTTGTACTTGTCGAGCCAGGCCTTGGGGGCCTGGTGCGGAGAATGGGTCGCGCCGAAGGCCAGGTACATGAAGAAGGGTCGCTGGGCTCCCGAGGCGCGCTGGCCGGTGATCATGCCCATGGCCTGGTCCACCAGGGCCTCGGACAGGTGATAGGCGGGGTCGCTGGGCGGATCGATCGGGTGATTGTCGACCGTCAGCTCGGGGGAGAACTGGTCGGTGGCGCCCCCCAGGAACCCGTAGTAGCGGTCAAAGCCACGCTGCAGGGGCCACTGGTCGAAGGGGCCCGCAGCGGTGCAATCCTGCATGTTGGCCAGATGCCACTTGCCCAGTGCGAAGGTGTTGTAGCCAGTGCTGCGCAGCATCTCGGCAATGGTCGCCGCCTTGGGCGTGATCTGGCCGCGGCAGTTGGAAAAGCCGGTGTCGACATTGCTCAGAAATCGCATGCCCACCGAGTGGTGGTTGCGCCCCGTGAGCAGGCAGGCACGGGTGGGCGAACACAGCGCGGTGGTATGAAAATTGGTGTAGCGCAGCCCTCCTGCGGCAAGCCGGTCCAGGTTGGGTGTTTCAATATCGGACCCATAGCAGCCCAGGTGCGCAAAGCCGGTGTCATCGAGCGCGATCACCAGCACATTGGGTGCCCCTTCGGGCGCTTCCGGGCGCCCTGGCCACCAGGGTTCCGACTCGCGGGCAGTCGTGCCCACTTTCCCCTTGAAGTCTTCCCGTCCTGCACCTTGCTGGCTCATCTCGCCTGTCTCCGCATGTTGTTGGTCTGGCTTTCCTGCAAGCTTGACGAATGCAGGCAAGCCGAGAGTATCGCGCCATGGGCCCCGATGGTGCAGCGCCGGGTCCGACTCTGTCGGATTGCCGACAAAGCGGGGTTCCTGCGACCGGGCCTGATTGGTTGCAAAATCAAATAATCCCGTGCTAAGGTCGTTCTCGAACGGGTTGGGCGGCAGGCTGAAGCTCTTGAGCATTCCGGATGGCAGGCCATCCCGACGCCGGCCTTTCCATTGCGCCTCCCAGGAGCCCTTCTTGAGCACCCAGTCCCTTTCCGCACCGCCCATCGGTGCGGACCACATCCGAGCCCTGGTCGAGCCGGACCGCGTCCACCGCAGCGTCTATACCGACCAGGCCCTCTTCGATCTCGAGGTCGAGCGCATCTTCGAGCGCATCTGGGTGTACTGCGGACACGAGTCGCAGGTACCCAAGCCGGGCGATTTCTACACCATGCAGATCGGTCGCCAGCCCATGGTCATGGTGCGCGACAAGGACATGCAGATCCATGTGCTGTACAACCGCTGCCCGCACCGAGGGGTCGAACTGTGCGGCGCCACCAAGGGCAATACCGGCTCGAGCCTGGTGTGTTCCTATCACGCCTGGAGCTTTCACCTGGACGGCAAGATCAAGGCGATCCCGCTGGCCAGCGGCTACGACGGCACCCGCCTGAGCCGCGACAATCCGGACTGCAGCATGAAGCGCGCCGAGCGGGTCGATGCCTACCGCGGCTTCGTGTTCGCCAGCCTCAGCCCTACCGGCCCCTCCCTGCGCGAGTTCCTCGGCGAAGCCAGGATCGCCTTCGATGACATGTGCGACCGCTCGCCGGTGGGCGAGGTCGAGGCCGTCCCGGTCTGTCACCGGGTGATCCAGCACTCGAACTGGAAGTTCTTCATGGAGAACCAGCTCGATGCCCTGCACCCTTCGGTGACCCACCAGTCCACCGGCGTTGCCGCAGGCCGCATCGAGCAGCAACTGGTCAAGAAGCACGGCAAGGCGCCGCTCTACTACCACATGCTGTCCACCTTTGCTTCCTCGTTCGAGATGTGGGACGAGGTGCAGACACTCAATTTTCCGAGGGGCCACGGCATCCTGAAGGCCTACATGGGCCTGCGCCCGCAGGACCCCGACACCAAGGCCTACGAGGCGCTGCTCGAGAAGGCCTATGGCAAGGAAAAGATGGAGGAGTACCTGTCGCGCTCGATCCATCATGTGCTGGTCTACCCCTATCTGTCGGTGCAGTCACCCCTGCAGCAGTTGCGCTGCCTGCGGCCAATTGCTCCCAACAAGACCCTCTCCGAGATCTGGCACTTCCGGCTCAAGGGCGCCCCTGATGCGATCTACAAGCGTTCCCTGTGGTACTACAACCTGGTCAACTCGCCAGCCACGATGATCAATGCCGATGACCTCGAAAACTGGTCCAAGGGCCAGTGGGGCCTGGAGTCCAAGGGGGGTGAATGGGTCAGCTTCCATCGCGGCATGGGAACCGATACCGAAGAAAACGGCGTGACCTACTCCAACAAGGGCACCTCCGAGGCGGTGATGCGAAGCCAGTTCAAGGCCTGGGTGCAATACATGACGGGAGCACTCTGAGATGGCCACCGCAAAGAAACTCGCTGCCAAGGCTGCAGCCAGGAAGCCGGCTGCCAAATCTGCTGCCAAATCTGCTGCAAAATCCGCTGCCAAATCTGCCGCACGACCGGCATTGAAACCGGCTGCAAAGCCCGCCTCGAAACCTGCCGCCAAGCCGGTCGCGCGGGCCTCGTCGGTGGGCGGCCAGAAGCTCAAGGTCGTGGCCGAGAAGGGCCGCGGCGTGCATGGCCAGGTGATCGTGGCCGCCGGGGTGGCCCGGGGCAACACTGGCGCCCAGCGCATTGCGGCCGACCATTCGCCCAGGGCAGCCTTGCGCAAGGCCGAGGTGGCGCACGCCGCAGCAGCCGCTGCCAACACCCGCCAGGCGGTGGAGCAATTCCTGTACCACCAGAGCGAGCTGCTCGACCAGCAGCAATGGCAGGCTTATATCGACCTGTTCGCCGACGAGGGCATCTACTGGATGCCGATCCTGCCCGAACAGAAGGACTGGGAATCCGAGCCCTCGATCTTTGCCGAGGACAAGGACCTGATGAGGGTGCGCATGGGCCGGGTCACCCATCCCAATGCCTGGTCGCAGGCACCGATGTGGGCCACCAACCATCTGGTCGGCAACATCGTGATCGAGAGCGAGACCGCCAAGGAAGTCACCGTGCGCTCACGCTTTCACATGATGGAGCTGCGGCGTGACTCGGTGCGCCATTTCGGTGGCACCTACCGGCATCGCCTGGCCAAGCGCGCCGACGGCTTTCGCATCCTGATGCAGCGGGTCGACCTGTTCAATGGCCAGGCACCCTTCGATTACGTATTGCAGGTCTGGGTCTGAGGCCCTCACGACCCAACGAACCAAGACGGCCCGGTGCATGCCACCTGGCCCCCTTTGACTGAACAGGAGTTTCCGATGCGCCGCTTTTCCCTCCGCCTGACCCGCCCGCTCACGCTGGCCGCCTGTCTGGGCCTGTTGCCAGCCGCCCTGCCCCAGGCGCAGGCCGCCGACAAGATCAAGATCGGCTTTCTGTCCACCCTGTCCGGTCCGGGCGCGGCGCTGGGCGTGGATATCCGCGATGGCTTCATGCTGGCAATCAAGCTGGCCGGCAACAAGATGGGCAACCTGCCGGTTGAGGTGGTGATGGCCGATGACCAGCAAAAGGCCGATGTCGGACTGCAGGCCGCCACCAAGCTGATGCAATCGGACAAGGTCGACCTGATGACCGGCATGGTGTTCTCGAACGTGCTGCTGCCGGTGGTACCGCAAGTGCTGCCGAGCATGGTCTACATCAGTCCGAACACCGGGCCGGCCGAGTTCGCCGGCGCCAAGTGCAATCCCAATTTCTTCGTCTCGAGCTGGCAGAACGAGGACATCCCGGCGGCCATGGGCAAGTATGTCAGTGAGCGCGGCTTCAAGAACGTCTACCTGCTGGGCGCCAACTATGCCGGCGGCCGCGAATCGATCACCGGCTTCAAGCGTCTGTACAAGGGCAAGATTGCCGCCGAGATCTATACCCCGCTGGGGCAACTGGACTACGCCTCGGAGATCGCCGCCATTGCCGCTGCAAAGCCGGACGCCTTGTTCGTGTTCCTGCCGGGCGGCATGGGCATCAACTTCATCAAGCAGTTCGCCGGCTCGGGGCTGTCGGGCAGCGTGCAGCTGATGCTGCCGGGCTTCTCGGCCGACGAGGACACCCTCAAGCCGACCGGCAACACCTTGCTGGGCACCTTCAACTCCAGCCACTGGGCGCACGACCTGCCCAACGAGGCCAACAAGAAGTTCGTGGCCGAGTTCGAGAAGGCCTATGGCCGGCTGCCCTCGCTGTATGCCGCACAAGGCTATGACACGGCGCTGATGATCGATTCGGCCGTCACCAAGGTCAAGGGCAGGATCGAGGACAAGGACGCCCTGCGCAAGGCCCTGAAGGCGATGGACTTTGCCAGTGTGCGGGGTCCGGTCAAGCTGAACCGCAACAACTATCCGATCCAGGACTACTACCTGCGCGTCGTTCACCGCGATGCAAAGGGACGCATCACCAACCGCACCATGGGCAAGATTCTCGAGAAGCATCCGGACGCGTTTGTGGCTGAGTGCAAGATGTAGCCCGGTCGCCGCCCCGATTCGCCAGGGCGGCCTGTGCGCTGCGCGAAGGCCCGGGCGGTGCGACAATGGCTCGACCACCCTGGAGCCTTGCATGCCCGAGCACATCCAATGCGACATCGCCGATGGTGTCCTGACCATCACCCTC
>JAPOKJ010000057.1 GCA_029977705.1 Burkholderiales bacterium | reverse complement strand
CAGTCATCTTGATTTCGTGCGCGCCCAGACCGAGCGTCACTGGGAGGCCTTCACGGCCAGCGCCTTGCCGGCGCAGCGGCTGGCGCAGTACCGCGCCATGGCCGAGGCCTCACTGGCCGAACAGGCGGCGCTGGAAGCGGCCGACACACTCGATTTCGAGACCTGGCGTCAGCGTTATATCGATCAGGATCTGCTGGCCCGCTTTGGAACGCCGGCGTGAAAAGCTGTACTCAAGATCGCCTCAGTGCGCCGGAAGCCTGGCCAGCAGGTCACTGACCTTTTGCACCATGAGGTGTCCCGTGCGCGAGAGCGGCGCGCGCCGATGGTGGACTGCAAACACTGGGAACAGTGGTGCATCGTGCAGTCGCACGAACCTGATCGGTGCCTGGGCGAAGGCGCGGGCCGACAGACTGTCGACAATGGCGACGGCAGCGCCATGTGCGACCAGCGCGCAGGCCGCATAGCCCGAACGAACCTCGATCGATGCAGCAGCGTCGATACCGTGGGCGGCCAGAATCGCGTCGATCGCGGCGCGCTGCGGCGCCTCGGCGCTGAAATTGACCAGCCTTTGTCCCTTGAAGGCTGACAAGGGATGCGCCGACGATGCACGGCCTCGTCGCGATCCGCCTGACAGCGCCGGAAACGCGGCCAGCAAGGACCACTGTCCGATCACCTGGGCATTGAACACCGGATCATCGAGCGCAGCGCTGCTGAAGACCAGATCCGTGTCCTGATGCATGAGCCTGGTGGCGATGTCGCGCGTGGGCATGGATTCGAAGCTCAGCCGGGCTTCGGGCTGTTCCGCGACCAAAGCCGAGATGGCCTTTGGCACCAGTTCCAGTCCGATGCTGGGGCTGGCCAGAAGCCGCAGCGCCTGGCCCGATCCGTCGCGCAACCGTTCTGCCACCTGCTGCACATGGCGCACCCCCCGATATACCGTTTCGATCTGCGCCTGCAAGACGCGCGCCTCGGGCGTGGGCACCAGACCTACTGGCTGGCGCTCGAAAAGCAGTACCCCCAATTGCAACTCCAGGTGGCGAATCATGCGGCTGATACCAGGTTGCGACACATGCAACATGCGGGCCGCCTCGCTGATCGATCCGCCCAGCATCACGGCCCTGAAGACTTCTATCTGGCGCAGGTTCATGCGGACTCCATTCATCAAAGGCATAACATGATGTTATGAGACACCTTGTTCTTGGTCATGGTCAGCGCTTCGGATTCGGACTAGGGTTAGGCTGAACGCCACCCGTCATGCCCCTGCTGCGGCCGCAAGTTTGCACCGTTGCACCGGGCCAAGACGCTCATCACGGATCACATATGGTTTCCGAGCGCAAACGCCAAACCCTGACCACTCTGTGCGCACTGACCGCCCTGCCCCGGCCGACGTCGGCGCAAGCTTTTCCGAGCCGCCCGCTTAGCTTGAGCGTCGGCTTCGCGCCCGGCGGATCCGCCGACATCCTGGCCCGGCTGCTGGCTCAGAAACTGGCCACCGCACTGGGCCAGGCCGTCGTGGTCGAAAACAAGCCCGGTGCCGGGGGCACCATCGCCGCAGCGGCCGTGGCGGCAGCGCCTGCGGATGGGCACCACCTGCTCTTCGTCACCAGTGGCCACGCCGGCAGTGCGGCGCTGTATCCCAGGCTGGCCTTTGATCCGCTGCGCAGCTTTGCGCCCATCATCAAGATGGCCTCCACCCCGGTGGTTCTGGTGGTGCCGTCGGCAAGCCGTTTCCAGAGCCTGCGCGAGCTGTTGGACTTTGCACGCGCACAGCCGGGCAAGCTCAACTATGCAGCCGGCGGCGGCGGTGCCACCACGACCAATCTCGCGGCCGAATTTCTCAAGCACGACGCCAGACTGGACATGCAGGCCATCGCCTACAAAGGCTCCGGCCCGGCGTTGACTGCACTGCTGGCCGGTGAAGTCGACCTGGGCTTTGACATCCCGGTCAGTGCACTGCCCCACATCCGTGCCGGCAAGCTGCGGGCACTGGCCGTCAGCACGCGACAGCGCCATCCATTGCTGCCTGATGTGCCCGCACTGGCCGAGGCGTCCCTGCCCGGATTCGAGGTCACGGGCTGGTTTGGGGTACTGGCTCCGGCGGCTACACCCCTCGCGGTGCTGGCGCGCCTGAACAAGGACATCCAGTTGATCCTGGATCAGGCGGAGGTCCGTGACCGCTTGACTTCCCTGTCACTGGACATCGGCGGTGGCTCGGCGGCATCCTTCGGTGCGCTGATTGAATCGGACGCCCGCCGCTACGGGGACACCATCCGCCGCCTGGGGATACGCGTTGACTGAGGCGAGCGCAGGACAGGCATCGGAGCGCCACGCCGACCTGATCATTGTCGGCGGCGGCCTGGGCGGCATCTCGGCCTGCCTGGCGGCCCTGGGACGGGGTCATCGAGTGATCCTGGTGGAGGCGCTCGACTGGCTGGGCGGGCAACTCACCGCACAAGGCGTTCCGCCCGATGAGCATCCCTGGATCGAACAGTTCAGCGCCTCACAAACCTATGCCCGCCTGCGCCACGCAATTCGCGAGCACTATCGGCGCCACATGCCCCTGACGGCCCAGGCCCGGGCACAGATGCTGCTCAATCCTGGCCAGGGCAACGTCAGTAGCCTGTGCCACGAGCCGCGGGTTGCAGCGGCGGTGCTCGATGCCTGGCTCGCCCCTTACGAGGCCGAAGGCCGCCTGACCGTGCTGCGCGAACACCGGATCACGGCGGCTGAGGTCGCCGGGGACCGCGTGCTGGCGCTGCGCTGCGTGGACCGGCACACTGGCTTGGCGAGCCACCTGCAGGCGCGGATGTTCGTCGATGCCACCGAAACCGGGGACCTTCTGCCCCTGGTTGGCGCCGAGCAGGTCTACGGTGCGGAGAGCCGGGCGATCACGGGTGAATTGCACGCCACTGACGAGGCAGACCCCTACGACCAACAGGCGCTGACCTGGTGTCTGGCCGCCGAGTACTTTCCGGATGAACACCATGTCATCGATCGACCGCCCGCCTACGAGCGCTTCCGCACACTGCAACTGGACTGCTGGCCGGGACCGCAATTCAGCTGGATTCTGAGCGATTTTGTCACCCATCAGCCGCGCGAGCGTCCGCTGTTCGCGGGCCCGACCGACGAGGCCTCGCTCTATGACCTGTGGCATGCCCGCCGCATCGCCTGGCGCAAGCATTTTGCTGAGGGCGCTTACCGCAGCGACATCACGCTGGCCAACTGGCCCCAGATGGATTACTGGCTGCAACCGGTGATCGGCGTGCCGGATGCGCAGCGCGATCAGGCGCTCGATGAGGCCCGCCAGTTCAGCCTGTCATTCTTTTACTGGATGCAGACCGAAGCACCACGCCACGACAAGGGCTACGGGTATCCGGGCCTGAAGCTGCGGGGCGATGTACTGGGCACGAGCGATGGCCTTGCCAAGCAGGCCTATTTTCGCGAAGGTCGACGTATCCAGGCGGCCTTCACCATCCTGGAGCAGCACATCGGCGTCAAGGCGCGCAGCGGTCGGGACGCCGCAGAAACCTTCTTCGACAGTGTCGGCATCGGCGCCTATCGGATCGATCTGCATCCGAGCACGCGGGGTCGCAACACGGTCGACATTGATGCCTATCCGTTCCAGATTCCGCTGGGCGCCTTGCTGCCAGTGCGCCTGGACAACTTCCTGCCTGCTTGCAAAAACATCGGCACCACCCGCATCACCAACGGGGCCTACCGTGAACACGCAACGGAGTGGAGCATCGGCGAGGCCTGTGGGCATCTGGCCAGCTTTGCGCTGGAGCACCAGTGTGCACCGCGTGCGGTGCGGGAGCGGCCTGAATGGCTCGCGCAGTTGCAGCAAGAGCTGCAACAGCAGGGCGTGGTCCTGCAATGGCCTCGCTTTGGCGCACTGACGCCGACGCTGCGCACTGGCTACCGCTTTGCCGCGCGCTAAACCGAAAGCATCAGCCTGCTGTCCCGAACAGGTAGTCCGCCGCATAGTCCATTTGGGTGCGGGTACCGGCGGTTGCCGCTTTGCAAGTGGCTGCCGACGGCACACCGCCACGGGTGGCCAGGCGCTGGATGTAGGTCACTGCACTGAGCTGGCCCGCCTTGCCCGCAGCACTTGCCTTGACCAGTTGCAGCGGGATGCTGCCCGGCGCAGCGGGGGCCACCGCCAATTGCGCGCCGGTGACCCGCGAACCATCGCTGCTCTCCCAGGTGGCCGGCGGAACGAAGTAACGGCCCATGGCCCGACCGAGCCGATCGGTCAACTGGGCGGTCGGACCGATGAAGACCCACTCAAGCTGGGCCGCATTGCCGGCCTTGGGCCTGCATTCGTAGAGTAGCTTGCCGGAGCCTACCCATGCGAAAGCCAGATGATGACCCGAGGGCACCTTGATGGCCTCGGGCAAGGCGGCCCGCTGATCGGCGGGGACATCAAGGGGGTCGAACAAGCAGAAAGGGCGACAAGCGCCCCGGCTGCGGCGAGAAGGGATCGCGACATGACTGGCTCCGTACGAGGTCTGCAGCCTCCCGGCCCGGACGGTCGGGATGGGCACCTGCTCCCTTCGATACGCAGCCACTCGCTGTTTGGATTCAAAGCACGAAGGGACGCCCCGTCACCGGCGTGGTCGCCACCGCCATTTCCTGCTTGGCCATGATGCCGGCCTCCCAGGCGAGCCGCCCGCCCTCGATCGCCAGCCTGAAGGCCCGCGCCATGGTGGCCGGGTCGTGCGCGAGGGCCACCGCCGAATTGACCAGCACCGCATCGAAGCCCAGTTCCATCGCCTGCACCGCGTCGCGCGGCGAACCAATGCCGGCATCGACGACCAGCGGCACATCGGGCAGACGCGCACGCAGGGTGCGCAAGGCGGTCGGATTGAGCAGGCCCTGGCCGGAACCGATCGGCGCCCCCCAGGGCATCAGGATGCGACATCCCGCATCGAGCAGGCGGTTGCAGGTGACCAGGTCATCGGTGCAGTAGGGAAAGACCTCGAAGCCATCGGCCGCCAGCTCGCGGGCCGCCTCGACCAGTTCCCAGGGGTCGGGCTGCAGGGTGTACTCGTCGCCGACCACCTCCAGCTTGATCCAGTGGGTATCGAACATCTCGCGCGCCATGCGCGCCAGGTTGACGGCCTCGCGCGCGGTGGTGCAACCCGCCGTGTTGGGCAGCAGGTGCGCCCCGGATTCACGAATGTAGCGATAGAACTCGCCAGCCTGGCCTTCGCCGGAGAGTTGGCGACGCAGGCCGACCGTGACCACCTGGGTGCCCGAGGAGGCGATGGCCTCGCGCAGCACCTGCGGCGACGGATAGCTGGCGGTGCCCAGGAAAAAACGGCTGTCGAGCGTGACGCCGCCGATGGTGAAGCTCATGGCCTTAGCCTCCGGTAATGGGTTCAAAAGTGGTGACGACATCGCCTTCGTGCAGGATGCAGGCCTCGCGCTGGGCTCGGGCCACGAACTGCCCGTTGACGGCGGTGGCCACTGCGGCCGGCGCCTTCCCGGTACTGGCCACCAGTTGGGCCAGGCTGGTGCCGGGGGCGACCTGGCGGGCGTCGCTGTTCAGACGGATCGTGATCATGACCATTGCTCCAGGGCCGCCTCGACCATGGCCGGTGCGATCAGCCAGCCGTGCCGGAACAGTCCGTTGATTCGGGTCAGGCCAGACTCGCTGGCCAGTACCGGCAGGTTGTCGGGCGTGGCTGGCCGCAGGTTGCTCTCGCTGTGGACGACGCGCGCTTCGGCCAGTGCGGGCAAGACGCTGTGTGCCGCCGCCAGCAATTCGACGGTGGTGCGCAGCGAGACCGGTGAACGGTCCTCGCTTTCGATCTCGCTGGCACCGACCACGACCTGGTCGGGTGCCCGCGGTACCAGGTAGACGCGGTGGCGCGCATGCAGCAGCCGGATCGGACGGCGCAGGTCCAGGCCCGGGGCCTGCACCCAGAAGATCTCGCCGCGCACCCCGCGCATCGGCAGCTGCGGCCGCGCTCCGATGCCGCGCACATCGAAGACCCAGTCGAAGCGGCGCCACCCGTCTTCCAGGCGCAGCGCGGCGGGGCTGGCCTCGAGCACGGTCCGGCCCCAGTGCCAGTCGACCCCGGCGGCGGCACGCAGCAGTGCGGCCATGGCCTGGACGGTGTGGATGCGCCCTTCCCCGGGCAGCAGCCAGGCCTGCAGGCCCGGTCTTACCGCCGGCTCCAGGCTCGACAGTTGCGCGGCACTCAGGCTCTGCGCGGCATGACCGGGCGGCGCCTTGTGGGCCAGCACATCGAGCACGCGACGCGCAGCACCGGCATCCTCACGGTGCGCGACCAGCAAACTGCCCTGCTGACTGAACTCGACCGGATCATCGAGACCCGCCAGGATCTGCGGCCACAGCTGGACCGAGCGCAGCCCCCACTGGAAGACGCGCGCGTCGGCCGTCTCGAGTTCGGCCAGCGGACTGAGCATGCCGGCGGCCGTCCAGCCGGCAGCGCCACGCCCCTGACCGTCCGGTGCCGGATCGAAGACCTCGACGCGATGCCCGGCGCGGCTCAGTTGCAGTGCCAGCAGCCGGCCGAGCAGGCCGGCGCCGGCAATGGCGACATGGCGGCTGGCTGTGGTGCTCACGCCCGCCACTCCAGGCTCGGATGCGGTTGCCGCCCGGCGCTGGCGGCAGCACCGCTCGGGGCCTGCTGACGGCCCTGCTCGAAGGCTGCCTGCAGCGCGGGTACGGTGCGCGCAGGGTCATCGCCCAGGCCGCGCAGCACGCAGACACTGGCCGCACCGGCTGCCGCCGTCTGCCGAACCTGCTCCGCTGTCAGTATGCCGCCGATGGCGACCACCGGCACGCCAGCCGTCTGGCACCACCAGGCCAGGTTGTCCAGGCCTTGCGGACGCCAGGGCATGTCCTTGGTGGTGGTCGGCCAGACCGGGCCACAGGCCACATAGGCCGGCGACAGGCTGCGTGCCCGACACAGCTCCCAGGCGGCATGCGAGCTGATGCCCAGGGCCACGCCTGTCGCGGCCAGGGCGGCGCGACCCGACTCGCCCAGCATCAGCAAGTCTTCCTGGCCCAGGTGCACGGCATCGGCACCGAGCTCGGCGGCCAGTTGCCAGTGGTCGTTGATGTAGAGCAGCGCACCCTGGTCCCGGACCATGCGCAGCCCCTCGACCAGGGTGTCGCGAAGGCCGGAATGCCAGGCCGTGTCGGCATCGGCCGGGCGCTTGATACGCAGTTGCACGGTACGCACGCCTGCATCGAGCACGCGGCGCAACTGCGCCAGGGTGTCGACGATCGCATAGATGCCATAAGCCGGCCGGCCGGCAGCGACAGTCCCCTGGCCGGTCCGTGGTGGAGCATCGGGCGGCAAGGCCGGCCCCCAGCTCATCTGCGGCAAGGCCGGCCAGGCCAGCAAGGCCGCATCCACCGGTACGAAGCCGTCGGCCAGGCGCGCCTGCCAGGCCTGTACCAGGGCAGGCCATTCCAGGTGGCCCGCCAGTTGACCCCCGAGGTGGCCCGCCAGGCGGACCCAGCCGCGGGCATGTTCCCCCTCGAGCCACAGGCAGGGATCGGCACGGCCCTGCACCGGCGCCGAAGCCAGCACCGCCGCAGCCCCTTGCGAGCGCAGCCCGGCTGCCAGCAGTGGCAGCGCCTCGAGCGTCCTGGCCAGCGGCATGCCGGTTTCGGCACAGGCCTGCGCCAGCGGAATCTCGCGCAGCAGGTCCGTTCCGCTCTTGAGCACCAGCACCCGGGTCTCATTCCAAAGCATCATCGCATCACCCTTCCACCATCAACGAACAAGACCTGCCCGGTGACAAATGCACTCATCGGGGAAGCCAGAAAGAGCACCGGCCCGGCCACATCCTCGGGCCGGGCCAGGCGCCGCAGGGGCGTAGCCGCCATCAGTTGCTCGCGAAATGCGGCGCGCGTGCCGGCACTGGCCTCGGTCGGATACACCAGGCCTGGCGCCACGCAATTGACACGCACACCGCGCGGCCCGGCCTCGGCAGCCAGTTGCCGGGAAAAGCCCACCAGCGCCGACTTGGCAGTGGCGTAATCGTGATACGGCACCACCGGGTCCTCGATCAGGTCGGAGACGATGTTGACGATCGCCCCCTGGGCACGCGCCTCCAGATGCGGCATGGCCGCCGAGCACAGGTGGAAGGCCGCCCCCACGGCCCCCTGCCACTGCGACTGGTAGTCGGACCAGGCCAACTGCCCGAAGCGCTTGCGCTGCTCGGGATCGAAGGCATAAGGGGCCAGCGCATTGTTGACCAGCACATCGAGCCGGCCCATCTCGGCCACCGCCTGTTGCACCAGGGCCTGCGCCTGGGCGGGGTCGCACACATCGGCTGCCAGCGCCAGTGCATCGCCACCGGCCTGCTGGCACTCGCGCACCACCGACTGGGCGGCCTCGTGGCGACTCAGGTAGTTGATGACCACGCTGGCACCGCGGGCGGCAAAGGCGCGTGCCACCGCGGCGCCAATGCCGCGCGAGGCGCCCGTGACCAGCACCACCTTGCCGGAAAAATCCTGTGTCATGAACGTCAACGCTCCGGCAGCAGGTCGGCCGCGACCACCCGGCCCATGTCGATGCGCTGCTGCACCAGCGTCAGCTGCCGGAAGACATCGGCCGCCTTCTGAAGGCTGGCCACATCCATGGCCCCCAGGCCGCGCTCGCGGGTCAGGGCCGAGACACTGGAGGCATTGCGGGTGCGGATCACCTCCAGGTTCAGGCTGACATCACTGCCATCGATGGCACGGCGTACAGCCAGTTGGGCTGCCTCGGCAGGCTCGGCGATCATCCAGGCCGCCGCATCGCGATAGGCGCGCAGGAAGCGGCGCAGGACCTCCTTGCGACGCTGATAGGTGTCCTCGCGCACCACGAACAGGTCGCTGGAGACATTCAGGTAACGCGACACCTCCATCACGTCGACCTCGCCCAATCCACGCCGCCGACCGATCAGCAGGCCGGTGTCGGTGGCTGCGGTGGCATCGACCTGACCTTGCAGCAGGGGCGCGAAATTGAGCACCCCGGTGACCACCACGGTGACATCGGACTCGCTCAGTCCCGCCAGATGGAGCAGCACCTGCAGGGCCTGGCGGGTGCCGCTGGCCAGGCTGTAGACACCGATCTTCTTTCCCTTGAGGTCGGCGGGCTTGAGAATGCCGCTCTTGCGCAGGGACACCACGTTGAAGACGTTCTGCGGATAGATGTCATAGATCGCCCGCAATTTCTCGCCCTTGTCCAGTGCTGCGAACAGCGAGCCCGGATCGGTGAAGGCGACATCGGCCTGACCGCTGAGCAGGTTGCGGATCGCATCACCGCCCCCGGCCCCGGGCAGGTATTCCAGGGCAATGCCCTGGGCCCGATAAAAGCCCTTGTCCTCATCGATCAGCAGGGGCGTGACCTCGGTGATCGGCTTGCTCCAGCCGGCCACGGTGATCTTCTCGAGGCGCGGGGCAGTCTGTGCCCAGGCCTGCAGCGGCAGGCCGGCGGCCAGACCCAGCATCAGGTCACGGCGCGTTTGCCTTTTCAATGGGTTGGAAGGATTCATCATCTCGTCATAGTGAAAGTCGATGCAACAGCCAGCGCTCGAACCACAGCGTGGCGCGGTACAAGAGCAGGCCCAGGGCGCTGATCAGGATCAGCACCGCGAACATCAGGGCGGTATCCATGCTGCCCTGCGCCGCGATGATCAGGGCCCCCAGCCCGCGGCTGGTGCCGATGAATTCGCCCACCACGGCACCGACCAGGGCCAGGACCACCGCAATGCGCAGGCCGGCCAGCACGGCAGGCAGGCCGCTGGGCAGCTTCAGGCGCCACAACGTCTTCCAGCGCGAGGCGCCCAGCATCCTGAACAACTCGAGCCGCTCCGGCGCCACCTGCGACAGGCCGGTGAGGGTGTTCTCGAGCAGCGGAAAAAAACAGATCAGCGCCGTGATCACCACGGTCGAGGTCAGGCCAAACCCAAACCAGACGATGAACAAGGGCATCAGGGCCAGCTTGGGCACCACCTGGCTGACAACGATGTAGGGCATGAGCACCGCCCGCGCCGCAGGCCATTCGGCCAGCAACACACCCGCGCCAAAACCGAACAGCGCGCCCAGGCCCAGGCCCAGCAACAGTTCGGCAAGCGTGACGCCCAGGTGCGGCAGCAGATACCCGCTGGCCAGGCCCTTGTACAGGCTGAGCGCGACCACGCTGGGCGCCGGCAGGACCAGGGCCGACACCCCCAGGCCGCGCGACAGGCCCTCCCAGAGCAGCAACAGGATCATCAGCAGGGCCAGGGCCCCGACGTCGGCCCAGCGCTTCATGCCGCCACCTCCCGCCCATGAACCGGACCCGGGGCGCTTGTCGACAGGCTGGCACGCAGCCGCGCGCAGCGTTCGCCGAACAGCGGCGTATCGCGTGCCGCCGCAGGGGCCATGTCATGGGTCGCCACCAGCTGGCCGTCGGCCATCACCGAGACCTCATCACCCAGGTACACGGCCTCGGCAATGTCATGGGTCACAAACAGCAGCGTGGTGCCGCGCTGCCGGCATTGCCGCAACAGGTCGGCCTGCAGGTCTTCGCGGGTGATGGCATCGAGTGCCGAAAAGGGTTCATCGAGCAGCAGCAGCGGCGGAGCCGGCAGCAAGGCCCGCGCCAGCGCCACGCGGCTTTGCTGTCCGCCGGACAACTGCCGGGGACGGCGGTGCAACTGCGCGGCAAGACCGAGTTGGGCCAGCAGGTCCTGCGCCGCGGCGCGCTCATGCGGCTGCGGCCTGCGATGCAGCGACACGGGCAGGAGCACATTGTCGAGCGCCGTCAGCCATTCCAGCAGGTTTGGCTGCTGGAACATGAAACCGATGCGGCCCGGCGCCTGTCCCTCGGGCAGGGCCAGATGTACCGCACCCCGGGTCGGTGCGAGCAGGCCGGCCACCAGCTTGAGCAGCGTGGTCTTGCCGCAGCCGCTGCGCCCGAGCAGGCAATGGATCTGCCCGGCTGGCAATTGCAGCGACACCTCGCGCACGATCGGCGCATGGCCGGGGTAGCCGAAGCCCAGCTGCTCGAGCAGTACCAGCGGCTGCGCCTGGCCGGCGGCGACTGGGCGCTGCGCGGAAACGCTGGCGGCCCTCATGCCGCACCTTCTTGCGCATAGGCGGCCAGCCGATCGGCCGCCTGCTCGCAGGCCTGCTCGATCTCCACCATGCGTACCAGCTCGGACAGGTTGAAGCGGCCATCGTGATGCCAGCCGGCCTCGGGCTGCGCCAGACGCCCGGGTGCGGCCAGGCGCGTGATGCCGGCCTCCCCGAGCGCGGGGGCCAGCCGTTGCAGACGCTCGGGCGTGGTGGCCAGCGCTGCCGATTGCAGGAAGGACGCATGGGGCCGCAACAGTGCCGGCACCTCCTCGAGACTGGCCACCGCCTGCACCGTGATGCAGCGGTAGCCCGGACCCGGTTGCAGCGGACCGGCTCGAGGCACGAAAGAGACCGACCAGCCCCCGGCTGCGTCACCGAGCAGGGCCGCATCCGGATCCGACAGGGCCTGCCACTCGGCCGCCTGCCGCCAGGCGGCAATCGCTGCGGCCTCCTCGAGTTCCGGCCTGCGCGGCGGGTGGCGCAAGGCAAGGTTGGCCAGTTCGGCGGCCAGCAGCTGGGCCACCTCGCGCGGCGTGAGCGCACCACCGGACTCGACATGGATCACATGCGGGGAGTAGCAACCCTGCTGCTCCCAGCGCATCACATCGACCGCGATCAGACGCACCAGTGCCGGACCGCGCTGCGCATCCAGGGCCTCGCGCCCGATCAGGGCCAGCCCCAGCTTGTGGCCATAACCGATGTAGCGGGTGGTGATCGGCACCTGGTCACGCACCTCCCGCAGGGCGGCATTGCCTCCATAGGCGAGTACGGTTTCGGCCTGGCTGAACAGGGTGCGTGCCGGCGCGGGGTCACCGCCCTTCCACCACACCAGCGCCATGCAGTCCGCCCAGGGCGGATGCACCTCACACAGGAGCCGCACCATCAGGGTGGCAAAGACCGGGTCCGCACTGGGCAGCTTGCCGATGTTGCCCGCCTTGACCAGCAGGCCACATACAAAGCTCCACATCGGCAGGGCCGGTACATTGCCAGCCCAGTGATGGACCAGCAGCGCCGGTCCCCAGGCGCGCACCGCACCGCCCTTGACGGCTGGCTGGAATTCATCGAGGACCTTGGGATTGGGAAAATCCTCGGCCACGAAACGCTGCAGCGCGCGCGCCCGGAAGGCCTGCAGATATTCGCCCAGCCCAAGCCGCACCATGCCGGCATCGAAGCCCGACACCAGGGGCAGCAGGCGCTCGGCCTCGCGCCGCACCGGATCATCGGCATCGAGCCAGCGCGCCGTCGCCACATCGAGCAAGGCGATGATCTGCGAGACCGTCATCGCCTGCAGGCGGGTCTGCGCCGACAGGCGTACCCGCTGGGCCAGCGCGAGCATCTGCGCCTCGTCGAGCATCGGCACCTGCACCGTCAGCCCCTGCCCCTGCCCATCGAACTGGAGCGAGTGCCAGCGCACCGCATCGGGATCGATGCCGGGCAGATGGCCAGCGCGCCAGGGCTGTGTCATGAACGGGCCACCGCAAGAAACTCCTGGACCGCCAGCGAGCAGCCCTTGGCCTCGGCGCCTTCCGCGCGACCGAGCAGCTGGAAGCCCCCCGGTACCGCGATGCCGACGTCCTCGGTGAGGATCGCGATCGCACTGTTGAAGTTGGCCAGGTCGCAATGGGCCAGCACGCCGCGCTGCCCGGCCGGCAATTCCCTTCCTGTCATCGGGTCGAGCACCCGGGTGCGCAACCAGTGCGGTCCGGACTTGACCGAGGGCACCTGCTCATTGCCCTCGTCATAGAACTGGCTGCTCAGCTCGGTCATGCCGTACATGTTGATGCAATCGCTGCGCGCAACGCCGAAGCAGTCCTGCAGCTGGCCATAGAACGCCTCGAGGGGCAGCTCACGGGCCTGGCCCTTGTAGCCACCGGTATCGAGCAGGCGGCTGCCGGCTGGCAATCGAAACTGTCGTCCGGCCTGCTGCATGGCATCCATCAAGTGGACGAAACTGAAGCTGGCCCCAAGGATGGACACGGCCTGCGCCCGCGCCTGCGCCTCGTCGAGCGCCGCGAACAGGCCTTCGACATCGAGCCCGGCAGCGCTGACATAGGTTCGGCTGTCGGGGGTGCCGTAGTGCCGCGCCGCCTGCGTCAGGTAGCGGGCCAGCGAGGAATTGCCCATCTGCGCCTCGTCGGGAAACAGCAGCAGCATCGGCATGGGCGGTGCACCACGCACGAAGCGGCGCTCGAAATTGCGCCGCATCGACAGGTCCCAGACCGCGATCGTCGGGTGGTGATTGCGCCCCTTGATCTCGCCACGGCTGGTGCCGCTGGTCATGAAGACCCGCTCGCAATCCTCGACCGGCATGCAGCTGAGGGTGGCATCCTTGAAGGCACTGATCGGCACCGGCGGAATCTCGCGCCAACTGCGCACCCGGCGCGGCGTGACGCCGCGGCGCTGGCAGAAGGCGCGGTACGGCGCATTGTGTTCGAACTGGAAGGCGAACAGGGCCAGGGCCCGTTCCTCAAACTGGCTGTCGCTGCAATCGTCCTGCGCGATGAAGGCCAGCAAGGCCTCCACCTGCGCCTGCACAGCCGCCGGCAGGGCCCGGGTCGCTACCGGGGACATCGCGCTCATGGCACGCGCCTTGTCTGCATGGCCTGCGGCGCAAAGCCATGGTTGAGCGGTCCGCTGCCCTGGCCGGTGCGCACCTTCGCGCCGGCACTCAGGGCGGCGCGGATGAAGGCCTGGGCGGCAGGCACCGCGCTGTCCAGGTCATCGCCCAGGGCCAGGCGGGCCGCGATCGCGCTCGACAGGGTGCATCCGGTGCCATGGGTGTTGGGGGTGTCAATGCGTGCGGCTCGCATCCAGCGGGGGCGACCGTCTCCGGTGAGCAGCAGGTCGCTGACCTGCTCGCCGGCCAGATGGCCGCCCTTGACCAGCACCGCCCGTGCCCCCATGGCCAGCAACTGCTCGCCAGCGGCAAGCATGTCGGCCTCGTCCGCCAGCGGACGCCCGACCAGCAGGGCCGCCTCGTCCAGATTGGGCGTGACCAGCAGGACCTTCGGGAACAGCAGACGCACCAGGGTCTGTACCGCCTGTGGATCGATCAGGCGCGCGCCACTGGTGGCAACCATCACCGGATCGAGCACCACCTGCTGCAGGTGATGCCGCTGCAGCGCCTGTGCGACGGTCTCGATGGTGGGCACGGCATGAAGCATGCCGATCTTGACCGCGTCGACGCCGATGTCCTCGACCACCGCGTCGATCTGCGCCGCCAGCATGTCGGGGGGCACCGCATGGATGGCACGAACCCCGGTGGTGTTCTGGGCCGTCAGTGCGGTGATCGCCGTCATGCCGAAGCAGCCCAGGGCAGCGAAGGTCTTGAGGTCGGCCTGGATTCCCGCGCCACCGCCCGAATCCGAGCCGGCGATGCTGAGCACGCGGGCATAGCGCCGGGCTGCTTCAGGCGCGACGCCTGGGGCAAGACCTGCGGACGGGCTGGGGGCAGGGTTTGACATGCATCCTCCGGGTGACAAGGGGCTTGCTCCGAAGGACGGGACGGCGGACGATCAAGGATCGCCCGCTGTCGGGTGCTCTTCTTACGCCGGTCTGAACCGGTTCAAGTTCTCGGGTCTGGATCTCAGCACGCTGCACGCGTACACCCCGGAGCCCCTTCATTGTAACCCCGCCCGCACGCCGCGGGGTTCACAACCCTGAAGGGCTCATTCCTTGCGGATGCCGCGGGCCCGGATCACCCGCCCCCAGATCTCGACCTGGCGGCGAAAGTAGGCCACGAAATCGCGGCCCGCCATCTTCATCGGCAATGCCCCCAGGGTGGCCAGTTGCCCCCTGGCCTCGGATGTGGCCATGCCCCGGGCAACCCCTTCCGAGATGCTCTCGGCAACATCGGAAGGCGTGGCGGCCGGCGCAAACAGGCCGAACCAGTTCTCGGCCTCAAAACCCGGCACCCCGGATTCGGCAATCGTCGGTACCTCGGGCATCAGCGGCGAGCGGCGTGCGTCGGCACTGGCCAGCACCTTCAGGCGCTGGTTCTTGAGAAACCCGTGGGTCGAGGTCAGGCTGCCAAACATCAGCTGGACCTCATCACCCACCATCGCCGTGGTGGCCGGCCCGGTCCCCTTGTAGGGCACATGCAGCAGGCGCGTCTGTGCCAGCAGGTTGAACATCTCGCCGGCCAGATGCGGCACCCCGCCAGCCCCCGCCGACCCGAAGCGGATCTGCTCGGGACGGGAGCGCGCCAGCGTCACCAGTTCCTGGACATTGCGCGCCGCCAGGCCAGGATGGGCAAACAGGAAGTAGGGCGTGAAGGCCAGCCCGCAGATCGGCTGGAGGTCCTTGAGCGTGTCGTAGGGCAGTTTGTCTTCCAGCGTCACCCCGATGGCGGTGCTGCCCGAGCCCACCAGCAGGGTCAGGCCGTCGGCCGGCGCCTTGGCCACCAGGTCGGTGCCGATGATGCCGGTGGCTCCGGCCCGGTTGTCGACCACCACCGACTGGTGCCAGAGGGCAGACAACTGGCGCGCAGCCAGCCGGGCATACGTGTCGGCGGGTCCGCCCGGCGCATAGGGCACGATGATGCGCACCGGCCGCTCGGGATACTCGGCCGGACCCGATCGCGCGGGCAGCGCCCAGCCCAGGCCGGCGGCAGCGCCGGCGCGTACAAGGTCGCGACGTTGCAAGGCGGGCTTTTTCATTGTGGTTCGATCCCCGCAGCACGTACGGCCTGTCCCCATTGCTCAATCTCCTGGCGCACGAAGGCACCAAACTCTTCAGGTGAAATGCCACCAGTGCGCGTCCCGGTGCGTCGGGACAGGTCCTGATAATCGTCGCTGGCCAGCGCCTTGCGCATCAGTTCGTTGAGCCGCTCGACCACGGGGCGGGGCGTGCCAGCGGGTACGAAGGCGCCCGACCAGGTCACCAGGTCGACCGGGAAGCCCGCCTCGCGCAGGGTCGGCACCTCGGGCAAGGACGGGATGCGATGCGTGCCGGTGACCCCGAGCGCGCGCAGCTTGCCCTCCTTGACCAGGGGCACCACCGGGGTCAGGTCCGGAAAGAAAAAATCGATCTGGCCGGCGATCAGGTCGGTCAGGCCCTGCGGCGTGCCCTTGTAGGGCACGTGCGTCGAGCGGGCGCCGACCTGGCTCATCAGCGAGGCGCCGGCCACCTGTGACGAGGTATTGCCACTGGCATAACTGAGCGGTGTGGCCGCCTTGCGGGCCCGCTCCACCAGTTCGGCCACAGTACGCGGCTGATCCGCGCTGTTGCGCACCACCAGCAGCATCGGCGACAGCGTGAAGCGGGTGATCGGCAGAAAATCCTTTTGCGGATCGTAGGGCAGCTTGCGGTACAGCGCGAGGTTGACCGCCTGCGTGCTCATGGTGGTCACAAAGACCGTGTACCCATCGGCCGCGGCGCGCGCCGCCGCCTGCGCCGCGATCAGCCCGTTGCCACCGGCCCGGTTGTCGACCACCACCGGTTGACCGGTCATCTCGGTGATCTGCTTGGCCACCACCCGGGCCCCGACATCGGTGCCACTGCCCGCCGGAAACGGCAGGATGAAGCGGATCGGGCGAGCCGGAAACGACTCCTGCGCCCTGACAAGCGGTGCAGCGGCAACCGCCCCAAGGGCCATGATGAGATGTCGACGCGAGGTGTACATGCAGGTTCCAGAACGCTGCGCTGATACTAGCATCGGGTCGCCGTGCAAGGCGCTGCTAAGCTAGCGCGATTGAACCCTGGAGCCCCGCATCATGAGCAAACCCCGCCTGTACGGCATCTCCGCCTCGCGCGCCCTGCGTGCCGTCTGGGGCATCGAGGAAACCGGCATCGACTACGAGCATGTCCCGGTCACCTACGGCACCGACTCCAAGGCGGAAGACTATCTGGCCGTCAATCCGAACGGCCGCATTCCGGCACTCGTCGACGGTGACCTCACGCTGTTCGAGTCGATGGCCATCAACCTTTACCTGACCAAGAAGTATGGCGGCGAACTCTATCCCCGCGATGCCGGCAACGAGGCCCGCGCCTGGCAATGGAGTGTCTGGGCGATCAGCGAAATCGAGCCCCTGCAGATGCAGATCGTCGTTCAAAAGCTGTTCACCCCCGAGGAGCGACGTGACCCCAAGGTGAGCGAGCGCGCCTGGAAAGGCCTGCAGCGCCCGCTCAAGGTACTCGATGCCGCATTGGCGCAAAGCCCCTTCCTGCTCGGTCCGGCATTCACCGTGGCCGACCTGAACGTGGCCTCCGTGATGTACCTGTTCAAGGCTGCCGGCCTGGACTGCTCGGCGCATGCCCATGTCCAGCGCTGGCTGCAGACCTGCTACGCCCGCCCTGCCCTGGCACGAGCACTGGCCCGTCCGTGAACGGCCCTGCGGCCCGCCCCGGCGGGCGCTGGTACCTGGCCAGCATCGCCGCCTTCATGATGCCGGCCGGGATCCAGACCGTGCTGGTGCCCTACCTGCTGGCGATCGAATTGCATCAGCCAGCCCAGCATTTCGGCCTGATGCAGATGCTGGGCCAGTTGCCCCTGCTGCTGTTCCTGCTGCCCGGCGGCTGGCTGGCCGACCGCGTCGATGCGCGGCGCGTGCTGATGGTGCTGCAGGCACTGGCCATACTGATGCCACTGCTGCTGGCCTGGATGCTGTGGCAGGGCCATCTGAATGCACCCCTGGTACTCGCCTATGCGGTGACCTGGGGTCTGGTCAGTGCCTTTGCGATGCCGGCCCGCGACGGCCTGCTCAGGCGGGTCGCCGGCAGTGACGTGCAGCGCATGGTGTCGATGGCCATCGGCGTCCAGTTCGCCTCGCAGATGCTGGGGCAGGCCCTGGGTGGCACCGCGGCCCGCCTGGGCGCGATCGGGATCCTGCTGTGTCAGGTGGGCGTCCTGCTGCTCGGCGTGGTCATCGCCACACGCCTGCCCGCCCGCGCAGCGCCTGCGGCAAGTCCCGCTGCGGCCCACAAGGCAGGCGGCCTGACCGCCCTGCTCGGTGGCGGCCTGACCCAGATCTTCAAGGACGCCACCATGCGCGGCACCTTCCTGCTCACCATCGGCATGGGCATTTTTTTCGGGGGCGTCTTCGTGGTCTATGTGCCGCTGGCGATTCGCGACCTGTACGCAGGCAGCGCCCAGGACATCGCCACCGGCTTTCTGGTCTTTGGGGTGGGCACGCTGATCAGCATCGTGACCCTGATGCAGCGCGGCGGTGCACGGCGCCCGGGGCGGGCCTTGCTCTGGTCGCAACTGAGCGGATGCCTGGCCCTGCTGCCCATCACCCTGGCACCGCCTCAGGCCCTGTTCTACCTGTGCGTCTTCATCTGGGGCATGTCGGGCGGCGTCGCCGTGACCATGTCACGCACCATCCTCCAGGAACACTCGCCCGCCAGCCACCAGTCGCAGGTGATGGCCGCACTGTCCCTGTCGACCGTGGGTGGCAGCCCGATCGGATCCGCCCTGATCGGCTTTGCCGTCAGCGCGATGACGGTGCGCTGGGCCGTGCTGGTGCCGATCCTGGGCGTGGGCCTCATTACTCTTGCCGCCATGCTAACCCACCACCTGGCGGCCATTGCCTCGAAAAGCCATCGTCCCTGAACGCGGAGCCAGTCCATGTCCCAAACCGCACGCAACATCCTCATCCTGATGTCGGATGAGCACAATCCGAAAGTCGCCGGCCATGCCGGCCATCCCGTCGTCCAGACGCCGAACCTGGACCGCCTGGCGGCGCTGGGGACGCGCTTTTCCGCGGCTTACACGGCAGGCCCGATATGCGTCCCGGCACGGGCGGCATTTGCCACCGGCAAGCCGGTGCACGAACTGGGCTGCTGGGACAATGTGATTGCCTGGGATGGCAGGCCCCGCGGCTGGCACCATGCCCTGCGCGACCGCGGCCACCGCGTCAGCTCGATCGGCAAGCTGCACTTTCGCGGCCATGAAGGCGATGATTTCGGCTTCACCGAATCCATCCTGCCGATGCACATCAACGGCGGCATCGGCGATCCGCAGATGCTGTTCCGCGAGGCCGACATCATTCGCCCAGCCGGCGCCAAGCTGGCCGCAGGCGCAAAACCCGGCGAAAGCCCCTACACCCTCTACGACCGGCGCATCACCTCCGAGTCGCTGATCTGGCTTCATCGGGCGGCGCAGGAGCGCAGCGACAAGCCCTGGGTCCTGTTCGTCTCCCTGGTCGCCCCGCACTTCCCGCTGACCGCGCCGCCGGAACATTTCTATCGCTACGCGGGCCTGGACCTGCCGCTGCCCAAGATGTATGCCGAGCACGAGCGCCCCAGTCATCCCTACGTGGTCCACCATGCGCGCCGCTCCTGCTACAACCTGGGTTTCAAGAGCAAGCAGGATGTCGACCGCGCACTGGCCGGCTACTACGGCCTGACCAGTTACATGGACGAGAATGTGGGCAAGATTCTGGCGACCCTGGACCAGACCGGACTGTGGGACAGCACCGATGTGCTCTACACCAGCGACCATGGCGACAACCTGGGCACGCGCGGCCTGTGGGGCAAGAACACGATGTACGAAGAATCGGCGGGTGTGCCCCTGATCGTGGTCGGGGAAGGCTTCGAAAAAGGCCAGGTGGTGAGCACACCGGTCAGTCATGTGGATGTCGCCCCCTGGATCCTGGGCGCGGCGGGTGCCAGCGACGCGATCACCGAATTGGGCCTGAAGGGGCGCTCACTGCGCGACATCGCAGCGGGTGCCGATCGCGATCGGGCGATCCTTTCAGAGTTTCATGTGGGTTCGCCGCATGCCTTCTACATGGTGCGCGATCCACGCTACAAGTACATCCATTACCTGGACTATCCGGCCGAACTGTTCGACCTGCAGGACGATCCCGAGGAGACCCGCAACCTGGCCGAATCGCCCGGGCACGCGTCGATTCGCCAGGCGCTGCATGCGCAACTGCTGCGCTGGCTCGATCCGGTGGCCGTCGACGCCCGGGCGCTGGCCGATCAGGCAGCCATGATCGAAAAACTCGGGGGCCGCGAAGCGATCTTCGACAAGGAACCCATGCCCTTCACACCCGCGCCATTCTGAAGGCGCCCGGGCAGCGCCAGCATCAGCGTCACTGCGGCTCGAGGCGCGCCAGTTTCATCATGCGCTCGGTCTGCGCCACCTCGGCGCGAAGGTCAGACACATACTGTGCGGGCGTGCCGGGACTGACCCCGGCGCCGAGGGCCTCCAGCCGGCTGCGCACACTGGCCTGCGCCAGCACCTTGTGCAAGGCCTCGTTGATCTGACGAACCAGGGGCTCGGGCGCCCCGGCCGGCAACGACACGCCACCGAAGGAGAGCACCTGCACGCCGGGCAGACCGCTCTCGGCCAGGGTCGGAATCTGCGGTAGCTGGGCGTTGCGGGTGGGACCTGTCACGGCCAGCGCCTTCAGGCGACCGGAGCGCACATGCGCCAGGCCGACCTGCAAGAGGGCCAGCGTGAAGTCGATCTGCCGACCGATCACCGCATTGACTGATTCGGTTGCTCCCTTGAAAGGCACGTGGACCGCCTGCACCCCCGCCGCATGGAGCATCAGCTCGGTGCCGAAATGCGCCGGCGTGCCGACACCGCCTGAGCCATAGTTCAGGCGACCCGGCAGGCGCCGCATGCGCTCGATCAGTTCGGCCAGCGAGCTGACCCCCGCCTCAGGATGCACCAGCAGCAGCACATCGGAACTGGCGATGCGTGACACATGGGTGAAATCATTGAACAGGTGATAGCCCGGCGCCTTGTACATGCGCATGTTGATTGCCATCGTCGTGGCCGAATAAAGCCAGGTGTAGCCATCGGGCGCGGCGCGTGCCACGGTCTGGGCGCCAATATTGCCCGCAGCACCGCCCTTGTTCTCGACCACTACCGGCTGCCGCCACAGCTCGGCCAGGGATTCGGCCACGACCCGTACCGTCATGTCGGGCGCAGTGCCTGGCTGATAGGGCACGATCCAGCGGATCGCCTTGTCAGGCCAGTCACGCGCCGCAACCCGCGCCGGAGCCAGGATCAGCGCACCCAGGCCGGAGGCGAGGACGAGACGGCGCTTCATGTCAGAAGGGCTTGTCGCCGCGGATGCCGGCGCGCTCCATCTTGCGCGGCTCGGGGAAGTAATCGTGCACCGCATAGTGCTGGGTGCAGCGGTTGTCCCAGATCGCCACACTGTTGGGGCGCCAGCGAAAGCGCACCTGATATTCGGGGATGGAGGCCTGGCTGAGCAGGTAGTTGAGCAGCAGGCTCGCGCCCGGCGTCTTGTCGAGTCCGAAGCGGACATTCTCGGGCGTGTGATAGTTCGAGAAATGGGTGGTGAAGCTGCCCACATAAAGGATCTTGTTGCCGGTCTCCGGATGGGTACGCACCACCGGATGCTCGACCATCGGATAGGCCTGAGCCAGCTTGATGCGCTCCTCGATCGGCATCACGGCACCAAATGAATGCTCGATGCTGTGCTTGGCGCGCAGGCCGCTGATCTTCTGCTTGATCTCTTCGGGCAGATGGGCGTAGGCCGCTTCCATGTTGACCCAGATCGTATCGCCCCCCACCTCCGGACACTCAATGCAGCGCAGCACGCACCCCATCGGCGGCTTTTCGCGCCAAGATGCATCGGTGTGATAGTTGTTCTCGTAGTTTTCCTTCTTGTCGCTGCGGTAGATCAGGACCAGGCCCGGGTGGTCGGGATGGCTGCCAGCCACCGGATGATCTTCCAGTTCGCCAAACCGGCTCGCAAAGGCAACGTGCTCGGCGCGGGTGATCACCTGGTCACGCAGAAACAGCACCTTGTACTGCAGGAGCAAGGCCTTGATCTCGCGGAACAGGCCTTCGTCGCGCGAGGCATCACCCAGATGGACGCCAGTCAGTTCAGCACCAATGTTGCGGGTCATGGGAAATGCTTTCATGGGTCCTCCAAGGGACTGCCTTCGATGCCCGTCTGCCTGCCAGACGGTCGCGAATGGAGCAGTTATTTTTGTCGACAAAAATACATTTTGAGGCCAAAATCACGGCCTGGCAAGTTCATTTCCTCCGGCATGCAACGCCGGTATCCCCCACCCGTCCCCAGGAGCCCCCATGACCCGCAGCATCCAACAACTGTTCAATCTCGAGGGCCGCACCGCCCTCATCACCGGCGGCTCGCGCGGTCTGGGGCTGCAAATGGCCCAGGCCCTGGGCGAAGCCGGCGCCCGGCTCGTCATCAGTTCGCGCAAGGCCTCGGAACTGGAAACCGCCTGCGCCCAGTTGCGGGCCCAGGGCTTCGATGCCCACTGGATCGCCGCCGACGGCCTGAAGGAGGAAGAGGTTCACCAGTTGGCCGAGGCCAGCCTGAAGCATCTGGGCCACATCGATATCCTGGTCAACAACGCCGGCGCCACCGGGGGAGCCCCCGCCGAGGATCATCCAGTCGCGGGCTGGGACAAGGTGATGAACCTGAACGTGCGAAGCTACTTCCTGCTCAGCCAGCATGTGGCCCGGGCCAGCATGATCCCGCGCCGGCACGGGCGCATCATCAACACCGCCTCGATCGCTGGCCTGGGCGGCAATCCGCCCGGCATGAAGACGATCGCCTACAACACCTCGAAGGGGGCAGTTATCACCTTCACGCAGGCGCTGGCCTGCGAGTGGGGCCATCACGGCATCACCGTCAATGCCATCTGTCCGGGGGTGTTTCCCACCAAGATGGCCGCCGGCCTGCTCGACACGCTCGGTGCCCAGTACATCGAGCATGTGCCCCTGCGCAGGGTCGGCGACGATGAGGACCTCAAGGGCCTGGCCGTGCTGTGGGCCAGCGATGCCGGCAAGCACATCACCGGCCAGTGGCTGGCGGTCGATGGCGGCGTGTCGGCACTAGCCGGCGGCTGAGTCCGCGGGGCGGACTGGGGAAGGTCCGCAAAGACTCCGCCGCGGGCGCGAGAGGTTTTGCGGACTTTCCCTGGTGTCCTGTGCCGCAAATAACTTGTCTAAGGATTCGACTCAGACGAGGATGATCGGGCGGTTGTCCGCCAGGGTAGATATCGGGTGATATCTG
>JAPOKJ010000106.1 GCA_029977705.1 Burkholderiales bacterium | reverse complement strand
CGTTGCCGTGCAGCGTCTTCTTGCCGGTGTTGATGAACTCCACGAAGCCCTTGACGCCGCCTGCGAACGCGAAGTTGTCTTCCTTGTTGTGGCGCTGGTCCACCAGCTTGATCTTGACGCCATTGTTCAGGAACGACAGTTCGCGCAGCCGCTTGGCCAGGATGTCGTAGTGGAACTCGGTGCCGGTAAAGATGGTGTCGTCCGGCAGGAAGTGCACCTCGGTGCCGCGCTTGTCGGTGGTGCCGGTGACCTTCATGGGCGACACCTGCACGCCATCGACGGTCTCGAGCACGCGCTCGAGGGGCACGCCCTTCTCGAAATTGAGCTGATGCACCTTGCCGTCGCGCCGCACCACCAGGCGCAGCCACTTGGACAGGCCATTGACGCACGAGACCCCCACGCCGTGCAGGCCGCCCGACACCTTGTAGCTGTTCTGGTTGAACTTGCCGCCGGCATGCAACTCAGTGAGGGCAATCTCGGCCGCCGAGCGCTTGGGCTCGTGCTTGTCGTCCATCTTGACGCCGGTGGGAATGCCGCGGCCGTTGTCGGTGACCGAGATGGAATTGTCGGTATGGATGGTGATGACGATCTCGTCGCAATGGCCGGCCAGGGCCTCGTCGATCGAGTTGTCCACCACTTCAAAGACCAGATGATGCAGACCGGTGCCATCGGAGGTGTCGCCGATGTACATGCCCGGTCGTTTTCTGACCGCTTCCAGGCCTTCCAGGATTTGGATGGAGGAGGAATCGTAGCTGTTGGGATCGCTCATGGGGTCTTGGGTCTTTTTGCTTTAGATGCGCATCGGCATGACGACGTACTTGAAGTTCTCGTCGTCAGGAACAGTGACCAGGGCAGAGGTATTGGCATCGCCAAAGCTCAGGCTGACCTGGTCGGTCTTGAGGTTGCCCAGGGCATCCTGCAGGTATTGCACATTGAAACCGATCTCGAGGGGATCGCCGCCGTAGTCGACATCGATCTCGTCGCTGCCTTCTTCCTGGTCGCTGTTGGTGATCTGCACCTTCAGGACCGAGGGCGCCAGGCCCAGGCGGATGCCCTTGAACTTCTCGTTGGTGAGGATCGAGGCGCGCGACAGGCTGGCGGCCAGCAGGTTGCGATCGATGACCACATGCTTGCCATAGCCCTGCGGAATGACGCGCTGGTAGTCGGGGAACTTGCCCTCGACCAGCTTGGAGATCATCTCGACCTCGCCAAAGCGGATGCGCACCTGGTTGGCGGCAATGTCCAGGGACACGGGATCGTCGGTGTCGGAGAGCAGGCGCTGCAACTCGATCACCGATTTGCGCGGCAGGATGACTTCCTGCTTGGCCAGGGTGGCGCCTTCGATGCGGCGCTGGCAGAAAGCCAGGCGGTGCCCGTCGGTGGCCACCACCTTGACCATGTCGCCATCGGTGACCAGCAGCAGGCCATTGAGGTAGTAGCGGATGTCCTGCTGGGCCATCGCAAAGTGCACGCTGTGGAACAAGGCCTTGAGCTGGTTCTGCGGCAGCTTGAACGAGGCGGCAAAGCTTTGGTTGATCGCCACCTTGGGGAAGTCTTCGGCGCCCAGGGTTTGCAGGCTGAAACGGCTCTTGCCGGCCTTCAGGGTGGCTTTCTTGTTGGCCAGTTCGATGCCCACCTCGATGTCTTCGGGGAGCGAGCGCAGGATGTCGATCAGCTTGCGCGCCGACACCGTGGTCTCGGCATCATCGCTGCCCAGACCCAGCTCGGCCGTGGTCTGGATCTGGATTTCCAGGTCGGTGCCCAGGAAGGTGATGTTCGGGCCTTTCTTGCTGATCAGGACATTGGCCAGCACCGGCAAGGTGTGTCGGCGCTCGATGATGCCGGCAACGGTTTGCAAGGGTTTGAGAATCGCGTCCCTGGTGGCCTTCATGGCTTGCATGGCAATTCCTTATTGATATACCTGTTACTGATGTTGTGCTGCTGCCCGAACTGTGGACAGGCCTGAAAGAGTGAATCGATTCATGCACTTGCGTCGATGACAAGTGCGGGTGAAAGCGCGGGGCGCGACTCGGACGGTTTCGGACAACTGGGCGAAGGCCGGAAGTTGTTCGAAATCTGTTCGAGCACCGTGCACAGGGTTCGACCGGTGGTGCACGGCTTGTCCCGCTGCCGTGCCCAGGCTGTTGTGCTGGATGTTGAACTGGTTATTGGGGCACTTATGCACAGCTCATCCTCGCAGGCTTTGTTCGAGCTGGGTGATGCTGCGGTTTTGCTCGACATCTTTCTGGCGGACCTCGGCCACCTTCTTGACCGCATGCATCACCGTGGTGTGGTCGCGCCCGCCAAAAGCCTCGCCGATTTCGGGAAAGCTTTTCTGGGTGAGTTCCTTGGCAAAGTACATCGCCACCTGGCGCGCATAGGCGATGTGGGCCGGGCGCCGCTTGCTGTACATGTCGGCCACCTTGATCTTGAAATGGTCGGCCACCATTTTCTGGATGTGCTCGATCGAGATCGGCGGGCGGTTCAGCTCGAGCAGATCGTTCAGGGCCTCGCGGGCCAGCTCGATCGACACCGGCCGGCTGCGAAAGCGGGCAAAGGCAATGACGCGCAGCAGCGCGCCTTCGAGTTCGCGCACATTGCTGCGCAGGTGCTTGGCGATGAACTGCGCCACATCGTCGGGCAGGTCGGCCTTCAGGCCCTCGGCCTTCTTGAGCAGGATGGCGGTGCGGGTCTCGATGTCGGGCAGCGCGATCTCGACGATCAGGCCCGAGCCCAGCCGCGACTTGAGGCGGTCCTGGAATTCGCCGAGGTCCTTGGGATAGGTATCGCAGGTGACCATCAACTGCTTGCGCGAGGCAAACAGGGCTTCGAAGGTGTAGAAGAATTCTTCTTGCGTGCGTTCCTTGCCGCCCAGGAACTGGATGTCGTCGATCAGCAGCAGGTCCAGGTTCTGGTAACACTGCTTGAATTCCTGCGGGTTCTTGCGCTGGATGGCGCGCACCATTTCTTCGAAGTATTCCTGGGCATGCACATACTGGATGCGGCGCGAGGGGCGCTGCGCATGCATGGCATTGCCCACCGCATGCAGCAGGTGGGTCTTGCCCAGCCCCACGCCACCGACCACCACCAGCGGGTTGTAGACGGTGCCGGGGCGCTCGATGATTTCCATCGCGGCGGCCAGGGCCATCTGGTTGCCACGGCCTTCGACGAAATCGTTGAGGGTGAGGTCGCGGCGCAGGCGGCTGGCGCGATCGTAGTGGGCGTCTTCGTCGAAATCTTTGTTGTGGGCCGGTGCACTGCCTGGCGAGGGCGGCGCGGCCTGGGCGCGCACCAGCGCATCGCGCATCGCCTGGCTCGAGGGCGACAGCCCATGACCCGCGTTCGCCTGCGGCCACGGGGCCGGCGGCGGATGGGTGTCGCTGACCGGATCGAGTTCGGCCTCGGTCTCGGGGCTCAGGCCCGCCTGCAGCCCACCGGACAGTCCATCAGGGCCCGCCTGAAGGGGCATCTCGCCTGCGGGCTCGTCGCTGCCGTCCGTCGCCTGCAATTCCAGCGTGACGGTGGTGTCTGCCGGGAAGATGCCGCGCACCACCGACAGCAGCTGGCTCTCGAAGTGGTCCTTGATCAGGTTGAGCTTGTAGGCACTGCCGATGCCCACCCGGAGTTTGTGTTCACTTTCTTCGTAAGCGATGAATCGCAGCGGTTTGATCCACGGGCGGAACTGTTCCGAAGGCATTTCGGATTCCAGCCGTGCGATACAGGAGTGCCAGCGATCAAGCATGAAGGACGCGCGGAAAAAGGACCGGAACAGGGTGGATGGGCAAAGGCCTGAAAGGGTGATTTCAGACAACCCTCTATTCTACCTTTTCGCGAGAAGCTTTATTCGGGTTAAAATAGAAGGTTCCCCGAATTGTTAAGCTGATCAACATGAAACGTACCTTCCAACCTTCCGTTACCCGTCGCAAGCGCACCCACGGTTTTCGCGTGCGCATGAAGACCAAGGCCGGCCGTGCCGTGCTCAATGCACGTCGCGCCAAGGGCCGCAAGCAACTGACCGTCTGAAGCAGCAGACCGGCGGTCGGGATGCGCGCTTGAAGCGCTCGGTGCAATCACCGCACTTCAAGGCCTTTCGCATACCGGTCGAGGGCTTGCAGACCGTATTGCCCAAGCGGGTCCTCAAGAAAGCCGTCGATCGCAACGGCCTGCGTCGCATCATCCGCGAGTCGGCCCGTGCCTGTCATGTCAGTGCGGTGCGGGTGGTATTGACCAACAACCGCGGCTTCGATGGCTGTCCCTCACGCCGTGCCCTGAAACTGGCCTGGCGTGCCGAGCTCGATGCCGTGTTGATGCAATTACGATGAAACGAGCCTTGCTGGGTCTGATCTGGTTGTATCGCATGGCGCTGAGCCCTTATCTGGGCGCGCGCTGCCGCTTCTTTCCGAGCTGTTCCGAGTACACCGCACAAGCCATCACGCAGCACGGCGCGTTGGCAGGCACCTACCTGGGCGCGCGCCGCATCCTGCGCTGCCGTCCGGGCGGGGGCAGCGGCATCGATGAAGTGCCCGGGCAATGTCCCTGGTGCCGGCCCAAGGCCGGTGCCGCGGATGCGCGTGGCGCCTGAGCCCACGCACCCGACTCCACCCGACCCCACAAGACCCACGCGCACCAACGCCAGGAAGTTTTCATGCAATCACAACGCGCCATTCTCTGGATCGTGTTCTCGATGTCGCTACTGTTCCTGTGGGACGGCTGGCAGAAGTCGCAGGGCAAGCCCTCCATTCTCGGTGGCCTGACCGGCAATCCGCAGCAGACCCAGACCGCGCCGGGGACCAACCCCAAGGCGCCGCCCAAGGCCGACAACTCGGTGCCCTCGGCGACCCCGGGCACACCGGCGGCCGCTGGCGCTGCCAACGCGGCCGCGCTGCCGGGCAATGCGCCGGCCGCCGCCGCCACCGGCCGCACCCTGGTGATGAGCAACGACGTGCTCAAGCTGGCCATCGATACCGCCGGGGCGCAGGTCAAGCGGGCCGAGCTGCTCAAGCACAAGGACCTCGAAAAGAAAGACGCCAATGTGGTGCTGATGGACCAGGTCGCCGGCTATACCTATGTGGCCCAGAGCGGGTTCATCGGTGCGCCGACGCTGGCCGGTGTGCCCGATGACCAGCAGGGCTTTCCGACCCACCGCACCGTGTTCCAGGTGTTGCAGGAACCCAAGGCCGAAGGCGATGCCACGGTGATGAAGCTGTCGGCCGAGGCCGGTGGCCTGCGCGTGGTGCGCACCCTGTCGCTGGGCAAGGGCTCGTACCAGATCAACGTGAAGGACGAACTCACCAACATCGGCACCCAGCCGCTCAAGCCCACGCAGTACCTGCAGCTGGTGCGCGATTCGAACAAGCCCTCGGGCGAGTCGCAGTTCTATTCCACCTTTACCGGTCCGGTGGTGTATTCGGACGAGAAGAAATTCCAGAAGGTGGACTGGAAGGACATCGAGAAAGACAAGGTCGACATCCAGAAGACCTCCAATGCCGGCTGGGTCGCCATGATCCAGCACTACTTCGTGTCGGCCTGGGTGCCCGATGCCAAAGTGGCGCGCGAATACTATGCCCGCAAGGTCGACACCAACCTGTTCTCGGTCGGCCTCAAGCAGGTGCTGGCCGATCTGGCGCCGGGTGCGGCCGCCACGGTGACCAACAAGCTGTATGTCGGCCCGCAGGACCAGCAGGTGCTGGCCGGTGTGGCCGAAGGCCTGGACCTGTCGGTGGACTATGGCTGGCTGACGCCGGTGGCCAAGCCGATCTACTGGCTGCTGGGCTGGTTGTACAACCTGGTGCACAACTGGGGCTGGGCGATCGTGCTGCTCACCATCGTGATCAAGACCATCTTCTTCCCGCTGCAGGCGGCCAGCTACAAGTCGATGGCGCGCATGAAGGCGGTGACGCCGCGCATGCAGCAGATCCGCGAGCGTTATGGCGATGATCGCGTCAAGATGAACCAGGCCATGATGGAGCTGTACAAGACCGAGAAGATCAACCCGCTCGGTGGTTGCCTGCCGATCGTGGTGCAGATCCCTGTCTTCATCGCGCTGTACTGGGTGCTGCTGGCCTCGGTCGAGATGCGCAATGCACCCTGGATCGGTTGGATCCACGACCTGGCCGCGCCGGACCCCTGGTACATCCTGCCGCTGATCATGGCGGCGACCATGTTCATCCAGGTCAAGCTCAACCCCACGCCGCCCGATCCCGTGCAGGCCAAGGTGATGATGTTCATGCCGATCATGTTCTCGGTCATGTTCTTCTTCTTCCCGGCCGGCCTGGTGCTGTACTGGCTGGTGAACAACTGCTACTCGATCGCGCAGCAATGGGTGATCACCCGCAAGATGGAAGGCAAGCCGATCTTCGGCAAGGCGCCGGCCTGATGGGGCCATGGCGGCCATGTCCACCCGCGATGCGATCGTCGCCATAGCCACCGCGCCCGGGCGCGGGGCGGTGGGCATCGTGCGGGTGTCGGGAGAAGATCTGAAAGGGCTCGTGCGAGCCCTTTTTGCTGCGCGCGCCGAATCGGCCGCGTCTGAGTTTCCTTTGCGGCCGCGCCATGCGCACTACCTGCCCTTCCTCGATGCCGCCGGCGAAGTGATCGACCACGGCCTGGCCCTGTACTTTCCGGGCCCCCATTCCTACACCGGTGAGGACGTGCTCGAGCTGCAAGGCCATGGCGGCCCGGTGGTGCTCAAGCTCTTGCTCGACCGGCTGATGGCGCTGGGCGAGCAGGTGCAGCGCGAGCAGCCCGCGTTCCGGATGCGTCTGGCCCGGCCCGGCGAATTCACCGAACGCGCTTTTCTCAATGACAAGCTCGACCTGGCCCAGGCCGAAGCGGTGGCCGACCTGATCGATGCCAGCACCGCGCAGGCCGCGCGTCTGGCCAGCCGTTCGATGGAGGGCGTGTTCTCGCGCGAGATCCATGCCCTGGTCGAGCAGCTGATCGATCTGCGCATGCTGGTCGAGGCCACGCTCGATTTTCCGGAAGAAGAGATCGACTTTCTCAAGGCCTCCAATGCATTGGGGCGGCTGGCCGGGATCGCCGCCCAGCTGGAGAAGGTGCTGGCCCAGGCCAAGCAGGGCCGCCTGCTGCGCGATGGCCTGAAGGTGGTGCTGGTGGGCGAGCCCAATGTGGGCAAATCATCGTTGCTCAATGCCCTGGCCGGCGAGGATGTCGCCATCGTGACGCCGATTGCCGGCACCACGCGCGACCGCATCGCGCAGGCGATCCAGATCGAGGGCGTGCCCATCACCGTGGTCGATACCGCGGGCCTGCGCGAGACCCAGGACGAAGTCGAGCGCCTGGGCATTGCCCGCACCTGGGCCGAAGTGGACAAGGCCGATGTGGTGCTTCATCTGCAGGACGCCCGCGAGGCGGCGCGCACCCACCAAACCGCGAACCTGAGCGCCGAACTGCTCGACAAACTGCCGCCCGGCGTGCCGCGCCTGGTGGTGATGAACAAGCGCGACCTGATCGAGGGCGCGGTGCCTGCTTCGAGCGATGACGAGATCTGGCTGTCGGCCAAGCGCGGCGAAGGCATGGCCGACCTGCGCGCGCGCCTGCTGGCGATTGCCGGCTGGCAGCCGGCCGGCGAGTCCGGCTTCATTGCCCGCGAGCGCCACCTGATGGCGCTGCGCGCCGCGCGCGAGCATCTGGGGTTGGCCCGCGACCACGCCGAGCAGGACGCCGAGCACCTGGAACTGTTTGCCGAGGAGTTGCGACTGGCGCAGCAGGCGCTGTCGGAGATCACCGGCGAGTTCACGCCCGATGATTTGCTGGGGGTGATCTTCAGTCGGTTTTGTATTGGGAAGTAGGGCGGCTGATCGCGTGTTTGAGGGGCGGATCCGTGGGGCCTTGGTCCGGCCTTCCGGCCTAGCCTGGCCGCCCGATCCTGGTCTTGCTATTTCCTGCAGGATGCCTTACCTTTGTTCAAATAGTAAGGAATCGCGTATGACCGAATCGACTATCACCTCGAAGGGGCAGACCACGGTACCTGCGGATGTGCGAGCGCTGATCAATGCCGGTCCGGGTACGCGCCTGGTCTGGTCCGTGGCGCCCGACGGCACGATTCTTGTTCGTGCCAAGACGCGCTCCATCCTCGACCTGGCGGGCCGGATCGACGTGCCCAAAGGTCGTCGCGTTTCTGTGGGCGACATGAATCCCTGGCGCTGATGGCCTCGCTCGATACCAATGTTTTGGTGCGCTTCCTGGTGCGGGATGACGCCGCCCAATGGGCCATCGCCCGGCAGTTGATGGTGGACTGTCTGGACAGCGGCGAGACGCTCCATGTTCCGATCACCGTGATGATCGAACTGGAGTGGGTGCTTAGAAGTGCCTATCGACTGGATAAGTCGAACGTCATTGATCTGCTATCTGAACTGATGTCCGCCCGCGAACTGGACTTTGCATCCGAGCATGCGCTTGAGATCGCCTTGGCGCTTTATCGAGACGGGTCTGCGGACTATGCCGATTGTCTCCATGCCGCGCTTGCATTTGAGTCGGGCCAAGCGCCACTCTGGACGTTAGGGAAGGTCCGCAAAACCTGTCGTGCCCGCGTTTCGCCCTCAATGGCGATGATCGCGCGGTCGATCCGCCCAGGGTG
>JAPOKJ010000111.1 GCA_029977705.1 Burkholderiales bacterium | reverse complement strand
GCGATCACTGCGCCTGTTCGTCCGGGCCAGCCCCGGGTGCCGCCGGCGCATCGTCCCCGGACACCGCCTCATCCTCGCCGACCGGATCGGTATCGGACTCGACCACCCGCTGCACGCCAGACAGGACTGTCCCCGGTGCCACGGCAATCAGGGTGACCCCCTGGGTGGCACGGCCCATCTCGCGGATCTCGCCCACACGGGTGCGGATCAGCACCCCACCGGTGGTGATGAGCATGATCTCGTCCTGGGTATTGACCAGCACCGCCGCCACCACCTTGCCATTGCGGTCGCTGGTCTGGATGGCGATCATGCCCTTGGTGCCCCGGCCATGGCGGGTGTACTCGGCGATCGGGGTGCGCTTGCCAAAGCCGTTCTCGGTGGCGGTGAGCACGGACTGCTGCTCATTGCCAGCCACCAGCATCGCGATGACCTTCTGGCCCTCGTCGAGCATCATGCCGCGCACACCGCGCGCGCCTCGACCCATCGGGCGGACATCGTTTTCGTCGAAGCGCACCGCCTTGCCGGCATCGGAGAACAACATCACATCGTGCTTGCCGTCGGTGACGGCCACCCCGATGAGAAAGTCGCCCTCATCCAGGTCGACCGCAATGATGCCGGCCTTGCGCGGATTGGAAAAATCGGTGAGCGGCGTCTTCTTGACCGTGCCCAGGCTGGTCGACATGAACACATAGTGCTCGTCGTCGAACTGCTTGACCGGCAGCACCACGGTGATTTTCTCGCCCTCGGCCAGCGGGAACAGGTTGACGATCGGACGGCCGCGCGAATTGCGGTTGCCCTGCGGCACCTCCCAGACCTTCAGCCAGTAGACACGGCCCCGGTTCGAAAAGCACAGGATGTAGTCGTGCGTATTGGCGATGAACAGCTGGTCGATCCAGTCCTCGTCCTTGGTGGTGGCCGCCTGCTTGCCGCGGCCGCCGCGCTTCTGGGCACGGTACTCGGACAGCGGCTGGCTCTTGATGTAGCCCGAGTGCGACAACGTGACCACCATGTCGGTCGGGGTGATCAGGTCTTCGGTGTCCAGTTCGGTGGCGTTGTGCTCGATGTAGGACTTTCGGCCATCGCCGAATTCGGTCCTGATCAGCTTGAATTCGTTGCCGATGATCTCGGTGACCCGCGCCGGGCGGGCCAGGATGTCGAGCAGGTCGGTGATCTGTTCGACCACCTCGCGATACTCCTGCACGATCTTGTCCTGCTCCAGGCCAGTCAGGCGCTGCAGGCGCATGTTCAGGATTTCCTGCGCCTGCACATCGGACAGGCGGTACAGGCCGCGCCCCTCGGTCGAGATCAGGCCCAGGCCGGGCTCCAGGCCATCGGGGCGGAAGCTGGTGGCATCGCCGCCGGCACGCGCCACCATGTCCAGGGCCACGCCGGCGGACCAGTCCTTGGCCATCAGGCGTTCCTTTGCAATCGGCGGCGTCGCCGAGCTCTTGATCATCTCGATCATCTCGTCGACGTTGGCAATCGCCACTGCCAGGCCCTCGAGCACATGGCCGCGCTCGCGCGCCTTGCGCAGTTCGTAGATGGTGCGCCGCGTGATCACTTCGCGGCGATGCGACAGGAAGAATTCGATCAGCTGCTTCAGGTTGAGCAGGCGCGGCTGGCCATCGACCAGCGCCACCATGTTGATGCCGAAGTTGTCCTGCAACTGCGTCATCTTGTACAGGTTGTTGAGCACCACCTCGGGCAGCTCGCCGCGCTTGAGCTCGACCACGACCCGCATGCCCGACTTGTCGGACTCGTCACGGATGTCGGAGATGCCCTCGATGCGCTTTTCATTGACCAGTTCGGCAATGCGCTCGAGCAGCACCCGCTTGTTCACCTGGTAGGGGAGCTCGTCGACGATGATCGAGGAGCGCTGCCCCTTGTCCATGTCCTCGAAATGGGTCTTGGCACGCATGATGACGCGGCCCCGGCCGGTGCGATAACCCTCGCGCACGCCGGAGGTGCCGTAGATGATGCCGCCGGTGGGGAAGTCAGGGGCGGGGATGACCGCGATCACATCATCGACCGTGACCTCCGGGTTGTTCAGCACCAGCAGGCAGGCGTCGACCACCTCGGTCAGGTTGTGCGGCGGAATGTTGGTGGCCATGCCCACTGCAATGCCGGTCGAGCCATTGATCAGCAGGTTGGGCAGCCGCGAGGGCAGCACCGTCGGCTCGAATTCCTTGCCGTCGTAGTTGGGCTGGAAGTCGACGGTTTCCTTGTCGATGTCGGCGAGCAATTCGGCCGAGATCTTCTCCAGCCGGCACTCGGTGTAACGCATGGCTGCCGCATTGTCGCCATCGATCGAGCCGAAGTTGCCCTGGCCATCGACCAGGTGATAGCGCAGCGAGAAGTCCTGCGCCATGCGCACCAGGGTGTCGTAGATGGCGCTATCGCCGTGCGGGTGGAATTTGCCCATCACGTCGCCGACCACGCGGGCGCACTTGACATAGGGCCGGCTGTGCGTGTTGTTGGCCTCATGCATCGCGAACAGCACGCGCCGGTGCACCGGCTTGAGGCCGTCACGGACATCGGGCAGCGCACGCCCGACGATCACGCTCATGGCGTAATCGAGGAAGGAGCGGCGCATCTCCTCTTCGAGACTGATCGGCAAAGTCGACTTGGCAAACTGATCCACGGTGATCCTTGTAGTGGTCCTGGCAGACGTTCATGGCCGGATGGCGTTGGCGACAGCGGCTAAACCTTTGAATTTTAACAGTTTGCGCTATCCTCCCGCGGATGACTGCCAACCCCACCCCGGCACCCGACCCTCGCCCTGCCGCGCAGGCCGGTCAGGGCCGTCTGCCCGATGACCAGCCCGTCCTGCTGCTGCCGCGCTGGATCCTGCCGATCCGCCCGGCGCGCCAACTGCTCAGCGATCACGCCCTGCTGATCCGGGACGGGCGCATCGCCGATATCGGGCCGGCACCCGCCCTGCTCGAGCGCCATCGCGGCGTCCCGACCCGGGCCCTGCCCGGCCAGATCCTGATGCCTGGCCTGGTCAACCTGCACAGCCATGCGGCCATGAGCCTGCTCAAGGGCTACGCCGACGACATGCCCTTGCAGCAGTGGCTGAACGAACGGATCTGGCCGGCCGAAGGCAAGGTGATGTCCGATGCCTTCGTCTATGACGGGTCCTTGCTGGCCGGCATGGAAATGCTGCTCGGCGGCATCACCTGTTTCTCCGACATGTACTTTTTTCCCGAGGCGAGCGCGCGCGCCGCCCTCGATCTGGGCATGCGCTGTGCCGCAGGCATCGTGATGTTCGAGTTTCCTTCCGCCTACGGCAGCGGGCCGGATGACTACCTGGCCAAGGGTCTGGCCACCCGTGACCAGATGCGCGGCGAAGATCTGATCTCGTTCACGCTGGCACCGCACGCCCCTTACACCGTCAGCGACGAGAGCTTTCGCAAGGTGCTGACCATGAGCAGTGAGCTGGACCTGCCGATCCATTGCCACCTGCATGAAACCGCGTTCGAGGTCAGCCAGAGCCTGGAGCAGCATGGCTGCCGCCCCCTGGAGCGCCTTGCCCGGCTCGGCCTGGTCGGCCCCTCCCTGATCGCGGTGCATGCGGTGCACCTGAGCGCGGCCGAGATCGAGCAGCTGGCGCGGGTCAATGCCAGCGTGGCCCACTGTCCGCACTCCAACCTGAAGCTCGGGTCGGGCATTGCGCCGGTGACCGGCATGCTGCAACAGGGGGTGAACCTGGGCATCGGCACCGACGGTTCGGCCAGCAACAACCGCCTGGACCTGTGGCAGGAGGGGCGCAGCGCCGCCCTGCTGGCCAAGGGCCTCAGCGGCGATCCCTCGGTCTTTGACGCCCATGCCCTGATGGAAGCCATGACCCTGGCCGGCGCCCGCGCCCTCGGGCTGGCCGACCGGATCGGCAGCCTTGAGGTCGGCAAGAGTGCCGACCTGGTTGCCATCGACTTGAGCGCCCCGGAACTGAACCCGGTCTTTGACCCGGTCTCGCACCTGGCCTATTCGGTCGGTCGCGAGCATGTTCAGGAGGTCTGGATTGCCGGTCGGCATGTTGTTCACAAGCGACAACTGTCACACGCGGGCGAAATTGACCGGGAGGCGCTGGTGTCTGGTCGCAGCCTGATGTGGCAAAATACGCTTGGTGAGATTCAGGCAAAGCCTCGGGTCGTCCAGAAAACTGATGGCCATCAGCTGTCTGGCGGAGAAGGGCTCTGAGCTGTTTTTCGAATTGCCTTGCGGGGTTTCAGACCTCACAGGATCTCGTTTTCGCTTTCAAAGCTTCGTTCTACCGTGAGGAGAAACATGATTAAGTCTGTCAAAATTGGTCAAGTGGTTGCTGCAGCCGCTCTGGCTGTGTCGGCCTCGACCGCATTCGCCCAGGCAGGTTACGTTCAAAGTCCCGATGGCAAGGTCGTCGTCGACCCGTTCGGCCTTTGCTGGCGCACCAGCTACTGGACGCCCGCCAATGCCTTCAAGGATTGCGACGCCGACCTGATGCCCAAGGCTCCTCCGCCTGCCCCGCGTGTGGCCCCGGCTCCGGCACCCGCACCGGCCGCTGCGCCGGCCCCGGCACCGGCTGCCCGTCCGGCACCTGCCCCGGCTCCGGCACCCGCTCCGGCTCGGGCACCGTCCGGCCCCGCCACCGAGAAAGTCACCTTCGCAGCTGACGCTTTCTTCGATACCGACAAGTCGGTGCTCAAGCCCGATGGCAAGAACAAGCTGAACGACCTGGTCGGCAAGCTCAAGGACATCACCCTGGAAGTCGTGATCGCCGTCGGCCACACCGACAGCGATGGCAGCGACAAGTACAACCAGAAGCTGTCGGTCAAGCGTGCTGAAGCCGTCAAGGCCTATCTCGTGTCCAAAGGCGTGGAAGCCAACCGCATCTACACCGAAGGCAAGGGCGAGAAGCAGCCTGTTGCAGACAACAAGACCAAGGAAGGCAAGGCCAAGAACCGCCGCGTCGAGATCGAAGTCGTCGGCACCCGTCCGAAGAAGTAATCGATTCCTTGTAGTCCCGGGCCTGACCCCTGTCAGGCTCCTGAAGAACCCCGCTCCGGCGGGGTTTTTTATTGTCCCGGGCGTCCTCAGGGCCGGGCATGCTCCGTCTACAATGCCGCCATGAACAGTCCCCAGTCCCCCTCCCCCAGCGCTTCCTCGCAGGCTCCCGACAGCGGGCGAAACATCGATCCTTCCGAGGTCGCCAAATTCCAGGCCCTGGCTGCCAAATGGTGGGATCCCAATGCCGAGTTCAAGCCGCTGCACCAGATCAATCCGCTGCGCCTGGACTGGATCGACGGCCATGCGGCCCTGTCCGGCAAGCGGGTTGTCGATGTCGGCTGTGGCGGCGGCATCCTGACCGAAGCCATGGCGCTCAAGGGGGCCCAGGTGCTGGGCATCGATATGGCCGACAAGCCTCTGAAGGTGGCACGCCTGCATGCCCTGGAAAGCGGCACCAGCGCCCAGTACCGGCAGATGCTGGCCGAAGAGTTGGCGGCAGAGGTCGGCAGCGGGCAAAGCGGCCTCTTTGATGTCGTCACCTGCATGGAAATGCTCGAGCATGTGCCCGATCCCGAGTCCACGATCCGGGCCTGCTCGGCGATGGTCCGGCCCGGCGGCTGGGTGTTCTTCTCGACCCTGAACCGCAACCCCAAGTCCTTCCTGTTCGCGATCATCGGGGCTGAATACGTGCTCAATCTCCTGCCCAAGGGCACCCATGACTACGGCAAGTTCATCCGCCCCTCGGAACTGGGCGGCGCCGTCAGGCGCAGCGGCCTGGAGATGGTCGATCTGATCGGCATGACCTTGAACCCCTTCAGCGGCCAGTACCGACTGGTCAAGGGCGATGTCTCGGTGAACTACCTGATGGCCTGTCGCAAACCGGACCCGGCGGGGCCGGCATGAGCGCTCGCCTGGACTGCGTGCTGTTCGATCTGGATGGCACCCTGGCCGACACCGCACCCGATCTGGCGGCACCGATCCAGCAGATGCAGCGCGCCCGCGGCCTGCCGGTCACGCCTTTCGAGGACCTGCGTCCCTTTGCCTCGGCCGGCGCGCGCGGGTTGGTCGGCAAGGGCTTTGGCGTGGCCAAGGAGGACCCGGCCTTTCCAGCCCTGCGCGACGAATTCCTGACGCTCTACGAGGCCCAGATCTGCGTTCACACCCGGCTGTTTCCCGGCATCGAGGCATGCCTGGCGCAACTGGAGGCCGAAGGCTTGCGCTGGGGCATCGTCAGCAACAAGATCGAACGCTATGTGCGTCTGCTGGCCCATGCCCTGGGTCTGGAGGCGCGCGCCAGTTGCCTGGTCGGGGGCGACAGCACCCCCACTCCCAAGCCGCATCCAGCTCCCCTGCTGCTGGGCGCAAGCCTGAGTGGCGCCAGCGCGCAGGCCTGCATTTACGTCGGGGACGATCACCGCGATGTGGTGGCAGGACGTTCTGCGGGTATGCGTACCGTGGCCGCAGCCTATGGCTACAATGGCGCCGAAGATCCCGCCAACGCCTGGGGAGCGGATTACCTGGTGCAGCATGCTGCCGAACTGGAGCCCCTGCTCAGAGCCCTGCGCCGCTGACACCCCTCTGGCTTGCCGCCACGACAGCCCCTGGAGACTGCCATGAGCAAACGAGACCTTTTCCGATCGGCACTGGCCATGACCAGCGCCCTGCTCCTTGCGCCGCGCGGCGCCCGGGCCGAGGCGGACAACATCCGCTTCATGATCGGTGCCAATGCCGGCGGCGGCTTCGACCAGACCGCCCGAAGTCTGGGCGCCGCGCTGATCGCGGCGGGCGCCTACAAGAACGCCACCTACGAGAACAAGGGCGGTGCCGGCGGCACCATTGGCCTGACCCAGTTCGTCAACAGCGAGAAGGGCAACCCGCATGCCCTGGTCGTGACCGGGGCAGTCATGGTCGGGGCGATCGAGGCCAACAAGCCGCCCATCACCCTCAAGAACGCCACCCCGATCGCGCGCCTTTTCGCCGACACCATGATCCTGGTGGTGCCGGCCCAATCCCCGATCAAGTCGCTGGCCGATCTGGTCCGGCAACTCAAGGCCAACCCCGGATCGGTCTCCTGGGGCGGCGGCTCGAAGGCCTCGATCGACCACATCATGGCGGGCCTGATCGCGAGGGATGCTGGCGTCGATCCGGCCAGGGTCAATTACGTTCCCTTCCAGGGAGGCGGAGAGGCCTCGGCCGCGATCCTGGGGGGCCATGTCACCGTTGGCATTGCCGGCGTGTCCGAGTTCTACAGCTTTGTCGAAGCAGGCAAGATGCGGGCGCTGGGCACCTCCTCCAGCTTCAAGGTCAAGAACCTGCCCACCCTGCGCGAACAAGGCGTCAATGTCGAGATCTACAACTGGCGCGGCGTCTACGGCGCACCCGGCATCAGTGCCGAACAGCGCAAGGCCCTGATCGATGCGGTGACACGGGCCACTGAGCATCCGTCCTGGCGAGATGCCCTCAAGAAGAATGACTGGGGCCCCTTCCTGCTGACTGGTGATGACTTCGGCCAGTATGTAGAGGCCGAGGGCCGGCGCCTGGGCGCCATCCTGCGCGAACTGGGCGTGGCCCGCTAGTGTCGCCCCCGCTCGGCAGGAGGCCAGCCCGCACAGCCGACCGCCTGCTGGGCGGCGGCATCATCGGACTGGCCTTGCTGATGGGCCTGGGCCTGGGTGGCATCGATCCGGCTGGTGGCTATGCCGGCCTGTCAGCCCGGTTCGTGCCCCTGCTGGTCAGCCT
>JAPOKJ010000116.1 GCA_029977705.1 Burkholderiales bacterium | reverse complement strand
CACGAAGTTGGTCGTGACGAATTGGGACATATGCCCTCCAAAGAAAATGAGTGATCAGGTTCTCGAAGCGGCTTGCCGTTTCCGGGCCTTCTTCTTGCAGTGACTGCCTGCCAGCAGAGCGATTATCGCCATCAGATGAGGTCGCCTTCAGGCGCGACTTGCTCATCATTCACAACCTTGCCGGGTTTCCCCGGCTTGGCTGCGGCCTGCTTGCCTTCCACAAATTTCGCCAGCTCCTCGGCTCGTTTGACGATGTCCTCGGGGCTGCGGTCATGGCGGTAGGCCAGTGAAACGGATTCTAGCCGGATTTGTTGCGCTGGTGTCAACATCGGAGTGGTTTTCACATCAGCCATGTCACACCTGCGGGTTCGCCATGGCGATCAGATCCTGCAGCTCCTTGGCCTTCGACTTGTCGCCGGCCAGGTATGCGCTCGACCAATCCTTGTTGGACTTCAGCTCGGCGATGCGCTGGTTCGCCTGGGCCGGCGTCATCAGACCGCTGCCGGCCTCGCCGCCGACGACCTTGTGCTCGCCCAGGCCCTGGCCGATGTTCGCCATCAGCTTGAGCAGCTTGCCGGTCCCGAGCGACTGCTCGAGCGCCTGCAGGGTGGCGGCGCGCTCCTCGGCGGTGCCGGGGATGAACTGCATCGCGGCGCGCTTGCCCAGCTCGATGTTCTGGTCGAAGGCCGCGCCCCACTCGCTCTTCAAGCCGGTGAACTCCTGCTCGGACTTCTGCGCGAAGGCCTGCATCTGCTGGGCCTGCTGGGCGGCGGCGTACTCGTTGAACTTCTGGGTCAGGCCTTCAGCGGCCTTGGCCGGAATGCCCTGCTCATGGAACCAGTTCGCGGCCTCCTTGGCGAAAGCGTCGGACTGGCCCTCGGGCACGGGCAGCTTGTAGCCGTCGGCCTTCTCGGGCACGCCGAGCTTCTGCAGGAACGCCTGGCGCGTCTCGGGCGAGGAGTTCTCGTCGGGGATCACCAGGGTCTTGCCGGCCTTGTCGAAGCCAATCAGCTTCTCGAGGTTGTAGGCCGACTCGGCCACGGCCAGCGGATCCTTGAAGCCCTTGGCCTCGGCCCAGGTGCGGACCTCCTGGTTCTGGATGCCGGTGTACCAGGCATCGCCAGCGCCAGCGGGAGGCGTGCCGGCAGGGGGCGTGCCTGCGGGAGGCGTTGCGGGTGCTCCACCAGCGGCGGGGGCTGCTGCGGGAGCGCCTGCAGGTGCGGCGGGAGCGCCGGAGAGTGCAGAGGCTGCGCTAGTTGTCGTCATCGATCTGTTCCTTGAATTTCAAGAGTTGGGCATCGTCGAGATGCAGGTGGTGTGCGATGCGCCAGAACACTTCCTGCCTGCCTGCCACCATGCCGGTGGCGTAAACGTCGGTCTGGCCGTCCTTGCCCAGCACGATCGCCGGCTCGCCTGCGCGACAGAAGCGGCGCAGGTCAGCCAGGACGTACTCGCCGGAGGCCTTGGTCCCGAGGAAGACGTGCCGGTAGTGGGCACGCCGCCTCAGAAGGCGGTCGAGAAAGCTCATTCGCCAGCAAGGGCGGGGGTAAGCACGGCGAGCTGGCCGTCGCGGGTCAGCCAGCCGGCCTGCGTGCGCACGCTGTCCAGGCCTGGGCGCTCCTTGAACATGGCCTCTGCCTCCTCGACCGTCGGATCGACCTCGGCTTCGGCTGCAGCTGCGGCCTTGCCCTTCTTGCCCTTGGCCTTGGGTGCTTCAGGCGCGGCAGTCTCGGCAGGCGTTGCGGTCTCGACGGTCGCCGGTGCGGTTTCCACAACGGCCTCGTCGGTCACGGTCGTGTCGGTGGTGATTTCTTCGCTCATGGGGTCTCCAGTTAGGACATCAAGCCCAGATCAGCCGGGGCTTGGTTCGGCACACTCGCGGCCAGGCTCGAGGCCTGGGCGAAGTCTTTCGCGGCACCAGCGGCGACGGGCGCGGCTGCGAGCAGCTGCTGGGCCTGTTGCTCCTGCTGGCCCTGGGCATCCAGCGCGGCGACCTCTTCGTCGCTGCGGATGATGTCCTCGGGCACGCCGTTGATGCGGCCCACGCGCTCTGCAGCCTTGTCCAGGTTGTAGCGCAGCATGACCTTGGGATCGATCTGGGCCAGGGGCGCGATCGCCTGCATGGTGTTCATGATCGCCACGCCGGCACCGGCCTTCTGCGCCATGTTCAGCGGGGACTGGTACTCGATGTGGTGCTCACCGCCCGAGCGGTAGTACTCCATCAGCTCGTCGGGCATGGGCGGCAGCTCGCCGGTGTGGGCGAGGATGTCGATCTCGCGGTCGATCACAGCGCCCAGCATCTCCGACTGGATCCGGCCCATGGTCGGAGCCAGCAGCTGGCCCTTCTCCTGGGCGCGCAGCATGGCCTCAGTGGCCGTGATCGTCGGCTCCTCCACCAGGATGCGGAACAGCGTGACGAAGAAGGCGTCGTTGATGGCCTCGCGGCGCTGGTTCATCATGTCCAGGCCGATGTCGACACGGGCCTGGGCGTTGAAGGCTTTCACCCGGTCGCGGCCCTGGTCGTCGATCGCGCCGAAGTTCAGCGCGTTGGGGCGCAGGTTGAAGGCCTGCAGCGCGCCATCGTCGGACAACATGATGGGAGGCGAGACGGCCATGTGCGCCGAGCGCAGGATGGTCTTGCTCATCTCGTTGAGCATCTTGATGTCGGGCAGCACCTTCATGGCCGGGCTGCGGCCATAGAACTCGTTGGGGCTGGTCTCGAAGCGCGGCACCGCGAAGGGGAAGACCCGGAAGCCGCCCTCGTCGAGGATCTGCCGGCCTTCCTCCAGGCTGATGTAGCAGCTCCACCAGTCCATGCCCTGCCAGTCGCTCCGGTTGGCCTTCTTGTCCATGTTCGGCTTGACGCAGTGCAGGAACCAGAACTTGCGCTGCGGCTCGGTCTCGAGCGCCCGACGCATGGCCTCGGGCAGCTTGTCCTTGCCAAACTTCGATGCGGCCTGGTGCGCGGTCCATTGGAACTTGCGGTGGATGGTGTCCACCCGGCCATAGGCGTCCTCGGCGATGAAACACTGCGCCAGCGGCAGCGCCTTGTAGCGGATGCCCACGCCCAGCACGTCGTCGATGAACAGGATGCCGGTGCCGAATGCGCCAATGTCCATGATCACCTCGCCGGACTGGCTCTGCCAGTTGGCGCGGGGCGAGTAGCGCACCTTGAACAGGCGATCGTTCACCTGGTCGAGGTAGCGGCGCACGGTCGTGTTGTTGGCGATGTCCTCGTCGGCCAGCTGCAGCTTGTGGTAGGTCTGCGTGGCCGGGAACGACATCGAGATCACCGCAGCGGTGAACTTGGACAGCGCCAGGGGCGCGGTCGCGTCGAAGATCTTCTCGTTGCGCTTGTCGCCATCGGGGCGCTGGATCATCTGGAAGAAGTTCTGTTGAGGCCGCACACGTTCGGCCACCTCGCGCCAGTGGTTCTCCCACACGCCGCGAGCGGATGCGAGCTGCTCCTGCTCGCGGATGCAGTCTTCGGCGCGCTGGTCCATCGATCAGCCTGCAGTGTTGGAGGGAATGCCGAGCACGGAGCACAGGACGCCGGTCTCGGCTCCTGCTGCTGCGCGCATCGGGCCGGCAGGGGCGCGGAAGTTTGCGCTCTTGCCTGCCGCCGTCAGGGCGATGTCGGTCGTCGCAGCGTACTGCGTGACGTTCCACCAGACGCCGTTCGGCCCTTGCATCTGCAGGTTCACAGCGCCAGCGCCGGACTTCGCCTCGACGATGAAGACGCCCTCGCCACCAGGCCAGTCGAAGGCCGTGCCATTGCCGGTCTGAGTGCCGCCAGCGGCCATCAGGTCAAGTCGTGTACGTCGTGCCATGGATCAGCTCCCGAGAAGTGCTTTGGTGGCGGTTGGAACAGGAGCACCAGAGCCACCGCCCTGATTGCCCGAGAGAATGGTGGAGGCCCGGCCCTGGCGGCGGCGCAGGGCGTCAGCCTCTTGCGCACCACGCACAGCGGCGTCGTCGATCGTGGGCGTCGGCACCGGCGGTGGAGGCGGCGGTGGTGCCTGTACTTTGGGAGTCATAAAGCTCATGGTTCACCCCAGGATGTCATAGTCGTCGATCGCAAACGCCGCCCGATTGGCAGGTCTTTCGCGCTGGATTATAGCCTTGCCCTCACCACCGCCAATCATGACGTACTGGTCGGCATCGCAGACGTGACTGTACATGTTCTTGTCCGGTTCGTCACGATACTTGGCGTCGCCGGTCACCTGCACCCGCTTGTAGTTGTAGCCGCCGGCGTAACCTTTGCGCAGGAATGGGCAGTTCGTGGCGTGCACCAGCATGCCCGGCTCGCCATCGATCATGCGGTTCATCGGGGCTTTGACCGCCTCGATGCGCAGCGTCGGCGAGTTGGTGCGCGCCGGCTCGACCTTCAGGCCGTTGGCCTCGAGGATCTGGAACACGTTGCGCGCATCCTCGTCGCCGCCCTGGCCCTGGTTGCCTGCCGGGTCGCCGGTGATCGAGCCGATCTTGAAGCCTGGGTACATGCGCGACAGGTGCGCCTTCACCAGGCCGGCGAAGCGTGCGATGCCGGCGCGCTCGGTCACGATCTCGGAGTGCTTGCGCCACTGGCCGTTGGGCATCTGCTGGGCGAAGACCGCCGCCGGCGTGAGGCCAAAGTCCATGCCGATGTGCAGCGGCAGGTGCGGCACGGCCTGGAACTCCACCGCATGGATGCCGTCGCGGTACTCGGGATAGACCGGCTTGCCGTCGAGCACGAAGCCGTACTCGCCGTTGACGTAGACCTTGATCCACTCGGGATCCTTGCCGGCCTTGGCCTTGAGGTAGTAGCCGGGCGGCAGGTGGTTCAGGTTCTCGGCGTCGTCGGACTGACCGCCAGGCTGGGCGAAGAACTCGAACAGCGGCTGGTCAGGACGCAGCGCGCCGATCTTGCGCAGCTCCTCCTGGATCGCCTCGCTGTCGGCGTGCATGAGCCGGTTTCGCTCGTTCGAGCGGTCCTTCTCGGCCATGACGTACCACCAGTGGTCAGCGTCCGGCGGGTTCGTGTCCATCAGGATCTGCGGATCCGTGCAGCCAAACTCGCCATCGGTCGGCGGGAAGCGGCCCACGCGCCCGGTCAGGCCGTCCAGGATGGCCTTGGGCACTTCCTTGGCCTCGTTGATCCAGGCGTCCGACAGCTCGAGCGACAGCAGCTTGCGGACGTCGTCGGGCCGGTCCAGGGCGATGAACATGATCTCCCAGTCGAGCTTGGCGACCTGGTCGACGATGTGGTGCGTCGGCGGTCCGCTGTCGCGCCAATGGCCGACGGACTGGTTCACCCACTGGTGCCAGGTCTTGATCGTCGTGGTCTTCAGCTCGGGGTAGGTGTTGCGGATAATGGCCGTGCGCCGCCTGCGCCATCCGTCGCGCAGGGGCTTCTGCTTCTGGGCGTTGCGGATCAGCTTCATCACCGCCGCCGTCGACTTGCCCGAGCCGATCGGGCCACGGATGCCGGCCACGAAAGCGTCCGACTTCAGGAAAGCACGCGCCACCGGCCCAGGCGGGTAGTAGTGCACGCCTGTCTCTGCCGGGGTCTGTGGCTTGACCTGTGCCATCAGTTGACGCGCTCGGGGTTCGCGGCCACGGGCCGGGTCAGCAGGCGCTTGTTGGCCTCGCTGGCTGCGATCTTGCCGATGCGCACGGCAAAGAACGTCGCGGCCTCCTTCACGGCAGTGAGGAAGCCCCCAAAGTCGTCGAAGTGCTGCGTGGTCTTCATCTCGCCGCCAGGCGTGAGGACAGTGATCTCCATTAGCCAGGCGTTCATGACGCCTGATTTTCGGATGCTGATGTCGGTGAGTTTCATTTCGGTCCTTTGTCGTCGTAGATGTCGTGGGCCGTCAGCACGCCGCGCTCGGTGATGATCGCCATGCCGGTGTAGACGATCGCGCCCAGCGCCTCGGCCACGAAGGCCTCGCCCGTGCGCAGGCTCGCGGCCTCCTCGAGCTTCTTTGCGGCCTGGCCGGTCAGGAAGCCGCGCCCGTGCATGTCGGCGTAATGCCGCCAGGGTTGATCGAGGAAGTGGGTGGCAGCGCCTCCATGGCGCTCGCCCTTGCCGTACATGGCCTGCTCAATGGCAGCGACGAGCACGGGGTAGAGCGGGTGCTCGAGGACGGCGAGGGGCGTTTTGGTGGGGTGGGTTGTCGTCATGGTCAGAAGTGGACGTGAATGTTGAGGACGCCGGCAGGCTCGTCGCCCGAGCTGTACATGCCGTTGATTTTCTCCAGGGCGGTCAGGCTCGCGTTCTTGTCGGCCAGCTTGAACTCGGTGATCTCGGCCAGGCCGACGTCCTGGTTGCCCTGGGTCACGATCTTGACGCCAGCGATCGCAGCTGCGGTGTCATCGTCGAGTTGGGACAGCGGGATCGGCCTGCCGTCGTCATCCAGCAGCTTGCGGGGGTCGAAGAACGCCAGACGAGCGCGCTCCAGGATGATGCGCTCGGCGGTCACCTCGAGCTTGTTGAGGGTCTTGGCCTGCTTGGCTGCGATGGCTTCAGAAACCATAGCATTGGATAGCAGACGCGATCCGGTCACCTGAGCAGAGCCGGCAGCGTAGCCTGCCCTGATCGCGGCCTGGGTCGCGTTCAGATCCTTGAGGTACTCGAGGACAAATCGTTCCTGTTTCGGGTTCAGCATGATGCGAATAGTACTTCAGTGTTGAGATTGTCGCAACGGGTGCGGCCTGGCACAGGTTGCACAGGTGGCACAGGATGTTTTCGCATTACAGCCAGAACACCCTCATGTGTGTGTGTGCGTATATGTGTAT
>JAPOKJ010000048.1 GCA_029977705.1 Burkholderiales bacterium | reverse complement strand
GGGGCTAGCGGCTGCCGGCATAGGTCTTGGGCCAGAGCACGACAATGGCCAGCGAGGCCAGCGCCAGGCCCAGCGTCTTGATGTCGAAACTGTGACCGTAGTGGATGATGGCGGCCAGCTTTTCGAAGAACTCGGCCGGCATGTCCTTGACCTGCAGGCCAAAGAAGTCCTTGACCTGCGACAGGGCGATGAGCACCGCGATGCCATTGGTGAAGCCGATCACGATCGACACCGGGATGAAGCGCACCAGGCTGCCCATGCGCACCAGGCCCATCACAAACAGCAGCACACCGGCAAACATGGTGGCCAGCATCAGGTTGGCCACCCCGTAGCGCGCCACGATGCCGTACACGATGACGATGAAGGCGCCGGCCGGGCCGCCGATCTGTACCGGCGAGCCGCCCAGGGCCGAGATCAGAAAGCCCGCCACGATGGCGGTGAAGATGCCGGCCTCGGGCTTGAGTCCCGAGGCGATGGCAAAGGCCATGGCCAGCGGCAGCGCAACCACCCCGACGGTGACGCCGGAGGACAGGTCAGCCATGAACCGGGACGCGTTGTAGCCGCGCAGGGCATCAAGGCTGCGGGGGCGAAATTGGATGCGAAACGTCATGGGCAGTCCCGGGTCAGGGCTTCCAGTATCGCACCAACTGGCTTCAGCTGTCTTGGCGGGCGGCTGGCTGCCCAGGGGCAGCGCTGGCGATCAATCAGGGGTTCCGGGAGCAATCGGCGGGTGCTCCCGCAGACTCTGCTGGAAGGCCTGTTGCATCTTTTGCATCGGCTCCATGACCCAGCTTTGCTCGACCAGAACGTTGCGGCTCTCCTTCGGGTCCTGCAACAGATCGAACAGGTAGGGAGACTCCAGCTTGATCGGCCCGTCGTTGGGCTCACGCTCCCACATCAGGTGCAGTTTCCACTGCCGCCATTTCAGGGCGCGCAGCTCCTGCTTGATGTAGAACGGAAAGCCTTCCCGGCGGGACTTGCTGCCGGGGTCGCACAGGAATGCGGTCTGGTCGATCCCATCGATGGGACGGTCCTCGGGAATGGGCGCACCGGCGATGCTGGCCAAGGTGACGAACATGTCCACCACGTGCACGATCTCGTTGCTGACTGCGCCAGCCGGAATCCGGCCCGGCCAGCGAAGGATGCAGGGCACACGCAAGCCCCCCTCCATGGCCGTGTGATACGTCCCCTCCCAGTAGCCTGCGGTGCCCCGATCGGGCAGACGGAATTCAGGGCCGTTGTCGCTTGCAAAGATGAACAAGGTGTCCTTGCTCAGGTCCAGGCGGTCCAACTCATCCAGCAAGAGGCCAACGCGATGGTCCATCTCGATCATGCTGTCGGCAAAATCACCGACGCCGCTGCGGCCCGCGAAATCGGGATGCGGCAAGGTGGGGAAGTGCAGATGCGTCAAGGGTACGTACAGGAAGAAGGGCTGCCTGGTTTGGGCCTGGCGTTGCAGGAAGCCGATGGAGCGCTCGATCAGTTCCGAATCGATCAGGCGGCGCGCCTTGATGTCATAGACCTTGACGTCCTCGGAGGGGGCGCCGCTCTTGCCTTGCATCACCGTCGGGATGGTGGCCACACTGGCATCGAAACCCGGCGTTTCCGTATGCCGGGATTCATGCGAGGTGCGGGCGATGCCGTACCACTCGTCGAATCCGCGTGCGTTGGGCAGCCTTTGCTGCAAGTCGCCCAGATGCCATTTGCCGAACATCGCGGTCGCGTAGCCCTTGGCCTTGAGCAACTGGGGCAGCAGCACTTCCCATCGGGTCACGCCGTGCGGCACGCCGGGCGGTTGCGATTGAACGCCTCCCGTGCGAATCGGGTGTCGGCCTGTCATCAAGGCCGATCGGGTGGGGATGCAATCGCTTTCGACATTGAAGTTTTGCAGCAGCAGGCCTTGCTTGGCCAGCGCGTCGATCCGCGGCGTGGGCGCACCGCGCAAGGCGCCGCCCCCATAGCAACCCAGTTCGCCCCAGCCCAGGTTGTCCGCCAATACCAGCACAATGTTTGTCATGGGAAGTTCCTGGCTGCGTTGCAACGACGTGATGCTTATTGCAGCACGATTTTACGGTCGCGCACGATCCTCAATTGCTGGTCGCGGTCGGCGCGCGCAAAGGCGACAAACTGCGGGCCGTCCATGGGGGCGGAGATCAGCCCGAGCGGTTCAAGGCGTGCGCGAACTTCGGCCTGCGCCATGATGGCATGGGCTTCCTGGACCAGGCGGGCGACGATCGGCGCCGGGAGGTTTTTTGGGCCGGCAAGCCCGGTCCAGCTGGCCGCCACGACGTCGATGCCGGACTCCTTGAGGGTCGGAACCTGGGGCAGGCTTCCAAGACGGGTGGCTGAACTGACGGCCAGTGCCCGAATGCGGCCGGACTGGATGTGCGGCAACAGGGGGGCGGCGCCCAGCATGCCCAAGGGGATGTGGCCCGCAACCAGATCGCTGATCGCCTGTCCGCCGCCGCGATAGGGCACATGGTGCAATTTTGCACCGCTTGACTGCGCGATCATCTCGCCGACCAAGTGCTGGATGCTGCCGATACCTGAGGAGGCATAGGAGATGCTTTCCGCGCCGGACCTGCCCGCCTCCAGCAATTGCGCGAGTCGGGCATATCGTGCTGACGCCGGGACGGCAATCACGACAGGGGACTCCGAGAGCCGCGCGATCTGGGTGAAGGACTTGTCGTCGAACACATCGACCGGCGGCTTTTCCAGCACGGGTCCGCCCGGTGTGAGCAGCAAGGTATAGCCATCAGCGGGCTGGCGCGAGGCTTCCTCGGCGGCCAGCATGCCTGCTGCACCGGTGCGATTCTCAACGAGGACGGTGGCGCCAAGCCGCTGAGCCAGCTTCTCAGCCAGCACGCGTCCCAGCGCATCGATGGACCCACCCGGTGGAAAACCGACCAGGAGGCGGATGGGCCGTTGCATGGGCCAGGCTTTGTCCTGGCCTCGCGCGAGTCTTGAAATCGGCATCAGCGAGGCGCAGCACAGGGCCAGAGCACGGCGGCGGTGGATATGCATGGGGGCTCCGCGTCCTGTGTTACTGGCGCCGCAACTGCGCCTCGAGCGCCTTGCCATGGTCAACCGCCTTCTGGTCGTCGGCCAGGTCGATCACCACCTTTTCCAGGCGACCCGTGAACTTGAACGGGGCCTCGAAGGTGCCCACCGAGGGCTTGGGCGCCTGGCCGATCTCCAGCCCGATGAAGGAGGACTGGGCGCGGTAGGTTTGCGGTATGACGATCTGGCCGCAGGCCTTGCCGTTGATCTCCAGGATCGCCTCGGCCTTGTATTCGCCGGTCTTGTTGACGCGCACGGTCAGGGTGGCCGGGCCATGGGGCACCGGGATCTCGGAGCGGACGATGAAGTGGCGGTTGACGAAGTTGTAGTCGTACACCAGCTGCCCGTTCTCGACGTAGAGCGCATAGCCACCGCACCAGTCTCCCTGGGCGATCAGCACCCCTTGCGCGCCCGCGGGCGGGATGTCGACCTGGGCGCTGATGGTGTAGGAGCGGTTGCGGATGTCGGGGGCTGCGGCCTGCGGCAGGCGGCCGATGCCGGGGAGCAGTTCCCAGTGGCGGCGCGCGGCCACGCTGTGGGGATTGGTCGACACGAAGCGGTTGACCGTGTCGTTCATCGGCAGCACCTGGCAGGCACCGGCCTGCGCAAACCAGCGCTGGATCATCTCGTGCAGCTTGTCGGGCTTTTCCTTGGCTAGGTCATGCATCTCGTTGAAGTCGCTGGCCAAGTGGTACAGCTCCCACTGATCGGCCTCAAAGGGCGTGCCAGGGCGATGCCAGGTCACGGCCTTCCAGCCGTCATGCCAGATGCCGCGGTGGCCGAGCATCTCGAAGTACTGGCTGTGCTTGCGCGAGGGGGCATCGGGCTCGGCAAAGCTGTAGGCCAGGCTGGTGCCCTCGATGGGTTGCTGGGTCACGCCATTGATCTGGGCGGGCGGCGTGATGCCGGCCAGTTCGATCACGGTGGGCGTGATGTCGCAGACATGATGGAACTGGTGACGGATGCCGCCCCCCTGGCTGATGCCGCGCGGGAAGTGCACGATCAGCGGGTCGCGCACGCCTCCGCCGTGGGTGTTCTGCTTGTAGCGCTTGAGCGGCGTGTTGCCGGCCATGGCCCAACCGAGCGGGTAGTTGTTGTTCAGGTGGCCCTGGCCGATCTGGTCCAGGTAGGGCAGGTTGTCCTCGAGGCTGTCGCGGATGCCGTTGAAATAGCGCAGCGCATTGACGGTGCCAAAGGGCGAGCCTTCCTGGCTGGCGCCATTGTCGGAGATCAGCGCAATGACGGTGTTCTCCAGCTTGCCGGCCTCGCGCAGGTAGGCAATCAGGCGACCGATGTGCAGGTCGGCGTGTTCGAGCATGCCGGCAAAGGCAGCCTGCAGCCGAACGGCCAGACGTCGCTCGTCATCGGACAAGGCGTCCCAGGCTTTCACGCCGGCATTGCGATCGGGCAGCATGGTGTGATCGGGCACCAGGCCGAGTTTCTTCTGGCGGACCAGGCGCTCCTGGCGGGTCACATCCCAGCCTTTCTCGAACACCGGCATGTACTTGTCGATGAACTCGCGCGGCGCGTGATGGGGCGCATGCTGGGCGCCCAGCGCCATGTACAGGAAGAAGGGTTTGTCCGGGGTGACGGATTGCTGGCGGCGGATGAAGTCGATCGAGTGATCGATGATGTCCGGTGTCAGATGGTAGTCGGGATCGTCCGGGTTCTCGATGTGGTGGTTGTCCAGCACGAGTTCGGGATGCCACTGGTTGGTTTCACCTTCAAGGAATCCAAAGTAGCGGTCGAAGCCGCGCTGCAGCGGCCACTGGTCGTAGGGGCCCGCGGGCGATGTTTCGAAGGTGGGGGTCAGGTGCCATTTGCCGGTGGCAAAGGTGTTGTAGCCGTTCAGGCGCAGCATCTCGGCCAGGGTGCCGGCGCTCTTGGCGATGCGCCCGCGCATGCCGGGGTAGCCGAAGTCCCAGTCGGCCAGTCCTCCCATGCCCACCGAGTGGTGGTTGCGGCCGGTGAGCAGCGCGGCGCGCGTGGGCGAGCACAGCGCGGTGGTGTGGAAGTTGGTGTAACGCAGGCCACCTTTTGCGAGCGCATCGATGTTCGGCGTGGCGATCTCCGAGCCATAGCAGCCCAGGTCGGCAAAGCCCAGGTCATCGAAGACGATGTAGACCACGTTGGGGGCGCCGGCGGGCGCACGCGCCGGCTCGGGCCAGTAAGGCGTGGACTCTGCCGGTGTCAGTCCGACACGGGCGCGGGTGGGCGATGAGCTCATCAGGTTCTCCGGGGTTGTTCAGTGTCTTTCGTCGGGCTTGGGGCTGCTTTACAGGTCCTGTGCGCAGCGAAAGCCCATGTGCGAGGTGGTGGCGTCGGGCTCATTGTGACTGCGCGCGGCGACCCGGTAGCGAAAGCAGTAGCTTTCGTGGCACAGGAAGCTGCCGCCACGAATCACGCGGCGCACGCCCCGTGCCGGTCCACGCGGCTGCTCGATCAGGGCGTCCGGCCCGTCCGGGTCGGGCAGGGCGAACCAGTCGGCACACCATTCCCAGGTATTGCCACTGGTGTTGTACAGGCCAAAGCCATTGGGTTCGAAGGCCTTGACCGGTGCGGTGCCATAGTGGCCGTCCTCGAGGCTGTTTCTGACCGGGAACTGCCCCTGCCAGATGTTGCAGCGGTGGCGGCCACCGGGCATCAGCTCGTCACCCCAGGGGTAGCGCCGGCCTTCCAGCCCGCCGCGTGCGGCATATTCCCATTCGGCCTCGGTCGGCAGGCGCAGGCCGGCCCACTCGCAGTAGGCCAGGGCATCGAACCAGCAGACGTGGGTGACGGGATGGTCCAGGCGGGTCTGGATGTCCGATTGGGGGCCTTCCGGATGCTTCCAGCAGGCGCCCTCGACTTCGCGCCACCAGGGGGTCTGGGCCACGCCGCGCGTCGGCGGAAAATCGTCCGGCAGCAGGCCGGCAAAGACGAAGCTGCTGCGCGCTTCTTCGGCATAGGTGACATAGCCGGTATCTTCGATGAAGCGCGAAAAGTCGCGATTGCTGACGGCCGTGGCGCCGATCGCAAACGCCGGCAAACGCACGCGACGCGAGGGCCCCTCGCCGTCGCTGGGTTCGCCTTCATCGGCATCCGAGCCCATCCGGAATTCGCCGCCGGGCAGGGGCAGCAGGACCAGGCCATGATCGCGGGCGGCGGACGCCCGCGCGGGCCGGCGTTGCAGGCTGATGGTGCCTGCCGGTGCCGGGTCACTGCGCGCCGGTGTCCCATCACTGTGTGCCGACGTCAGGTCACTGCGTGAGGGTGCGCAGCAGCTGCGCGGCGTGGTGCCTGGGCTGGCCGGCGCCTGCATCGGCGAGACGGCGTCCGCCGGGCGGTGCAAAGCCTTGCTGACAGGGGACACGGGAATGTCGCTGGACATGGCGCGGTGGCTCAGTCGATGCGGATATTGGCCGAGCGGATCACCTGGCCCCAGGTCTCGCGCTCTGCCTTGAGAAAGGCCTGAAGCTCGGCACCGGCCATGGCCTGGGGATCGGCGCCCAGTTGCAGCAGCTTCTGGCGCGTCTCGGGCAGGGCCATGATCTTGAGGGTTTCCTGGGCAACCAAGCGGATCGCTTCGGGCGGGGTGCCCTTGGGGGCATAGATCACGTTCCAGCCAGCGATGGCATAGCCGGCCACACCTTGTTCGGCCACCGACTTGACCCCTGGCAGCAGTTCGCTTGCGCCCGGGGTGGTGATGCCGATGGCCTTGAGCTTGCCAGCTGCCACCTGGGCGCGGATCGAGGCCACCGTGTCGGCCATGAATTCCATCTGGCCGCCGATCACATCGGTGATGGCCTGCGCGCTGCCCTTGTAGGCGACCCCGTAAAGCGGGGCACGCGCCTTGATCTTGAACAGCTCCAGGGTGGCCCGCGAGGTGGTGGTGGTGTAGGCCACGTTCAGCTTGTCGGGGCGGGCCCGCGACGCGGCGATCAGCTTTTGCATGCTGTCCACCGGGTTGCCGGGCGCGGTGGCAAAGGCCAGGGGCAGGATGCCGGTCATCACCACCGCCTCGAAATCGCTGTCGGGATCGAAGCCCAGGTTCGGGTACAGGAAGGGCGCGGCGGCATGGGTGCCGTTGGTGCCCATCATCAGGGTGTAGCCGTCGGCGGGCGACTTGGCGGCCTGCAGGGTGCCGATGTTGCCACCGGCGCCGGGCCGGTTGTCGATGACGATGTTCTGTCCCAGGGCCCGGGACAGTTGCTCGGCGATGTAGCGGGCAATGACATCGGTTCCCTGGCCGGCGGCATAGGGCACGATCATGCGGATCGGCCGGGAGGGCCAGGCCTGGGCATGAGCGCCCCCGGGCAACACCGCCAGCAGCAGGGCCAGGGCCATCAGGCGACGAATCAGTTGAGGCATGGGTTCACCTTCATGCGGCGGCTTGGTGCGGCGTCCCTCAATAGGACTTGGGCTGGCCCAGCGCCTTCTCGGCAATGAAGTTGAGCACCATCTGCTGCGAGATCGGCGCAATGCGCGGCAGCATCGCCTCGCGCAGGTAGCGCTCGACGTGGTACTCCTTCGAGTATCCCATCCCGCCGTGAGTGAGCACGGCGGTTTCGCAGGCCTTGTAGCCCGCCTCGGCAGCAAAGAACTTGGCGGCATTGGCCTCGGCGCCGCAGGGCTTGCCCTGGTCATAGAGCCAGGCCGCGCGCAGGACCATCAGGTTGGCCGCTTCCAGTTCGATCCAGCGCTCGGCCAGCGGGTGCTGCACGCCCTGGTTCCTGCCGATGGGCCGGTCAAAGACGATGCGCTCATTGGCGTACTGGGCGGCCCGCTTGAGCGCCACCCGCCCCAGCCCGACCGCCTCGGCGGCGATCAGGATGCGCTCCGGATTCATGCCATGCAGAATGTAGGAAAAGCCTTCGCCCTCCTCGCCGATGCGGTCCTCGACCGGAATCCTCAGGTTGTCGATGAACAACTGGTTGGAATCGACAGCCTTGCGGCCATGCTTGGCGATCTCGCGGACTTCGATGCGGCTGCGGTCAAAGTCGGTGTAAAAAAGGGACAGGCCCTTGCTCGGTGCCTTGGGGTCGGGCTCGGCCGTGCGTGCCAGCAGCAGCATCTTGTTGGCCACCTGCGCGGTCGAGATCCAGACCTTCTGGCCATTGACCAGATAGTGGTCGCCTTTGCGCTCGGCACGCGTCTTCAGCTTCAGGGTGTTCAGGCCGGTATTGGGTTCGGTGACGCCGAAGCAGGACTTGTCCACGCCGGCGATCAGCGGGGGCAGGTAGCGTTGCTGTTGCTCCTGGGTGCCGCAGACGACCACCGGATGCAGGCCGAAGATGTTCATGTGCACCGCCGAGGCTCCGGACATGCCGGCGCCGGACTCGGCGATGGTGCGCATCATGATCGCCGCTTCGGTGATGCCCAGGCCTGCGCCGCCCACCGAGGTGGGCATGGCGATGCCGAGCCAGCCAGCTTTGGCGAGCGCCGCATGGAAGTCGTGTGGAAAACCGCCGTGCTCATCCTTCTGGCGCCAGTAGTCGGCGTCGAAGTCCTTGCAGATGGTGGCAATCGCATCCTGGATGGCGGTCTGTTCTTCGGTGTAGTCGAAATGCATGTCTTGCTCCGTATTCGGTCGGCCGCGCGTCAGGGCGCACGGTGCTGCGCATCATCCTGGACCTGGATCAGCCCCTTGCGGACCATCTCGTCGATCTGTTGCGGGCTGTAGCCCAGTTCTGCGAGCACCTGGCGGCTGTGCTCGCCGACCCGGGGGGCGCGTTGGCGAACGGGGGGCCGCTGGCCATTGACGCGCAGCGGGGTGGACACGCCCTTGAGCGTCTGCCCCTGACTGCCTTCGTACTGGTAGACCATGCCCGAGGCAGCGGTGTGCGGGTGCGAGGACAGCTCGCCCAGCGAGTGCACCGGCGAGCCCGGAATGCCAGCCTGCTCAAGCAGCAGCAGCCAGTCGTCGCGGCGGCGCTGGCGCATCAGCGCGGCCACCTCGGCAACGCACTGGGCGCGATGCTTCACCCGATCGGCATTGGTGAGGTATTCGGGGCGCTCGGCCAGCGCCGGGACGCCGGCCACCTTGCAGAAGCTGCGCCACAGGGTGTCGTTGGCCACTCCCAGGATCATGGGGCGATCGGCGGTCTCGAAGACCTGGTACGGACACAGCGAATCGTGGCCTGAGCCGGCGCGTACCGGCTCAGTGCCGCGCTGCCAGAAGGCCTGCAGGAAATAGGCGAGAAAGGCGACCGAGGTGTCGAACAAGGCGGCCTCGACCTTGAGGCCCTTGCCGGTGCGCGCCCGCTCGAGCAGTCCCCCCAGGATGCCGATCACCGCATGCAGTCCGGTACCCTGGTCCACCGGTGAAAACGGGCTGCGCACCGGGGCGGCATCGGGCTCGCCGGTGATCGAGATCATTCCGGAGAAGGCCTGCAGCACCACGTCGTAGCCCTTGCCCTCATGCATCGGACCGACCGTGCCGAAGCCCGAAATGCTGCAATAGATGATGCGTGGATTGAGCGCGTTCAGGCTGTCGAAGTCGATGCCCAGCCGTGCTGCCACGCCGGGGCCGAAGCTTTCGACGACGACATCGGCCTGCTGGGCGAGCTTGCGGCAGATGGCCAGGCCTTCGGGGTCCTTCAGGTCCAGGGCCAGGCTGCGCTTGTTGCCATTGGCGCTCAGGAAAATCGTGCCCTCGCCGTTTTCGAAGGGAGGCCAATGGCGGGTGTCATCACCTTTGCCGCAGGGCTCGATCTTGATGACATCGGCCCCCAGGTCGCTCAGGTACTGGGTGCACAGTGGCCCGGCCAGCACCTTGGAAAGGTCGAGCACGCGGATGCCGGTCAGCGGTGCAAAGCCGCCCCCACCGGGATGTCTGATGTCCGGGGCCGTCATGCGGATCAGGCGGGCTTTTGCTGCGAGGCCATGAAGGCCTTTTTCTCGGCATTGATGCGCTGTGCGCTGGGGCGATCGCTGATCAGCTTGAGGTAGCCTTTCCAGTCGATGCCGGCCTCGGTCAGCAGGTCGACGCCGAACACGGCCTTGGTGGCCGAGCCGATCAGCGGCAGGTGCACGAAGGCGGCCATGTCGGCTTGCGAGAAGCTGCTGCCAGCCACATAGGGCGAAAACTTTGCGAGCCGCTTGAAGGCCGGTATCGCCTTGTCGAGCCGGGCACGTACGCTGTCGCGCACCGCCTGCGGCGCTTCACCGGCACCAAAGAAGGCCTGGCCATAGACTTCCCGGACCACCAGTTCCAGGTGCAATTCCATGAAGGTGATCAACTCCAGTTGCTTGGCGGCCTCGTAGGGGTTGGTCGAGAGGGTCGGCGTGGCCGGGTAGGCGCGCTCCAGGTAATCCATGATGACCTGCGATTCGCACAGCGGACCGTCCGGGGTCAGCAGGAAGGGCACCTTGCCCAGCGGGGTCTGGTCGAGCACGGCTTGCGCGGCCTTGCCCGTCATGACACGCTTTTCCTCGAAGGCGATGCCCTTTTCGATCAAGGCCATCTTGACCTTGTTGTAGTAGTTGGACAGTTCGAAACCACACAGGGTGAGCATGCCGGGTCTCCGCGGTAATGAGGGCAATGAGGGAGCTTGAGCCTGTGACCAGTGTATCGGGCTTGTGCCGGCCCCGGACGACGCAAGGTCGTCAAATGAACTGGCCGCCTGAGCGGGGCGCCATGACGGGCTGCCAAGACTGGCCGCCAGAACGGGCCGTGACAGGCCCCGGCTGTCAGGCGGTCGCCGGGGCGTCTGCCTGCTGCCGGCGACGCCAGGTCTGGCCGAATTCCCGCGTGCTGGCATAGACCTGGGGCAGGGGTCGGCCCTGCGGCAGGGTCATCCAGATGCGCAGCAACAGCCGCTTGCGGTCAGGCTCGGGATGATCCTGGTATTCGGTGCGCGAATGCAGGATCGAAAAATTATTGCCGATCTGCATGTCGCCGGCCTGCATATTGAAGGACAGGTGCCAGGCCGGATCGTTGCAGATCTCGTCGATCAGGTCGAGGGCCTCCAGTTGCTTGGTCGTCAGACGTGGCACCTCTGCAAAACGCTGGGCGGTCTCGATATAGCGGCGCTTGTGCAGCGCATTCAGGCGCCCGGCATGCCAGGTGAAGATCGGTACGCTCTGGATCTTCAGGTCGGTGGGATTCTGGGCGCGCGAATCGAAGTGGAAGGTTTCCTGCGCCACGCGCGCCAGGTCGGGCCGACGGCGCAGCATCTCGTTGAACAGCGCACCGACGCTGATCAGCTTGCTGGTGCCGCCGCTTTGCGCGGTGCGCACGCACAGCAGCATGAAGGCATCGCCACCATCATTGTGGAACTGCAACTCGTTGTTGGTTTCATAGCCGCGCGTGCTGTCGCTGCCTTCGACGCGCTTGCCGGTATCGGTCACCTGATGCATCAGGTTGCCGGCCTTGTCCTGTCCCTCGGCCAAACCGATATGACTGGCAAGGCCCCAGAACAGTACGCGTGCCTGCTCCAGCGAATAGCGCCCGATGGGAAGGCCCCGGATCAGCGAGAAGCCCCGTCCCGCTTCGACTTCATCGCGCACGGCGTGCAGGCGTGGCGCCAGCGTCGGCAAGGGGAAGTCGGCAGGGGTGATGTCGAACAGGGGCGTGCCCTGGGCCGTGACCTGCGCCAGGGCCCGATCGATCTCTGCCACGTCGCTGTCGGACAGCTTGAGTATCCAGTCTTCATGCTGGCGCAACTGTTCGCCTTTCCAGACGCCGGGGCCGCTCAGGGGGTGGTCAAGCAAGGGGGTCATGGGGTCTCTCCAGTGGCTGTCAGGAGCCGGGGCTGAGTTTCAGTTCGCGCGCGATGCGCAGTGCTTCTTCGGTATCGTTCTTTAGCCGCATCGCCAGTTCTTCGGGGGTGCTCCACAGCAGGTCGGAGCCGATGGCGCGCTGACGCTCGACGAACTCGGGCTGGGTCAGGACCTTGCGGGCGGCCTCTGACAGTTGCCGCACCAGCGGACGGGGCAGTCCGGCCGGACCGTGCAGCCCGTACCAGCTGTCGACGCGGAAGCTGGACTCGCCGGACTCGATGAAGGTGGGCACCTGCGGCAGGGCGCCGGCGCGGCGATCGGTGCTGACTCCGATCGGCTTGAGGCGTCCGCTGCGGATCTGCGGCAGCATCACCGGCACCAGTGCCACGGCCAGATCGATCTGGCCCGACATGGCATCGTTCATGGCGGCAGCGCCGCCCTTGTAGGGGACATGCAGGATGTCGACGCCGGACTGGGCATTGAGCAGTCGCGCGACATACTCGAGCGAGGCGCTGCCGATGGTGATGCGGCCCGGTCGGGCCCGGGCCGCCGCCAGCAACTCGCGGACATTCGAGAAGGGCGCGCTCGGGTTGGCACAGACGACGAAGGCCATCTGGTTGATCAGGGTGATCGGTGCCAGGGTTTTCTGCGGGTCGAAGGGCGGCACCGGACCGGTGGCGAAATTGGTGGCCAGGCCCGAAGTGCTGAGCAGCAGGGTGTAGCCATCGGGTGCCGAGCGCATCGCCGCGTCCGTCCCGATGTGGGTGGCGGCCCCGGGCCGGTTGTCGACGACGATCTGCTGACCCAGTTCACGCGCCAGAGGTTCTGCGAAGGCGCGCGCCACCAGGTCGGTGGTCCCGCCGGGCGGGTAGGGCACGATCAGCTTGATGGGCCGTGTCGGATAGGCCTGGGCCCGCGGCGATGTGAACGGGCCCAAGGCCAGTGCCGTGGCGCCGGCGGCCAGCAGCCGGCGGCGAGGGGTCGATGGGATGGCCTGGGTCACGCGTACGGATCTCCTTGGCAAAAGCATACGGCGCGGCGCTTGCCTGGGTCGCCCCGCAGACCATTTTTGGCACGGTTGCGCACCAGCCGCATCGGGCGGCACGGCGCCGGCGTTACCCTCAGGACCCGGTGTAGGCGGGTTCGCGCTTTTCGATAAAGGCGCGCATGCCTTCGGCGGCATCGCGCGTGCTGGCGCACATCCGCTGGTTGCGATTCTCGATGGCCATGGCCGCTTCCAGGCTACCCGCGTCGATGGCCATGTTCAGTCCGTCCTTGGTCAGGCGCAAGCCCATCGGCGAGGCGCGCAGCATGTCCTGCACATAAGACTGCGCTGCCTGTGCCAGTTCATCGTCGGGCACCACCTCGGAGACGAGGCCGCAGGCCAGGGCCCGCGGGGCATGGATGAAGCGGCCGGTGAGCATCAGCTCGGAGGCGATCGAGGTGCCCACCAGGCGGGGCAGGAAATAACTGGCCCCCATGTCGCAGGCCGACAGGCCGATCCGGATGTAGGCGGCATTCATGCGGGCACTTTGGCCGGCGATGCGGATGTCGGAGGCCATCACGAACGAGAAGCCGCCGCCGCAGGCGGCGCCTTGAACCAGTGACACGATGGGCTGGGGGCAGCGCCGCATCCGCACATAGACCTCGGCCAGATAGCCTTGCAGGCCCATCCCGGCGCCAAAGGGTCCGGGCTGTTGCTGCTCACGGCGATCGACGGCATCCTTGATGTCCAGACCTGCGCAAAAGGCCTTGCCCGCGCCGCGCATGACCACGATCCGCACGGAATCATCCTCCTGCAGCTTTCCGAAATAGTCGCGCAGTTCGGTGACCATGGTCAGGTTGATACTGTTCAGGGCCTCGGGCCGGTTCAGGGTGAGCCAGTCGACGGCGCCTTGCTTTTCGACATGCAGGGTTTGGTAGGTCATCAGGGGTGCTCCGTTCGGCAAAGGGTTCGCCCAGCGTACTGCGCCTGCAGGCGCTGGCGGGGGCGCGGTCGGGTCCTCATCGAGCTTACAATAAGCCGTCACTGATGCAGGATGCCGATGTCATCGCCCCCACCCCCGCAAGCTGTCCCGGGTTCACGCCGCCTTCCCCTGGAAGGCCTGCGCGTGGTCGAGTTCACCCACATGGTGATGGGGCCGACATGCGGGTTGGTGCTGGCAGACCTTGGCGCCGAGGTCATCAAGATCGAGCCCCTCGAGGGGGACAACACGCGGCGCTTGCTCGGCTCGGGCGCAGGTTTTTTCTCCACCTTCAACCGCAACAAGAAAAGTCTCGCGGTCGATGTCAAGGACCCGCGTGGCCTGAAGATCGTGCGCGACCTGGTCGCCCATGCCGATGTCTTCAGTGAAAATTTCAAGGGTGGGGCGATGGAGCGTCTGGGCCTGGGCGTCGAGGCGCTCAAGGCCCTCAATCCGCGCCTCATCCATGTCTCGCACAAGGGCTTCCTGCCCGGGCCCTACGAGCATCGCACGGCGCTGGACGAGGTAGTCCAGATGATGGGAGGCCTGGCCTACATGACGGGTCCGGAAGGGCGGCCGCTGCGCGCCGGCAGCAGTGTCAACGACATCATGGGCGGCCTGTTCGGCGCCATCGGTGTGCTTGCCGCGCTGTTGCAGCGGCAACAGGACGGGCAGGGCGGGCAGGTGCAGAGCGCCCTGTTCGAGAACAACGTGTTCCTGGTGGCCCAGCACATGATGCAGTTCGCGGTCACCGGCAAGCCGGCGGCGCCGATGCCCAGCCGCATCTCGGCCTGGGCGCTCTACGATGTGTTCACGGTGCGCGACGACGAGCAGATCTTCCTGTGTGCGGTCAGTGACGCGCAATGGCAGGTACTGTGTGACGAGTTCGGCTGGCAGGACCTGTACGGCGACGCCCGGCTGGGCAGCAACAACGACCGGGTGAGGGCCCGCCACTGGCTGATCGATGACCTGCGCGCGCGTTTCAAGCCCTTCACCAAGCAGGAACTGGCTGCACGCTTTGAAAAGCGCGGCCTGCCCTATGCGCCCATCACCCGCCCCGAAGAATTGTTCCAGGACCCGCATCTGCTCCAGACCGGCGGCCTGACGCCGACCACAGTGGCGGCCGATGCCAGTGGCGCCGGCCGAGCCATCGAAACCCTCACGCCGCTCTTGCCCTTCGCGCTCGATGGCCAGCGCCTGCCGCTGCGCAGCGATGCCCCGCAACTGGGGGCCGATGGCCCCGAGCTTTTGGCGGACCTGGGCTACAGCGCCGAGGAGCAGGCCGAACTCACGGCCCAGGGCGTGCTCCGGGTGCCTGTGCCGCGTACCTGACCCTTGCGGCGGAATGGTCGGTTTACCCGGCGCGCCGATTCGGGCAGACTGCGAAGCCATCCGGTCCCCCACGCCCCGTGTCCGGCACGGCAGGCGCGATCACCAAAGAGCCGGTTTCCCAGGAGACACCATGCCTCGCCTTTCTCTCTCGCCTGATGAACAGGCCTTCGACCCGAAAAACGCCCTGCACCCGAGCGGCGCCCGCCATCCCTCCAGCACCGTGACGCAGCGTCGCCAGTGGCTGGGCCAGGGCGCAGGCCTGCTGGCAGGTGCCGCCTTGCCGGGCTTGTCCCGTGCCCAGGCCGACTGGCCCGCCAAGCCAGTGCGTCTGGTGGTGCCCTTTCCCGCTGGCGGAGGTGCCGACCTTGGGGCCCGTGTCGTCGCGGTCCACCTGGGCAATGCCTTCGGCAAGCAGGTGGTGGTGGAGAACCGCGCCGGTGCCGATGGCGCCGTGGCGGCGCTCGAGGTGGTCAAGTCCGCACCCGATGGTCATACCCTGTACTTCGGTACGGCCACCTCGATGTCCTATGTGCCTTCCATCAAGAAAAGCCCTCCGTATGATCCGGTGACCGACTTCACCCCGATCTCGACCTTTTGCATCTTCACCTTCTACCTGATGGTGTCGCCCACCCTGGGCGTGCGCAACCTGGCCGAGCTGGTCGCCTACACCAGGGCCAACCCTGGCAAGCTGTCCTATGCCACCGGCAACAGCACCAGCATCATGGCAATGGCCCAGCTCACCCACACCAACAAGCTGGACATGACCCACGTCCCCTACAAGGGCGAGGCGCAGGCCGTGATCGATCTGGTGGGCGGGCGCGTTCCGATCATGTTCGCAACCCCGGCCGTGATGCCGCAGCTGCTCAAGGAAAAATTCATTCCGGTGGCGGTGCTCCTGCCCAAGCGTACGGGCACGATGCCCGAGGTACCGACCATGTCCGAGGCGGGGCAGCCCCTGGTCAACATCCTGCCCTGGGGCGGCCTGCTCGGCCCGGCCCGCATGCCGGCAGCCCTGGTCGAGCGCATCAACCGCGATTTTTCGGCGGTGATGCGGCGGGCCGATGTCGGTGAGCAATACGAGAAACTGGGCTTGTTTCCGCAGTTCTCGACGCCCCAGGTGCTGGCCGACCAGATCAAGGAGCAATTGGGCGTTTGGGGTCGCACCATGCAGTCGATCGGCCTGCAGAAGGAGTAGGGCCGTGCCGGAGAGGATCCGGCCTTGCCTTAAACTACCGGTTTTGCCTCCTCGAGAATCGTGATGCGCCAAACCGTCAATTTCAGCGCCGGCCCTGCCACCTTGCCGGAAGAAGTCTTGCAACAAGCAGCCAGCGAAATGCTGGACTGGAATGGCAGTGGTCAGTCCGTGATGGAGATGAGCCACCGCGGCAAGGAGTACATGTCCATTCATGCGCAGGCCGAGGCCGACCTGCGCGAACTGATGGGCATTCCCTCGAACTACAAGGTGCTGTTCCTGCAGGGCGGCGCCACCACCCAGTTTGCGATGGTGCCGCTCAACCTGCTGCGCGGCAAGGACCAGGCCGACTACATCAACACCGGTGAATGGTCCAAGAAGGCGATCAAGGAGGCCAAGCTGTTCGCCAAGGTCAATGTGGCAGCGTCCAGCGAAGACAGGAACTTCACCTATGCCCCCCGGCAGGCGGACTGGAAGCTGAACAAGGATGCCGCCTACGTCCACTACTGCATCAACGAGACCATCGGTGGCGTCGAGTTCCACTGGACCCCCGATACCGGGGACGTACCCCTGGTTGGCGACATCTCCTCGACCTTCCTGTCCGGGCCGGTGGATGTCAGCAAATATGGCCTGATCTATGGTGGTGCCCAGAAGAACATCGGCCCGGCCGGTCTGACCATCGTGATCGTGCGCGACGACCTGATCGGTCAGGCGCGCGCCGGCACGCCACAGATGCTCGATTACAAGCCGCAGGCCGACAACGATTCGATGCTCAACACGCCGCCCTGTTATTCGATCTACATCGCCGGGCTGGTGTTCAAGTGGCTCAAGGCCCGTGGCGGCCTGGCCGGCATTCACCAGCACAACCTGGCCAAGGCCCGGATCCTGTACGACTTCCTGGATTCGAGCAGCTTCTTCCACAACCCGGTGGCCCGCGAGGACCGCTCGATCATGAACGTGCCCTTCACGCTCAAGGACGAGGCGCTCGACGATGCCTTCCTCAAGGGAGCCCAGGCACGCAAGATGATCCAACTCAAGGGCCATCGTTCCGTCGGAGGCATGCGCGCCTCGATCTACAACGCGATGACGATCGAGGGCGTGCAGCGGTTGGTCGACTACATGCGCGAGTTCGAGAAGCAGCAGGCCTGAGCGGGCCTGCGCCGGGATCAGGGCTGTCTGGCGTAAGCCCTGAGGGCGGCCGTCTCGGGCGCCTGCTTGCAGTCGATGACCAGGTACAGGCTTTCCTTGTCCACGAAGTAGACGTTGTCGCAGTCACCCCGGCCATCGGCCGTCATGAGGGCCACCGTCTTGAACTTGCCGCTGCTCACCTGGGCCAGGGCCTGGCGTGAACGCGTCAGGCGCTCGCGCATGCGCTGCTTGTCGGCCGGCTTGAGCTTGAGGCCAGTATCGGCGGACTGACGCTTGATGGCGGCCTCGGCACCGTCGAGCAGCTTCACCAGTTGTTCCTTCGATACCGACGCTTCGTAGTAGGCCCGGCAGGTCTTGCCCGGTGTCGGCCGGGTGTCGCTCCATTTGCACTGCTCCTGGTCGACCTTGAAACCCTTGTCGGTCACCGTCAGCGTGTCTTCGGCAGATTTCCAGGTACCCAGCCAGCGCGGGTTCAGGCTCTGGCTGTGGGCGCTGGCAGTGCCGAGGGCCAGGGCAAGGCCCAGCAGCAAGGGGGACATCAGGCGAAACATCGCAAGGGGCTCCTGAGAACAGACAGATCGGGGGCAAAGGCAGGCCTTGCCTCGTGGCAGGGCTTCACGCAGCGATGGCTGCGCCCTGACCTGCCGGGGTCGCCATGATACGCAAAGGCAGGCCATCGACCGGTTTGGCGATGGGCGCGTATTGCCAGCGCGGCGGCTGGGCGGTCGCTGATTGCCACTGGCAACGCAACAAGACCTGACGCATCACCGCCTTGACCTGCATCTCGGCAAAATGCAGCCCCAGGCACATGTGCGCGCCGCCTCCGAACGGGGCCCAGGCGAAGGGATGGCGACGGTGCTCGGCCCGGCCCGGGGAAAAGCGCTCCGGGTCGAAGCGGTCCGGGTCGGTCCACCACAGCGGCGAGCGGTGCACCAGGATCGGAAACACCGACACCGGCGTGCCGGCTGGCAGGTGCACGCCATGCAGTTCGATGTCCACCAGCGAGCGCCGCACGATGGTGGGCAGGGGCTGATACAGGCGCAGGGCCTCCTTGAAGACCCATTCACACTGGACCATCTTGTCCAGGTCTTCCATGCCGGGCCGCTGCGGCAGGGCCGCGGCTTCAGCGCGCAGCCTCTGCTGCCAGTCGGGATGCCGCGCCAGCGCATGCATCATGGTGGTGATGGCACTGGTGGTGGTGTCGTGCGCCGCCATCATCAGGAAGATCATGTGGTCGACGATCTCGTCATCGCTGTATTGCTGGTCGTTCTCGTCACGGGCCTGGCACAGCTGGGTGAGCAGGTCCCGCCCCTCGCCCTGGCGTCGCCCCGCGATGCGCGCCTGGATGAAGTGCACCAGGCGTTCCCGGGCCCGCAGGCCGCGCGTCCAGGTGCGCCCCAGGCCAGGGACCCGTACCACCGCCATCGAGGCGGCCACCAGATCGGAGAAGTCGCGGCTGATGTCATCGATCTCGGCGTCCAGCTGGGCATCGAGAAAGACATCGGCGGCAATGGCCAGGGTCAGCCGCTTGATCTCCGGATAAAAGCGCAGGTCGCCCGAGGCCAGCCAGCGATCGACACCGCGCTCGATATGCGGCTGCATGCGTTCCAGATAGCGCTGCAGGGCCTGATGGCGGAAGGCGGGCAGCATCAGGCGGCGATGCCAGCGGTGATCCTCGCCATCGCGCAACATCAGCCCGCGCGGGAACAGGGCCGCCAGGATCCGGTCCCAGCCCTGCTTGGCCGAAAAGCGCCCCTCGCGGTCGAACAGGACCAGCTCGTTGGCCTCGGCCGACATCAGGTAGATCGAGGGCCGGAAGATCCACCAGCCCCGTGAAACCGGACCGGCGCGGGCAAAGGCCTTGCGCGCAAAATCCAGCGAATCGGTGAGGAAGCGGTACTCGCAAACCAGCGGCCAGTAACCGCTGCTCGGAATGCGCATCAGGGCTTGTCGTGTCGTTTTGGGCATGGGCCAGACTCTATCGCAAATGGCCCCTGGCCCGCCAAAATCCGTTCCCGCGCGCCGGTCGGCGCCTCCCGTGCTAAGTTTCGCCCTCGCAGCCCCCTCGATCCGGATTCAGCCATGTCCCAGCGCTTCAAGATTCTGACCCTCAACGCGATTTCCCCGGTCGGCCTCAAACGCCTGCCGGCCGAGCGCTATGACACCACCAAGGATGCCAGTCAGGCCGATGCCATCATGGTCCGCTCGGCGGACATGCACAGCATGGAGATCGCTGCCTCGGTGATGGCCATCGGCCGTGCCGGGGCTGGCACCAACAACATCCCGGTCAAGGCCATGAACGCGCGCGGCATTCCGGTGTTCAATGCGCCGGGCGCCAATGCCAATGCAGTCAAGGAACTGGTGCTGGCCGGCATGCTGATGGCGGCACGCAACCTGCCGCCGGCACTGCGCTTCGTGGCCGCCCTGGACCCCGGCTCGGCCGACATGGACAAGCAGGTCGAGGATGGCAAGAAGTCCTACGCCGGTTTCGAATTGCAGGGCCACATGCTGGGCGTGATCGGCCTGGGCAAGATCGGCTGCCTGGTGGCCGATGCGGCCATCAAGCTGGGCATGAACGTGATCGGCTTTGACCCCGAGATCACCATCGATGCGGCCTGGTCGCTGCCCTCGCAGGTGCGTCGTGCGCAAAGCGTCGAAGAGCTCATCAAGCATTCGCATTTCATCACCGTGCACGTGCCCTTGCTGCCCGCGACCAAGGGCCTGATCAATTCCACCAACCTGGCGCTGGCACGCAATGGCGCCGTGGTGCTCAATTTTTCACGCGAGGGCATCGTCGATGATGCTGCGGCCATCAGTGCCCTGGATGGCGGCAAGCTGCGCTGGTATGTCTGCGACTTTCCCTCGCCGGCCCTGAACCACCATGCCCGGGTGATTGCACTGCCGCACCTGGGCGCCTCCACCACCGAGGCCGAGGACAATTGCGCGGTCATGGTGGCCGAGCAATTGCGCGACTACCTCGAGAACGGCAACATCACCAATGCCGTCAACTTCCCCAATGCAGCGGCCCCGCGCGAATCCAATTTCAGGGTCGTGATCGCCAATGCCAACGTGCCCAACATGCTCGGCCAGATCTCCTCGGCGATGGCAGCGGCCAAGCTGAACATCGCCACCATGGTGAACAAGTCGCGCGGCGAGATGGCCTATACCATCGTCGATGTCGACAGCGCCGTGCCAGCGTCCGCGCTCGATACCATCCGCGCCATCGACGGCGTGCTGTCGGTGCGCTACCTGCCGCGCGCCTGAGGTCTCTTGAAAGCGGCCAAGCTCCGGGCGGGCAGCCCGGTCAAGCCTGCTCCTGCAGGCGGCGACGGGTTCGACGCGCAGCTGGCCCGTTTCAATCCCGACCTGCTCAAGGCCCTGCATATCCTGACCCGCGAGGGGCAGATCAACCAGGACAGCCGTCGCAAGTTCAAGCAGGTGCAGCACCTGCTGCAGTTCATCACGCCGCTGCTGGATGAAACCCTGGAGCGCCTGGCCGTGCAGGCTCAGCCGCGCGGGGTGTGCCTGGTCGATCATGGCGCCGGCAAGTCGTATCTGGGCTTCATGCTCTGGAATGCCTGGTTCGCCGCCCATGGTGGGCAGGTGATCGGCATCGAGTGGCGTGAGGATCTGGTGCGTCAGTCGCAGGCGCTGGCACGGCGCTTTGGCTTCGAGGGCATGCGTTTCCTGCAGATGGATACCGCCCAGGCCGGTCAGGCCGGCGAGCTCGAGGGGCCGGTCGATGTCGTGACCGCCCTGCATGCCTGCGACACCGCGACCGATGATGCCATCAGCTTTGGCCTGGCCCGCGCCGCGCGGCATATCGTGGTGGTGCCCTGTTGCCAGGCCGAGGTGGCCTCGGTGCTCAGACAGCACAAGGCGCAGGCCTTGCGCCGCACCGCCCTGAGCGAGCTGTGGCGGCATCCCTTGCACACGCGTGAATTCGGTGCCCAGATCACCAATGTGATGCGTTGCCTGCGACTGGAGGCCAGCGGCTACCAGGTGAGTGTGACCGAACTCGTGGGCTGGGAGCACAGCCTGAAAAACGAGCTGATCATCGCTTCGCGTCACCCGGATGTGGCGCGCCGCAAATCGCGCGAACGATTGACCCAGATCATGGACGAAATCGGCTTGAACGATGTTCAGGGCCGATTCGCTGTGCTAGATTAGGTCGACCCGTTTCAGTGTGCGCTGACCCTGTTGGCAGGGCTTCGCCAATCCTGGGAGCCGCCCCATGAAAGCCGAACAGAACGAACTCATCACCCGGGTTGGGCCGGGCACCGATTGCGGCCGTCTGCTGCGCCAGTACTGGCAGCCGGTGGCCGTGCTCGACGAGTTCGATCCGCGCTTTGATGCCGCGATGGCCCACCGGCCGCTCAAGGCGGTGCGTGCACTGGGGCAGGACTTCATCCTGTTCCGTGACGAGAAGGGCGCCTGGGGCCTGATCGACCGGGACTGCCCCCATCGCGGTGTCGACCTGGCCTTCGGCCGCTACGAGGGAGACGGCGTGCGCTGTCCCTTCCATGGCTGGAAGTTCGCTGCTGATGGCACCTGCCTGGAAACGCCCGGCGAACCGGCTGGCAGCACCCTGTGCCAGCGGGTGCGCCAGCGCAGTTACCCGATCACCGTCCGCGCCGGCATCCTGTGGGCCTGGCTCGGTGCCCAGGACCAGGAGCCGCCTGCCTTTCCGGCCTACGACTGCTTCCTGGCGCCCGACTCGCACAGCTTTGCGTTCAAGGGGCTGTGGCATGGCAACTGGCTGCAGTGCACCGAGGTGGGCATCGATCCGGTCCACGCCTCCTTCCTGCACCGCTTCTTTGGTGACGAGACGCTTGACGCCGCCTACGGCCGGCAGTTCCGGGGCGCCAGTGCCGGCGATGTGGAAGGCGAGCGCTGGCCGATGACCAAGGTGCTGCGCGAGTGCTACTCCCCCGAGATCCGCATCGAGGCCAAGCCCTGGGGCCAGCAACTGACCACGCTGCGCGTGATCAACGACAAGTACACCCATGTGCGGGTCACCCAGAACATCTTTCCGCAAACCTTTCTCATCCCGCTGTCGGAAACCATCACCATCACCCAGTGGCATCTGCCGGTCGATGACCAGCGCACCTACTGGTTCTCGGTGTTCACCAGCTTCGACCAGCCGCTGGACAAGGAGACGATGCGCAACCAGCGCCTGCAGGGCAATCCGGCACCGGACTATGCGCCGGTCAAGAATGCCGGCAACCGCTGGGGCTACAACCCCGAGGAGCAGCGCCGCAGCACCTACCTGGGCATGGGCGAGTCCGACATCAACGTGCACGACCAGTGGGCCGTCGAGAGCATGGGGACCATCCAGGACCGCACCCGCGAGCACCTGGGCACCACAGACAAGGCCATCATCGCCAACCGCATGCGTCTGCTCGAGGCCATTGCCACCGTCAAGGCGGGCGGACGGCCACCGGCCTGCTTCTCTCCGGAACAGGCCGCGTCCATCGTCGGGCCCGATACGGTCGATGGCGTGGCGCCGGCCCAGGGCTGGGAAAAGTTCTGGACCGACACGGCCCGCGCGAAGCGGGCCAAGGCCGCCTGGCTGCGCAAGAGCGTGGCACCGGTCTGAGCCATGGCCCGTGCCCTTCGCGCCGGTCCCTCGCGCCTCGATGTGCGGCGGCTGGCAGGCATGTGATGACGGCATCTCCTGTGTCTGATACCGGTTTGCAACCGGGCAGCCAGGCCCACCGCGAGGCCTGCATCGCGCTGGCACGCCGCATCGAGGACGCCGGCATCCGCCGGATGCGCTTTGTCTGGTGCGACCTGCACGGCATGTATCGCAGCAAGGTGCTGATGGCACCGGCTGCGGTCCGCGCGCTGCGCTCGGGCATCGGCATGCCGGGCACGCTGATGCTCAAGGACCATGCCGACAAGACCGCCTTCCCGGTGTTCGATCGCCAGCAGATCGCGCAGTATCCTGGCCTGGCCCGCTTCGAGCAGGCCAGCAATGTGGTGCTGATGCCGGACCCTTCCGCCTTCTGGACCCTGCCCTGGGATGCCAGCACCGGCTGCGTGCGCTGCGAGGCCTGGTTCCCCGATGGCACGCCAGTGGCGATCGATACCCGGCGCATCCTGCGCCATGCGCTGGCGCGCCTGAGTCCGCAGGGCTGGGCGCTGCGCTGCGGCCTGGAAGTCGAGTTCCACATCTATCGCATCCGCGACGGCGCGCCGCAGGACGATCCGATGCTTGCCGACTGGCCGGGGCAGCCGCCGGTGGTCGAAATGCTTCATCCGGGCTACCGGCTGATGGCCGATGACTACATGACGCGCTGCGAAGCACCGATGGCCATCGTCGAGCGCACCGTGCAGGCGCTGGGACTGCCGCTTCACTCGCTGGAGATCGAGTTCGGTCCGAGCCAGTTCGAGGCGGTATTCGAAGCCACCGATGCGATGGCTGCCGCCGATCAGATGGTGATGTTCCGCAACCTGGTGCGTCAGGCCCTGCGTCGCGAGGGCTATCACGCCAGCTTCGTGTGCCGGCCGCCGTTTCCCAACATCATGTCCAGTGGCTGGCACCTGCACCAGTCCCTGGTTGATGCGCAGGGCCGGAACCTGTTCATGAAGCCCGAGGGCCCGGCTGCCTTTCATGATGCGGATGCCCTGGCCTGTCTGAGCCCGCTGGGCGCCCACTACCTGGCGGGCCTGCTGGCGCATGCCCCTGGCATGGCCGCCTTCTGTGTGCCCACCATCAACGGCTACGAGCGCTTCCGGCCCAACGCCCTGGCGCCGCAGCAGGCGGTCTGGGGGCATGACAACCGGGGGGCCATGCTGCGTGTCGTGGGAGGGCCGGCCGATCCGGGCACGCGCATTGAAAACCGCCTGGGTGAGCCGCTGGCCAACCCCTATCTGTACATCGCCGCGCAGGTCCATGCCGGACTCGATGGCATCGCACGGGCATTGACGGCGCCGCCGGCCTGCGAGTCACCCTATTCGACGGCAGCCAACAGCCAGCGTTTGCCCGTCGGGCTCGAGGATGCCCTGGGCGCGATGCAGGAGGACGAGGCCATGCTGGAGGGCTTTGGCGCCGACTTCCTGCACTACTTCGGCCAGGTGGGCTACAACGAGCTCAAGCGTTCCTGGGCGGCTGAAGACCCCCTGGGCTTTCAGGCGCGCGAGTATTTCTCGCGCTTCTGATAGTCGCATGGGGGCGGGCCTTTGCGGGCGATCTGCCGCGTTGCGATCCCGGGCCGACAGCCACGCGGTGACCTGCAAGCCCCGCCCTGACAGAGACCCGTCAGGGTTGCTCGCGATCAGGCCTGTTCGCCCGCCTGCGCCACCCGTACCACTTCGCGCGTCTTCATGAACTGGATGTTCTTGAAGCGCTCCTGCATGATCATCAGGCTGACCGAACTGGGCGCCAGATACACCGGCTCGCCGGCCACATCGAGACCGACACTGTGGCCCTGGGTGTTGATCAGCTGCTTGATCTCGGCCTCGTCGCCGCGCAGCCAGCGTGCGGTGACGGTGGAGGTGGGCTCGAACACGGCGTCAACGCCATACTCGTTTTCCAGGCGGTAGGCGACCACGTCGAATTGCAGCGCGCCGACGGCGCCGATGATGATCTCGTTGCCACCCATGGGCCGGAACACCTGTGTGGCACCTTCCTCGACCAGCTGGTCGATGCCTTTTTGCAAGGCCTTGGCCTTCATCGGATTGCGCAGGCGCACGGCGCGGAACAGCTCCGGCGCGAAAGAGGGGATGCCGGTGAAGTGCAGCATCTCGCCCTCGGTGAAGGTGTCGCCCAGACGGATCGTGCCGTGGTTCGGAATGCCGATGATGTCGCCGGCATAGGCCTCATTGGTGGTATTGCGATCCTGCGCCATGAAGGTGATGGCATTGTTGATCGCCAGGGTCTTGTCGATACCCACATGCTTGAGCTTCATGCCGCGCTCGAAGCGCCCGGAACAGACGCGCATGAAGGCGATGCGGTCGCGGTGGCGCGGATCCATGTTGGCCTGGATCTTGAAGACGAAGCCGGAGAACTCCTTCTCGTAGGCATCGACGATGCGCGTGGTGGCTTCGCGCTGGCGCGGCGCCGGCGACAGGTCGACGATGGCATCGAGCAGGGCCTGGATACCGAAGTTGTTGATCGCCGAGCCGAAGTACACCGGGCACTGCTTGCCGGCCAGGTAGGCATCCTTGTCGAAAGGATGCGAGGCGCCCCGCACCAGTTCCACCTCGGCGCGCAGTTCGGCGGCCTGATGCTCGCCCAGCAGTTCGTCGAGCTGCTTGCTGTCCAGACCCTGGATGTTGATCGCGCGATGGGCGCCCTGCGGATCGAAGAACAGGATGCTGTCGTTGTACAGGTGATAGACGCCGCGAAACTGCTTGCCGGCGCCAATCGGCCAGGTCATCGGCGCGCATTCGATCTTGAGCACGCTCTCGATTTCATCGAGCAGGTCGATCGGGGCGCGGCCCTCGCGGTCCATCTTGTTGATGAACGTCAGAATGGGCGTGTCACGCAGCCGGCACACCTCGAGCAGCTTGATGGTCTGCGATTCGACGCCGTTGACCGAGTCGATCACCATCACCGCCGAATCCACTGCGGTGAGGGTGCGGTAGGTGTCCTCGGAGAAGTCCTGGTGACCGGGCGTGTCGAGCAGGTTGATGATGTGTTCGCGGTACGGGAACTGCATCACCGAGGAGGTGACCGAGATGCCGCGCTGCTTTTCCAGCTCCATCCAGTCGGAAGTGGCATGGCGACTGGCCTTGCGTGCCCGAACCTCTCCGGCCACCTGGATGGCACCGCCGAAGAACAGCAGCTTTTCGGTGATGGTGGTCTTGCCGGCGTCCGGGTGCGAGATGATCGCAAAGGTACGGCGGATGTTGACCTGATCGGCAAGCGGGGATTTTACGGCGGGCTGGTTCATGGGGGCAGGAGGCGGAGAAAGCCGCCCGGAGGATACCGCAATCGGCTCAAACGGCGCCGCGCCAGTCGTCCCCCGGCATGATCCGTTTCATGAACTCATCGAAAAGGGGCACGGTGAAAGCGGTATCGCCATGATTGGGGCTCCAGACCATGCCTTTGCGAATCAGTTGCGAGCGCATCGGTGCAAGCGCCGTGACTTTTCTTTCCAGGAAGTCAGCGATGTCTCCTGACCGATGCGGTCCTGGTCCCAAGGCGGCCATGGCGCGAAGATACTTTTTCTCGGCGGGCGTCAGACGATCAAATCGGACCCGGAAGAAACTTTCGTCCAGCGCCGCAGTGGCCGATTGCGTTGCGTTGATGACGTCGTCAACGCGTATTGGGGAAACCGGCGCCGTCTCCCAGGCGTGCTTGCCCCACTCCTGCAGAAAATAGGGATAGCCCTGAGTTTGCTGGACGATGCTGTCGACTGCCAGTGGTTCTATGGTTGCGCCTTGATGCTCGATCGGTTTTTGAATGGCCTGCCGGGCATCGTCGATTGCCAGTGGGCCGACACTCGGGAAATCAAAAAGCCTCTCCGCATACGACTTGGCGTTGCCCATCTGACCGCGCAATTGCGGCAGACCCGCACCCACCAGCATGATGGGCACCTGTCGTTGCGCGCACCGATGCATTGCCGTGATCAGGGCCGCCAGCTGGTCTTCGTTCACATACTGCAGTTCGTCGATGAACATGATCAACGCGCTGCCTGCGGCTTTTGCGGCAAGCCCTGCCTCTTCCAGCAAGGCAAGCAGGTCCTGTTCCAGGTCGCCGTTGTCCGCTAGACCAGGCTCTGGATCCAGATCAAGCCCGACCTCGATGTCCTCGTACTTGAGCTTGAGGCCTTTGGCAAAGCCTGCGAGCGCACGCAAGCCCCTTCGGGCGGCCTCTTTGACTTGCTCCTGACGGCTCAATTTGATGAGAACCTGCCGAAGCTGCGGCGCCAGCATGGCAGGCAGGGATCGCCCCTCCGGGGCTTCGATTCGAAGGGTGTGGACGCCCGCCGCTTCCGCATCGTCCCTCATCCTGTCCAGCAGGACGGTTTTGCCGACGCCTCGCAAACCCACCAGCATCAGGCTCTTCGCGGGAAGGCCCCGGCGCACACGTGCAATGGCCACGCGTACGGTTTCCAGCAGCTCTTTGCGGCCGGCCAGCTCGGGCGGAGGCGTACCTGCGCCAGGTGCAAATGGATTGAGAACAGGATCCATAAGGTCCGCATTATACAATAATTATTGAAATTATTAAGACTTAGTAAGATTCATAAGATTCGCATCATCCAGCCTGCCCCACCCGACCAGAGGGTGTGTGGGGTTCGCCGGAACAAGGGATGCCTGGCCTCTTCGGCCACGGTCCGGGACGCGGACCGGCAGACCTTGTCTTCGGGCCGGGAGGCTGAGCGCTACCAGGTATCGATGAAGCGGCGCGGTTCCGCTGGCGGACCAGAGCGCCGGGCCGCCTGCAGGCCGCGCAGGATCCAGTCGCGGCTTTCCGCCGGGTCGATCACGGCGTCGATCTCGAGCATGGCGGCCACATTGATGGCGCGCCCCGCCTCGTACATCTTGGCGAGCAGTTGCTGGAACAGCGCCTCGCGCTCGGGGCCTTCCGCCTTGGCTTCAAGTTCCTTGCGAAAGCCCAGCCGCACCGCGCCTTCCAGGCCCATGCCACCGAACTCGCCGGTGGGCCAGGACACCGTGAACACCGGCGAGTGAAAGCCCCCGGCCGCCATGGCCATCGCGCCCAGTCCATAGCCCTTGCGCAGCACGAGCGCCACGAAGGGCACGGTGAGCTTGGCCGCGGTGACGAACATGCGGCTGACATGGCGTACCTGGGCCACCTTCTCGATCTCCGGGCCGACCATGAAGCCGGGGGTGTCGATCAGCGACACGATCGGCAGCTTGTAGCTCTGGCATAGCTGCATGAAGCGGGCCGCCTTGTCACCAGCGTCGGCGTCGATGGCGCCGCCCAGGTGGAAGGGGTTGTTGGCCATCAGGCCCATCGGCTGGCCCTGGATGCGCACCAGCCAGGTCTGGATGCCGACGCCAAAATCAGGACGCAACTCGAGACCGGAGCCCACATCGATCAGCCCCAGGACCAGCTTGCGCACGTCGTAACTGCGCAGACGGTTCTCGGGGATGGCCTCGCGTAGCCCGAACTCGGCGGGCGCCTGCCAGTCCGGCAGCGGCCCTTGGGTGTAGGCCAGGTATTTCTTGGCCAGCGCGACCGCTTCGGCCTCGTTCTCGACCAGGCAGTCGATGACGCCATTCTTCGTCTGGATGTCGCTCGGGCCGATGGCCTCGGGCGCATGCCGGCCCAGGCCGCCGCCTTCGATCATGGCCGGGCCGCCCATGCCGATATTGCTGTCACGGGTGGCAATGATCACATCACAGCAACCGAGCAGGGCCGCATTGCCGGCAAAGCAGCGGCCGGCGACGATGCCCACCACCGGCGCTTCGCCCGACAGGGCTGCAAACTTGGCAAAGGTGGTCAGATGCAGGCCGGCCACATGCAGGTTGGCCTTGTCGACATCGCCCGGGCGCCCGCCCCCCCCTTCGGCAAAGAGCACCATCGGCAGGCGCTTTTGCAGGGCCACATCGAGCAGGCGATCGGTCTTCTTGTGGTTCATCGTCCCCTGCGTGCCGGCCAGCACGGTGTAGTCGTAGGACATCACGGCGCAGGCACTGCGGTCGGGGCCGAATCGGGCTGCATTGATCGTGCCCAGTCCGGTGATCATGCCGTCGGCCGGTGTGTTGGCGATCAGGTCATCGAGGCTGCGGCGGGTGCGCTGGGCGGCCACTGCAAACGCGCCGTACTCGATGAAGCTGCCCTCATCGACCAGGTCGGCGACATTGGCACGGGCCATGCGCAGGCCGGTGGCATGGCGCTTGGTCACCGCCGCATCGCGATTCTCATCGAGCAGGAAGGCCTGCCGATCGTGCAGGCGGCGCAGGTCCTCGCGCTCGGGTCGTGGCGCGGTGCCGGCCGCGCCGGTCCCGCCGTGGCCCGTTGCCTGGATGTCTGACGGCCCCGCCCGCGCCGGTGTGCCCGCAGCCGTGGCTTGTGAGGGCGCGGCGCCTGACGTCACCGCGCCCGATGGCACGGCGCCGGCCTGCCATGAGAACAGGCGCTCGCCTTCCTCGATGGTCTCGC